>NZ_JBGDVI010000004.1:0-301823 GCF_046551895.1 Salmonella sp. SAL03688
CATGCCAATGGCACTGCCCGGTAGCTAAATGCGGAAGAGATAAGTGCTGAAAGCATCTAAGCACGAAACTTGCCCCGAGATGAGTTCTCCCTGAGACTTAGAGTCTCCTGAAGGAACGTTGAAGACGACGACGTTGATAGGCCGGGTGTGTAAGCGCAGCGATGCGTTGAGCTAACCGGTACTAATGAACCGTGAGGCTTAACCTTACAACGCCGAAGATGTTTTGGCGGATGAGAGACGATTTTCAGCACTGATTCAGATTACATCAGAACGTAAAAACGGTCTGATAACAGAATTTGCCTGGCGGCACTAGCGCGGTGGTCCCACCTGACCCCATGCCGAACTCAGAAGTGAAACGCCGTAGCGCCGATGGTAGTGTGGGGTCTCCCCATGCGAGAGTAGGGAACTGCCAGGCATCAAATTTAGTGTGCTGATATGGCTCAGTTGGTAGAGCGCACCCTTGGTAAGGGTGAGGTCCCCAGTTCGACTCTGGGTATCAGCACCACTTAATACGGTTAAAGTTCGGCATTTGAAAAAGAATTTGTCTGGCGGCAGTAGCGCGGTGGTCCCACCTGACCCCATGCCGAACTCAGAAGTGAAACGCCGTAGCGCCGATGGTAGTGTGGGGTCTCCCCATGCGAGAGTAGGGAACTGCCAGACATCAAATAAAACAAAAGGCTCAGTCGAAAGACTGGGCCTTTTGTTTTTGTCTGTAGTCTGTCGGTGAGCGCTCTCCTGAGGAGGAGAAATCCGCCGGGAGCGGATTTGAACGTTGCGCAGCAACGGCACGGAGGGTGGCGGGCAGGACGCCCGCCATAAACTGCCAGACATCAAATAAAGCAAAGGGCCCAATCGAAAGACTGGGCCTTTTTGCATTTATCTCTCTATGGAAAAAGTTATCGGATAATGACGCCGACGCGTTTTAAACATCTTCGTAGAGTGGATAAAAACCGTTTTAGTCAACGTGATTTCCCGCCATATATCCGCCTGAACCATCGAATGTGAACCGTGCTGAAGTAGATGTACAAACGGCTTTTACTTACGCCTCTAATAAGCAATAGAGATATTCGCTGAGGACTAAGAATCTGGCCCATTAGGCTATTTTATTTGCCAGTTTGGCCCTGGGACAGTGCTCAAAATCCTCATGTATTACGTGTATGCTCCGGTTTATATCCAGACTGTCTGTAATAATTACGCCTAATGATCACGCTCTAAGTCTTACTGTATAAAGCCTGTTTGTAATGCGGCTTACGATGCTATCAAGCTACAATTTTGTCTGCATCGGACAAGGAATAGAATAAATACCATCGGGATGGGCGAGTAAGAAAAGAGAGCGTTTTATCGTGTTAACTTTCGGGGGATAGGCTGAATAGATTACGTCGCTGAGTATCCTTACGACCTTTATATTATTACTGAAAGCGCGGCATTGCCGCGCCTGCATGTATCATTTAGAAAGCGCAATGATACCCATCGTCAACCCTGCTACCGCCGCAGCGCCGCCAGCAATAGCGCCTGCTGTCTCCCAGTTATCCTGCGTAGTACCTTTCATACATGTATTGGTATGAACCAGTCGCCCTTGATCGTCATAAACCGGTACGCAGGGAGAATCATGTGCACAACCTGCCAATAAGGTGGTAAGCAATGCAACTGGAATTAGTCTTTTCATGGTGTTACCTCATTAATCAGCGTTTCGCGAAGTACAGCAACGTAAATGCTGGCTCTAACCGCTGCGAAAACGAGAGTTATTTTACCACCACAGAAAAAATGGCCGACATGAGGAATCATCTCAATTCATGTGAATTGTAAAAACTATGGAGAATGCAGAGGTAAGCGGAGAGGGGGAATAGCGGAGATAAAGAAGTACCGTTTAAAAAGGCGTCCGAAGACGCCTCTGTTTACCGGTTAATCATGATGGCGATTAAATCGGCGTTTTACAACAACGAAGAATACTGGCACGAAGAAGATAGCTAATAAGGTTGCGGTTAACATTCCCCCCATAACCCCTGTGCCTACTGCGTTCTGTGCCCCACTACCTGCGCCACGACTGATAACTAACGGCATTACCCCGAGAATAAAGGCCAGCGAGGTCATTAGAATAGGACGTAAACGCATACGGGATGCTTCCAGCGTCGCTTCAATCAATCCACGTCCTTCTTTTTCCATGAGATCTTTGGCGAACTCGACAATCAGGATGGCGTTTTTAGCAGAAAGGCCAATAGTGGTTAACAAGCCAACCTGGAAGTAAACGTCATTGTTCAGACCGCGCAATGACGCTGCAAGCAGAGCGCCAACCACGCCGAGCGGTACGACCAGCATTACCGAGAACGGAATTGACCAGCTTTCATACAGAGCGGCAAGGCAGAGGAAAACGACAATGAGTGAGATTGCGTACAGCGCCGGCGCCTGGTTACCTGACAACCGTTCCTGATACGACATACCTGTCCAGTCATAGCCAATACCGTTTGGCAGCTGTGAAGCCAGGTTTTCCATTAACGACATGGCTTCACCGGTACTTCGTCCGGGTGCTGCTTCGCCGAGCAGTTCCATTGACGGCATCCCGTTATAGCGTTCCAGGCGTGGCGAACCATAAATCCACCGTGCTGAGCTAAAGGTAGAGAAGGGCACCATCTCGCCATTAGCGCTGCGAACATAAAGATTGTTGATATCTCCCGGCAGCATACGGAACTGAGCGTCAGCCTGAACGTATACTTTTTTCACTCGTCCGCGATCGATAAAGTCGTTAACGTAATAGCCGCCCAACGCCGCGGAGATGGTTTCGTTGATATCAGACAGCGAAACACCGAGCGCCTGCGCTTTTTCTTGATCGACATCCAGCTTGAACTGTGGCGTGTCTTCCAGCCCGTTCGGGCGTACGCGCACTAATAGGTCTGGATGCTTCGCGACCATACCCAGCAGTTGATTACGCGCTTTTGTTAACGCATCGTGACCGAGTCCTCCCTGATCAATCAGTTCAAAGTCGAAACCTGTCGCGGTACCTAACTCGACAATTGCCGGCATGTTGAAGGGGAACACCAACCCGTCGCGAATCTGGCTAAAGGCGCGTGTCGCTCTGGCGATAACGGCTTCGACGCTATTTTCTTCACCGTTACGCTCTTCCCAGGGTTTAAGGCTGACAAATGCCATCCCTGAGTTTTGTCCCTGACCGCTAAAGCTAAAGCCGTTTACGGTAAACACGCTTTCGACGTTCGCTTTTTCATTATTCAGGTAGTAATGAGTGACTTGATCCAGCACTTTCTGCGTACGTTCTTGCGTAGCGCCAGAGGGGAGCTGAATCATGGTCAGGAATACCCCCTGATCTTCTTCCGGCAGGAAGGAGGTCGGGAGGCGTAAAAACAGAACCGCCATTCCGACTACAATAAGTAGATAGATAATGAGATAGCGACCCGTATTACGCACGATGCCGCTTACGCTGTTAGTATAGTGGTTAACGCTGTGGTCAAACCTGGTATTGAACCAGCCAAAGAAGCCGCTTTTTTTCTCGTGATGTTCAGCAGATACGGGTTTAAGCAGCGTAGCGCATAGCGCTGGCGTCAGAATCAACGCAACCAGAACGGATAGCGCCATTGCTGAAACAATAGTAATAGAGAACTGGCGATAAATTGCCCCGGTCGAACCGCCAAAAAAGGCCATCGGGATAAATACCGCAGACAGTACCATCGCGATACCAACCAGCGCTCCCTGAATCTGCGACATGGATTTTTCCGTCGCCTCTCGGGGAGAAAGGTTATCCTCCATCATTACACGTTCAACGTTTTCTACGACCACTATCGCATCGTCAACCAACAGTCCTATCGCCAGTACCATGCCGAACATCGTCAGGGTATTGATGGAATAGCCAAAGGCGGCGAGTACCGCAAAAGTGCCTAGCAACACGACAGGAACAGCGATGGTAGGAATCAGGGTTGCCCGGATATTCTGTAAGAACAGATACATTACCAGGAACACCAGAATAATCGCTTCAAACAGAGTTTTTACCACTTCGTGGATAGATATTTTTACGAAGGGCGTTGTGTCATAAGGATAAACCACCTTCATTCCCTGAGGGAAGAAAGGCTGCAGTTCCGCCAGTTTCGCTTTGATTGCGGTTGCGGTATCCAGCGCGTTAGCGCCGGTCGCCAGTTTAATACCGAGACCGGAGGCCGGTTTACCGTTAATGCGCGCTACAACATTATAGTTTTCACCGCCAAGCTCAATACGCGCGACATCTTTGAGATGAACGACAGAACCGTCGGTATTGACACGCAACGTAACTTTGCCGAACTCTTCCGGATCTTTCAGACGCGTTTGGGCGATGATTGAGGCGTTAAGCTGCTGGCCCGGTAATGCTGGCGTGCCGCCCAGTTGGCCTGCCGCAATCTGGTCGTTCTGTACTTTTAACTGGTTGATGACGTCAACTGGCGTGAGCTGGTATTTATTTAGCAGATTCGCATCCAGCCAGATACGCATGGCGTACTGTGCGCCAAATAGCTGAACGTCGCCCACACCATTAAGACGGCTGATAGAATCCTTAATGTTAGAGGCGACATAGTCAGAGATGTCGTCCTGGGTAGTGTTCGGATTATCCGAGACGAACCCGGCGACCATCAAAAAGCTGCTGCTGGACTTTTCAACGCTAATCCCCTGCTGCTGGACTTCTTGCGGCAGTAAAGGCGTGGCGAGCTGCAATTTATTTTGCACCTGAACCTGCGCGATATCCGGATCGGTTCCGGACTGGAAGGTCAGGGTGATGGTCACGCTACCAGCAGAGTCGCTGGTAGAGGACATATACATCAGGTTATCGATACCGTTCATATTTTGTTCGATAACCTGAGTAACCGTATCCTGTACCGTCTGCGCATCCGCGCCAGGATAGGTTGCAGAAATAGAAACCGCTGGCGGCGCAATGGTTGGATACTGCGCAACGGGAAGTTGCATTATTGCCAGTGCGCCAGCCATCATCAGGATAATGGCCAGAACCCAGGCGAAAATAGGACGTCTAATAAAAAAGTTTGCCATGTACGGTTACCTTATTGCGCCGTTTTCGCTGCAGGAGCATCGGTAGTGGCTTTCACCTGGACGTCCGGTCGCGCTTTTTGTAAGCCGCTGACGATGACCTTATCGCCCGGTTTTAACCCTTCGCTGATGAGCCATTTATCGCCAATAGCCTGCGCCGCCACGACATTGCGGGCTTCGACCTGGCTTTTATCGTTAACCACCATCACCATTGCGTCGCCGCGCGGCGTGCGGGTTACGCCCTGCTGGGGGACAAGGATGGCATTGGGCTGGACGCCTTCATCAATGCGAGCGCGAACAAACATACCGGGAAGCAGACTGTGTTGCGGGTTAGGGAAAACTGCCCTGAGCGTGATAGAGCCGGTGCTTTCATCTACGGTAACGTCGGAAAATTGCAGCGTGCCTTTAATCGGGTAGACCTGACCATTTTCCATTACCAGTTGAACCGTGCTACTGGCGCTGTCTTTATGCAGGTTACCTTGTTCGACGGATTGCTTGAGTCGCATAAAGTCGTTGCTTGATTGCGTCACGTCGACATAAATCGGGTCGAGTTGTTGCACGGTAGCCAGTTCAGTTGACTGACCATTAGTCACCAGCGCGCCTTCAGTCACATTAGATTTTCCTATACGCCCGCTGATGGGTGAGGTGACTTTGGTATACGCAAGGTTAATACGCGCGCTTTCAACAGCGGCTTTTGCCGCCACAACGGCGGCATCGGCCTGGCGGGCGTCGGCAATCGCCTGATCATATTCCTGTTGGCTGATATATTTTGTGCCGACCAGTGGAACATAGCGTTTGACCGTCAGGTGCGCGATAGCCGCAGCCGCTTCGCTTTTAGCAAGTTCGCCTTTAGCGCTGTCATAATCGGCCTGATAAGTGGCAGGATCGATCTGATAAAGCGACTGCCCGGCCTCTACATCGCTACCTTCGGTGAAGTTTCTTTTAAGCACGATCCCGCTCACCTGGGGGCGAACCTCCGCAATGCGAAATGCGGACGTACGTCCGGGAAGTTCGGTCGTTACGGCTAGCGGCGCTGTTTCGACCACGTGGACGGTGACTTGCGGCTCGCCGGCATGAGCCTGGGTATCTCCCTGGTCATTACAACCGGCCAGCAGCGCAGCAGAGAATATGATGAATGAGGGCAGGAGTGAAAACCTGGCATGTTTCGTCATTACTGTTCCTTAAAAAACCGAAAGCTCGTTATTCACCGGATAACGGTAAGGCGTTAACGCGCGAAAAATAGAATAGCAGTGGGGTATCCTACAAATTATTAGCTTGTGATGTAAGCAATACTTATTTTGGGATGGGGTTCACGGCACATAAAAGCAAAAAAAAAGAACTATTCCCTGTCGTTTCATAATGTCCCGATTAGTAAAATCATGATGTTGAATAACATAAATAGAAATATATATTTTATATGAATATGTTTTATTAATTTATTTGCTTTTATTATTGATTTGGCGATATTGTGCGAAATAAAAATAGCTGTCTCTCGTCTGACTAAAAAGGACATGGTAAAGTTGTTTTTTGTGCTGAGTATTTTATCAGCGTATTTATCGTTTTTATGGTCCAGGATATCTTAATTATGGCGAAGAAAACGAAGGCGGATGCGCTTAAAACGCGGCAACACTTGATTGAAACCGCTATTGCGCAGTTCGCTTTGCGCGGCGTTGCCAACACGACGCTGAATGATATCGCTGATGCCGCTGATGTCACGCGGGGCGCCATCTACTGGCACTTTGAGAATAAAACGCAGTTGTTTAATGAGGTTTGGTTACAGCAACCACCTTTACGCGAACTTATTCAGGATAGGCTTACGGGATGCTGGAATGATAATCCTTTACAGGATCTACGAGAGAAATTTATTGCAGCCTTACAATATATTGCGGCAGTGCCTCGTCAGCAGGCATTAATGCAGATTTTATATCATAAATGTGAATTCCATAATGGTATGATATCGGAACAGGCCATTCGGGAGAAGATGGGTTTCCATCATCAGTCTCTGCTTGAAGTATTACAGCGATGTATGGATAAAAAGCTGATCTCAGGCAGTCTTGATCTGGATGTCATATTAATTATTCTGCATGGTAGTTTTAGCGGAATAGTAAAGAACTGGTTAATGAATCCCACAAGTTATGATCTTTATAAGCAGGCGCCTGCATTAGTCGATAATGTATTAAAAATGCTAAGCCCGGATGGCAGTGTGAGGCAATTAATGCCAAATGAACAACAGGCGGAAGAAGCCTGAGATTATTTTGAGTTGATATTATATATTTACCTTGTGAATATATTGGCAGGGTCCCGAATATCGCGAGCAATTTCCTCTGCCGTACGCGGCTTGCCAAGCAGGAACCCCTGAAGCGTATGGCATCCTAACTGGGTCAAAAATTGTTGCTGCGTTTCATTTTCTACCCCTTCTGCCACAATTTGCAGATTTAACGCTTTCGCCAGCGCGACAATAGCCGCAACAATGGTCGCGCCGTCGCCTGCCTCGCTGAGTTCATGTACGAAAGCGCGATCAATTTTTAGTTCGCACGCCGGAAGACGTTTCAGATAGAGAAGGCTGGAATAGCCGGTGCCAAAGTCGTCAATAGAGGCCTTAACCCCCATTTCCGTTAATCTGGTGAGTATAGCGACGCTTTGCTCTGGCTTGTTCATCGCCGTGGTTTCGGTGATTTCCAGAATCAATAAATCGGGACGGATATTGTGTCGGGCCAGGCTCCGCGTAATGGTGTCCACAAGCCCGGGCTGCTCAAATTGTAAGGCGGACAGATTTACCGCCACTGACCATAAGGCGTATCCCTGTAAGTGCCACTCGCGGAGCTGTCGACACGCCTCGTCTATCACCCAGCTACCGATAGTGACGATAAGACCAGTTTTTTCCGCCAGCGGTAAAAACTGGTCAGGATTCAGTACGCCTTGTTTTGGATGATACCAGCGCAACAGGGCCTCAAATCCTACAATGGGGCCGGCAGGAGCCTGAAATTTAGGCTGATACACCAGCCTGAGCTCTTGTCTTTCCAGCGCCAGCCACAGGTCATTCATTAGCTGAAGTTGGGTTTGCGCCAGCATATTCATTGATGGCTGAAAGAAATGGTATCCGTTACGCCCCGTATGTTTCGTGTGGTACATTGCGGCATCGGCGTTGAACATCAGTTCCCGTTCGTTTTTTCCGTCCAGCGGATAGAGCGCTATTCCCACGCTAAGGGTGACGACCAGTTCGTACGGATCTATCGTAAAGGGCGCATCTATCGAATGTACCAGCGCGCTGGCAAGGGAAGCCGCTTCGTCAGGCGCGCTGACTTCTGCAAGCAGCACAAATTCGTCGCCGCCAATCCGCGCCAGGGTAAACTGCCCGCTCAGCGGTTGGTTCAGACGATGCGTGACCGCTACCAGTAGCTTATCGCCGATATCATGACCATAAGCGTCATTAACGGCTTTAAAGCCATCCAGATCCATAAACAGTAGCGCGAAAGACGAGCCTTCCCGATTCGCTTTGCTGATGGCCTGTTCCAGACGATCCTCAAGGAGTACCCGGTTTGGTAAACGGGTGAGCGTATCATGCAGCGCCAGCTGCGCCAGTTCCTGGTTCGCCTGCGCCAGCGAAGAGGCAAGTAGTGCGGTGCGGGCCTGAAGCCGGGCGTCAAATAAAGAAACCAGAAGAGTAATGCCCAGGATAGTCAGCGCGACCACGCTGACAAGAACAGCCAGCCAGTTGCTATCGACGCCACGATGCTCCATCGGCCAGTTTTGGGGAAAGTGTGCGGCCTTCATACCGGCGTAATGCATGCCGGCGATAGCTATCCCCATTAATACCGCGGCGCCTGCTCGCCTCAGGGCGACATCTGTTCCCTCATTACGCAGGCGGAACGTGAGCCACAGCGCGCCGCAGGACGCCAGTAGCGCGATAATGATAGAGAGGGCAACCCACGCGCTATTCCAGACGATAATGGAAGCAAATTGCAGCGCCGCCATCCCGGTATAATGCATTGCGCTGATGCCCAGTCCCATCACCAGCGCGCCCGGTAGTAAACGGCGCAGGCGCAGTTTTTCAGCGCTAACCAGCCATAGCGCAAACAGGGAGGAGCCGATCGCGATCAGCATGGAGAGGCCGGTGAGGAACGGATCGAAGCGCATGTTCATCGCGTGATCCATCGCCAGCATCCCGACAAAATGCATCGCCCAAATACCGACGCCCAGCGCGAAGCCGCCGCCCATTAGCCATATTCTGGCGTTTGATCGGGCGCTTCCGGCTACGCGTCCGGCCATATTTAATGCGGTATAGGACGCAAAAATAGCGACAGCAAATGAAACCGCCACAAGGATGTGGTTGTACTCACTAACCGGCATGTATCATTAGCTCATTGGTTATGCAGGAAAAGAACAGGACGAGACAGTATCACCCCTTCTTTTATCCTCAACGTGTTTTAATTCCCTGTTTTTATAAGGGATAAAAGAAATCCGGGTGATAAATAATCATAGGTTAAATCGCCCGATTCGCTACTCCAGATCGGTACAATTGATCAATTTAAGAGGGTTAACCGAATCCATGTTTCGGCACTTATCCTGTTCAGTCGCCATCAATTCGATCCATTGCATCAAAAGCGCATCAAAAAGAAAAACGGAGACGGCAAAAACAACCAGCCACCAATACTTACGTATCATCGTCAAATCCTGTGTATTCATGCCCATGCGTGCTGGGAATATACATGAAATTTTGACGCTGAAAAGCGGACTTACAATGCTTTTACTTCTCTGAAGATAGCGCGTTTATCCCGACATTTCGCTGCTTTTTGGACAGGTTTTGTGTTTTTCTCTTTTTGACTTTTGCAAGTTCATTTTCTGAATAATGCGAAGTGACGCTCAATCTTCTGAGCCCCATTTTTACGTACTCATTATTGAGTTCAATACCGATAAACTTACGACCTGACGCCGCTGCGACAGCGCCTGTGGTGAAACTGCCCGCGAAAGGGTCCAATACGGTATCGCTCGGGTTAGAAGAGGCCAGTATGATCCGTTTTAACAGCGCGCTGGGCTTTTGCGTAGGATGGTTTTCATATTCATCCATCAGATAACGTACGCGAGGAAATGACCAGACGTTGCCCGGCACTTTTTTCTGATTGTATGGTTGGGGCGGGTTTTTTCGATAATCGATTAGCGCGCGCTTAGCGCCCGTAGTGGTTTCGACCAGAATCGCGTCACGATTAAAGGTATAGCTTTTCGGGTTCTTTACCATCATCAGGATCGGTTCATACATAGAACCAAAGTATTTTTTCGCCTGCACCCCGGAACTATCATAGGACCAGACGATACGGCTTTTGATGGTAAAAAGCGTTCGGCATTTGAGATCGATATACGGCATATTTTCTGTGCTATTCATGATGTACATGGTGCCGTGTTTCTTCAGTACGCGGTGGCACTCATCAATGCATTCATACAGCCAGGCCAGAAAAGACGCTTCGTCCCAGGATTCCACCATACCGTCGAAATCTTTTCCGATATTGTAAGGCGGATCGGCAAAAATTAAGTCAATGCTTTCAGAAGGCAGTTTTTTAAGTTCTGTTAGCGCGTCACCGTGAATAATCTTCTTCGATTCATCGCCAAAGTACTGAGGTTCACATTCCGCTTTCATGACCAAATTCCATGTGATGCGTATAAAAAAGGCGCTTCCCCATGCCGAGTAGCGCCTTTTTAAACAAGCAGTTAGCTAATCGAAATTAGTTCATGCCGTATTTTTTTAATTTTTTACGCAGCGTACCACGGTTGATGCCCATCATCAGAGCAGCACGGGTCTGGTTACCACGGGTGTATTGCATCACCATGTCCAACAGGGGCTGTTCTACTTCAGCCAGTACCAGCTCATACAGGTCATTAACGTCCTGACCATTCAGTTGAGCAAAATAGTTCTTCAGTGCCTGTTTAACCGAGTCACGCAGGGGTTTTTGGGTTACCTGATCCTGAGAGTTAACGGTAGAAACGGTCAGTACGTCAGAATTTACGCGTTGTTCGAACATAGTTCTGTCAGCTCTTTATTTCTGTTTACGCAAAATTTTCGAAGTATGCCTCCAACGCCTCCAGCTGTTCGCTGGCGTCCTCAATAGCGTTGAATGTGCGCCGAAACTGGTCGTCTGGAGCGTGTTCCTGGAGATACCAGGAGACGTGTTTACGCGCGATTCGGTACCCTTTTGCCTGACCGTAAAAGTCATGCAGTTCCCGAACATGCGTGCAAAGCAAGCGCTTTACCTCTGCCAGCGGCAGCGGCGGAAGCAGCTCCCCAGTGTCCAGATAATGCTGGATTTCCCGAAAGATCCAGGGTCTTCCCTGAGCTGCGCGGCCTATCATCAGGGCATCCGCCCCTGTATAGTCGAGAACAGCTCTGGCTTTATGCGGGTTAGTAATGTCGCCATTCGCGATAATCGGAATGGAAACTTTCTGCTTAACTGCCCGAATACTGTCGTATTCAGCTTCTCCGTTGAACAAACAGGCGCGGGTGCGGCCATGGATGGTCAGAGCCTGAATACCACAATCTTCAGCCAGTTGGGCAATCTCTACGCAGTTACGGTGTTCCGGCGCCCAGCCGGTGCGAATCTTGAGAGTCACAGGAACGTCCACTGCGTTTACGACCCCGATGAGTATAGACTTCACTAAATCCGGGTACTGCAAGAGGGCTGAACCTGCCAGCTTACGATTCACTTTCTTCGCCGGGCACCCCATATTGATATCAATAATCTGGGCGCCGCTTTCCACGTTAATACGTGCGGCATCGGCCATCTCAACAGGGTCGCTACCGGCAATTTGCACCGTGCGAATTCCTGGCTCATCAACGTGCACCATCCGTAAACGAGATTTATCGCTTTCCCACACTTGCGGGTTAGAAGACATCATCTCGGATACTGTCAATCCTGCTCCCATCTCATAGCACAGCGTCCGGAAAGGTCTGTCAGTAATGCCAGCCATGGGCGCTGCGATCAGGCGATTTCTGAGCTGATATTGTCCGATGCGCATGAGTTAAGAAATGACCATACTGTGACTGCAAGGCGGCGTATATTACGCATTTTTTGCACGAGATGAAAGGCCAAACTTTGAACAATCCACTGTTGTAGATCAATGAATCGTGCTTAAAAACAGCAAAATAAATTTATAATTCAGTAAAATCATAGGGTTATTTATTGTCGGCGGTTTTGTACGCGCTTACAAATTCCCGTAACTTCTCTCTATTTCTTCGACCAGAAACAAGATAAGCGGAATAATCTGCTTTTTTTATAAGCTAATTACCCCAAATGAATGGGATCGCCGTCTCGTTTCAGGACAAGATCACTTCCCGCTGCGCGTGATTTTTCTCCATTGCCAGTCGGAAGGGGCGCACAGATGCGCTTTTGTGTTCATGAACGGCACGCATAAATTTTTCCAGCTGCGCTAAAAAGAGCGTTAGCGGATGCTGCAGAACAACCCGGACAGCATTTACTAAGTACGAGGGCGATGGCTGCGGGCCGTTGAAGCGCCAGTACGTTTGTCCGCTGGTAGCAGCTGTTTATCCAGACGGATAGTGACAAAGAAGTTATTTCAGGCATTCATTTGATGAATTTAATGATGTCTCGGTGCCTGAAAGGCGTTAAGGCAGTTGTGTGGAGAAAAGCGTGGCCGGGCGACCACGCTGACAAGAATTATTTCTTACGGCCAGTAATGCGGCACCATTCTTCTTTTTCGACGACCGGGTCGAGAGTGAAAAGCTCGGCGTAAGCATCGCAGACGCTTTCCGCCTGGCTGGCGAGAATACCTGAAAGCCCCAGCAGACCGCCCTCAACGGGCAGTACGCTGATTAACGGGGCCAGTTCGCGTAATGGGCCTGCCAGGATGTTAGCGACGACCACGTCGGCTTTCATGGCTTCTGGCTGGTCTTTCGGCAGGTACAGCTCCAGCCGGTCAGACACGCCGTTGCGTTCGGCATTATCGCGACTGGCCTGAATAGCTTGCGGATCGATATCAATACCAATCGCCTTTGCCGCTCCCAGCTTCAGCGCGGCAATCGCCAGAATGCCTGAACCGCAGCCAAAGTCGATCACGGTTTTGCCGTTGAGATCGAGCCCGTCCAGCCATTGCAGACATAAAGAGGTGGTGGGGTGCGTACCCGTACCGAACGCCAGTCCCGGGTCGAGCATCACGTTGACGGCATTCTCGTCCGGAATGTCACGCCAGCTGGGACAAATCCACAGACGCTCGCCAAAACGCATCGGATGGAAATTATCCATCCATTCGCGTTCCCAGTCTTTATCTTCCAGTTGTTCGATTTTATGGGCAAATCCGGCACCCAGCAGCGGATGTTGCTCCAGAATCGCGACAACGTCTTTCATGTCGGTTTCGGCGTCGAACAGACCGATCACATCGGTATCGCCCCACAGACGGGTTTCGCCCGGCAACGGCTCAAAAACCGGCGTATCGTGCGTATCCTGAAAGGTAATGGAAACGGCGCCCGCTTCCATCAGCGCATCACTCAGCTCTTCAGCATTCGCGCCGGTGGTATTCAGTTTCAATTGGATCCATGGCATGGCAAAACTCTTTATTTATCAGTAGACAATACGGTGGCTTGCGAAGCGGAAGAGCCGAATCGGTTTCCGATCAGAAAAGCCAATAAACTTAACAGTAACGCGGGCACAATCGGATGAAAGCCCAGGTACTGAATATTAAATGTGGCAAGCAGGGCATATAGCACGCCGCCCACGATCATGGCGCTTAATGCGCCTGCCGCGTTTGCCCGCTCCCAGTAAAGGCCCAGTACCAGCGGCCATAAGAACACCGCTTCCAGGCCGCCAAACGCCAGCAGGTTGAGCCAAATGATCATCTCTGGCGGTTTCCATGCTGCCAGCAGCAACAGCGCGCCTAGCAGTAATGTAATCGCTGCCGACATACGCTTCAGCCGGATCTCATTTTGCATCTGATCGGGGCGCAGGTTGAGATAGAGATCTTTAATGATCGTCGCGGAACTTTGCAGCAGTTGGGCGTTAATTGTTGACATGATCGCCGCCATTGGCGCAGCGAGGAAGATCCCGGCGGCAAACGGCGGCAAAACTTTCACCATTAGCGTTGGGATCACCAGATCCGGCACCGTCAGATCCGGAAGCACCGCGCGACCCAGCGCGCCGGCAAGGTGCATCCCGAACATTAAAATCGCCACGACAATCGTACCGATAATAATGCCCCGGTGTACCGCTTTACTGTCTTTATAGGAGATGCAGCGCACCGCCGTATGCGGCAGGCCAATCACACCAAAACAGACCAGTACCCAAAAAGAGGTCATAAAGGCGGGAGAAAGTATGTCATCGGCGCCCTGCGGCGTTACCAGTTTGGGGTCGAGAGCGTGCAGCGTGTCAACGGCCTGACTTAGACCGCCCGCCGCATGCACCACGCCCACCAGCAGCACTATCGTGCCGACCAGCATCACCAGGCCCTGTAGCGTATCGTTAAGTACGCTGGCGCGAAAGCCGCCAAACGCCGTATAGAGTGCGATACTGACGCCAAATATTAGCAGGCCGGTTTCGTAGGGAATTCCCGCCGCGGTTTCCAGCAGTCGCGCGCCGCCGATAAATTGTACGGTCATTGCGCCAATAAACGCGACCAATAAACTCAGGCTTGCCAACCACACCAGCAGGCGGCTTTGGTAACGAGCGAATAACATATCGTTAAGCGTGACGGCATTATAGCGACGCGCCAGGATAGCGAATTTTTTACCCAGAATACCCAGTGAAAGCCAGACGGCGGGAAGCTGGATCATCGCCAGCAAGACCCAGCCCAGACCGTATTTATAAGCCGCGCCGGGACCGCCGATAAATGAACTGGCGCTAATATAGGTGGCGGTAAGCGTCATCGCGAGCACGATCCCGCCCATCGAACGGCTGCCAAGAAAATATTCGTTTAAAAAAGTGCCGGCGGTACGCTTGCGCATAGCGTAAATCGAGACCCCGAAGACCACGATCAGATAGGCTACCAGCGGTAGAATGACCTCAAGCTGCATCGTCATCCTCCAGCGAAATATCGCGATAAATGAATTTCACCATCGCCCAGCACAGCAAAATAAAGACCAGCGGCGTCAATAAGCAGGCCATCTCGAACCAGTGCGGCAGACCGGTAATTCCCGGCGAGTCTCCAGGTAAGTAAGCAGCCACTAACCATGCTGCCAGATAGCAAAGGGTCAGCCACAGCGCCCAGCGCGCCTCTTTATGGGCCTGAACAAAACGAGCGTCCATTTTTTGTCCCTTATGGGTGAAGAAAGCGGGAATTGTACATGATGGGGCATCGCTATCCCCAGAAATAAAAAAGGCCGGATTCACCGGCCTTTTGAGATTAACGTGCGATTACTTTTCCTGAAGACCGAGTTTTTTCTCCAGATAGTGGATGTTGGTTCCACCGTGCTGGAAGTGCTCGTCATTCATGATGCGGGTCTGCAGATCGATATTGGTTTTGATACCATCGATAATCAGTTCCTGCAGGGCATTTTTCATACGGGCAATCGCCACGTCGCGGTTTTCACCGTAGCAGATGAGTTTGCCGATCATGGAATCATAGTACGGCGGCACCGTGTAGCCCGCGTAGATATGAGATTCCCAGCGAACGCCAAAGCCGCCAGGCGCATGGAAGCGCGTGATTTTGCCAGGGCTTGGCAGGAAGGTGTTCGGATCTTCGGCATTGATACGGCATTCTACCGCATGGCCTCGAACGACAACTTCGTCCTGTGTGATCGACAGCGGCTGACCCGCCGCGATGCGCAACTGCTCTTTGATCAAATCGACGCCGGTAATCATTTCAGTCACCGGGTGTTCAACCTGAATACGGGTGTTCATTTCGATGAAATAGAACTCGCCGTTTTCGAACAGGAATTCGAACGTCCCTGCGCCGCGATAGCCGATGTCTACGCACGCTTTCGCGCAGCGTTCGCCGATATAGCGACGCAGTTCCGGCGTAATGCCTGGCGCCGGGGCTTCTTCAACCACTTTCTGGTGGCGACGCTGCATGGAACAGTCGCGTTCCGCCAGATAGATAGCGTTGCCCTGGCCGTCCGCCAGCACCTGAATTTCGATGTGGCGTGGATTTTCCAGGTATTTTTCCATGTATACCATGTCGTTGCTGAAAGCCGCTTTCGCTTCCGCTTTAGTCATGGAGATGGACTGCGCCAGTTCAGCATCGCTACGAACCACGCGCATACCGCGGCCGCCGCCGCCACCGGACGCTTTGATGATCACCGGATAGCCAATACGTTTGGCATGAGCGCGGTTCGCATTCATATCGTCGCCCAGCGGGCCGTCAGATCCTGGTACGGTCGGCACGCCCGCTTTTTTCATCGCGGTAATCGCGGACACTTTATCGCCCATCAGGCGGATGGTGTCCGCTTTCGGGCCGATAAAGATAAAGCCGGAGCGTTCAACCTGCTCGGCAAAATTGGCGTTCTCAGAAAGGAAGCCGTAACCCGGGTGGATTGCCACCGCGCCGGTGATTTCAGCGGCGCTAATGATAGCCGGGATGTTCAGATAACTTTTTACGGACGGTGCCGGGCCAATACAGACCGTCTCATCCGCCAGCAATACGTGTTTTAAATCGCGATCCGCGCTTGAGTGCACAGCGACGGTCTTGATGCCGAGTTCTTTACAGGCTCGAAGAATACGTAGTGCGATCTCGCCGCGGTTGGCGATGACAATTTTATCCAACATGTTCGCCTCGTTACTCGATGACGACCAGTGGCTCGTCAAATTCTACCGGTTGACCACTTTCGACCAGAATCGCTTTCACAGTACCTGCTTTGTCAGCTTCGATCTGGTTCATCATTTTCATGGCTTCAACGATGCACAGGGTATCGCCCACGTTCACTTTCTGGCCCACTTCGATGAACGCTTTCGCGTCCGGGCTTGGGGTGCGGTAGAAAGTACCAACCATTGGGGAGCGTACGATGTGACCACTGATTTCCGCTGCGGCAGGCGCTTCCATTGCTGGAGTAGCCGCTGGCGCGACAGCGTTAGACAGAGCGGGTTGCTGCATCATCGGCGCCGCATAAGCCTGCTGCATCACCGGAAAACCGGCGTTTGCCGTTGTGCGGCTGATGCGAACAGATTCTTCGCCTTCAGAAATTTCCAGTTCGGAGATACCTGATTCTTCAACCAGCTCGATCAGTTTTTTAATCTTACGAATATCCATGAGTGGGTTCCGTACTCTTTGTTTAGTGTGATTGTGACAGGCGTTTTAGCGCCGTCTGTAAAGCATGTGAATGACTGCCGCGGGTAAAATACCGCGCATCTTTGATTTGCCTGTTATGCCGTAGCACCCGAAGGTGAAATTCATGATTTGCCAGTCATTGTGTGGCTATCTTCTGCCATTTTCGGGCAAAAAACAAAATATACCTTCATTGCTCGATTGTCACCCTTTCTGCGAACGAAAATCGCCGTTGGGCAATGTAAAGTCGCACATTATAACTATTTCGTCGCAATTGGCAGCTAAATACTGGTCTTATCAGGGAAGATAATCAACCCGAAACATAAAAAGGACATTACCTGTTTTGCGTTTTGCAATCGACCGCACAGTTCACCAAACTAGCGCCACCACTGGCGAAACTTCCGATAACGCAACGCTAAAAGGGCTAACGCTAATGCCGCGTAGATGACCGGTTGTGGTGATAAAATCTTTACCGACCACAGGTAATGTATGGGAGCCAGGATCGCGACAAGATAGACGACGTTATGCAGTGTTTGCCAGCGTTTGCCCAATTTACGCTGCGCAAATTGCGTTGAGGTCAACGTCAGCGCCAATAACACCAGCCAGCTAATGATCCCAAGCGTCAAATAAGGGCGTGAAATCAACTCGCTTCCTAACAACGCCAGGTTATGTATCCCCAGTTCCAGTAAGGCATAGCTGGTTAAATGCAGCGTAGCCCAAACGAAACACCATAATCCTAACAGGCGGCGTGTGCGTATCAATAATGGCTGTTTAGCGTAGCGCGCCAGCGGTGAAACCAGCAAGGTGGCGAGCAAAAATTTGAGCGCGGTTCTGCCGGTAAAGTGTTGGATATCCTTTACCGGGTCTGCGCTGAGTCCACCGTGATTTATCGCCCAAAAGAGCCACAGAAGCGGCAAAAAACCGGCAAGATGCAGACAAACTTTTAGCCAGGTTATCTGTTTTGCTGTCAGACGCACTTAAAAATTCTCCCGCAAATTGAGACCGCGATACAGCGAAGCGACTTCATTGGCGTAGCCGTTAAACAGCAGCGTCGGCTGTCTTTGTACATCGAGGATACCGCCTGAACCAATAAAGCGTTCGGTAGCCTGAGACCAGCGTGGATGATCCACATGCGGGTTCACATTGGCATAAAAACCATATTCGTTGGGAGCCGACAAATTCCAGGTGGTTGGCGGACGTTCGCGGGTGAGTTTAATGCTGACAATAGATTTAATACCTTTAAAACCATACTTCCATGGAACGATGAGTCGAATAGGCGCGCCGTTTTGCGGGGGTAACGCCTTACCATAGACGCCAACGGTCATCAGAGTCAGCGGATGCATGGCTTCGTCCAGACGTAGCCCTTCGACATAAGGGTATTTCAGTCCGCCGCCAATAAAGCGATCTTTCTGTCCTGGCATATCATCCGGCGCGTATAGCGTTTCGAATGCCACATATTTAGCGTGGCTGGTGGGCTGTGCCTGCGCGAGTAGCTTATATAAAGGGAAACCAATCCACGGCACGACCATGGACCACGCTTCGACGCAGCGCATTCGATAGATACGCTCTTCTAATGGGAAACGATGTGTTAAATCGTCGTAATCCAGCGTAAATGGCTTCGCGACTTCCCCGCTGATTTTCAACGTCCACGGTTCGGTTTTCAGACTTCCGGCATTGGCCGCCGGGTCGGCTTTATCAAGGCCAAACTCATAGAAATTGTTGTAGCCCGTCACCTTATCTTCCGGCGTTAACGCTAAATCGCTTCGCCAGGCGGCAGGCTGACTAAACTCAAGCGGTTTACCGGCAGGCGCTTTCGGACGATCGTTGCCTTTAAACCAACTGAAGAGATCGGCCTGCGCCGTTGAGGGTAAGGATAAGGCGGCCGCGCTGATGCCTAATGCTTTTAGCACCTGTCGGCGCTGCATAAAAAAAGCCGATTCCGCAGTCACATCGGCTTCTGTTAATGGACGTATCTTTTTCATCACAGACTCCCGGTCTACCCACCACAACATGGCGTGTAGTGAATATGACAGGGAGTGTGTCAATGTGTAAAAATAAATAGTTAATTAAGTGTAAATTTTTTTATACGTGACGTTATTTTATCTTCACCAGCGTACGGCCCTGAACCTGATTATTGATGATGGCATCGGCGAACTTCGGCGCATCCGCCAGCGTAATCTCTGTGGCGGCCTGAGCATAGAATGATTCCGGCAGATCCTTAACCAAACGCGCCCAGGCTTCTGCGCGACGTGCCGGTGGGGTCATCACCGAGTCCACCCCTTGCAAACGCACATTACGCAGAATGAATGGCATAACGGTGGTCGGCAGCGCGAAGCCGCCCGCCAGGCCGCAGGCGGCCACACAACCGCCATAGTTCATCTGTGCCAGGACTTTCGCCAGCACTTTATCGCCAACGGTATCAATTGCACCGGCCCACAGCTGTTTTTCCAACGGGCGAGATTCAGCAAACTCATCGCGGCTGAGAATACGGTTAGCTCCCAGGCTCTTAAGATAGCCGTGGGTGCTTTCACGTCCTGATACTGCTGCAACCTGATAGCCCAGCTTATGCAGTAATGCAACGGCAGTGCTGCCCACGCCGCCGCTGGCGCCGGTGACGACAACCTCACCGTCTTGCGGGCGAATACCTGCATCTTCAAGCGCCATGACGCACAGCATGGCGGTAAAACCGGCGGTGCCGATGATCATGGCGTTACGGCTGCTCAGTCCCGCAGGCAGCGCGACCAGCCAGTCGCCTTTAACGCGTGTGCGTTCGGCCAGGCCGCCCCAGTGGTTTTCGCCCACGCCCCAGCCAGTCAGTAGTACTTCCTGGCCTGCATGAAAGCGAGGATCTTCGCTTGCGTGAACGGTGCCGGCGAAATCAATACCAGGAATCATCGGAAAATGACGGATAATTTTCCCTTTTCCGGTGATAGCCAGAGCATCTTTATAATTCAGGCTGGACCAGTGGACATCCACCGTCACATCACCTGCCGGCAGTTGACTCTCTTCGAGATGTTGCACGGATGCGAGGGTTTTACCGTCCTGCTGTTCTAAGATCAACGCCTGCATAACCTGTCCTCACTTTACATGGTAGATTGGAAAAATAGCTACGAAGACTATACTCGCTAATTAAAACGTGATGCCGATGCAACGCAATAAATTGCCAGATAGATCCATTTTGGTAGTATGCCTGCTTCATTGCGCGCCGTGGCGAATTCCGCCTTCAGATTCGCTTTTTCATACTGTTTATAACCGTCGGAGTTAACTCAAGGATGCGATTAACGACGAAATTCTCAGCTTTTATCACGCTGCTCACGGGGTTAACGATCTTCGTGACTCTGATAGGTTGCTCGCTAAGCTTTTATAACGCCGTACAGTATAAGTATGTCAGCCGTGTGCAGGCGACGGCGACAGCCATTGATACGCACCTGGTGACCCATGATATTGTCTCGCTGACGCCGCAAATTGACGAACTCATGATCGCTTCCGATATTGTGCGTGTCGATCTGTTGCAGGGGGAGCGCAGCGTCTACAGCCATTCTCGTGCCAGAGGTTATCGGCCAGCCGGCACCAGCGACATGTATCGCGAGCTGGTCGTACCGCTGATAAAACATCCAGGAATGTCGCTACGTCTGGTTTATCAGGACCCGATGGGTAACTATTTTCACTCACTGATCACCACGGCGCCGCTGACGCTGGCGATCGGTTTTATCGTTCTGATTTTGTTTTTATCGGTGCGCTGGCTGCAGCGGCAGCTTTCCGGGCAAGAGCTTCTGGAAATTCGCTCCACGCGTATTCTGAACGGCGAACGTGGGGCGAATGTCCGCGGTTCTGTTTACGAATGGCCAGCGCGCACCAGTAGCGCGCTTGATGTATTGCTTTCCGAAATTCAGTTTGCTCACGAACAGCGTAGTCGCCTGGACACCCTCATTCGCTCCTACGCCGCGCAGGACACCAAAACCGGACTCGGTAACCGTCTGTTCTTTGATAACCAACTGGCGACGCTGCTGGAAGATCAGGAAAAAGTGGGAGTGCATGGCGTGGTGATGATGATCCGCTTGCCAGACTTCAATCTTCTGCGCGACAGCCTGGGAGGCAATCAGGCGGAAGAGCAGATGTTTATGCTTATCAATCTGCTATCGACATTTATTATGCGTTACCCAGGTTCGCTGCTGGCGCGTTATCACCGCAGCGACTTTGCCGTGCTGCTACCGCATAGAACGCTGAAAGAAGCGGAAAGTATTGCCGGACAACTTTTAAAAGCTGTCGATGCGCTACCGGCTAACAAAATGCTCGATCGTGACGATATGGTACATATCGGCATTTGCGCCTGGCGCAGCGGACAGTCCACCGAGCAGGTGATGGAACATGCTGAAGCCGCGGCGCGGAATGCCGCCCTGCAGGGGGGAAATAGCTGGGCTATCTACGACGACACTCTGCCGGAAAAAGGGCGCGGCAATGTGCGCTGGCGCACATTGATTGAGCAGATGCTGAACCGGGGCGGACCGCGACTTTATCAAAAACCGGCGGTCACGCGAGAAGGTCGCGTACATCATCGGGAATTGATGTGTCGCATCTATGACGGTAAAGAAGAGGTGAGCTCGGCGGAGTATATGCCGATGGTGTTGCAATTTGGTTTATCGGAAGAGTATGACAGATTACAAATTAGCCGCCTGATTACGTTGCTGGGCTACTGGCCGGATGAAAATCTGGCAATGCAGTTGACGGTTGAGTCGCTGATTCGTCCGCGTTTTCAGCGCTGGTTGCGCGATACGTTAATGCAGTGTGAAAAATCACAGCGAAATCGCATAATTATTGAACTTGCGGAGGCAGATGTTTGTCAACACATCAGCCGGTTACAACCCATCCTTCGCTTAGTCAATGCGCTTGGCGTTCGGGTGGCGGTGACACAGGCGGGTTTGACGCTGGTTAGCACGAGCTGGATTAAAGCGCTCAATGTGGAATTACTCAAGCTGCATCCGAGTCTGGTCAGAAACATTGAGAAGCGAACGGAAAACCAGCTTCTGGTTCAAAGTCTGGTAGAGGCCTGCGCGGGTACGCCTACGCAGGTTTACGCGACGGGCGTCCGTTCGCGCGGCGAGTGGCAGACGCTGACAAAACGCGGCGTGGCTGGCGGGCAGGGTGATTTTTTTGCCTCCTCCCAACTACTTGACACAAACGTGAAAAAATATTCGCAAAGATACTCGGTTTAACCTGCCGTTTAATTTGTTTTCACGTAGAATAACGCGCGCTGCGCCTCATGGGGGTGTGCTTGTCTGCTCGCCAGATTGTTGCAGCAAATATGCAGGTGAATGACCTTTGACAGGTTGCAAACGAAGGCGAGGATTGCTGCTGATTTTTTCAGCCCTGAGGGACTCAGGCCGAGATTTGTAACAAAGGAAACGAACTGCACTAATTTTCACCGTAGCAGATGATTTTTGCGCCTTGTCGCTGCTGCGTGTGGTTGGTAAAGTAAGCGGATTTTGTTTTCCGCCCCAGCTTTCAGGATTATCCCTTAGTATGTTGAAAAAATTTCGTGGCATGTTTTCCAATGACCTGTCCATTGACCTGGGTACCGCGAATACCCTCATTTATGTAAAAGGACAAGGCATCGTATTGAATGAGCCTTCCGTTGTGGCCATTCGTCAGGATCGTGCCGGTTCGCCGAAAAGCGTGGCTGCAGTCGGTCATGATGCGAAGCAGATGCTGGGCCGTACGCCGGGCAATATCGCTGCGATCCGTCCGATGAAAGACGGCGTTATCGCTGACTTCTTTGTGACCGAAAAAATGCTCCAGCACTTTATTAAACAAGTGCACAGCAACAGCTTTATGCGCCCAAGCCCGCGCGTACTGGTATGCGTGCCGGTCGGCGCGACGCAGGTAGAACGCCGCGCGATTCGTGAATCCGCTCAGGGCGCAGGCGCCCGTGAAGTCTTTTTGATCGAAGAGCCGATGGCGGCCGCGATCGGCGCAGGTCTGCCAGTTTCTGAAGCAACCGGTTCAATGGTTGTGGATATCGGTGGTGGTACCACTGAAGTTGCCGTTATCTCCCTGAACGGCGTGGTTTACTCTTCTTCTGTCCGTATTGGTGGTGACCGCTTCGACGAAGCCATCATTAATTACGTTCGTCGTAACTACGGTTCTCTGATTGGTGAAGCCACCGCAGAACGTATTAAACACGAAATCGGTTCCGCTTATCCGGGCGACGAAGTCCGCGAGATCGAAGTGCGTGGCCGTAACCTGGCGGAAGGCGTTCCACGCGGCTTTACCCTGAACTCAAACGAGATTCTGGAAGCGTTGCAGGAACCGTTGACCGGTATCGTCAGCGCGGTAATGGTGGCGCTGGAACAGTGTCCGCCGGAGCTGGCGTCAGACATCTCCGAGCGCGGTATGGTGCTCACCGGCGGCGGCGCGCTGCTGCGTAACCTTGACCGTCTGTTAATGGAAGAGACGGGCATTCCTGTCGTGGTTGCTGAAGATCCGCTGACCTGTGTGGCGCGCGGCGGCGGCAAGGCGCTGGAAATGATCGATATGCACGGCGGCGACCTGTTCAGCGAAGAGTAGTTGGATACGGGCAGGATTATCCCTGGATTGTCCTGCCTCTCCGACGCGAGAATACGCATAGCCTATGAAGCCAATTTTTAGCCGTGGCCCGTCGCTACAGATTCGCCTTATTCTGGCGGTGCTGGTGGCGCTCGGCGTTATCATTGCCGACAGCCGCCTGGGGACGTTCAGTCAAATCCGAACGTACATGGACACTGCCGTCAGTCCTTTCTATTTTATTTCAAACGGCCCTCGTGAACTGCTCGACAGCGTGTCGCAAACGCTGGCTTCTCGCGACCAGCTTGAGCTGGAAAACCGGGCGCTGCGCCAGGAATTACTGCTAAAAAACAGCGACCTGCTGATGCTGGGGCAGTACAAACAGGAGAACGCGCGGTTGCGCGAGCTGCTGGGGTCGCCGCTGCGTCAGGACGAGCAGAAAATGGTGACGCAGGTTATTTCAACGGTTAACGATCCTTACAGCGATCAGGTCGTTATCGATAAAGGCAGCGTTAATGGCGTATATGAAGGTCAACCGGTCATTAGCGACAAAGGTGTCGTAGGGCAGGTTGTCGCCGTGGCGAAACTGACCAGCCGCGTGTTGCTGATTTGCGATGCGACTCATGCGCTGCCGATTCAGGTACTGCGCAATGACATCCGCGTGATTGCCGCCGGTAACGGCTGTACTGACGATC
Organism: Salmonella sp. SAL03688; assembly: GCF_046551895.1. Taxonomy (NCBI): domain Bacteria; kingdom Pseudomonadati; phylum Pseudomonadota; class Gammaproteobacteria; order Enterobacterales; family Enterobacteriaceae; genus Salmonella; species Salmonella sp. SAL03688. The sequence continues at coordinate 24,444 of NZ_JBGDVI010000004.1, forward strand.
TTCAGCTTGAACATCTGCCCGCCAATACCGATATTCGCGTTGGCGATGTGCTGGTAACGTCCGGACTTGGCGGGCGTTTCCCGGAAGGGTATCCGGTGGCGGTGGTCTCCTCCGTCAAGCTGGACACTCAGCGCGCCTATACCGTCATTCAGGCACGTCCAACCGCGGGTTTGCAGCGTTTACGCTATCTGCTGCTGTTGTGGGGAGCCGATCGTAACGGCGCCAATCCGATGACGCCGGAAGAGGTTCACCGCGTCGCCAATGAGCGCCTGATGCAGATGATGCCGCAGGTGTTGCCTTCTCCGGATGCGATGGGGCCGCCGGCGCCAGTGCCGGACCCGGCGACGGGGATTACTCAGCCATCTGCGGGCCAGACTGCGCCGGTATCAACGCAACCATCGCCTTCGGGCGCGACCACGCCGCCTGCGCGTGCGCCGGGAGGGTAATAGTGGCGAGCTATCGTAGCCAGGGGCGCTGGGTTATCTGGCTCTCGTTTCTTATTGCGCTGTTGTTGCAAATCATGCCCTGGCCGGACGACATCATTGTTTTCCGGCCAAACTGGGTTTTGCTCATCTTACTGTACTGGATTCTGGCCCTGCCGCACCGCGTAAATGTGGGGACGGGATTTGTGATGGGTGCCATACTTGATCTCATCAGCGGTTCCACACTTGGCGTGCGCGCTCTGTCGATGAGTATTGTCGCCTACCTGGTCGCTCTGAAATTCCAGCTCTTCCGTAACCTGGCGCTCTGGCAGCAGGCGCTGGTGGTAATGTTGCTTTCACTGGCCGTGGACATTATTGTTTTCTGGGCCGAGTTTTTAGTGATCAACGTCTCTTTCAGACCGGAAGTGTTCTGGAGTAGTGTAGTCAATGGCGTGCTGTGGCCCTGGCTCTTTTTGCTGATGCGTAAAGTACGCCAGCAGTTTGCTGTGCAATAAAGGTCGATATGACAACTCTGTATCTTGCTTCCGGTTCCCCGCGTCGCCAGGAATTATTGACTCAACTTGGATTTTCATTCGAGCAGGTCGTGCCTGGTATTGAAGAGCAACGGCGTGCTCAGGAAAGCGCGCAGCAGTATGTTGTTCGGCTGGCGCGCGAAAAGGCGCAGGCTGGCGTGGCGCTGGTTCCCCGTGATCTGCCGGTGTTGGGCGCGGATACGATAGTCGTGTTAAACGGCGAGGTGCTGGAAAAGCCGCGCGACGCCGCTCATGCCGCAGAAATGCTGCGTTTGCTTTCCGGAAATACGCATCAGGTGATGACTGCTGTTGCGCTTGCGGACTCGCAGCAGACGCTGGATTGTCTGGTGGTAACGGAGGTGACTTTCCGCACGCTTTCTGCGCAGGATATTACTGGCTATGTCGCCAGCGGCGAGCCTTTAGATAAAGCAGGTGCATACGGTATTCAGGGGCGGGGTGGCTGTTTTGTCAGGAAGATAAATGGCAGCTATCACGCCGTGGTCGGCTTACCGCTGGTTGAAACGTATGAGTTGTTGAGTCATTTTAACGCACTGCGTGATAAAAGGGATAAACATGACGGCTGAATTGTTGGTAAACGTAACGCCATCGGAAACGCGCGTGGCGTACATTGATGGCGGTATTCTTCAGGAAATCCATATTGAGCGCGAAGCGCGACGCGGAATCGTAGGCAATATCTACAAAGGTCGTGTAAGTCGTGTACTTCCAGGTATGCAGGCGGCTTTTGTAGATATTGGGCTGGATAAAGCCGCATTTCTTCATGCTTCCGACATTATGCCGCATACCGAATGCGTGGCGGGCGACGAGCAAAAACAGTTTACCGTGCGCGATATCTCCGAACTGGTGCGTCAGGGACAGGATCTGATGGTGCAGGTAGTGAAAGATCCGCTCGGCACGAAAGGCGCGCGTTTGACCACGGACATCACGTTGCCCTCCCGTTACCTTGTTTTTATGCCCGGCGCGTCACACGTTGGCGTTTCCCAGCGCATCGAAAGCGAAAGTGAACGCGAGCGCCTGAAAAAGGTGGTGGCGGAATACTGCGACGAACAGGGCGGGTTTATTATCCGTACCGCGGCGGAAGGCGTGTGTGAAGAGGATCTCGCGTCTGACGCCGCCTATCTCAAGCGCGTCTGGACGAAAGTCATGGAGCGCAAAAAGCGTCCGCAAACGCGCTACCAGATGTATGGCGAACTGGCGCTGGCGCAGCGCGTGCTGCGCGATTTCGCCGATGCGCAGTTGGACCGAATTCGCGTCGACTCACGTCTGACCTATGAGTCGCTGCTGGAGTTTACCGCAGAATACATCCCGGAAATGACCAGTAAGCTGGAGCATTACAGTGGCCATCAGCCGATCTTCGATCTTTATGACGTGGAAAATGAGATCCAGCGCGCGCTGGAGCGTAAGGTTGAACTCAAGTCCGGCGGTTATCTGATTATCGACCAAACCGAAGCGATGACGACGGTAGATATCAATACCGGCGCGTTTGTCGGACACCGTAATCTCGACGACACCATTTTTAATACCAATATTGAAGCGACTCAGGCCATTGCCCGCCAGCTACGCCTGCGTAATCTGGGCGGCATTATCATTATCGATTTTATCGACATGAATAATGAAGATCATCGCCGCCGGGTGCTGCATTCGCTGGAACAGGCGTTAAGTAAGGATCGCGTGAAAACCAGTATTAACGGTTTTTCGCCGCTGGGACTGGTGGAAATGACCCGTAAACGGACTCGTGAAAGCGTGGAACATGTGCTTTGTAACGAATGTCCAACCTGTCATGGCCGCGGGACGGTAAAAACGGTGGAAACCGTCTGCTATGAGGTCATGCGTGAAATTGTACGTGTTCATCACGCTTATGACTCCGATCGCTTCCTGGTTTATGCTTCTCCTGCGGTGGCGGAAGCGCTGAAAGGCGAAGAATCACACGCGCTGGCGGAAGTCGAAATCTTTGTCGGCAAACAGGTTAAAGTTCAGGTCGAACCGCTTTATAACCAGGAGCAGTTTGACGTCGTAATGATGTAATTGAGTAGTAGCACCAGCGCATGTAGGCCGGATAAGGCGCAAGCGCCGCCATCCGGCAATATACCTTCAAGGGGTGTGAGTCGTATTTTTTGGCAGACAAGGAGAGACGCGTGAGGCGATTGCCGGGGATTTTATTGCTCACTGGAGCCGCGCTCATCGTCATTGCAGCGCTGCTGGTTAGCGGGTTGCGCCTGGCGTTGCCTCATCTTGACGCCTGGCGTCCAGCTATCCTGAATAAAATTGAGTCTGTGACCGGCGTGCCGGTGGCCGCTAGCCAACTCTCCGCAAGCTGGCAAAATTTTGGCCCTACGCTGGAAGCGCATAATATTCATGCCGCCCTGAAAGATGGCGGCGAACTGTCGATAAAACGCGTTACGTTGGCGCTGGACGTCTGGCAAAGCCTGTTGCATATGCGCTGGCAGTTTCGCGACCTGACCTTCTGGCAACTCAATTTCCGCACCAACACGCCTCTTCAAAGCAGCGACGGCGAAGGCATCGAAACCAGCCGTTTAAGCGATCTTTTCCTGCGGCAGTTCGATCATTTCGATCTGCGCGATAGCCAAATCAGTTTTCTGACGCTTTCCGGACAACGCGCGGAGCTGGCGATCCCACAGCTTACCTGGCTAAACGGCAAAGAGCGGCACCGCGCCGAAGGCGAGGTCAGCCTCTCCAGCCTGACCGGGCAGCACGGCGTGATGCAGGTGCGGATGGATTTACGCGATGACGACGGTTTGCTAAATAACGGCAGAGTCTGGTTACAGGCCGACGATATTGACGTCAAGCCGTGGCTGGGCAAATGGATGCAGGATAATGTGGCGCTCCAGACGGCGCGTTTCAGTCTGGAAGGCTGGATGACGCTCAGTAAAGGCGAAATCGCCGGAGGGGACGTCTGGCTGAAACAGGGCGGCGCAAGCTGGCTGGGCGATAACACGACGCACACGCTGTCTGTCGATAACCTGACGGCGCAGATTAGCCGCGAGCAGCCGGGCTGGCAGTTTTATATTCCGGACACACGGATTACGCTTGATGGTAAACCTTGGCCGAGCGGAGCCTTAACCGTGGCCTGGCTCCCGCAGCAGGACGTCGGCGGCGAGAATCACACACGTAGCGATGAACTACGCATTCGCGCCAGTAATCTTGAACTGGCGGGGCTGGAAGCATTACGTCCGCTGGCGGCTAAACTGTCGCCTGTGCTGGGCGAAATATGGCAGGCTACGCAGCCGAGCGGAAAGATCGCCACACTGGCGCTGGATATTCCGCTACAGGCGACCGAAAAAACGCGTTTTCAGGCATCGTGGGAAAATCTTGCCTGGAAACAGTGGAAGCTGTTGCCCGGCGCGGAACATTTTTCCGGTACGCTGGCGGGAAGCGTAGAAGACGGGCAGATGAAGGTTGCGATGCAGCAGGCTAAAATGCCCTATGAAACCGTTTTTCGCGCGCCGCTGGAAATTGAAAACGGCGTCGCGACGCTTAGTTGGTTGAAGAATGAGAACGGCTTTCAGCTTGATGGCCGCGACATTGACGTCAAAGCAAAGGCGGTACATGCGCGCGGCGGGTTCCGCTATCTGCAACCGACGGGCGACGAACCGTGGCTGGGTATTCTGGCCGGAATCAGTACCGACGATGGATCTCAGGCGTGGCGCTATTTTCCGGAAAACCTGATGGGCAAAGCGCTGGTCGATTACCTTAGCGGCGCGATTCAGGGCGGCGAGGCGGATAACGCCACGTTGGTTTACGGTGGTAACCCGCACCTCTTTCCCTATAAGCATAACGAAGGTCAGTTTGAAGTGCTGGTGCCGCTACGCAATGCGACGTTTGCTTTTCAACCCGACTGGCCGGCGCTAAAAAATCTCAACATTGAACTGGATTTCCTGAACGACGGTCTGTGGATGCGTTCGGATAGCGTCGATTTGGGCGGGGTGAAGGCCAGCAAACTCGCGGCGGCGATTCCGGATTATTCCAAAGAGAAACTGCTCATTGATGCCGATATTAACGGGCCGGGAAAAGCCGTTGGGCCTTATTTTGACGAGACGCCGCTAAAAGACTCGCTTGGCTCGACGCTGGCGGAGCTCCAGTTAGATGGCGATGTGAATGCTCGCTTACATCTTGATATTCCGCTGGACGGAGAACAGGTTACCGCTGAGGGTGATGTCTCGTTGCGTAATAACAGTCTGTTTATTAAGCCGCTAAACAGCACGCTCAAAAATCTGAACGGTAAATTCAGCTTTGTGAATGGCGCGCTAAAAAGCGGGCCGCTGACGGCAAACTGGTTTAATCAGCCGCTGAACCTGGATTTCAGTACGACGGAAGGGGCAAAAGCCTATCAGGTCGCCGTCAACCTGAACGGTAACTGGCAGCCAACGCGTATGGGCGTCTTACCGCCGCAACTGAATGACGCCCTGAGCGGCAGCGTGACGTGGAATGGTAAAGTCGGCATCGATCTTCCATATCACGCTGACACCACTTATCACATCGAGCTGAACGGCGATCTGAGAAATGTGAGTAGTCACTTACCTTCTCCGCTAAATAAACCCGCAGGCGAAGCCATTCCGGTGAACATTCAGGCTGACGGCAACCTGAAAAGTTTTGCGCTAACGGGGAGCGCAGGGAGTAAAAATCACTTTAACAGCCGCTGGTTATTAAATCAGAAGCTGACGTTGGATCGGGCTATCTGGACGACGGACAGCCGGACGATTCCGCCATTACCTGCTCAACAAGGCGTTGAGCTCAATCTGCCGGCGCTGGATGGCGCGCAGTGGCTGGCGTTATTCCAGAAAGGCGCGGCGGATAACGTGAGCAGTTCGGCCGAGTTTCCTCAACGCGTCACGTTGCGTACTCCCGCGCTATCGCTGGGTGGCCAGCAGTGGAACAATTTGAGCGTTGTTTCAGCCCCCTCGCTGAACGGAACAAAAATTGAAGCGCAGGGCCGTGAGGTGAACGCCACGCTGCTCATGCGCAACCATGCGCCGTGGCTGGCGAACATTAAGTACCTGTATTACAACCCTGGCGTCGCAAAAACGCACGCCTCGTCACCAACGCCGACATCGCCGTTGGCTTCGGCGAACACGATTAGCTTCCGCGGCTGGCCGGACTTACAGCTTCGCTGCGAAGAGTGCTGGCTGTGGGGACAAAAATATGGGCGTATTGATGGCGATTTCGCCATCAAAGGCAATACGCTGACTCTGGCGAATGGCCTGATCGATACCGGATTCGCCCGTTTGAAAGCGAACGGCGAGTGGGTGAATGCGCCGGGTAATGAACGAACCTCGCTGAAAGGTAGTCTGCATGGTAGTAACCTCGACACGGCTGCCGGGTTCTTCGGTATCTCGACGCCAATCCAGAACGCGTCTTTTAACGTAGATTACGATCTGCACTGGCGAAACCCGCCCTGGCAACCTGATGAAGCCACGCTCAACGGGATTTTACGCACGCGTCTGGGTAAAGGCGAGTTTACTGATCTCAGTAGCGGCCATGCCGGACAGCTACTGCGGCTGCTCAGTTTTGATGCGTTGCTGCGTAAGCTGCGGTTTGACTTCAGAGATACCTTTAGCGAGGGCTTCTATTTCGACTCTATTCATAGTACCGCGTGGATTAAAGATGGCGTCCTGCATACTGACGATACGCTGGTGGATGGGCTGGAAGCGGATATTGCAATGAAAGGTTCTGTTGATCTGGTGCGTCGTCGTCTTGATATGGAGGCCGTTGTCGCGCCGGAAATTTCCGCCACCGTGGGCGTAGCTGCCGCGTTTGCCGTTAACCCGATTGTCGGCGCGGCGGTATTTGCCGCCAGTAAAGTGTTGGGGCCGCTATGGAGCAAGGTCTCCATTTTGCGATATCGCATTACCGGTCCGGTCGATGCGCCGCAGATCAACGAAGTTCTGCGCCAACCGATAAAAGAAAGCCAGCAATGATTTGACGGGGGCGAGGAATTGCCCCACTCTCAGTAAATAGTCATGCCGGACGGCGCTGCGTTTATCCGGTTTGTACAATCTAACAACGTAGTCCGGATAAGGCGTGAACCGCCATCCGGCAGAAATCAACGAGTAGCAAAAACGATGAGTCTGAACCTGGTAAGTGAACAATTGCTAGCGGCGAATGGCCTGAACCATCAGGATCTGTTCGCTATTTTGGGCCAACTGGCCGAACGCCGTCTTGATTATGGCGACCTCTATTTTCAGTCGAGCTATCACGAATCCTGGGTTTTAGAAGACCGCATCATTAAAGATGGTTCATATAATATCGACCAGGGCGTTGGCGTTCGCGCCATTAGCGGCGAAAAAACCGGTTTTGCTTATGCTGACCAGATAAGCCTCCTGGCGCTGGAGCAGAGTGCGCAGGCAGCGCGAACCATTGTACGCGATAACGGCGAAGGCAAGGTAAAAACGCTCGCCGCCGTAGCGCATCAGCCGCTCTACACCACCCTTGATCCACTGCAAAGTATGAGCCGCGAAGAGAAGCTGGATATCCTCAGACGCGTTGACAAAGTGGCGCGAGAAGCCGATAAACGCGTACAGGAAGTTAACGCCAGCCTGACCGGCGTATATGAATTAATCCTCGTGGCGGCGACCGACGGGACTCTGGCGGCGGATGTCCGTCCACTGGTGCGGTTGTCCGTTAGCGTGCAGGTGGAAGAAGACGGTAAACGCGAGCGCGGCGCCAGCGGCGGCGGCGGTCGCTTTGGTTATGAGTATTTTCTTGCCGATCTCGACGGCGAGGTTCGCGCCGACGCGTGGGCGAAAGAAGCGGTACGCATGGCGCTGGTTAATCTCTCCGCGGTCGCTGCGCCAGCGGGGACGTTACCGGTGGTTCTGGGCGCCGGGTGGCCGGGCGTATTGCTGCACGAAGCGGTCGGTCACGGGCTGGAAGGTGATTTTAACCGTCGTGGGACATCTGTGTTTAGCGGTCAGATCGGCGAGCAGGTTGCCTCCGCGCTTTGCACCGTAGTGGATGACGGCACAATGATGAACCGTCGTGGCTCCGTTGCTATCGATGATGAAGGTACGCCAGGCCAGTACAACGTATTGATTGAAAATGGCGTGCTGAAAGGATACATGCAGGACAAGCTGAACGCGCGCCTGATGGGCGCTGCGCCGACCGGTAACGGGCGTCGCGAATCTTATGCGCATCTGCCGATGCCGCGTATGACGAATACCTATATGTTGGCGGGGCAGTCAACGCCGCAGGAAATTATCGAATCCGTTGAGTACGGCATCTATGCGCCTAACTTTGGCGGCGGTCAGGTGGATATCACCTCCGGCAAGTTTGTGTTCTCTACCTCGGAAGCGTATCTGATTGAAAACGGCAAAGTCACGACGCCGGTGAAGGGCGCGACGTTAATTGGATCAGGCATTGAAACGATGCAACAGATCTCCATGGTCGGCAATGACCTTAAGCTGGATAACGGGGTGGGGGTTTGCGGTAAAGAGGGGCAAAGTCTGCCGGTAGGCGTAGGCCAGCCGACGCTGAAAGTCGATAACCTGACGGTTGGCGGCACCGCATAACTGTCCGCCTTATCAGGCCTGTGGTGTGTGCCGCCCAGGCCTGATAAGCGCAGCGCCACCAGGCAATGTCTGCGTCGGGTGGCATCTGACCTACAATCGTCTTCAGCAATTACCCGGTGTTTTTATTTTTCTTTCCCTCGCCCGTGCATTCCCTGAAACAGGTGTGCGACATCGACAAAATAGTCAGTTAACGCGTTAATCACTACCTGCACTTTAAGCGGCAGCTTATCTTTTTCGGTGTACAGCGCGTACACCGGACGAGGATCGGACTGATAGCGAGGCAGCAGGATCTCCAGATCGCCACGATTGATCTCATCGATCACCCACATCAGCGGCACATAGGCGATTCCGGTTCCGGCGGTCAGCCAGCGTACCAGCGTCATCGGATCGTTAGTGACGAACCGCCCCTGTGGAATCAGTCGGGTAGAAATTCCTTCCGGCGCGATAAGTTCAAACTCATTATCCGGGCGCACGCTATATTCCAGCCAGGAATGGCTACTGAGATCGGCGGGTTTTTCCGGGACGCCGTACTGAGCGAGGTAGGGCTTGGCGGCGCACACAACCATCGGCATCGCACCGAGTCGACGGGAAAACAGGCTGGAGTCTTGCAGCGCGCCCACGCGGATCACCACGTCCAGCCCGTCGGCAATTAAATCCGGGGCCGGAATTCCTGTCACCAGATTGACCGCCAGACCGGGATACTCTTTTAATAATTTTGCGGTAAGCCCGGCCAGCACATTTTGCGCCATGGTTGAAGAACAGCCGATACGCAATGTACCGATAGGCGTGTTATTAAAAGCGTAAAGCTGCTCGTGAACATCCTGCACTTCATGCAGCATACGACGACAGCCCTGATAATAGATTTTTCCAGCCTCGGTGAGCCCAATGCTGCGTGTGCTGCGGTTGAGCAATTTAACCTGAAGCTCATCTTCCAGTTTCGCCACAGTCTGGCTGATGGACGATACGCTCATTTGCAGCTGTCTGGCTGCGGCGGTAAAAGAGCCAAACTCGACAACTTTGGCGAATACCGACATTCGTTTTAATCGTTCCATTATTCACTCTGGCTTAAAAGTGATTTAGATCACATAATATAGATAACAGCATAACAATTACGTTAATATACTATTATTCGAATAAGAGCTATGTCGCTCTCGCCTGGCGTCTCTTGCCCTTCTCTGCGGCGATGTAGCTTAACAATCTATCGCCTGCTCTCTCTCAGAAATCAAGGTCAACATGAGTCTGTTTCCCGTTATCGTGGTGTTTGGTCTTTCCTTCCCACCGATATTTTTCGAATTGCTTTTGTCACTGGCTATTTTTTGGCTGGTGCGTCGGATGCTTGTGCCGACGGGCATCTATGATTTTGTCTGGCATCCGGCTCTGTTCAATACCGCGCTGTATTGTTGTCTGTTTTATTTAATATCGCGCCTGTTCGTTTGAGGTTGAAGTGAAAACACTAACAAGAAAACTCTCCCGTACGGCCATTACCCTCGTACTGGTTATTCTGGCCTTTATCGCCATTTTCCGCGCCTGGGTGTATTACACCGAATCTCCCTGGACGCGCGATGCGCGTTTTAGCGCCGATGTCGTCGCTATTGCCCCGGATGTCGCGGGCCTGATTACCCATGTAAACGTGCATGATAACCAACTGGTGAAAAAGGATCAGGTTCTGTTTACCATCGATCAGCCACGCTATCAAAAAGCGCTGGCGGAAGCGGAAGCTGATGTAGCCTATTATCAGGTCCTGGCGCAGGAAAAACGCCAGGAAGCCAGTCGCCGTAATCGCCTCGGCGTACAGGCGATGTCCCGGGAAGAGATCGATCAGGCGAACAATGTCTTGCAGACTGTACTGCATCAACTGGCTAAAGCCCAGGCGACGCGCGATCTGGCTAAACTCGATCTGGAACGCACCGTCATTCGCGCGCCTGCCGACGGCTGGGTGACTAACCTCAATGTTTATGCCGGTGAATTTATTACCCGCGGTTCCACAGCCGTCGCCCTGGTGAAAAAGAACTCTTTTTACGTGCAGGCCTATATGGAAGAGACCAAGCTGGAAGGCGTGCGTCCGGGATATCGTGCCGAAATCACGCCGCTTGGCAGCAACCGGGTATTAAAAGGTACCGTCGATAGCGTGGCGGCAGGGGTAACGAATGCCAGCAGTACCAGCGATGCGAAAGGGATGGCGACGATAGACTCTAACCTCGAATGGGTGCGTCTGGCCCAGCGTGTCCCGGTGCGCATCCGGCTCGACGAGCAACAGGGGAATTTGTGGCCTGCCGGTACGACGGCAACCGTCGTGATCACCGGTAAGCAGGATCGTGACGCAAGCCAGGACTCCTTCTTCCGTAAACTGGCGCACCGGCTGCGCGAATTCGGTTAATCGTCATGGGCATTTTCTCCATTGCCAACCAGCACATTCGTTTTGCGGTAAAGCTGGCGTGCGCCATTGTGCTGGCATTATTTATCGGCTTCCATTTTCAACTGGAGACGCCGCGTTGGGCGGTGCTGACCGCCGCGATCGTGGCGGCAGGCCCGGCATTTGCCGCCGGCGGGGAACCCTATTCCGGCGCTATCCGTTATCGCGGAATGTTGCGTATTATCGGGACGTTTATTGGCTGTATCGCCGCGCTTATCATTATTATCTCTATGATCCGCGCGCCGCTATTGATGATTCTGGTGTGCTGTGTCTGGGCCGGTTTTTGTACCTGGATCTCCTCTTTAGTACGGATCGAAAACTCTTATGCGTGGGGACTGTCAGGTTATACTGCGCTGATTATTGTGATTACCATTCAGACGGAGCCGCTGCTCACGCCGCAATTTGCGCTTGAGCGCTGTAGCGAAATCGTCATCGGCATTGGCTGCGCTATTTTAGCGGATCTGCTTTTCTCGCCGCGATCGATAAAGCAGGAGGTTGATCGCGAACTGGACAGTTTACTGGTAGCGCAATATCAGCTAATGCAACTTTGTATTAAGCATGGCGACAGCGAAGAAGTCGACAACGCCTGGGGCGATCTGGTGCGACGCACGGCGGCGCTGGAGGGAATGCGAAGTAATCTGAATATGGAATCTTCGCGCTGGGTACGCGCTAACCGCCGCCTGAAAGCGTTGAATACGCTTTCGCTCACGCTGATTACGCAATCCTGTGAAACTTATCTCATTCAAAACACGCGGCCGGAACTGATTACCGATACATTCCGGGAGCTGTTCGAGACGCCGGTTGAAACGGTACAGGACGTCCACAGGCAGTTAAAACGGATGCGGCGTGTCATTGTCTGGACCGGTGAGCGCGAAACGCCCGTCACGCTTTATAGCTGGGTAGGCGCTGCGACGCGCTATCTGCTGCTTAAACGCGGCGTGATCAGCAACACCAAAATCAGCGCGACGGAAGAAGAGATCCTGCAAGGCGAGCCCGTAGTTAAAGTGGAATCCGCTGAACGTCACCATGCGATGGTGAACTTCTGGCGCACCACGCTTTCCTGCATTCTGGGGACATTATTCTGGCTATGGACCGGCTGGACATCGGGTAATGGCGCGATGGTGATGATTGCTGTGGTGACCTCGCTGGCGATGCGTTTACCCAATCCGCGCATGGTCTGCATTGATTTTATTTATGGCACTCTGGCGGCGTTGCCGCTGGGATTGCTCTATTTCCTGGTGATTATTCCCAATACGCAGCAAAGTATGCTGTTGTTATGTTTGAGCCTGGCGGTATTGGGGTTCTTTATCGGCATTGAGGTCCAGAAACGGCGTCTGGGGTCGATGGGGGCGCTGGCCAGTACGATTAACATTATTGTGTTGGATAATCCGATGACGTTCCATTTCAGCCAGTTCCTCGACAGCGCGTTGGGGCAAATTGTCGGCTGTATGCTGGCGTTTATCGTCATCCTGCTGGTGCGTGATAAATCTAAAGATCGAACCGGTCGCGTGCTGCTTAATCAGTTTGTTTCCGCTGCGGTCTCGGCAATGACGACCAACGTGGTACGTCGTAAAGAAAACCGCCTGCCTGCGTTATATCAGCAACTCTTTTTGCTGATGAATAAATTCCCTGGCGATTTGCCGAAGTTTCGCCTGGCGCTAACGATGATCATTGCTCATCAACGTCTGCGCGACGCGCCGATACCGGTTAATGAAGATCTGTCAGTGTTCCACCGTCAGCTTCGTCGTACCGCAGACCATGTTATTTCCGCCGGAAGCGATGATAAACGGCGACGCTACTTTGGTCAGTTGCTGGATGAGCTGGATATCTATCAGGAGAAATTACGTATCTGGGAGGCGCCGCCGCAGGTGACGGAACCGGTTAAACGCCTGACGGGCATGTTACATAAATACCAGAACGCGCTTACCGATAGCTAACCCACAAGAACCGATGCCAAAAGCGTCGGTTTTTTTATGACTATACTTATTTGAGATACAAAAACAGCGCAAGAGTGCTCCGGGGCTAAAAGCGTTTCTGGAAGTGAAACCTCTGCATAATGATGCTTAGTAGTAAAACAGACAATTGTCTGTCGGGGATGGTGGCTGGCTATGAATGTCTATACTTTTGATTTTAATGATATTAAAAACCAAAGCGATTTTTATCGCGAGTTTACGCAGACGTTTGGTCTTGCCAGTGAGAAAGTAAGCGATCTTGATACATTATGGGATGCGGTAATGAGCGATATCTTACCCCTACCGCTAGAGATTGAGTTCGTTCACCTGCCTGATAAACTGCGCAGGCGCTACGGGGCGCTGATTTTACTCTTTGATGAAGCGGAAGAAGAGCTGGAGGGGCGGCTACGGTTTAATGTCCGGCATTGAAAAAGCATAAAAAAGCCCCCGACAGGCGGGGGCAAGTCGTCGGGTTAGACGACGAGGGTTTACTTATACAACTCGGCGGTGGCGTGCCAGTTATCACCTTCTTTTAATTCGATGATGCGATAGCTATTAGCGCCTGCTTTTTCGGCTTTAGCGACGATCTCCTGGCGCATATCCATTGGCGTACTGCCAATCTGCGAGACGGAAATGGTGCCCATCGGTTGCAGATTCTGCGCCTGTTCCGCGTTGACCTGGTGTACTGCGGCATTTGCGCCGAAAGAGAGCAGAGTGGCCAGGCCGAGTGATGCGATAATGTATTTCGTTTTCATGGTCTTTTATTCCTTTACAGGGTCAACCTCGCGGATTAATGGGCTTTTCTTATGCGATATCTCCGCGAAGTAACGACACGTTATATGCGATGGCAGGTGAATTTTATTTGTACAGTTCGGCAGTGGCGTGCCAGTTGCTGCCGCTACGCGCTTCGGTAATGTGGTAGGCCGTAGCGCCTTGTTCATCCGCTTTTTTGCTCAGCATGGCGTTCATATCCATAGGCGATGAGCCGATAGCGCTGACTGAAACCGATCCGATTGCTTCACGGTTTTGCGCTTGCTCTGCGCTGATAGGTTCTGCGGCGAAAGCGCCAAAAGAGAGAACGGACAGAATACTTAATGTTGCAACAGTGGTTTTGATTTTCATGATTTTTACCTCGTCGAATTCCTTTACTGGGGTCTTTGTTTCGTGACCCTCATCACAAAATTAAGTATACACTAATCACGCTATTAATTAATACCACACTAATTGTTTCTGCTTTTTAAAGACATTAAAAATTTTATTTTTTATAACGTTATGGAATTAAAATTGCTGTTTTTCGCCGCTGTCATTTAAAAAATAAAAGAAAATCAATCGGTTAAAAAATTTGACATTTTGTGCGTTTTTTTGATTTGTCATTCATATGGTGAATGTTTAAGGGCATGATTTGCCAAATGATAGCCGTACAGGAAAGCGGCGAGGGGAGAGGACAAAAAGGTGCCTCCGCCGTACGACGACGGAGGAAGTGGGACTAAAGCTCTTGTTCAAAAAGTTCCAGAATGGCTTCGTACAGATCTCTTACGGAAAATCCGCTGGCAGGCGTAGTGAAGATAGTATCGTCGCCGGCAATCGTGCCGAGAATACCTTCTGCTTTCCCCAGTGAATCCAGCAGGCGTGCAATGAGTTGTGCCGCGCCGGGGCTGGTATGAATCACCACGACAGCGTCGTTATAGTCGATATCCAGCACCAGATTTTTCAACGGACTGGATGTTGTTGGGACGCCCAGTTCAGCCGGAAGACAGTACACCATTTCCATTTTTGCGTTACGTGTACGCACTGCGCCGAACTTAGTCAACATGCGCGAGACCTTGGACTGATTGATATTTTCAAAGCCCTGATCCTGCAACGCGAGGACGATTTCGCCCTGTGAGCTGAATTTTTCTTCTTTGAGGAGCGCTTTAAACGCTCTTACTAGTTCTTCTTGTTTAGCCGAGCTTCGCATAAGTCACCCGTAATATGGCGGTAGAAACAACATTATTGTGCATACAGATGAATTTTTATGCAAACAGTCTGCCTTGTTTAAGGCTGAAATAATGTTATGAAAGAGCGGAATTTTATCAAATTTCGTTATCAAGAAACATGCCTGTGTCACGCCTCGCAAATAAGATTAAAAGTAAATTAATTGTTATCAAAATGATGTTGTTTTGAGAGGATAGTAGGGTATATTGTCACCACCTGTAGGAACGTTGCTCTCTGGTTGCAGTCGATCCGGATTACGCAAATTAAATGCATAAAAGCCAAAATTGCGCGACTCCGCATTCTTGATGAGTGAGGATTGTAATCATTGAATTTGTGAATTAAGGTCGCCGCCGCGGAGCAATAGACACTTAGCTAATCATATAATAAGGAGTTTAGGATGAAAGTCGCAGTCCTCGGCGCTGCTGGTGGTATCGGTCAGGCGCTGGCATTACTTTTAAAAAACCAACTGCCTTCAGGTTCAGAACTCTCCCTGTACGACATCGCTCCAGTGACTCCCGGTGTGGCCGTTGATTTGAGCCACATCCCCACCGCTGTAAAAATCAAAGGTTTCTCCGGTGAAGACGCAACCCCGGCGCTTGAAGGCGCTGACGTAGTACTGATTTCTGCGGGTGTGGCGCGTAAGCCGGGTATGGACCGTTCCGACCTGTTTAACGTTAACGCTGGCATCGTGAAAAACCTGGTGCAGCAGATCGCTAAAACCTGCCCGAAAGCGTGCGTGGGCATTATCACCAACCCGGTGAACACCACCGTTGCGATTGCGGCGGAAGTGCTGAAAAAAGCAGGCGTATACGACAAAAACAAACTGTTTGGCGTTACCACGCTGGATATCATCCGCTCTAATACCTTTGTCGCAGAGCTGAAAGGTAAGCTGCCAACGGAAGTTGAAGTTCCGGTGATTGGCGGACACTCCGGCGTGACGATTCTGCCGCTGCTGTCGCAGATTCCAGGCGTAAGTTTTACCGAACAAGAAGCGGCCGAGCTGACTAAACGTATTCAGAACGCCGGTACTGAAGTCGTCGAGGCGAAAGCCGGCGGCGGATCGGCAACCCTCTCTATGGGCCAGGCTGCCGCGCGTTTCGGTCTTTCTCTGGTTCGCGCTCTGCAGGGCGAAAAAGGCGTGGTGGAATGCGCCTATGTGGAAGGCGACGGTCAGTATGCCCGTTTCTTCTCTCAGCCGCTGCTGCTGGGTAAAAACGGTGTAGAAGAGCGTAAATCCATCGGCACACTGAGCGCTTTCGAGCAACATTCGCTGGACGCTATGCTGGATACGCTGAAAAAAGATATTCAGTTGGGTGAAGATTTTATTAATAAATAAGCTGTTCCTGCCCGATGCCGGGGCTTTTGCTCCGGCTTCTTTGACTGTAAACAAGCCACGAAATCAAGTACTAAATCTGTTAAACTCCTCACGTCTTATCGGTTATTAACGAGAACGTCGTGAAAAAGATCCAAAGAACGCAAACCCGCGATCACATTACGCAAATGCTTCGCTATGAAATTCTTTCCGGCAATATAAAAGCGGGAGAAGAACTCGCGCAGGAAAGTATTGCGGAGCAGCTTGGTCTTTCACGAATGCCGGTTCGAGAAGCGCTACAGTCACTCGAACAGGAAGGTTTTTTAATCCGACTGCCCAACAGGCACATGCAGGTCGCGCATCTTGAGGCCGATCGCGTGAGTCATATTTTTCGCGTAATTGCCGCGATGGCCGCCGAAATGTTTTCGCTGATACCCAGCGAAGTAGGCGATGCCCTCCTGATACGTGCGCAAGCGCTGGCTGTCGCAGAAGACAAATCCTGCGAACTGGAGTGTCATGCGATGCTGATTTCTTATGTGAATAACCGCTATCTGGAAAAGGTGTATCAGCAGTTCCTGGACGGTTATGTCTCTTATGTTATTTTGCATCTGAAAAAAGATAATCAGGAGTCGGCGCAGCTTTTCGCTGAACTGGCTGACGTCATACGCCAGGGGCGGCGTGATGAGATTGGGCAAGTTATGCAGCGTTATTTCCTCTCTTTAGCAGAAATAATGCGTCAACATATGAAGGATTGGGAAAGTGCAGAAGCCTAAGTTAGGGAAGATTAAGCTTCTTTCAGCGAAAGAACAGGTCGCGGCAGTGCTGCGTAAAGCGATTCTTTCGAGGGAGTTAGTGGAAGGGCAGGAGATTACGTTAGAAGGCATTGCCAGAATGGTCGGCGTGTCCAGTATGCCAGTGCGCGAGGCGTTTCAGATTCTGGCGGCGGATGGGCTGATAAAAGTGCGCCCTAATAAAGGGGCGGTGGTGTTGGGCATCAATGAACAAACGATCCGTGAACACTATGAAATTCGCGCGCTGTTAGAAAGTGAGGCGGTGGCTAAAGCTTCTCGTCCTGGCACCGATATCTCGCGGATAGCCCAGGTGCATTATGCCGCTGAAAAGGCTCTCGCGGAAAATAACTCGGCGGAATACTCCGACCTGAATCAGGCATTTCATATGGAAATATGGAATGTTGCTGGCAACGAAAAAATGAAAATGTTGCTCTGTAATATGTGGAACGGCCTGTCGATGGGCCATAAGGTCACCGAAGAAGAGTATGCCGTGATTTCCATTCAGGAACATAAAAGTATTCTGCAAGCTCTTGAACTTCATGATGAAACATTGGCACGCCAGCGCATGCGCGAACACATTATTCGCTCAATGGAGAATATGCTGACCCGCTATGTTGGTGACCCTTCTGCCTGATCTTTTCGCCTGCGTGAGCATCGCAGGCGCTTCAACCAATTCTTCAATTCTATTAATCACGTCCAGTAACGATCTAACCACGATCTTGATGTAGATCCCACTCCTGCATCTTTCCTGAGAAACGATTTGACTTAGTTTTTGTATGGGAATAATTTCTCCCTGTCAACATTGGATACAATATCATATATCATTGATTGAATAATTATAAATATGGAACCCATTACCCTTACCTTATGTTTATTGGTGTTCGCTATCGTCATGTTTGTATGGGAAAAAGTGCCACTGGCCGTCACTTCCATGATTGTCTGCGTGGCCTTAGTTATCACCGGCGTTCTGAATATCAAACAGGCCTTTGCTGGCTTTATCGACACTAACGTCATCCTCTTTGTCGCGATGTTCATCGTGGGCGGTGCGTTGTTCGAGACCGGTATGGCAAACAAAGTGGGCGGCGTCATCACGCGCTTCGCGAAAACAGAAAAACAGCTGATCTTCACCATTATGGTGGTGGTGGGTTTGATGTCTGGCGTCCTCTCTAACACCGGTACCGCTGCGGTTTTGATTCCGGTGGTGATCGGCGTGGCGGCAAAATCGGGCTTCTCGCGTTCTCGTCTACTGATGCCGCTGGTTTTCGCCGCTGCGTTGGGCGGTAACCTGTCGTTAATTGGCGCGCCGGGAAATCTTATCGCGCAGTCTGCGCTACAGAATATTGGCGGCGGCTTTGGCTTTTTTGAATACGCAAAAATCGGTCTCCCGATGCTCATCTGCGGCATTCTCTACTTCCTGACTATTGGCTATCGCTTTCTGCCGAATAATGCGACCGGCGGTGAGGTGGGGAGCGTCGGGGAGCAACGTGACTACAGCCATGTTCCACAGTGGAAACAACGGCTCTCACTCGTGGTGTTGATCGCAACGATCCTCGGCATGATCTTTGAGAAGAAGATCGGTGTCAGCCTGGCCGTGACCGGTTGTATTGGCGCTCTTGTGCTGGTCGTAAGCGGCGTACTCACGGAAAAACAGGCCTATAAAGCCATTGATTCACAGACTATTTTTATCTTTGGCGGCACCCTGGCGCTGGCAAAAGCGCTGGAAATGACCGGGGCAGGCAAGCTGGTTGCGGACTATGTAATCGGCATGCTGGGGCAAAACTCCTCACCGTTCATGTTGCTGATCGCCGTTTTCGCCTTATCCGTTGTGATGACCAACTTTATGTCCAATACCGCAACGACAGCGCTGTTGGTGCCGGTGAGTTTGTCCATTGCCGCAGGTATGGGGGCCGACCCACGTGCGGTTCTGATGGCGACGGTCATTGGCGGTTCCTGCGCCTACGCAACCCCTATCGGTATGCCTGCCAACATGATGGTGCTCTCCGCGGGTGGCTATAAATTTGTCGACTACGCTAAGGCCGGTATCCCCCTGATTATCGTTTCAACCATTGTCAGCTTGATCCTGCTGCCAATCCTTTTCCCTTTTCATCCGTAATTAACGGAAGCTGTTCTGACTAAGGAGCATTTATGAGCAAAAGTGAACAGATATCCCATATGACCGACGTTATGGCCAAGTTTGTGGGATATACCGGCAAAGTTTTGCCTGATGATGTCACTGCAAAACTGGAAGATTTGCATAAGAAAGAGACCAGTAAACTGGCCGACGTCATCTTTACTACCATGATTGAGAACCAGCGTCTGGCGAAAGAGCTGGATCGACCTTCCTGCCAGGACACCGGTGTCATTCAGTTTCTGGTGGAGTGCGGGACGAACTTTCCGCTGATTGGCGAGCTGGAAGCGTTGTTGCGTGAGGCGGTGATCAAAGCAACTGTAGATTCTCCGCTGCGCCACAACAGCGTAGAAACTTTTGATGAATACAACACCGGTAAAAACGTTGGTAAAGGTACGCCGACGGTCTTCTGGGAGATCGTTCCCAATTCCGATCAGTGCAGCATTTATACCTATATGGCGGGCGGCGGTTGTTCTCTGCCGGGGAAAGCGATGGTGCTGATGCCGGGTGCAGGCTATGAAGGTGTGACCCGCTTTGTACTGGATGTGATGACCAGCTACGGCCTCAACGCGTGTCCGCCGCTGCTGGTTGGCGTGGGCGTAGCGACCTCTGTTGAAACGGCGGCACTGCTATCGAAAAAAGCGCTGATGCGTCCGATCGGTTCGCATAACGAGAATGAGCGTGCAGCCTCGCTGGAAAAAATGCTGGAAGACGGCATTAACAAAATTGGCCTGGGGCCGCAGGGGATGTCCGGTAATACCTCCGTTATGGGCGTTAACATTGAAAACACCGCGCGTCATCCTTCTACCATCGGCGTGGCGGTAAACGTCGGCTGCTGGTCGCACCGTAAAGGGCACATCGTTTTCGATAAAGATTTGAATTACACCATTACGTCTCACAGCGGAGTGAATTTCTGATGACTAAAAAAATCCTGACTACGCCAATTAAAGATGAAGATTTAGCGGATATTAAGGCTGGCGATATTATTTATCTCAACGGTCATATTGTTACCTGCCGTGACGTAGCACATCGCCGTTTAATTGAAGGTGGTCGCGAACTTCCGGTAGATGTTCGCGGCGGCGCTATTTTACACGCTGGCCCAATTGTCCGCCCAATTAAAGGCGAAGACGATAAGTTTGAAATGGTCTCCGTGGGACCAACCACCAGCATGCGTATGGAAAAATTCGAAAAAGAATTTATTGCGCAGACCGGCGTGAAATTAATTGTGGGTAAAGGCGGTATGGGTAAAGGTACCGAAGAGGGCTGTGCTGAACACAAAGCGCTGCACTGCGTATTCCCTGCCGGTTGTGCGGTTGTAGCCGCCGTGTGCGTGGAAGAAATTGAAGATGCCCAATGGCGCGATCTGGGGATGCCGGAAACTCTGTGGGTCTGCCGGGTTAAAGAGTTTGGCCCGCTGATTGTTTCTATTGATACCCATGGAAATAATCTGTTTGAACAGAACAAAATTATTTTTAATCAGCGTAAAGAGATCGTCGCTGATGAAATATGCCAGAACGTAAGTTTCATTAAATAAACCTGATTACGTAAATTGCACGATAATGGTGGTAATACGTTATGACGATAATAATAACCAAGGGCTCTGGCCGGGGGCGGCTCAGGGAAATCCACCCTTATTATTTCATCGTCATAAATAGCCCCATTATCGTGCCTCCTGCCTGAAGGCTATTTTATGACTAATGCAGCTCTGCTATTAGGTGAAGGCTTCACCCTGATGTTCCTCGGCATGGGGTTCGTGCTGGCGTTTCTGTTCCTGCTGATTTTCGCCATCCGCGGCATGTCCGCCGTGATTACTCGCTTCTTCCCGGAACCCGTCGCCGCGCCCGCACCGCGCGCCGTTCCCGTCGTGGACGACTTCACCCGCTTAAAGCCGGTGATTGCCGCCGCCATTCACCATCACCGCCACCACGTTTAATTTCCCGGAGGGATCCATGACCATTGCCATTACCGACGTCGTCCTGCGTGACGCCCACCAGTCCCTTTTCGCTACCCGCCTGCGTCTTGACGATATGCTGCCGATTGCCGCTCAGCTCGACGACGTGGGCTACGGGTCGCTGGAGTGCTGGGGCGGTGCCACCTTTGACGCCTGCATCCGCTTCCTCGGCGAAGACCCGTGGGTTCGCCTGCGTGAACTCAAAAAAGCCATGCCCAAAACCCCGCTGCAGATGCTGCTGCGCGGCCAGAACCTGCTCGGCTATCGCCACTACGCCGATGACGTGGTGGAGCGTTTTGTCGAACGCGCGGTGAAAAACGGCATGGACGTGTTCCGCGTCTTCGATGCCATGAACGACCCGCGCAATATGAAAGCCGCCCTGCAGGCGGTGCGCAGCCACGGCGCACACGCCCAGGGCACGCTCTCTTACACCACCAGCCCGGCACACACGCTGCAGACCTGGCTGGACCTGACCGAACAGCTGCTGGAAACCGGCGTTGATTCCATCGCGATTAAGGACATGTCCGGCATTCTCACGCCGATGGCGGCGTATGAGCTGGTCAGCGAAATCAAAAAACGTTTTGAGGTGCGCCTGCACCTGCACTGTCATGCCACCACCGGCATGGCGGAGATGGCGCTGCTGAAGGCTATCGAGGCGGGTGTTGACGGCGTGGACACGGCGATTTCCTCCATGAGCGCCACCTACGGCCACCCGGCCACCGAAGCGCTGGTGGCGACGTTGGCAGGTACTGAGCATGACACCGGTCTGGATATCCTGAAGCTGGAGAGCATCGCCGCGTACTTCCGCGAGGTGCGCAAAAAGTATCACGCCTTTGAAGGCCAGCTGAAAGGCTACGACAGCCGTATTCTGGTGGCGCAGGTGCCGGGCGGAATGCTCACTAACCTCGAAAGCCAGCTGAAGCAGCAGAACGCGGCGGACAAACTCGACCAGGTGCTGGCGGAAATCCCCCGCGTGCGCGAGGACCTCGGCTTTATCCCGCTGGTGACCCCCACCTCGCAGATTGTCGGCACCCAGGCGGTGCTCAACGTCCTGACCGGCGAACGCTACAAAACCATTGCCAAAGAAACGGCGGGCATTCTGAAAGGCGAATACGGCCACACGCCGGTGCCGGTGAACGCGGCGCTACAGGCCCGCGTGCTGGAAGGTGCTGCCCCGGTGACCTGCCGCCCGGCGGATTTACTCAAACCGGAACTGGCTGAACTGGAAGCGGACGTCAGGCGCCAGGCGCAGGAGAAGGGCATTACTCTGGCGGGAAACGCCATCGACGACGTGCTCACCGTGGCGCTGTTCCCGCAAATCGGCCTGAAGTTCCTTGAGAACCGCCACAACCCGGCGGCGTTTGAGCCGGTGCCGCAGGCGGAAGCCGCGCAGCCGGTGGCAAAAGCAGAGAAGCCTGCCGCTTCCGGTATCTACACCGTGGAAGTGGAAGGCAAAGCCTTTGTGGTCAAAGTCAGCGACGGCGGCGATATCAGCCAGCTCACTACGGCTGTTCCGGCGGCCTCTTCCGCACCGGTTCAGGCTGCCGCTCCGGCAGGCGCAGGCACACCGGTCACCGCGCCGCTGGCGGGCAACATCTGGAAGGTGATTGCCACTGAAGGCCAGAGCGTGGCCGAAGGCGATGTGCTGCTGATTCTGGAAGCCATGAAGATGGAAACCGAAATCCGCGCCGCGCAGGCCGGCACCGTCCGCGGTATCGCGGTGAAGTCCGGGGACGCCGTCTCCGTCGGCGACACCCTGATGACGCTGGCGTAACGGAGAACTGAAATGGAAAGTCTGAACGCCCTGCTTCAGGGCATGGGGCTGATGCACCTTGGCGCAGGCCAGGCCATCATGCTGCTGGTGAGCCTGCTGCTGCTGTGGCTGGCGATAGCGAAGAAGTTCGAGCCGTTGTTGCTGCTGCCGATTGGCTTCGGCGGGCTGCTCTCCAACATCCCGGAAGCGGGTATGGCGCTGACCGCGCTGGAAAGCCTGCTGGCGCATCACGACGCCGGGCAGCTGGCGGTGATTGCCGCGAAGCTTAACTGCGCGCCGGACGTGCACGCCATTAAAGAGGCATTAGCGCTGGCGCTGCCGTCGGTGCAGGGACAGATGGAGAACCTGGCGGTGGACATGGGCTACACGCCGGGGGTGCTGGCGCTGTTCTATAAAGTGGCGATTGGCTCCGGTGTCGCGCCGCTGGTCATCTTTATGGGCGTGGGCGCGATGACCGACTTCGGCCCGCTGCTGGCCAACCCGCGCACCCTGCTGCTGGGGGCGGCGGCGCAGTTCGGCATCTTCGCCACGGTGCTGGGGGCGCTGACGCTGAACTACTTCGGCCTGATTGCCTTCACCCTGCCGCAGGCGGCGGCCATCGGCATCATCGGCGGCGCGGACGGCCCGACGGCGATTTATCTGTCGGGCAAGCTGGCGCCGGAGCTGCTGGGGGCCATCGCGGTGGCGGCGTACTCGTATATGGCGCTGGTGCCGTTAATCCAGCCGCCGATTATGCGCGCGCTGACCAGCGAGAAAGAGCGCAAAATCCGCATGGTGCAGCTGCGCACGGTGAGCAAGCGGGAAAAAATCCTCTTTCCGGTGGTGCTGTTACTGCTGGTGGCGCTGCTGCTGCCGGACGCCGCGCCGCTGCTGGGGATGTTCTGCTTTGGCAATTTGATGCGTGAAAGCGGCGTGGTGGAGCGTCTGAGCGACACGGTACAGAACGGGCTGATTAATATCGTCACCATCTTCCTCGGGCTGTCGGTGGGGGCCAAGCTGGTGGCGGATAAGTTCCTGCAGCCGCAGACGCTGGGCATTCTGCTGCTGGGTGTGATTGCGTTCGGGATTGGGACGGCGGCCGGGGTGCTGATGGCGAAGCTGCTGAACCTGTGCAGTAAGAACAAAATCAACCCGCTTATCGGTTCGGCGGGGGTGTCGGCGGTACCGATGGCGGCCAGGGTATCGAACAAAGTGGGGCTGGAATCGGACCCGCAGAACTTCCTGCTGATGCACGCGATGGGCCCGAACGTGGCGGGGGTTATCGGTTCGGCCATTGCGGCGGGCGTGATGCTCAAGTACGTGCTGGCAATGTAATCCAATCTAATCGGGAGCAGTGATTCTGCTCCCGCAAAATGAGGACACAGTAATGAGTGAAATGGTTGCGTTTCGGCAAGGTACATCCATGCCATCCAGAGAAACCATCTTGCATTATGTTGTTGAGACGGTGAATCAGATAACTGAGCTTGAGCCAGCGCTGCATTTACTGCCGTGGTCTGGCGTCAACTCAGCAATATATGAGCAACGTTTTGCACAGTGTTACGACGAGGGGCTTTGTGCCGCACAGACGTCGGCACCGAATGTTCCGCAGGGGATTCTGCCATCAACCGATTGGGCTCAGGGTATCGGGTTACTCTGTTTTGCCGCAGGGTATATGAGCGCAGGCGAGCGGCCATTAACACACAATCAGTTATGCAATTTCGTCAAACAGGCGGCTGTTGGTTTATCGCCGATTGAGGAGGAAGCGGCGAGCGGTTTCTCGACGGTACGTAGTATTGCATTACCCGTATTCAGGCGATTACAACGCGATGGTCACGCGTCTCGGATCCTGCTGTTACAAACGTTGCTGCATCTGGTCGCCTGGAAAAGCGCATCGCAGTATGCGCGTCAACAGGCGCAACGACTGCTCTGGATGGGCGGCATTCTGGGGGAAGGGGGGGAGCATAGCCTGCTTGCACTGGATAAGGCGCTGCGTGAAGAGGCCGTTGGGGAAAAGAGTTTCCCCGCTCTGCTGATCTTCACGAGTTTCCTGGCGCATTTTCCTGCAGGGCCAGTCTTCATTGACTAGCCGTCGAACGACGCGGGCAAAAGCCGCGTCGTTTTAGTTCGACGCCGGGTATTCCTGCACCGTCACCTGGAACGTGAGCTGCTTATCATCCCGCATTACCACGACCGGAATGACGGAGCCCGGGCGAATTTCCGCCACCTGATCCATCGTCTCCAGCGCGGACACGGCGGGTTTATTATTGACCGAAATAATCAAATCATTAACCTGAATACCGGCAAGCGCGGCGGGGCCGTTTGGCGTCACTTCATTAACGACAATGCCCTGAATCGGGTCCATGCCGCTACCCTGCTGCGCGTGCAGCGGCGCGATTTCTCGTCCGCCAATACCGATATAGCCGCGAATCACGCGACCGTCGCGGATAAGCTTATCCATAATTTTCGTGGCTAGCTGGAAAGGAATCGCAAAACCAAGGCCTTCCGGCGTTTCACCATCGTTACTCTTATCAAAAGAGAGGGTGTTGATCCCCATCAGTTCGCCTAACGAGTTGACCAGCGCGCCGCCGGAGTTACCGTGGTTAATCGAGGCGTCGGTCTGGAGAAAATTCTGTCGCCCCGTCGGGTTCAGGCCGATACGACCCGTTGCGCTGATGATTCCCTGGGTGATGGTCTGTCCCAGATTATATGGGTTGCCGATAGCCAGTACGACGTCGCCAATATGCGGTGTACGCTTTGTATTAATCGGGATGGTAGGCAGCCCGCCAGTGGCGTTGATCTTCAGCACCGCCAGGTCGGTAAGCGAATCGGAGCCAACCAGTAGCGCTTCAAAGACGCGGCCATCCTGTAGCGCGACGATAATCTGATCGGCATCGTTAATCACGTGCTTGTTGGTAATAATATAACCGCGTTGATCCATGATCACGCCGGAACCCAGCGTGCGGATCTCCAGTTGATTATGCGCGGTACTGTTCATACTGCGGTTATAGACGTTGACGACGGCAGGCGCGGCGCGGCGAACCGCAAAATTATAACTGGCTGGCGTCTCATCGGTACTGTCGAATTGCGGGACGGTGATAGGATTAATTTTGCGCAAAGAAGGCATGACGGCCAACAGAATAGCGCCGACAATTAAACCTATTGCGACCGAACGTAAGAGCTTCACAAACATGATGGAGGCGTCGTTAAAAAAGGGAACGGCAGCAGCATACCATGAGTTAACCGGACATCACATCGCAGGCTGATGCCCGGTTTAAGACAGGATTAGCGCAGCAATAGATAAATGTTCTCGTTGCCGCGTACTACCTGAAGAGCAATGATGGACGGTTTTGCCGCCATCACTTTGCGCATTTCGGCGATAGAACTGATGCGATCGCGGTTAACGCCGATGATAACATCATCTTTTTGCAAACCGGCCTGCGCGGCAGGACTGCTTTTTTCGACGCTATCAACCTTAACGCCTTTCGTCCCGTCTTTCAGCTGGCCGTCGCTCAACGTCGCGCCTTGCAACGCCGGGGCGATCATTTCGGCGCTGGCGGAAGAAGAGGTATTGGAATCCAGCGTGACTTCCACCTCCAGCGGCTTACCATCGCGCAGCAGGCCCAGCTTCACTTTCGTGCCCGGTTCGGTGGTGGCGATACGCGAACGCAGTTCGGCAAAGCTATTCAGCGGCTTACCGTTAAGACTGATAATCACGTCTCCGGATTTCACCCCGGCCTTCGCCGAACCTGAATTGGGTAAAACCTCGCTGACAAAAGCGCCACGCTGAACGTTCAGTTTGAATGCCTTAGCGATATCAGCGGTCATTTCAGTGCCTTTAATTCCCAGCAATCCGCGTTTGATTTCGCCGAACTGAATCAACTGCTGCGCCAGCGTCTGCGCCATATTGGAAGGAATAGCAAAGCCAATGCCGATGCTCCCGCCCCCTGGCGCGAGGATCGCGGTATTAATCCCGATCAGCTCGCCGTTCAGGTTAAGCAGCGCGCCGCCGGAGTTGCCGCGGTTAATAGAGGCATCGGTTTGAATAAAGTTCTCAAGCCCTTCCAGATTAAGCCCGCTGCGTCCCAGCGCTGAAATAATCCCGGAGGTGGCGGTTTGCCCAAGGCCAAACGGATTACCGACCGCCACGGCGAAATCGCCGACGCGGAGTTTGTCGGAATCGGCGATGGCAATTTGCGTTAACTTGCTGGGATTCTGAATTTGTAACAGAGCGATATCGCTCTGGTCGTCGCCGCCGATCAGCTTCGCGTCGAATTCGCGTCCGTCATTCAGTTGAATGCTGATCTTCTGTGCCTGATTAATCACATGATTATTGGTTAATACATAGCCTTTCGCGGCATCGATAATCACCCCCGAACCGAGTCCTTCAAACGGCTGGGACGGCTGGTCTGGCAGATCCTCGCCAAAGAATTTTTTAAACTCCTCCGGCACTTTTTGGCTCTGGGCGGCGGTTCCCTCGACTTTTACGCTGACGACAGCAGGCAGCACTTTCTCCAGCATAGGGGCAAGGCTTGGCAGCGTCGCCTGGCCTGGCACCTGGCCTGGTATCGATGCAAGGGCTGGAAACGGCGCCGAAAGAGTTAACCCGACACTTAACGCTAATGCACTTAACAGCTGGGTGTGTTTTTTCATGGATGCTGCTCTCGTACCTTGAATGAACGGATAGACAATTCAAAACAGATTGATGTTATTGAATTTTCAGCCTGGTAACAATGATAATAGCTGGGACAGGAAAGATAGAGAGAGGGCGCAAGCGATGCGCCCGATAAATTTCTTAACGGCGTGCGATTAATCGCGCTTTGCGCCGCTACGTAACAGGCCAGACGCGCCTTCAGAATAATCACGTGGCATTTGTACTGGCGCCTGATCGTTGCTCGCCTCAGACTCCGCCAGACGGTTACGGAACGGATTCGACTCCGCAGACATTTCCGGCAGCAGGCTGCTGGAGCTTTTCGCCATATGCTGATACAGCTGGCGGTAATCATGCGCCATGGTATCCAGCAGTTCCGCGCTGCGGGCAAAGTGGCTAACCAGCTCTTCACGGTACTCTTCCAGCTCAGCTTTGTTTTTTTCCAGTTCGTACTGCAATGCCTGCTGTTGACGTAACTTACGATTACCAAAACGCATGGCCACGGCACCAATGATGATACCGACGACTAATCCAATTAGCGCATATTCCCAGGTCATGAACATCTCCCGTTGTCTTATGTTTCCGTAGGGTGTTGGCTCCAGGCTCCATGCCCGCGCCTGATTATGCCACTATAACCGCTAATTCCGTAGAAGTGGAATCCCGGCAGCATATCGCGTAGTGTAGAACGGCCTTTTTTTCGTCAGCCGTGAACGACGGCACATCGATTTTCAAGGAATAACAATAACATTATGCAAAGCCTTTCCCCTACATCGCGTTATCTCCAGGCACTCAACGAAGGCACCCATCAGCCTGACGACGTACAGAAAGAGGCGGTCGACCGTCTGGAAACCCTTTATCAGGCGCTCACCGCGAAAAAATCGTCGGCTACGCCACCCGGCGGTCTGATAGCGCGACTGGGGAAATTATTAGGCAAAAACGAACCGGACGCGCAAATACCGGTTCGCGGGCTGTATATGTGGGGGGGCGTGGGGCGCGGCAAAACCTGGCTCATGGATCTCTTCTACCACAGCCTGCCGGGCGAGCGAAAACTACGTCTGCATTTTCATCGGTTTATGCTGCGCGTGCATGAAGAACTTACCGCGTTACAGGGACAGATCGATCCGTTAGACATTATTGCCGATCGGTTTAAAACCGAGACGGACGTACTGTGTTTCGATGAGTTTTTCGTCACCGATATTACCGACGCCATGCTGCTGGGTGGTTTAATGAAAGCGCTGTTTGCACGCGGCATTACGCTGGTCGCGACCTCCAATATTCCGCCGGATGAACTCTACCGCAACGGTTTGCAACGCGCCCGCTTCCTGCCAGCTATCGATGCCATTAAACAGCACTGCGACATTATGAATGTGGACGCCGGCGTCGATTACCGGCTACGGACGCTGACGCAGGCCCATTTATGGCTAACGCCGCTTAATGATGAAACCCGGCGGCAAATGGATAAACTGTGGCTGGCGTTAGCGGGGGCCGCGCGCGCGCACGCTCCGACGCTGGAAATCAATCATCGCTCTTTATCCACCCTGGGCGTTGAAAACCAAACGCTAGCGGTCTCTTTCGCTACGCTGTGCGTCGAGGCCCGCAGCCAGCATGATTACATTGCGCTCTCAAGGTTATTTCACACGGTTCTGCTGTTTGACGTGCCGGTCATGACGCCGCTGATGGAGAACGAAGCGCGCCGCTTTATTGCGCTGGTGGATGAGTTTTACGAGCGCCACGTTAAGCTGGTGGTCAGCGCCGCCGCACCGTTATATGAGATTTATCAGGGGGAGCGGCTCAAGTTTGAATTTCAGCGCTGTCTGTCGCGCCTGCAAGAGATGCAGAGTGCGGAGTACCTCAAGCGGGAGCATATGCCGTAAGCCGGACAAGCGCAGCGCCCCGGCATTGTGCGGTATCATATCTGTGCAACCTCCCCTACCGGAGGGGGAACCAGGCCTGAACAAAACCCGCGGCAAATCGCAAAAAGGGGTCGATCTTTGACCTGGACTTCTCTATAATCCTGCGACCCCACGTTACAAGAGAGTTTTTTCCCAAACTTTCTCTGTGCCGGCCAAACATATCCGAGGGGGTAGGTTTACCGGACTTTGTCGTGTGAACCTCAACTATTTAAAACGTTTGGGTGTTCACCAACGTGTAACTTATTTATTTGGGTAAGCTTTTAATGAAAACTTTTACAGCTAAACCAGAAACCGTAAAACGCGACTGGTATGTTGTTGACGCGACCGGTAAAACTCTGGGCCGTCTGGCTACTGAACTGGCTCGTCGCCTGCGCGGTAAGCACAAAGCGGAATACACTCCGCACGTAGATACCGGTGATTACATCATCGTTCTGAACGCTGACAAAGTTGCTGTAACCGGCAACAAGCGTACTGACAAAGTGTACTATCACCACACCGGCCACATCGGTGGTATCAAACAAGCGACCTTTGAAGAGATGATTGCCCGCCGTCCTGAGCGTGTGATTGAAATCGCGGTTAAAGGCATGCTGCCAAAAGGCCCGCTGGGTCGTGCTATGTTCCGTAAACTGAAAGTTTACGCGGGCAACGAGCACAACCACGCGGCACAGCAACCGCAAGTTCTTGACATCTAATCGGGATTATAGGCAATGGCTGAAAATCAATACTACGGCACTGGTCGCCGCAAAAGTTCCGCAGCTCGCGTTTTCATCAAACCGGGCAACGGTAAAATCGTTATCAACCAACGTTCTCTGGAACAGTACTTCGGTCGTGAAACTGCCCGCATGGTAGTTCGTCAGCCGCTGGAACTGGTCGACATGGTTGAGAAACTGGATCTGTACATCACTGTTAAAGGTGGTGGTATCTCTGGTCAGGCTGGTGCGATCCGTCACGGTATCACCCGCGCTCTGATGGAGTACGACGAGTCCCTGCGTGGCGAACTGCGTAAAGCTGGCTTCGTTACTCGTGACGCTCGTCAGGTTGAACGTAAGAAAGTCGGCCTGCGTAAAGCACGTCGTCGTCCGCAGTTCTCCAAACGTTAATGGGTTTCTGCTTCGGCAGACAACTGTTAGCGAAAAAACCCGCTTCGGCGGGTTTTTTTATGGCTAAAGTCCGAATCCAGTCTCTTTTCCTCCCTATCTTTAGCATTATTCTCATCTTATTCATCTTTCATGCACGCTCAGAGAAAAGGAAGTCACAGTGGGATTTTTTAACGCATTGTTTACTAAGAAAGAGTCGTTAATGCTGTCGAATAAATGGGAATTCTTTATAACAACGGTGGATGACCATGTTACGGGGATACGTGTGGATATCGGCGCCATTCAGGATGAAAAATTTGATCGCCTTATCCATACCGGGTTCTTACGTGTTCATTACACCAACTGTTATGAAAATGGTTTGCCGCAGCCCGATGAAACACAGCGTTTAAATCGTATAGAGGACTGGCTTGATGAAAAGGGGAAGACGTTTCCGATCTGGCTGGTGGGTGTGGTTACCCAACAAGGCTGGCGCGATTTTGTGTTCATGTCGGAAGAGGGTCTTAACTGGGAAAAGACGCTGGATAAATTGCTCGCTGGTGGCCCGGAAATCTCTTTTAGTTATAGAGAGAGTCACAATGATAAAGGAAACTTTTACCGCCAGTTCTTGTATCCAACCCGATACGACTGGAACTGGATACACGATTCCCGCGTGTGCCGGGGATTACAGGAACAAGGTGATGATCTGACGCTTCCGCGCGCTATTGATTATTATGCGACATTGCCTACAGAAGTCGCCGCGCGCGACCTGGCGCAAAATATTGCTGCATTACCGTATGGCATAACGCTGGTCAGTATTCGAATGAATGACCCGCAACAGGGGTTTATGGCGTCTTTTATCAGCACCGATGCTCCGCAACAATGGCATATGACAGAAATCACTTGCCAGCTTACCGATCTGGCTGAAAAACATGGCGGCAGTTTTGATGGCTGGGGCGCACCGGTAGTACAGGCATAACAGGCGAAAGACAATATCTCAGGTGGGGCGAGCATTTCAGACCAGGAATATCTCTTTTTCCTCATTTCCAGAATCGACTCACCACAAAGGTCACAAAATCTGGTAAACTATCATCCAATTTTCTGCCCAAATAGCGGGGAATGTTCATTTTTTGTCTCGTTTCTGAGCAATGATGGCTTTTTTCGCCCTGGGTGACATAACATCTGGCTGGTCACATTGTGGCTGGTAGCAGTAAAAATTCTGAATATACCTGGAGGTTTTCATGGCTGTCGCTGCCAACAAACGTTCGGTAATGACGCTGTTTTCTGGTCCTACTGACATCTATAGCCATCAGGTCCGCATTGTGTTGGCTGAAAAGGGTGTTAGTTTTGAGATCGAACATGTGGAAAAGGACAATCCACCTCAGGATCTGATTGACCTCAACCCGAATCAAAGCGTTCCGACACTGGTGGATCGTGAGCTGACCCTGTGGGAATCTCGCATCATTATGGAATATCTGGATGAGCGTTTCCCTCATCCGCCGCTGATGCCGGTTTATCCGGTCGCGCGCGGTGAAAGCCGTCTGTACATGCACCGTATTGAAAAAGACTGGTATACGCTGATGAACGTCATCGTAAACGGGTCTGCTTCCGAGGCCGACTCTGCGCGTAAACAACTGCGTGAAGAGCTGCTGGCGATTGCGCCGGTATTTGGTCAGAAACCGTATTTCCTGAGCGACGAATTCAGCCTGGTTGATTGCTACCTGGCGCCTCTCCTGTGGCGTTTACCGCAGTTGGGTATTGAATTCAGCGGTGCAGGGGCGAAAGAGCTGAAAGGCTATATGACCCGCGTCTTTGAGCGTGATTCTTTCCTGGCTTCTTTAACCGAAGCTGAACGTGAAATGCGCCTCGGTCGGGGTTAACCTGTATGGATTTGTCACAGTTGACGCCGCGTCGTCCCTATCTGTTGCGTGCTTTCTACGAGTGGTTGCTGGATAACCAGTTGACCCCGCATCTGGTGGTGGATGTGATGCTGCCTGGCGTGCATGTCCCTATGGAATATGCGCGCGATGGGCAAATCGTCCTCAATATTGCGCCGCGGGCGGTAGGTAATCTGGAGCTGTCTAATGATGAAGTGCGTTTTAATGCGCGCTTCGGCGGCGTTCCCCGTCAGGTTTCTGTGCCTTTGGCTGCGGTGCTGGCGATTTACGCCCGTGAAAACGGCGCAGGCACCATGTTTGAGCCTGAAGCCGCCTATGATGAAGACGTTGTCAGCTTAAATGATGATGACAATACCGCAGGCGCGGAAAGCGAGACCGTGATGTCCGTCATTGATGGCGATAAGCCCGACCACGATGACGACAGTAGCCCTGATGACGAGCCGCCTCCGCCGCGTGGCGGACGTCCGGCGCTACGCGTAGTAAAATAATCAACAGGCCCTGAAGGGCCTGTTTTGTTTGGTCTCCTCGCGGGTTCACCCTGCTTTTGAAGCTGTGTTACGATAAGCTTGCTATTATTTGCCACCGACCACTCATGAATGGACGTTATGAACGCATTTGATTCGCAAGCAGAAGATTCACCGACATCCCTCGGGCGTAGTTTGCGCCGCCGTCCGCTGGCGCGTAAAAAACTGTCTGAAATGGTTGAGGAAGAGCTGGAGCAGATGATCCGCCGTCATGAGTTTGGCGAGGGAGAACAGCTACCGTCTGAACGTGAATTAATGGCCTTCTTCAATGTGGGGCGTCCCTCCGTGCGTGAAGCGTTAGCTGCGCTGAAGCGTAAAGGTCTGGTGCAAATCAATAACGGCGAACGCGCCCGCGTCTCGCGCCCCTCTGCTGATACCATCATCAGTGAACTGTCGGGTATGGCGAAAGATTTTCTTACTCATCCTGGCGGCATCGCTCACTTTGAACAGCTACGGCTTTTCTTTGAGTCCAGCCTGGTACGCTATGCGGCGGAACATGCCACCGACGAGCAGATCGCGTTGTTAACGAAAGCGCTGGAAATTAATAGCCAGTCGCTGGATGACAACGCGCTGTTTATTCGTTCGGATGTCGAGTTTCACCGGGTGCTGGCTGAAATTCCCGGCAATCCGATCTTTATGGCTATTCATGTTGCTCTGCTGGACTGGCTAATCGCCGCTCGCCCAAGCGTTCCCGATCGTGAGCTGCATGAACATAATAACGTGAGTTATCAACAGCATATTGTGATTGTTGATGCCATTCGCCAGCGAGATCCCGATAAAGCGGATCGCGCTCTGCAAACCCACCTCAATAGCGTTTCCGCTACCTGGCACGCGCTCGGTAAAAAAAGTCAAAAAATGCGGTAGCGATCGCACCTCCGATCCCGGTTTAGTGAAGCAGATCGCACTATAAGCGTTCTGTATTATTTGCTGCTTATTTGATCTGGTATAACAGGTATAAAGGTAGGTAGTTAATATATTCATCATCCGTAGAGGTAGGTATGGCAAAAGCATTGCAAGGCGTAATGGCGGCGTTGTTGACCCCATTTGATCATCAGCAGCAACTGGATAGCGAAAGCCTGCGCCGTCTGGTGCGTTTTAACATCGGGCAGGGTATCGACGGGCTGTACGTTGGCGGTTCCACCGGGGAAGCATTCGTACAGAGCCTTGCTGAAAGAGAGCAGGTACTGGAGATTGTCGCCGAAGAGGCGAAGGGAAAAATCACGTTGATCGCCCATGTCGGGACGGTAAGCACCGCAGAAAGCCAGCAGCTTGCCAGCGCCGCAAAGCGTTACGGTTTTGATGCGGTCTCTGCGGTGACGCCTTTTTATTACCCTTTCAGTTTTGAAGAGCACTGTGACCATTATCGGGCAATCATTGATTCCGCAGATGGATTGCCGATGGTGGTATACAACATTCCGGCGTTAAGCGGTGTAAAACTTACCCTCGATCAGATCAATACGCTGGTGACATTACCGGGCGTGAGCGCGCTCAAGCAAACCTCCGGCGATCTCTTCCAGATGGAGCAGATCCGCCGCGCGCATCCGGATCTGGTGCTGTACAACGGTTATGACGAAATCTTCGCTTCCGGCCTGCTGGCGGGCGCGGACGGCGGTATCGGCAGCACATACAACATTATGGGCTGGCGTTATCAGGGGATTGTTCAGGCATTGCGTGAGGGCGATGTGGCGAAAGCGCAGCGTCTGCAAACCGAGTGCAATAAGGTTATTGATTTACTGATTAAAACCGGCGTATTCCGCGGCCTGAAAACGGTCCTGCATTATATGGACGTGGTATCGGTGCCGCTGTGTCGTAAACCGTTCGCGCCTGTTGATGAAAAATATCTGCCGGCGCTCAAGGCGCTGGCTCAACAACTGATAGAAGAAAAGGCGTAACAGCATAATGCCGGGGGCGCTACGCTTGCCCGGCCTACAACAGTGTGAGCGGTAGGCCGGATAAGGCGGAGCCGCCATTCGGCATAACGACAACAAAAATCGTCGGGAGAGTAAAATGAGTACTTCTACCCAAAACATCCCGTGGTATCGCCATCTCAACCGGGCGCAGTGGCGGGCATTTTCCGCTGCCTGGCTGGGATATCTGCTTGATGGTTTTGATTTTGTGTTGATTGCTCTTGTACTGACTGAGGTACAAAGCGAATTTGGGCTGACGACGGTACAGGCGGCAAGCCTGATTTCTGCGGCTTTTATCTCTCGCTGGTTCGGCGGGTTATTACTGGGCGCGATGGGCGATCGCTATGGGCGTCGTCTGGCGATGGTCAGCAGCATCATTCTGTTTTCGGTGGGAACCCTGGCCTGCGGGTTTGCGCCCGGTTACACCACCATGTTCATCGCCCGACTGGTGATTGGTATGGGCATGGCGGGCGAATATGGTTCCAGCGCGACCTATGTGATTGAAAGCTGGCCAAAACATTTACGCAATAAAGCCAGCGGTTTTCTGATTTCCGGCTTCTCCGTCGGCGCGGTCGTTGCCGCGCAGGTGTACAGCCTGGTGGTGCCTGTCTGGGGCTGGCGCGCGCTGTTTTTCATTGGCATTTTGCCAATTATCTTCGCTCTCTGGCTGCGAAAAAACATTCCGGAAGCGGAAGACTGGAAAGAGAAACACGCGGGTAAAGCGCCGGTACGTACGATGGTCGACATTCTTTATCGGGGCGAACATCGCATCATCAACATTTTAATGACTTTCGCCGCCGCCGCTGCGCTGTGGTTCTGTTTTGCCGGTAACCTACAAAATGCTGCGATTGTGGCGGGGCTGGGACTACTGTGCGCGGTTATCTTTATCAGCTTTATGGTGCAGAGCAGCGGTAAACGCTGGCCCACTGGCGTCATGCTGATGCTGGTGGTACTGTTTGCTTTCCTCTATTCCTGGCCGATTCAGGCGCTATTACCCACTTATCTGAAAACCGAGCTGGCCTACGATCCGCATACGGTAGCGAATGTCCTGTTCTTTAGCGGATTTGGCGCGGCGGTTGGTTGCTGCGTAGGCGGTTTTCTTGGCGACTGGCTGGGAACGCGTAAAGCATATGTCTGTAGCCTGCTGGCCTCGCAAATCCTCATTATTCCGGTCTTTGCGATTGGCGGCACAAACGTCTGGGTTCTGGGTCTGCTACTGTTTTTCCAACAGATGTTGGGGCAGGGGATTGCCGGGATTCTGCCGAAACTGATCGGCGGTTACTTCGATACCGATCAGCGCGCGGCGGGGCTGGGCTTTACTTATAACGTCGGCGCGCTCGGCGGCGCGCTGGCGCCGATCCTGGGAGCGCTGATCGCTCAACGTCTGGATCTGGGCACTGCGCTGGCATCGCTCTCTTTCAGCCTGACGTTTGTCGTGATCCTGCTTATTGGGCTTGATATGCCGTCTCGCGTACAGCGTTGGCTACGTCCGGAAGCGTTACGCACCCATGATGCTATCGACGACAAACCGTTCAGCGGAGCCGTACCGCTTGGCAGTGGTAAAGGTGCCTTTGTAAAAACGAAAAGTTAATCCGCTTGCCCGGTTTTAAACCGGGCAATATTTGTAAGGGAGTAGTATGTCGTTACTTGAACAACTGGATAAAAATATTGCCGCTTCTGGCGGCCTGATTGTCTCCTGCCAGCCCGTTCCGGGCAGTCCGCTGGATAAGCCGGAGATTGTAGCGGCAATGGCGTTGGCGGCGGAACAGGCGGGCGCGGTTGCGGTGCGTATTGAAGGCATAGACAACCTGCGTGTGGCCCGCTCGCTCGTTTCGGTACCCATTATCGGCATTATCAAACGCGATCTGGACGACTCTCCAGTGCGCATTACCCCTTTTCTCGACGATGTAGATGCGCTGGCGCAGGCTGGCGCAGCTATTATCGCCGTTGATGGAACCGCTCGGCAACGGCCGGTAGCCGTTGAGGCGTTGTTGGCGCGCATTCATCACCACCATCTACTGGCGATGGCCGACTGCTCATCCGTGGACGATGGTCTCGCCTGCCAACGGTTGGGCGCGGACATTATCGGCACGACAATGTCCGGCTACACCACCCCCGATACGCCGGAGGAACCCGATCTGCCCTTAGTCAAAGCGTTGCATGACGCCGGATGCCGGGTAATAGCCGAAGGGCGCTATAACTCGCCAGCACTGGCGGCGGAGGCGATCCGTTATGGCGCATGGGCGGTGACGGTGGGGTCCGCCATTACCCGTCTGGAACATATCTGTGGATGGTATAACGACGCATTAAAAAAGGCGGCGTCATGACTACGTTAGCAATCGATATTGGCGGTACTAAACTTGCCGCCGCGCTCATCGACAACAACTTGCGCATTAGCCAGCGTCGCGAGCTACCGACCCCCGCGAGCAAAACGCCGGATGCGTTACGTGAAGCATTAAAGGCGCTGGTTGAACCACTACGGGCAGAGGCGCGTCAGGTAGCGATAGCTTCTACCGGGATCATTCAGGAAGGGATGCTGCTGGCGCTAAACCCCCATAATCTGGGCGGCTTGCTACACTTTCCGTTAGTACAAACACTGGAAACGATCGCTGGCCTGCCGACGCTGGCGGTGAACGACGCGCAGGCGGCGGCCTGGGCGGAGTATCACGCGCTCCCTGATGATATCCGCGATATGGTATTTATCACCGTTTCAACCGGCGTTGGCGGCGGCGTTGTCTGCGACGGCAAGCTCCTTACCGGAAAAGGCGGTCTGGCCGGGCACCTGGGACACACCCTGGCGGACCCACACGGGCCCGTATGCGGCTGTGGACGCGTTGGTTGTGTAGAGGCCATCGCCTCCGGACGAGGGATGGCCGCGGCGGCGCGGGACGATCTGGCGGGATGCGACGCCAAAACCCTATTTATTCGCGCTGGCGAAGGTCATCAGCAGGCGCGACATCTGGTAAGCCAATCCGCGCAGGTAATAGCGCGAATGATCGCCGATGTGAAAGCGATTACCGACTGCCAGTGTGTGGTCATTGGCGGCAGCGTAGGGTTAGCTGAGGGATACCTGGAGCAGGTTCGCGCGTTTTTGATGCAAGAGCCTGAGCCTTATCACGTGGCGCTGAGCGCCGCTCGCTATCGGCATGACGCAGGATTATTAGGCGCTGCTTTGTTAGCTCAAGGAGACACATTATGATGATGGGGGAAGTACAGTCGTTGCCTTCTTGCGGGTTGCATCCGCGACTGCTGGATGCCTTGACTCTCGCGCTGGCGGCAAGGCCGCAGGAGAAAGCGCCGGGGCGCTATGAATTGCAGGGCGACAATATCTTTATGAATGTAATGCAGTTAACGACGCAAATGCCGGCCGAGAAGAAAGCGGAATTGCATGAACAATACATTGATATTCAGCTACTACTAACCGGCGTCGAGCGTATTGCGTTTGGGATGTCCGGTGCCGCTCGCCAGTGCGAGGAGATGCATGTTGAAGAGGATTACCAGCTTTGTAGTCAAATTGCCGACGAGCAGACTATTACGCTGCAAGCGGGGATGTTTGCTGTGTTTATGCCGGGAGAACCGCATAAACCGGGATGTGCAGTGGGTGAGCCAGATGACATCAAAAAAGTGGTAGTGAAAGTACGCGCCAGTCTGCTGGCGGCCTGAATCTCTTGCCGGAGCAGTCTTCCGAACGCAGCCCCTTACGGGGCTGCGTGGTGAATGTGCCGGAGAGCGCGGGTATGACGGGTTAACGCTTAAACGTCACGGCTTCCGGCTGGGTCAGGTGCAGCGTCGTCTGGCTCGGCACCGTCTCGGCAATCACCCGCCCGTGGCGAATCGAGTAACGGGCAGGCGTCTGGCGACGTACCGCATCGAATCCATTCTCAGCGGGTAAGATAACCAGATTCGCGGCATTGCCGACGCTCAGACCGTAGTCCTGTAAATGCAGGGTTTTTGCGCTGTGGGTAGTGATCAGATTTAACCCGTCGTTGATTTGCCCATACCCCATCAACTGGCAAACGTGTAACCCCATATGCAACACCTGCAGCATATTGGCGGTGCCTAATGGATACCACGGGTCGAAGACGTCATCATGGCCAAAGCAGACGTTGATCCCCGCTTCCAGCATCTCTTTCACCCGCGTGACGCCACGACGTTTCGGGTAAGTGTCAAACCGCCCTTGCAGATGAATATTCACCAGCGGGTTGGCGACGAAGTTAATCCCCGACATTTTCAACAGGCGGAACAGGCGTGACGCATACGCGCCGTTGTACGAGTGCATAGCCGTGGTGTGGCTGGCGGTCACGCGCGCCCCCATGCCATCACGATGCGCCAGCGCCGCGACCGTTTCGACAAAGCGAGACTGCTCGTCATCAATTTCGTCGCAGTGCACATCGATCAAGCGATCGTATTTCTGCGCCAGTGCAAAGATTTTGTGCAGCGATTCAACGCCATATTCCCGCGTGAACTCAAAGTGCGGAATGGCACCAATAACGTCAGCGCCCAAACGCACGGCTTCCTCTAACAGCGCTTCACCGTTGGGATAAGACAGAATACCTTCTTGCGGAAAGGCGACGATTTGCAGGTCTACCCACGGCGCAACCTCTTGCTTCACTTCCAGCATGGCTTTCAGCGCGGTGAGCGTAGGATCTGAAACGTCAACGTGAGTACGAACGTACTGGATGCCGTTAGCCATCTGCCATTTCAGGGTCTGCATCGCGCGCGCTTTCACATCTTCATGCGTGAGCATTGCTTTACGTTCTGCCCAGCGCTCAATCCCTTCAAACAGTGTGCCGGACTGGTTCCAGCTCGGTTCACCCGCCGTTTGCGTGGTATCCAGGTGGATATGTGGCTCAACAAACGGTGGAATAGCCAGACCGCCTTCGGCATCAAGCACTTCGCCCTGCGGTAACGATGCGGCTTCCTGAGGCTCAATTCGGCTAAAGCGCCCGTTTTCAATTGTAATCTGCCATAATCCTTCGTGTCCCTGCAGACGCGCCTGACGAATGGTGATGTTATTGTTCTGCATGGCTGACCTCTGGTGATTTAGCAAGGCTGCGGTTGAAAAGTGGATTCAGCAGGATATAGCTGAAGACGCCGCCGAGTACGGCGTTGACGGGCACAATACCAGGAACATAATGTCCGGCGGCGATGCCCAGCGCGACGGAAAGAATAGCAATCCAGTTAACGGGAATAAAGCGCACGGTGTTGAAGTCGGCATAGCGGCGGCGGTTCAACAGATAGTCGGCAATAATCACTCCGCCAATCGGTGGGATGGCCGATGACAGGAACGTCAGCCAGCCGACAAAATTATTGTAAAGCCACAGCGCGCACACGGTACCGATAATCCCGTTCACCACCGACAGCGTGCGGCTGGAAAGACCGGTAATATTGGCGAAGCCCAGACCCGATGCGTACAGCGCGTTATCGTTGGTGGTCCAGATATTCAGGCCAAGCACCACAATCGCGGGCAGCAGCAGCCCCTGCGCTATCATCACGTCAGAGATATCCGCCTGACCGACGGCGGCAGCGCCTGCCGCGCCAAAGATAAACATCAGCGAGTTGCCGAGGAAAAAAGCGACCATCGCAATCAGTACGGCGCTTTTGGCATGACGCCCGAAGCGGACGAAGTCGGCGGTCAATGTACCGGCGCTGACAAACGAGCCCACCACCAGCGCCAGCGCGCTGGAAAAATCCAGCGGCGTCTGCGGCACTATCGTTTTTAAATGCTCCAGCCCACCCACGCCGCTGACCGCCAGCCAGACGGAGTAGCTGCCCAGAATAACGATCGCGGGTACGGCAATGATAGACAAAATGGTCAACGCCGAGATGCCGAAAAAAATGGTCAGGGTCATCAGTAGACCCGAAACGGCAATCAGGATATTGGCATCAATGCCCGTCGCTTTACTGACCGGAATAGCGAACATCGCTACGCCAACGCCAAACCAGCCTACCTGTGTGCCGCCAAGCAGCAAGGAGGGAAGCCATGAGCCTTTAACGCCAAAGGAGTAACGTGCAAGGAGGTGGGTGGAGAGTCCGGTTTTTGCGCCGATGTAACCAAGAAATGCAGTGTAGATACCGAGGAGGAGATTACCGAAGAGAACTGCGAGGAAGAAATCATTATAAGAAAGACCGGTGCCGAGTGTCCCTCCGGTCCACATACTGGCGGAAAAAAACGTTAAACCCAACATGACAAACGTCAGTGGAATCACGCCCTTCCGCGCCGCCAGAGGGACGGGGCCCTGGCTATAATTGTTGTCCTGCGACACAACGCCTCCATGAATTTTGCCCAAAAAATCCGCCGCATAATATACAGTTCTCAAAATAAAGCAAACGTTTTCGTATGGTATTTTTTTGATAATTATTCATGGCATTAATGGTTCGCTAGTTTTTCTCCGTTGTCAGTGAACCACCGCGTGTGAGCTGAGTTTCCAGCATGGTTTGCGAACGAATAAGTTCGTCTGTGAGTAATTTTTCGTCGGGCAACTGCACTTTGTACTCGCTCGCCATGATGGTGTTTGGCAGGCCAGTCAGCGCGTAATGCGCTTCCCCCGCGCCTTTCCCTGCGCACAAAACCAGGCCGACTGGCGGGTTTTCTCCGGGCATTGTCCAGTGCTCTTTGGCATAGTTCAGGTACATATTCATCTGCCCGGCATCCGCATAACCGAATTTGCCTACCTTCAGGTCAACGAGCAACAGGCAGCGCAAGCGACGATGGAAGAACAGCAGGTCGACGCGGAACCAGCTATCGTCTATGCGTAGTCGGCGTTGGCGGCCAACAAAAGCAAAATCGTCACCGAGCTCCAGCATAAAGTCCATCAGGTGGCTGAGCAGCGCGTCTTCGAGATCTGATTCGGAATATTCGTCCTTCAGGTTAAGAAATTCCAGAATGAACGGGTCGCGTATGGCTTGCTCCGGCAAAACGTTTGGCTCGGCGGGTGCAGGCTGCTGCAACATGGCGGATTTGTCGTGGGACAGTAGCGTTCGTTCGTAAAATTGAGTGGCGATTTGCCTGTCGAGCTGCCGTACGGACCAGCCGTTACGTAGCGTCTCTTTCTCGTAAAAAGTGCGGGCATCGGGATTTTTTACCGACAAGAGGCGGACATACGCTGACCAGGGAAGAGGGAATGTTTTGGCGAGCGGTATGAGATTTGAAGATTCCGCAGACAGTGTCTGCGGAATTTCAATGTGTTGAAAACAAAGATAAAATGTACGAATTTGCCATAGGTTTCTGGTGGAAAAACCGCGCTTATAGCGCTGACTTAAATCTACCGATAATCGTTCGATAAGCTGGGTGCCATAGGCCGCTCGCGCTTCTCCTCCCTGTTCAAATTCGACAATGCGTCGGCCAATTTCCCAGTAGGTGGCAGTCATAATGGCATTGATGCTGCGCACGGTCTCGGTACGTGCCGTATCGACCAGACGAATAATACCGTCATGAATTTGCTGATATTCATCAGACTGTGGCGCTAAAGTTGGATTCGTCATGTCATCCCTTACGTGATAGTTTCATTGTGAAATTAGAACGCTATCAATACGCTTCAGGCGTAAACGGATCAATCTATGAACGGATTTTACATGGCATTACATCTCGATTTACGAGCGGGTTTCCAGAATCGGCAGGAGAGATATTGAGGAGAGGAATATCGGCTCCCCAGCCATCAGCACAAGGCATCAACCGGGGAGCCGGAAGGGTTACACTTCGAGGTAGTTCATAATCCCGTCAGCCGCCTTACGGCCTTCGGCAATCGCCGTCACCACCAGATCGGAACCGCGCACGATGTCGCCACCGGCGAAGATTTTCGGGTTGCTGGTCTGGAAAGCATTATCGCTGCGTTCCGGCGCGATAATTCGTCCCTGCGAGTCCAGTTCCACGCTGTGTTTCGCCAGCCATTCCATGCTGTGTGGACGAAAACCAAACGCCATCACCACCGCATCAGCCGGAACCACATGCTCAGAACCGGCGACGATCTCCGCCCGCCGACGGCCTTTGGCATCCGGTTCGCCCATTTCAGTGCGCACCATTTTTACGCCGCTCACTTTGCCGTTGGCATTGACTTCAATGCCCAGCGGTTGAACGTTAAACTGAAACTCGACACCTTCCTCGCGCGCGTTTTTCACTTCGCGTCTGGAGCCCGGCATGTTCTCTTCATCACGACGATAAGCACAGGTTACGTGCGTTGCACCCTGACGAATGGAGGTACGTACGCAGTCCATTGCGGTATCGCCGCCGCCCAGCACCACCACGCGCTTTCCTTCCATGCTGACATATGGTTCGTCGCTGGTTTCGCCAAACCCCATGATCTGCTTCGTATTGGCGATCAGGAACGGCAGAGCGTCGAAAACCCCGTCCGCATCTTCATTTTCCAGCCCGCCGCGCATCGACTGATAGGTGCCGACGCCAAGGAATACCGCATCGTAATCTTTCAGCAGGTCGTCGAGCTGTACGTCACGGCCTACTTCGACGTTGAGTTTGAATTCAATACCCATGCCGGTGAAGATCTCGCGACGGCGGGTCATCACCTCTTTTTCCAGTTTGAAAGCTGGAATACCGAAGGTCAGCAGGCCGCCGATTTCCGGATGGCGATCAAAGACCACCGCCTTCACGCCGTTGCGGGTCAGCACGTCGGCGCACGCCAGCCCTGCCGGACCTGCGCCGATAATCGCTACCCGTTTGTCCGTCTGGCGCACGCCGGTCATATCCGGGCGCCAGCCCATTTCGAACGCTTTATCGTTGATATAGCGCTCAATGTTACCGATGGTCACTGCGCCGAACTCATCGTGCAGCGTACAGGAGCCTTCGCACAGGCGGTCCTGCGGGCAGACGCGGCCACACACTTCCGGCAGGGTGTTGGTCTGGTGCGATAGCTCAGCCGCCTCAAAAATACGCCCTTCGTTAGCCAGTTTCAGCCAGTTCGGGATGTAGTTATGTACCGGACATTTCCACTCGCAGTAGGGGTTCCCGCAGGACAAACAGCGATCCGCCTGGGCTTTCGCCTGACCTTCAGAAAACGGTTCGTAGATTTCAACAAACTCGATCTTACGGATCTTCAGCGGTTTCTTCGGCGGATCAACGCGCTGCAGGTCGATAAATTGATAAACATTCTGGCTCATTTCAATTCCTTACTGCGCCTGCACGCGCAATTCTGCCGCACTACGACTACGGTGGCCCAACAGGGCTTTGACATCGCTGGACTTGGGCTTAACTAACGCGAATTGGGTTGAGAAGCTTGACCACCTGGACAGGATCTCTTCGCCGCGTTGCGAACCAGTATGCTGCACGTGCTCGGTGATCAGGCCGCGCAGATGCTCTTCGTGGATAGCCAGCGAATCAACGTCCAGTACTTCT
This sequence comes from Salmonella sp. SAL03688, assembly GCF_046551895.1. Taxonomy (NCBI): domain Bacteria; kingdom Pseudomonadati; phylum Pseudomonadota; class Gammaproteobacteria; order Enterobacterales; family Enterobacteriaceae; genus Salmonella; species Salmonella sp. SAL03688. Next base: position 68,526 of record NZ_JBGDVI010000004.1, read on the forward strand.
ACCAGTTCCGGGTTCACGCGTTTACGGAATTCGCCATCTTCGTCCAGTACATAGGCGAAGCCGCCGGTCATGCCCGCGCCGAAGTTAACGCCGGTTTTACCCAGCACGCAGACGATGCCGCCGGTCATGTATTCACAGCCGTTGTCGCCGATGCCCTCTACTACGGTAATCGCCCCGGAGTTACGCACGCCGAAACGTTCGCCCGCGCGGCCCGCCGCGTACAGACGGCCACCGGTGGCTCCATACAGGCAGGTGTTGCCGATAATGCTGGCTTTATGACTGAGGAAGGCGGAACCTACCGGTGGTCTGATGGCGATCAAACCGCCTGCCATACCTTTACCGACATAGTCGTTGGCATCGCCAGTCAGATATAACTCTACGCCGCCCGCGTTCCACACGCCAAAGCTCTGGCCTGCGGTACCGCTGAAGTGCGCTTTAATCGGATCGGAAGCCAGCCCCTGATCGCCGTGGGTCTGTGCGATGTAGCCGGAAAGCGACGCGCCGACGGAACGATCGGTGTTGCGGATGTCGAACCAGAAGGTTTTGCTCTGGCGCGCATCGACAAACGGCTTCGCCTGCTGCAACAGTTGCGCATTCAGCACACCGTTATCAAACGGCGGGTTATTCTCGGTGCAGTACAGCGCTTTACCCGGATGAGGTTCAGCGGTTTCCAGTAGACGAGACAGCGCCAGCTTCTGCTGTTTAGCGGTGAAGCCCTCCAGCTCTTTCAGCAGGTCGGTGCGGCCAATCAAATCCACCAGGCGGGTCACGCCAAGCGAAGCCATTAGCTCGCGCACTTCGCGGGCGATAAATTCAAAGTAGTTGGTCACTTTGAACGGCAGGCCGTGATAGTGGTTCTTACGCAGCTTGTCATCCTGAGTTGCTACGCCGGTTGCGCAGTTGTTCAGATGGCAAATGCGCAGGTATTTACAGCCCAGCGCCACCATCGGGCCGGTGCCGAAGCCGAAACTTTCCGCACCGAGAATCGCCGCTTTAATGATATCGACGCCGGTTTTCAGACCGCCGTCCACCTGCAGACGAATCTTGTGACGCAGGCCGTTAGCGACCAGCGCCTGCTGGGTTTCAACAAGTCCGAGTTCCCACGGGCAGCCAGCGTATTTCACCGAAGAGAGCGGGCTGGCGCCGGTACCGCCGTCGTAACCGGCGATAGTAATCAGATCCGCATAGGCTTTCGCCACGCCGGTCGCGATGGTGCCGACGCCCGGTTCGGACACCAGCTTCACGGAGATCATCGCCTTCGGGTTGACCTGTTTGAGGTCGAAAATGAGCTGCGCTAAGTCCTCGATAGAGTAAATATCGTGGTGCGGCGGCGGGGAGATCAGCGTCACGCCCGGCACTGAATAGCGCAGTTTAGCGATATACGGAGTGACTTTATCCCCCGGCAACTGACCGCCTTCGCCCGGTTTCGCGCCCTGCGCGACTTTAATCTGAATCACATCGGCATTGACCAGGTACGCTGGCGTCACGCCAAAGCGACCAGAGGCCACCTGTTTGATACGCGACACTTTATTGGTGCCGTAGCGCGCCGGGTCTTCACCGCCTTCGCCGGAGTTGGAGTTGCCGCCGAGGCTGTTCATCGCTTCCGCCAGCGCTTCGTGCGCTTCCGGACTTAATGCGCCGATAGACATGGCTGCGGTATCAAAGCGTTTAAACAGCTCACTGGCGGGCTCAACCTCGTCGATAGTCACCGCCTCGCCGTCTGGATGTATCGCCAGCAGATCGCGCAGCGTTGCCGCCGGACGCTCATTGACCAGTTTGGCGTATTCCTGATAATCGCTGTACTCGCCGCTCTGTACCGCCTGTTGCAGGGTACGCACGACATCCGGGTTATAGGCGTGATATTCGCCGCCGTGGACGTACTTCAGCAGGCCGCCCGGGCTAATGGGTTTGCGCGCCAGCCAGGCGCGTTTGGAGAGATTCAGCAGATCCTGCTGGAAGTCATCAAAGCTCGCGCCGCCGATACGGCTGACCACGCCCTGGAAGCACAGTTTTACCACATCATCGTGCAGCCCGACCGCTTCAAACAGTTTGGAGCAGCGGTAAGAGGCAATGGTCGAAATGCCCATTTTGGACATAATCTTGTACAGCCCCTTGTTGATGCCGTTACGGTAGTTCTGCATCACGGTACGGTAGTTTTTAGCGATGGCCTGGGTATCAATCAGGCGCCCCAGCGTTTCGTAGGCCAGGTACGGATAGATGGCCGTTGCGCCAAAGCCGAGCAGTACCGCAAAGTGATGCGGATCGCGGGCGCTTCCGGTTTCTACGATGATGTTGGCGTCGCAGCGCAGGCTTTGTTCCACCAGACGCGTTTGCACCGCGCCCACCGCCATCGGCGCGGGGACCGGCAGGCGATTCTTACCGATATTGCGATCCGAGAGGACCAGCAGCACGGTGCCGTTACGCACCATCTGTTCCGCTTTATCGCACAGCGCCTTAACCGTCGCGTCCAGTGTGGTTTCGGTGACATCAAAGGTAATGTCAAGCCAGTCGGCGCGGTAGTGATGCTCGCTCATGGTAGTGAGCTGTTTGAAATCGGAGTACAGCAGAATTGGCGATTTAAAACTCAGGCGATGGGCCTGACCTTCCGCTTCGCAGAAGACGTTCATTTCGCGACCGATGCTGGTGGCGAGCGACATGACGTGCGCTTCACGCAGCGGGTCGATAGGCGGGTTAGTGACCTGCGCGAACTGCTGGCGGAAGTAGTCGTAAATAATACGCGGCTGGCTGGAGAGCACGGCAAAGGGGGTATCGTCGCCCATTGAACCGACGGCTTCCTGGCCGTTTTCGCCCAATACGCGGATAACCGAGTCCAGCTCTTCGGCGCTGTAGTTAAACTGTTTTTGATAGCTGGCGAGCAGGTCATCGTCCAGTTCGCGGCTACCGACTTCTTCATCTGGCAACTCTTCAAACGGCACCAGACGGCGAACATTCTTTTCCATCCACGCTTTATACGGATGGCGGCTTTTCAGATCGTCATCGGTTTCCGCGGAATGCAGAATACGTCCGCCGCGGGTGTCGATCACCATCAGCTCGCCTGGGCCGACGCGGCCTTTCTCGACCACTTCATCCGGCTGATAGTCCCAGATACCGACTTCGGAGGCGCAGGTGATCAGCTTATCTTTGGTAATGACATAGCGTGCCGGGCGCAGGCCGTTACGGTCAAGGTTACAGGCGGCGAAGCGCCCGTCGGACATCACGATGCCTGCCGGACCGTCCCACGGCTCCATATGCATGGAGTTAAAGTCAAAGAAGGCGCGCAGATCCTGGTCCATATCGGGGTTGTTCTGCCAGGCGGGCGGCACCAACAGGCGCATGGCGCGGATGATGTCCATCCCGCCTGCCAGCAGCAGTTCCAGCATGTTGTCCAGCGAGCTGGAATCCGAACCGGTTTCGTTAACAAACGGCGCAGCGGACTGTAAATCCGGGATCAGCGGCGTCTGGAATTTATAGGTACGGGCGCGCGCCCACTGGCGGTTGCCGGTGATAGTGTTAATCTCGCCGTTATGCGCCAGGTAGCGGAACGGCTGCGCCAGCGGCCAACGCGGCACGGTGTTAGTGGAAAAGCGCTGGTGGAACAGGCAGATGGCCGATTCCAGACGCAGATCCGCAAGATCCAGGTAGAAGCGCGGCAGATCCGCCGGCATACACAGACCTTTATAAATGTTGACCAGGTTCGACAGGCTGCATACGTAGAAATCTTTGTCGTCCTGCAGGCGTTTTTCAATGCGTCGGCGGGCGATAAACAGACGGCGCTCCATATCACGCGGACGCCAGCCTGCCGGAGCGTTGACAAAAATCTGCTCAATACGCGGCAGAGAGGAGAGGGCGATTTCACCGAGCACGCCTTCATTGGTTGGCACATCGCGCCAGCCGACAATCGACAGGGTTTCCTGCTGTAATTCTTCTTCGACAATATGGCGTGACGCGGCGGCCAGTTCAGGATCTTTATTCAAAAAGATCATCCCGACGGCGTAGTTTTTGGCTAAGCGCCAGCCGCGCTCTTCGGCCACGATGCGAAAGAAACGGTCAGGTTTTTGTAACAGCAAGCCGCAACCGTCGCCGGTTTTACCGTCGGCAAGGATCGCGCCACGGTGCTGCATCCGGGCCAGCGCGTGTATGGCGGTACGCACTACCTTGTGGCTAGGTTCGCCTTCTATGTGGGCGATCAGGCCGAAACCACAGTTATCCTTCTCAAGGGATTTATCGTACAACATATCAGTGAACCTCCCCAGGCTCTACGGGACGCTCTCTCAACCGACGGCGCGCGGGCACAGCAAGAGCATGGCGACGGGGCTGGCGCATCATACGCTTACCTCGCATTCGCCCTCTTTGTGTCCTTGGCGCATTGGTAAATACGGTTAAGAGGGAATCTCAATTACTGCATAAATATGATGAGCAGACGGCTCATCCAGAAAGCTTCCAGCGGATCCCCAACTTATCGGGAATCCACACCCAGGTCAAATGGCAAACTGATTTATGCAAAAGTGTGCTGTAGCACAGATAACTTTTTGAATCTGTTGAAATTAAAAGGTTTTTTATAGAGTGGCTGCTAATACGGAGCGGCAGAAAGCCTGTGATCTGTCTCACTATAAGAGCCGCTCGCCAGACGTTATCTGACCTTGCTTTTTCAAAAATCTTGGCATTTTATGCTGTTTTAAGCGTGAGCAGTATTGAATGCTACTGTTTTTATCGATGACCCAGCAAACGCTGAAAAAAGAGGGGAATATCAGGAAAAATCATCAGCGGCATTATGAATGAAATATCGTTTATTTTGCTTTATTATGCAATGGATAAAAGCCTTCCGGGACGATTGATCCAGGTCATCGCCAAAGGAGACTAAAAATGGCAGGCTTTGGCCTCTTTTTAAGAGGCGGTCTATCAGATTATGCAGTTACAGAAATTAGTCAATATGTTTGGTGGGGATCTTTTACGTCGGTATGGGCAAAAGGTTCATAAGCTGACGCTTCATGGCGGTTTTAGCTGCCCTAATCGCGACGGCACCATCGGGCGCGGCGGTTGCACCTTCTGTAATGTCGCCTCTTTTGCCGATGAGGCGCAGCAGCATCATTCGATTGCCGAGCAGCTTGCGCATCAGGCGCATCTGGTGAACCGCGCTAAACGCTATCTGGCCTATTTCCAGGCCTACACCAGCACCTTTGCAGAAGTGCAGGTGCTGCGTTCCATGTATCAACAGGCGGTCAGCCTGGCCAGTATCGTCGGGTTATGCGTCGGTACGCGTCCGGATTGCGTCCCGCAGGCAGTAGTAGATTTACTGTGTGAATATAAAGATCAAGGCTACGAGGTGTGGCTGGAACTGGGATTGCAAACCGCGCACGATAAAACCCTGCGCCGAATTAACCGCGGGCATGACTTCGCCTGCTATCAGCGTACCACCCGGATTGCCCGGGAGCGCGGGCTGAAAGTGTGTGCGCATCTGATTGTGGGGCTGCCGGGCGAAGGGCAGGCAGAATGCCTGCAAACCATGGAGCGTGTGGTGGAGACGGGCGTTGACGGTATTAAACTGCATCCGCTGCATATTGTGAAAGGCAGTACGATGGCCAAAGCCTGGGAAGCGGGGCGGCTGAACGGCATCGAACTGGACGACTACACGCTAACGGCAGGTGAGATGATTCGTCATACGCCGCCGGAGGTGATTTATCACCGAATTTCAGCCAGCGCTCGCCGTCCGACGCTGCTTGCCCCGCTGTGGTGCGAGAATCGCTGGACGGGGATGGTTGAGCTGGACAAATACCTGAATGAGCATGGCGTACAGGGCTCTGCGCTGGCCCGTCCCTGGATACCACCTGTAGCGTAGCGTGATGAGGGGCGCTACGCATATTTCGCACAATATTCAACGCGGTTCCCATAATTGGGTATTATGTGCGAAGTTGTGGTGAAGGAATCCTCTATGAAGCAAATTCGTATGCTGGCGCAATACTATGTCGACCTGATGATGAAATTGGGTCTGGTGCGCTTTTCCATGCTCCTGGCGTTGGCATTGGTGGTGCTGGCGATTGTCGTGCAGATGGCGGTGACCATGGTGCTGCATGGTCAGGTTGAAAGTATCGACGTTATTCGTTCCATCTTTTTTGGCCTGTTAATTACGCCCTGGGCGGTCTATTTCTTATCCGTTGTTGTTGAACAACTGGAAGAGTCAAGGCAGCGACTGTCGCGTCTGGTGCAAAAGCTGGAGGAGATGCGCGAGCGCGATCTCAAGCTTAACGTACAGTTGAAGGACAATATTGCCCAGCTTAATCAGGAAATTGCCGATCGCGAAAAAGCGGAAGCGGAGCTGCAAGAGACATTTGAACAGCTAAAAGTAGAAATTAAAGAGCGTGAAGAGGCGCAAATCCAGCTAGAACAGCAATCCTCTTTTCTGCGCTCCTTTCTGGACGCCTCGCCGGATTTGGTTTTTTATCGTAATGAGGATAAAGAGTTTTCCGGCTGTAACCGCGCAATGGAATTGCTAACCGGCAAGAGCGAAAAACAGCTGGTGCATTTGAAGCCGGAAGATGTGTACTCTCCCGAAGCGGCGGAGAAAGTCATTGAAACCGATGAAAAAGTATTTCGCCATAACGTCTCCCTGACCTACGAACAGTGGCTGGATTATCCGGACGGACGAAAGGCCTGCTTTGAAATTCGTAAAGTGCCTTATTATGACCGTGTCGGTAAACGTCATGGCCTGATGGGATTTGGTCGTGATATTACCGAACGTAAGCGTTATCAGGACGCGCTGGAGCGCGCCAGCCGCGACAAGACCACGTTTATCTCTACCATCAGTCATGAGCTGCGCACCCCGCTTAACGGCATCGTCGGTTTAAGCCGCATCCTGCTGGATACCGATCTCACCGCCGAACAGGAAAAATACCTTAAGACAATCCATGTCTCCGCCGTGACGTTAGGCAATATTTTCAATGATATCATTGACATGGATAAGATGGAGCGGCGTAAGGTTCAGCTTGATAACCAGCCGGTTGATTTCACCAGCTTTATGGCCGATCTGGAAAACCTTTCCGGTTTGCAGGCGCAGCAAAAAGGGCTACGTTTTGTGCTTGAGCCGACGCTGCCGTTGCCGCACAAAGTCATTACCGACGGAACGCGTCTGCGCCAGATTTTATGGAATTTGATCAGCAATGCGGTGAAGTTTACTCAGCAGGGCCAGGTGACGGTGCGGGCGCGCTATGATGAAGGCGACATGCTGCACTTTGAAGTGGAAGATTCCGGGATCGGCATTCCGCAGGATGAGCAGGATAAAATTTTCGCCATGTATTATCAGGTGAAAGACAGTAACGGCGGCAAACCGGCAACGGGGACCGGTATCGGGCTGGCGGTCTCCCGTCGGCTGGCGAAAAATATGGGCGGCGATATTACCGTTTCCAGTCTGCCGGGCAAAGGATCGACCTTTACGCTAACGGTTCATGCGCCAGCGGTGGCGGAAGAGGTGGAGGACGCCTTTGATGAAGATGACATGCCCCTGCCCGCGCTGCATGTTCTGCTGGTCGAAGATATTGAACTGAACGTGATCGTGGCGCGTTCGGTACTGGAAAAACTGGGTAACAGCGTGGATGTCGCGATGACCGGCAAGGCGGCGCTGGAGATGTTCACGCCGGGCGAATACGACCTGGTCTTACTGGATATTCAGCTACCGGATATGACGGGGCTGGATATTGCCAGAGAACTGACCCGTCGCCACACGCGGGAAGATTTACCGCCGCTGGTAGCGCTTACGGCTAACGTTCTGAAAGATAAAAAAGAGTATCTGGACGCTGGTATGGACGATGTGCTGAGTAAGCCGCTGTCGGTGCCGGCCTTAACCGCGATGATTAAAAAATTCTGGGATGCCACCGATAAAGAGGAGAGTACCGTGACGCCTGAAGAGAGCGATAAAGCGCAAGCGCTGCTGGATATCCCGATGCTGGAACAATACATCGAGTTGGTTGGGCCTAAATTGATCACCGACGGTCTCGCGGTGTTTGAAAAAATGATGCCTGGCTATTTAAGCGTGCTGGAGTCCAATCTGACGGCGCGTGACAAAAAAGGCGTCGTTGAGGAAGGGCATAAGATTAAAGGCGCCGCCGGTTCGGTAGGGCTGCGTCATCTGCAACAGCTTGGCCAGCAAATCCAGTCGCCGGATCTTCCCGCCTGGGAAGATAATGTCGCGGAATGGATTGAAGAGATGAAGCAGGAGTGGCAGCACGATGTCGCGGTGCTGAAAGCCTGGGTGGCAAACGCGGAAAAAAAATGACCCCGGTTTGACCGGGGTGCGCGAATACTGCGCCAACACCAGGGAAATCGTGGCTGCGCCGTGCTTATTATGATGATGTCAAAGGCGCAGTCCTGTTTTCAGGCCGCACGCAGTTAAGATAGCAAATCCTAAATGATTTGTTACATGAATCATTTAAATGTGTGAAGCGTAGCATTTTAATCAAAATTATTAATGGGCTTGAGTCGGTTGCAGGAGGATGTTCACCATGAAAAAAATTGGCGTAGTGCTCAGCGGATGCGGCGTCTATGACGGCACCGAAATTCATGAGGCCGTTCTGACGCTGTTGGCCATTGCCCGCAGCGGCGCGCAGGCTGTCTGCTTCGCGCCGGATAAACCACAAGCGGATGTTATTAATCACCTGACCGGCGAAGCGATGGCGGAAACGCGTAACGTCCTGATTGAGGCGGCGCGTATTACGCGGGGCGATATTCGTCCCCTGTCCCAGGCTCAACCAGAGGAACTGGATGCGCTCATTGTGCCTGGTGGTTTCGGCGCGGCGAAGAACCTGAGTAATTTCGCCAGCCAGGGGAGCGAATGCCGGGTGGATAGCGATGTCGTCGCGCTGGCGAAGGCCATGCACCAGTCCGGCAAGCCGCTGGGATTCATCTGTATCGCGCCCGCAATGTTGCCGAAAATCTTTGACTTCCCGCTACGTCTGACAATAGGGACGGATATTGATACCGCTGAAGTACTTGAAGAGATGGGCGCCGAACACGTACCTTGCCCGGTTGATGATATCGTTGTGGACGAGGATAACAAGGTCGTGACCACCCCTGCCTATATGCTGGCGCAGGATATCGCCCAGGCGGCAAGCGGCATTGATAAATTAGTATCGCGCGTGCTGGTTCTGGCGGAATGAGCAAACGACGCATCGCGCCGTTAACGTTTTTGCGCCGTCTACTTTTACGTATCCTTGCTGCGCTCGCCGTCTTTTGGGGCGGCGGCATTGCGCTGTTTAGCGTGGTTCCGGTGCCTTTTTCGGCGGTGATGGCGGAACGGCAGATTAGCGCCTGGCTCGGCGGAGAGTTCGGTTATGTGGCGCATTCTGACTGGGTCAGTATGGCGGATATCTCGCCGTGGATGGGGCTGGCGGTAATTGCGGCGGAAGACCAGAAGTTCCCTGAGCACTGGGGCTTTGATGTTCCGGCGATTGAAAAAGCGCTGGCGCATAATGAGCGGAATGAGAGCCGTATTCGCGGCGCCTCTACGCTTTCGCAGCAAACGGCGAAAAATCTCTTTTTATGGGATGGACGCAGTTGGCTGCGCAAAGGTCTGGAGGCCGGGCTAACGCTGGGCATTGAAACTGTCTGGAGCAAAAAGCGCATTCTCACAGTTTATCTGAATATCGCGGAGTTTGGCGATGGTATTTTTGGCGTGGAGGCTGCGGCACAACGGTATTTTCATAAACCTGCCAGTCGCTTGAGTGTGTCTGAAGCCGCGTTACTGGCGGCTGTGCTGCCTAACCCGATTCGCTATAAGGCGAATGCGCCTTCTGGCTATGTGCGTAGCCGGCAGGCGTGGATTATGCGCCAGATGCGCCAACTGGGCGGGGAATCTTTTATGACGCGCAACCAGCTTAATTAATTTTGTCGAATGGCGGCGCGAACGCCTTATCCGGCCTGCGATCTGTGTCGTCCGGGCCTGATAAGCACAGGCCATTAAGCTTCGTGAGAAGTAAGCGCCAGCCGTTTCTTGTCTTTTGGCTGCGCGTCCCTCTCCAGGGCAACGGCCAGCGCAGGCTGGGCGATAAACCGCTGCCACACTCTCTCCAGTTTGCGTTCACAGCACCATGTTGACCAGGTCGCCAGCGGGATAAAGGTACTTTCCCCCAGATTGTCGCAAACCACCGGAACCACTTCTGACTCGCTGATACGCTGGCACAGGATGTTTTGCGGCTTCAGCGACATCGTCACAATATGGTTATCCTGCAGGTAGCGTTTCAGTTTTTTCAGTAGCCGCCGCAGGACAGCGACATCCTCTTCATAACGACATTGCGCGGCGAACTCGGTCAGGGTAATAGAGGGCGCGCCGTTGAAATCGGTAATCATGTCGTAGACATAGCCGGTGCCGCAATCGGTTTCTACCGTGCCGTAATAACGGGGGATAGCGCTCCAGTCCGTCAGGTAGCGGGACAGATGCGCATAGTAGCTCAATTCACGCCGAATCTCTTTATCACCGCCGTGGTCACGGTTGTAAATAACTTTTATGCAACGCCGGGCATTATCCGGATGCGTATAGCATTTACGATGTCGACCAGCGCCCAGCGGAGTCTGTTTGGATAAGAAGATCATGGCAAGTCCTGGAAAAATTTATTCACATAAATTTAGTATGGACAAAGAACTTAAACAAAACCGAAACGAAATTTTTTAAGGTTTTCTTAATGTTTTTATGCATAGGTAAAGCGCACGAAATGTACAAATCTTACGAAAGGGTGGGGCTGCGGGACAAGAGGCAGGCGTAACACGCCCGGTTTTGGGGTGACTGTCATCAAATACCGGGACGGCGTTGGGGGAAATAGGGTATAGAGGGGGAGGTTTAGTCTTCGTCAAAGCCGGAATTGAACAGCGCGATAACCGCCGCCAGCGCTTCAACTTCTTGCGGGCCGGTGGCTTCAATTTCGATCTGACGCCCTTTGGCGGAGTCGAGCATTAACAGAGCGATGACGCTATTTGCTTCCGCTTCGGTGCCTTCGTCATTGCGTAATAGCACCTCGGCGTCAAAACCCTGCATCAGTTCGAAAAGCTTCATGGCAGGCCGGGCATGCATGCCCAGCTTATTGGTGACTTCAACAGTTTGCTTTACGGTCATGTTTTGCGTTTTTCCAGCGTGCGATGGCGAGACTGGACATTTTTACCGCGCGAGCGGAAGTAGTCTGCCAGCTGTTCTGCAATATACACCGAACGGTGTTTCCCGCCGGTACAACCGATAGCGACGGTAAGGTAGCTGCGGTTGTTGGTCTCCAGCATCGGTAACCATAGCTCAAGATAGCTGCGAGTCTGATAGATAAAATTGTGAACTTCTGTGTGTCGGTCAAGAAACGCGGCTACCGGCTTATCAAGCCCGGTCATGGGGCGCAGTTTTGGATCCCAGTGCGGGTTGGGCAGAAAGCGGACATCAAACACATAGTCCGCATCAATCGGGATACCATGTTTAAAGCCGAAGGACTCAAATACCATCGTCAGTTCACGCTCGCGTTTGCCCAACAGCCGGGTACGCAGCATCTCCGCCAGCTCATGGACGGACATTTCTGAAGTGTCGACGATCAGATCCGCACGTGAGCGTAACGGCTCCAGCAAGTCACTCTCTTTATCGATCGCACTCTCTAAAGAAAGATTTTTGCTGGAAAGCGGATGCAAACGGCGCGTGTCGCTGTAACGGCGAATCAAGGTATTGCGGTCGGCATCAAGAAACAGCAATTGCGGCGAGAAAGCGCCAGGCAGATTATTCATCGCCTGTTCAAAAATCTCAGGTGATTCAGGCATATTGCGCACATCAATGCTGACGGCGGCGGAAATCTGGCGATCGGCCAGCGTTCGCGCCAGATCGGGCAACAGCACGACGGGGAGGTTATCCACGCAGTAAAATCCCATATCTTCCAGCGCGCGCAGAGCGACAGATTTACCTGATCCGGAACGCCCGCTGACGATCATCAGTACCATGTACCGTTTCTCCTCACAACGACAGAAAGAAATGCCATTGAGTTGTTATGCCTCATTCTGCTCACCTTCGGTGTCAGTAATGATTTGATACAGCTCTTCATCATTCAGCGCCGCGCGCAGGCGGCGGCAGATCGTTTTATCCGCCAGACGTTTCGCCACCAGCGACAGCGTGTGCAGATGCGTTTTAGTTTGATCGGCGGGCACCAGCAGGGCGAAGAGGAGATCGACCGGCTGGTTATCGATGGCGTCGAACGCGATCGGCGTTTCGAGCTGAACGAACACGCCGACGGCGCGTAAGGTATCTTCTTCCAGTTTCCCGTGCGGGATGGCGATACCATTACCAATACCGGTACTGCCCATTTTTTCGCGTGTCAGAATGGCTTCAAACACGACCTGAGGAGGTAAACTGAGCTGTTTTGCCGCCAGTTCGCTGATGATTTCCAGCGCGCGTTTCTTACTCTGACAATGAACGCCGCTACGCGTACACTCCTGGTTAAGTACACTGCTCAGTTGTAGAGTCGTATCGTTATTTATCATAATTTCACCTAAGAACCTGTCCTGTCAGGTTGATGGCCAGGTTCGGAGCGCTAACTGTACAAATGGCCCGTTGTGTCACACAACAGGCCGTCCTGCACTGGCTAACTGCCCGGACAATTAGTGTTGTTTCAGTTTATCTTTATGCCTGGTTAACTGCCTTGCCAGTTTATCAATCAAGCCGTCAATGGCGGCATACATATCCTGGCCTTCCGCGCTGGCGTGAATTTCGCCGCCGTTAACGTGTAGCGTCGCATCCGAGATGTGCGTGACCTTCTCCACTTTCAACACCACGTATACCTGATTAATCCGCTCAAAATACTGTTCAAGTTTGGCGAATTTTGTCGTCACAAATTCACGCAGGGCTTCAGTAATTTCGACATTATGTCCGGTGATATTGAGCTGCATAGTGTCTTCCTTATCGGTTGGGTCAAACCAGCTGTTTGCGTTGGTTTGACGGCGGAATGGATAAAGACTCTCGGTACTTCGCAACAGTGCGGCGCGCCACCATGATACCCTGTTCTGACAGCAGAGAGGTTAACTTGCTGTCGCTCAGTGGTTTCGCGGGGTTTTCCGCCGCAATTAACTTCTTCACCAGCGCGCGAATCGCGGTGGAAGAGGCTTCGCCTCCGCCTTCGGTATTGACGTGGCTGGAAAAGAAATATTTGAGTTCAAAAATACCGCGCGGGCTGTGCAAATACTTCTGCGTGGTCACGCGGGATATGGTGGATTCGTGCATCTCGACGGCCTGGGCGATATCCGCCAGTACCATCGGTTTCATATATTCTTCGCCCTGTTCAAAAAAGGCTTGCTGTTGCTCGACGATGCAGCGACTGACGCGCAGCAGCGTGTCGTTACGGCTTTCAAGGCTTTTTATCAGCCATTTCGCATCCTGTAAATTACTGCGGATGAACTGGCTGTCGGCATCGTTGCGCGCGCTATTGCACATGGCGGCATAGTGCTGGTTAATCTGTAAACGGGGAATACTGTCGCTATTAAGCTCCACCGTCCAGCGACCGTTATGCTTGCGTACCAGCACATCCGGGATAACGTACTCCGGCTCGCCGGTCTGGATCGATTGACCGGGTCTGGGATCGAGTGACTGAATCAGGTTTACCGCCTCTTTCAGCACCTCTTCTTTTAGTCGGGTAACGCGCATCAACGTGCGGAAATCGTGGTTGGCCAGCAGATCAAGGTGATCGCAGATAATAAGCCGCGCCTCTTCCAGCCACGGCGTGGATTTGTCGAATTGTGAAAGCTGGATCAGCAGACAGTCGCGAAGATCTTTTGCCGCGACGCCTACCGGATCAAAACGCTGAATACGCTTCAGGACGGCTTCGACCTCATCGAGATCCACCTCTACATCGCCCATGCTTTCGCGAATTTCGTCCAGGGATACGGTGAGATAGCCGGTATCATCTACCGCGTCGACAATGGATGTCGCAATAGCGCGATCGGTGTCCGAGAAGGGCGTTAGCTCAACCTGCCACATCAGATAATCCTGCAACGACTGCGTCGTTTCGCCCTGATAGACGGGCAGCTCATCGTCGATATAATCGCCGCTGGGGCCGGACGGCGTCCCGGCGGTGTAAATTTCATCCCAACTGGCGTCAAGCGGCAGCTCTTCCGGCATCTCTTTTTGTTCGAGCGCGTCGGCGGTATCGAGAGGATCGTTATCCTGAGGTTGCTGAGTGTCGATTTCGTCATGAAGATCGGTTTGCTCAAGCAGCGGGTTATTTTCCAGCGCTTGCTGGAGTTCCTGCTGAAGTTCCAGCGTAGACAACTGCAACAGACGGATGGCCTGTTGTAGCTGAGGCGTCATCGCCAGTTGTTGGCTAAGCCTGAGTTGCAAACCTTGCTTCATATTCAGAGTCGTTTTCTCCCGCTAGAGCAGCATAGCCCTCTACCCTATCAGAGTCTGAAGTCTTCCCCAAGATATACACGCTTAACGTGTTCGTCTTGCAGGATTTCTGTCGGCGTACCGTGGGCAATAAGGTGGCCCTGGCTCACGATATAGGCACGTTCACAGACTGCCAGCGTCTCACGGACGTTATGGTCGGTGATCAGCACGCCGAGCCCGCTATCGCGCAGATGCTCGATAATGCGTTTGATGTCGATAACGGAAATCGGGTCGACGCCGGCAAAGGGTTCATCCAGCAGGATAAATTTGGGATTAGCGGCCAACGCGCGGGCTATTTCGACACGACGGCGTTCACCACCGGACAGCGCCTGTCCCATGCTGTCGCGCAGATGCTCGATATGAAACTCTTCCATCAGCTCGTTGGCGCGGTCTTCTCGCTGTTCTGCGGTCAAATCGTCACGAATTTGCAGTACCGCCATCAGGTTATCAAATACGCTGAGACGGCGGAAAATAGAGGCTTCCTGCGGCAAATAGCCGATACCGCGGCGCGCGCGCGCGTGCAGCGGCAGCAGACTGATATCTTCATCATCGATGATGATATTGCCCGCGTCACGCGGCACGATACCGACGACCATATAAAAGGTGGTGGTTTTACCCGCGCCGTTTGGACCGAGCAGCCCGACAATCTCCCCGGAGTTAACGGTCAGACTGACATCTTCCACTACGCGACGGCCTTTATAGGCCTTCGCCAGATTCTTTGCAGTTAATGTTGCCATAACGAATTAGTTACTCTTCTTTTGCGCCGGAGTCTGGCCTTTGTTTTTGTCTTGCAACTGCGACGGCACCAGAACGGTGGTGACGCGTTTGCCTTTCTCGCTGAAGGCCTGCATTTTCTGCTCTTTCACCAGGTAGGTGATTTTGTCGCCGGTAATGTTGCTGTCAAGCTGCTCCAGATAAGCGTTGCCGGTCAGCACCACAAAATCTTTCGCCAGCTCGTAATGCATATGGGAAGCGTGGCCTTTCACCGGCTTACCGTTGTCCTGCATCTGGTAGAAGGTGGCCGGATTGCCGTAACCGTCGATCACCTCTTTCCCCTGTTCGCCGCCAGGGCGGGTAACCACGACTTTATCGGCGTTGATCTTAATCGTGCCCTGGGTCATTACCACGTTGCCCGTAAAGGTCACGACGTTGCCTTGCATATCCAGCGACTGTTGATCCGAGTCAATATGAATAGGCTGTTCGGTATCGCCCGTGACGGCGAAGGCCGGAATGCTGGCGGCCAGCAGCGAGCCGGCAAGCATAAGATTAAGGCTGAGTTTGTTTGTTTTGAATTTCATAAGAGGTTCTAACCTTTTCAATCAGCTCGGCGTTCTTGCTGCGTAAGTTACCGCGCATTTTCAGTCCGCTGGAGTTAAATGTTGTGCCGTATAACGTCACCAGATCGTTCGAGGTAACATCCTGCGTCACCAGATTAATCTGCGCGTTATCGGTGGTAATTCTGCGTAATTGAGCGTCAGGCACCAGGGCGTTGACTTCAACATGGCCATACAGATAGAGCATCCGATCGTTAGTCAATTTGGCTTTATCGGCCTTGATCGACCATGTCGGCACTTTATCCTTATCAAAGGTGGTTAATACCGGTTGCGTAAACCATGAGACCGCCTGATCGGAAAAATATTCAACGTGCTGCGCGATCAGACGATAGCTCAACGCGCCTTCCGGACTGTACACGACGGTATCCGTATGCTCGCTTTTATACGTGGGATCGTTGCTGTTGACCATCACGGCAGCAGGATCGTCTTTATCCGCCAGATTGATACCAATCAGTACCAGAATGGCCAGCGACAGTAGAATGATAACCCAACGTCTGGTTTTACTCATATCGATTGCCCTTTGGCCTCATCCAGCTTGCCCTGCGCCAGCAGCAGCAAATCGCACACCTCACGTACCGCGCCGCGCCCGCCGGCAATGTGCGTCACATAGTCAGCGCGGGGGATCAGCAGCGGATGCGCATCCGCAACGGCAACGCTTAACCCCACTTTTTCCATCACTGGCCAGTCAATCAGATCATCGCCGACATAGGCAACATTTTCCGGCGCAATGGCCAGTTTTTCCAGCAGATCGCTAAAGGCGATCAGCTTATTCGACTGTCCCTGATAAAGATGGACAATCCCCAGCGTGGCGCAGCGATCTTCTACAAGTTTAGCCTTTCGTCCGGTAATAATGGCAACCTCGATATTGGAGGTCAAAGCACAGCGAATACCATAGCCGTCACGAACGTTGAAAGCCTTCAGCTCTTCGCCGTTATTGCCCATATAAATCAGGCCGTCAGACAATACGCCATCCACGTCCAGGATGAGCAGGCGGATATTCTCCGCTTTGGTCATGACATGGGTGCTGACGGGGCCATAACAGGTCGCAAGCGACGCACCTGCTTTACTCATCGTTAATTATCCTTGAGTTTCTACACGACGCCTGCACGCAGGAGATCATGCATATGTAACACACCGAGTAACTGGTCGCCATCAGCAACCAGTACGGAGGTGATATGGCGGGACTGCATTAAATTCAGCGCATCGACAGCGAGAATACCGGGACGCACGCGAATGCCCCCTGGCGTCATCACCTCGGCGATCCCCAACTGGCGCATATCGCCGCCCATATCGAACACGCGACGTAAATCGCCGTCGGTGAAGATACCGTCGATCTTCATGGATTCATCGCAAATGACGGTCATACCGAGATTTTTACGCGTAATTTCTAACAGCGCATCACGCAGGGTGGCATGTTTATTAACATGCGGGATCTCATCGCCAGTATGCATAATATCGCTTACGCGCAGCAGTAGCTTACGTCCCAGCGCGCCGCCAGGATGCGACAGAGCGAAATCCTCGGCGGTAAAGCCGCGCGCTTTTAACAATGCCACGGCGAGCGCGTCGCCCATCACCAGCGTTGCGGTGGTACTACTGGTAGGCGCCAGGCCTAACGGACACGCTTCTTTGGGCACTTTAACACACAGATGCACATCTGCCGCACGCGCCATGCTGCTTTCCGGTCGCCCGGTAATGCAAATTAACGGTACGTGCAGCCGTTTAAGCACCGGTATTAGCGCCGCGATCTCGCTGGATTCGCCGGAGTTGGAGATAGCGATAACCACATCCTGCGGCGTAACCATCCCCAAATCGCCGTGCGCGGCTTCGCCTGGATGTACAAAAAAGGAAGAGGTGCCGGTACTGGCGAACGTGGCGGCCATTTTCCGTCCGATATGGCCGGATTTTCCCATCCCCATGACCACCACTTTTCCGGTACAGTTGAACATTTTTTCACAGGCCAGCGTGAAATGCTGGTTGATATATTGATCAAGCTCCGCCAGGCCTTCACGTTCAATTTCCAGGACCTCTTTGCCTGCCTGCTGAAAGTCAAACCCCGGTTGCAACGCTAAATGCGACATAATCCGTTTCCAGTTATCCAACAAGAAGTGGCGATAGCCAATAGAGCATCGCCAGCCATACGATAAACCCGCCGGTCAGCAGTATACCTGCGCCCCGACCAATCTGACGCGGATGCCGCCAGCAAAGTAAAGCGAAAACCACGCTAACCAGCAACATCACGCTATAATCACGCCCAAATGCCAGCGGGTTGATCTCCCCCGGCGCGATCAGCGCAGGCAGTCCCAGCACGATGGCGAGATTAAAAATATTGGCGCCAATGAGATTACCAACGGCAATATCATTTTCGCCTTTTCGCACGCCGGCAATCGCCGTCGCCAGCTCTGGCAGACTGGTGCCGACGGCGATGACTGTCAGACCGAGCGTTAATTCACTCATGGCGAAATAGTTCGCCAGCACCGTAGCGTTATCGATTACCATGCGCGTCGCCATCGGCATGATGACCAGCGCAATGCCCAGCCATAAGAACGCGACGGGGAGCCCTCCTTCGCGCGGTAGCTCCGCCAGTTGTTCGCGGGTGAGGCTGTCATTCCCCTGGCGTTCGGCCAGACGCGCGATTTTAACAATGAATAACAGCCATAGCACAGCCAGAAGCAGGAGAAAGATACCATCACTGCGACTTAACTGTCCGTCATGCAGTACGGAACCGGCTATCACGCTAACAAATAACATTAATGGCAATTCGCGACGTAGAACATCGGAATGCACGGTAAATGGACGAACCAGCGCCGCCAGCCCTAAGATCAGCAAAATATTGGTGATGTTAGAACCGAGCGCCGCACCGACGGCCAAATCGAGCTGACCGTGTAGCGATGCGGCGGCCGACACAATAATTTCCGGCAGCGAGGTGCCGATACTCACGACCGTCATCCCGATGATCAGCGGGGGAATACCGAATGTACGGCATAAAATAGAGGCCGCAAACACCAGACGATCGGCGCCGTAGGCCACCAGAAGCAAACCAATTATGAGTAGCGCCATCGCTAAAAGCATCTAAAGTCCTTTCTTCAGGTATACTCGCCGGTCCCCTGGAAGGGATATCTGGAAGCCGTAACGAAGTCCTAATTTTGACTTTATGCGGCTAAAAAGTAAAACGAATGCCAGCTTTCGCTAACCCTGTCAGTTAATATTCTGTAATTATGTCGAACCCATGGTTAAATTCAGCGCCATGGTTACCTCAACAAGGCAATACGAAGGATGAATCAATGGGTCAGTCTGCGGCCAATTTAGTCGATATGCGCGACGTCAGCTTTTCCCGTGGCGAACGCTGCATTTTCGATAATATTTCCCTGACGGTGCCGCGCGGGAAGATCACGGCGATCATGGGGCCGTCGGGCATCGGTAAAACCACGCTGTTGCGCCTGATTGGCGGACAGATCCCGCCGGATAAGGGCGAGATCTTATTTGATGGCGAGAATGTGCCGGCCATGTCCCGTTCGCGGCTCTACACCGTCCGTAAACGTATGAGTATGCTGTTTCAGTCGGGAGCGCTGTTTACCGACATGAACGTGTTTGACAATGTGGCCTATCCGCTACGGGAGCACACCAATTTACCCGCGCCGCTGCTAAAAAGCGTCGTGATGATGAAACTGGAAGCTGTCGGGCTGCGCGGCGCGGCAAAACTGATGCCTTCCGAGCTCTCCGGTGGGATGGCGCGCCGCGCCGCGTTGGCGCGCGCCATCGCTCTGGAACCGGATCTCATCATGTTCGATGAGCCGTTTGTCGGCCAGGACCCGATTACCATGGGCGTTCTGGTGAAGCTGATTTCAGAATTGAACAGCGCGCTGGGCGTGACCTGCGTGGTGGTCTCGCATGATGTGCCAGAGGTGCTCAGTATTGCGGATCACGCCTGGATCATGGCGGACAAAAAAATCGTCGCTCACGGTAGCGCTCAGGCGTTGCAGGAGAATACGGACCCGCGCGTGCGTCAGTTCCTTGACGGCATTGCCGACGGGCCGGTTCCGTTCCGCTATCCGGCGGGCGACTATCACCTTGATTTACTCGAAACAGGGAGTTAAGCCACTCATGCTGTTAAATGCGCTGGCAGCACTCGGACACAGCGGGATCAAAACCGTCAGGACGTTCGGGCGCGCCGGGTTAATGTTATTCAATGCGATTATTGGTAAGCCGGAGTTTCGCAAACATGCGCCGCTGCTGGTGCGCCAGCTTTATAATGTGGGCGTCTTGTCGATGCTTATCATTATTGTCTCCGGCGTATTCATCGGTATGGTGCTGGGGCTGCAAGGCTATCTGGTTCTGACCACTTACAGCGCGGAGACCAGTCTTGGCATGTTAGTGGCGCTTTCGCTGCTGCGCGAGCTGGGGCCGGTGGTCGCGGCGTTGCTGTTTGCCGGGCGGGCCGGGTCGGCGTTGACGGCGGAAATCGGCCTGATGCGGGCGACGGAGCAGCTCTCCAGTATGGAGATGATGGCGGTCGATCCATTGCGCCGGGTGATTTCGCCGCGCTTTTGGGCGGGCGTGATTTCGTTGCCGCTACTGACCATTATCTTTGTGGCGGTCGGTATCTGGGGCGGCTCGCTGGTCGGCGTAAGCTGGAAAGGAATCGACGCTGGGTTCTTCTGGTCCGCGATGCAGAATGCCGTCGACTGGCGTATGGACCTGGTGAACTGTCTGATAAAGAGCGTGGTGTTCGCCATTACGGTAACATGGATTGCGTTATTCAACGGTTATGACGCAATACCGACTTCTGCCGGGATTAGCCGGGCAACGACGCGTACCGTGGTTCACGCATCGTTGGCCGTTCTGGGGCTGGATTTTGTGCTGACCGCACTGATGTTTGGGAATTGAGTTCATGCAAACGAAAAAAAATGAAATTTGGGTAGGCGTTTTTTTGCTGGTAGCGTTGCTGGCGGCGCTGTTTGTTTGCCTGAAGGCGGCAAATGTGACCTCTATGCGCACGGAGCCGACCTATAAGGTTTATGCGACCTTCGATAACATCGGCGGTCTGAAAGTGCGTTCCCCGGTACGCATCGGCGGGGTGGTTGTCGGGCGGGTTGAAGATATCTCGCTTGATCCGAAAACATACCTGCCGCGCGTAACGCTCGACATCGAAGAGCGTTATAACCATATTCCCGATACCAGCTCGTTGAGTATTCGTACTTCCGGGCTGCTGGGGGAGCAATATCTGGCATTAAACGTCGGTTTTGAAGATCCTGAGCTGGGAACGTCTATCCTCAAAGATGGGAGTACGATTCAGGACACCAAGTCTGCAATGGTGCTGGAAGATATGATTGGCCAGTTCCTTTATAACAGCAAAGGCGACGACAATAAGAATTCTGGCGATGCGCCAGCCGCAACGGAAGGCCATACTGAAGCCACAACGCCCGCGGGCGAAACGAAATAATCTCAGGAGAATTGAGGCATGTTTAAACGACTGATGATGGTGGCCCTGCTGGTCATTGCGCCATTAAGCGCAGCAACGGCAGCGGATCAGAGCAATCCTTATAAACTGATGAACGAGGCGGCGCAGAAAACTTTTGATCGCCTGAAAAACGAACAGCCGAAAATTCGTGCCAATCCGGATTACCTGCGAGACGTTGTTGATCAGGAACTTCTGCCGTACGTGCAGGTAAAATATGCCGGCGCGCTGGTGTTGGGCCGCTACTACAAAGAGGCGACCCCGGCGCAGCGTGAAGCCTATTTTGCAGCGTTTCGCGAATACCTGAAACAGGCATACGGTCAGGCGCTGGCGATGTACCACGGTCAGACTTACCAGATAGCGCCTGAGCAACCGCTGGGCGATGCGACCATTGTGCCTATCCGTGTAACGATTATCGATCCCAACGGTCGTCCGCCGGTACGCCTGGATTTCCAGTGGCGCAAAAACACTCAGACCGGCAACTGGCAGGCGTATGACATGATTGCGGAAGGCGTCAGCATGATCACCACCAAGCAAAATGAGTGGAGCGATCTGCTGCGTACTAAAGGCATCGACGGCCTGACCGCACAACTGAAATCTATCTCTCAACAGAAAATTACTTTGGACGAGAAACAGTAATGACGCCGCAACTCACCTGGACGCGTGAGGCGGACACTCTGGTGCTGGCGGGAGAGCTGGATCAGGACGTGTTGGCGCCGCTATGGGACGCGCGCGTAGAAGCGATGACTGGCGTTACCCGTATCGACCTGAGCCAGATCTCCAGGGTGGATACGGGGGGACTGGCGCTGCTGGCGCACCTTGTGAACCAGGCAAAAAAGCAGGGCAATGCCGTGTCGCTGTCTGGCGTTAACGACAAGGTTTACGCGCTGGCGCAATTATATAACTTGCCCGAAGACGTACTTCCCCGTATGTAATGAATGCCGGATGGTTTATCCGGCCTACACTTCGCATGATCCCCGTAGGCCGGATAAGTTGCGTTAGCAGCACCATCCGGCACTTTTACCGCGCTGATTTATCAGCGTAATCTTTTGCTTATTTAAGACGGCGCGACTTTGCTCTAAGATGTTGGGCTGTTTTCACTATTTGACGAATAAAGAACCCATGGAAAATCATGAAATTCAGAGTGTGCTGATGAATGCCCTCTCCCTCCAGGAAGTCCACGTCTCCGGCGATGGCAGTCACTTTCAGGTTATTGCCGTGGGCGAGATGTTTGACGGCATGAGCCGGGTCAAGAAACAGCAAACGGTCTATGGGCCGCTAATGGAGTACATTGCGGACAACCGTATCCATGCCGTATCGATCAAAGCGTATACCCCGGCGGAATGGGCGCGCGATCGTAAACTTAACGGATTTTAAGCTACGGGTAACCTGCCGGTAGCGGAGATGAATGCTTAACTGAGAATACAATAATGGATAAATTTCGTGTACAGGGGCCAACGACGCTCCAGGGCGAAGTCACAATTTCCGGCGCCAAAAACGCCGCGCTGCCGATCCTGTTCGCCGCTCTGCTGGCAGAAGAACCGGTAGAGATCCAAAACGTTCCAAAACTGAAAGACGTGGATACGTCGATGAAGCTCCTGAGCCAATTAGGCGCGAAAGTGGAACGCAATGGATCGGTACACATTGACGCCAGCCAGGTGAACGTGTTCTGCGCGCCTTATGATCTGGTTAAGACCATGCGCGCCTCGATATGGGCGCTGGGGCCGCTGGTTGCCCGTTTTGGTCAGGGACAAGTCTCTCTGCCGGGGGGCTGTACTATCGGCGCGCGTCCGGTTGATCTGCATATTACCGGTCTGGAACAACTGGGTGCGACCATCAAGCTGGAAGAGGGCTACGTAAAGGCCTCCGTCGAAGGACGTCTTAAAGGGGCGCATATCGTGATGGATAAGGTCAGCGTCGGCGCGACCGTCACCATTATGTGCGCCGCTACGCTGGCGGAAGGGACGACCATCATTGAAAACGCCGCGCGCGAGCCGGAAATTGTCGACACCGCTAACTTCCTGGTTACGCTGGGGGCGAAGATCGCCGGGCAGGGCACCGATCGTATTACGATCGAGGGCGTAGAGCGTCTGGGCGGCGGCGTTTATCGTGTGCTGCCGGATCGTATCGAAACGGGGACTTTCCTGGTGGCGGCAGCGATCTCTCGCGGCAAAATCCTCTGCCGTAACGCGCAACCGGACACTCTGGACGCGGTACTGGCGAAACTGCGCGATGCTGGCGCGGATATCGAAGTGGGCGAGGACTGGATTAGTCTGGACATGCACGGCAAACGGCCGAAGGCGGTCAATGTCCGTACCGCGCCGCACCCGGCATTCCCGACCGATATGCAGGCGCAGTTCACGTTGCTGAACCTGGTGGCGGAAGGGACGGGCTTTATCACTGAAACCGTCTTTGAAAACCGTTTTATGCACGTGCCTGAACTCAGCCGCATGGGCGCGCGTGCGGAAATTGAAAGCAATACCGTCATATGCCATGGTGTAGAAACGCTCTCTGGCGCCCAGGTCATGGCGACAGATCTGCGGGCATCTGCGAGCCTGGTGCTGGCGGGCTGTATTGCGGAAGGCACGACGATTGTGGATCGCATTTATCACATCGATCGCGGTTATGAGCGCATCGAAGACAAACTGCGCGCGCTAGGCGCGAATATTGAACGCGTGAAAGGCGAATAACCTTCTGTACGCTGAATAACCCCCGCGAACGCGATGCGGGGGTTGTTTTACAGGCACTTACTCTACATTCTGTTTGTTTTTATTACGCGCTCTCATAAGCCGCGTTCTGTCGATAAACTCATGCGTGCGCGGATCGTGATAACGCGATGGCCAAATAACCCAGGGTTCCGTTCCCAATGCTTTCGCGATAATCAACTCTCCTTTCGGCCACGGGCGCGTTAATGCATTGGCCAGCGTGGATGAACTCAATCCATTCCGGCGTGACTCAGCGGCCATTGAAGTCCCTTTTTTACGTAGTCCGGCAATGATATCGGCCGGATGCCAGTCAATAAGCTTGCTTTCCATACATCCATCACTCCTTAGGTTAATCACTTACGGTTTTAACAACCCGACGACGTTCGATACTATAACGCTTCGTGAAGGAATGTTCTAAAAAGTTCATGTAAGTGGCGGCAATATTCAGAATATGCCAGGGGAAATCCTGGATGAGTATGTGAAAAACAGGCGATAGGGTATCTGGAGTTTATTAGAACTTAATGGGATATCCCGCGCAGTACGCGGGATAAGAGAACGGCATTAACGATCGCGCTGTACCGCGATGTGTGCGAGACCGATTAGCGCCTCACGCCATGGAGTATCCGGCAATATCTGCAACGCGGATATCGCTTTGTCGGCTTCTTCTTCCGCGCGCTGACGCGTCCATTCCAGCGAGCCGCAGGTGGTCATCGCTTCCAGAACCGGTTCCAGAAGATGACGGCCATTACCTTGTTCAATAGCGGTACGGATCATCGCTGACTGTTCTGGCGTACCGTGGCGCATGGCGTGAAGCAACGGTAAGGTAGGTTTGCCCTCATTGAGGTCATCACCCACATTTTTACCGAGATGCTCGCCGTCGGCACTGTAATCCAGCAGATCGTCAATGAGCTGGAAAGCCGTACCAAGGTAGCGGCCATAGTCCTGCAACCCTTTCTCTTGCTCAGGCGTACAACCGGCGAGAATACCGGAGCACTGGGCGGCAGCTTCGAACAGACGGGCCGTTTTACTGTAAATCACCCGCATGTAATTTTCTTCGGTAATGTCCGGGTCATTCACGTTCATCAATTGCAGCACTTCGCCTTCTGCAATCACGTTGACCGCTTCCGACATCACTTCCAGCACTTTTAACGAGCCGAGGCTGGTCATCATCTGGAAGGCGCGGGTATAGATAAAGTCGCCGACCAACACGCTGGCGGCATTACCGAAAGCGGCATTTGCCGTCGCTTTGCCGCGACGCATATCGGATTCATCCACCACATCATCATGTAGCAGCGTCGCCGTGTGGATAAACTCGATCAGAGCGGCGATAGTCACGTGCGCGTTACCCTGATAACCCACCGCGCGCGCGGCAAGAACGGCAATCATCGGACGAATGCGTTTTCCGCCGCCGCTAATAATGTAATATCCTAGCTGATTAATCAGTTGAACGTCGGAATTAAGCTGTTCAAGGATTGTCGCATTGACACCCGCCATATCTTGCGCGGTTAACTCGTTGATTTTTTCTAAATTCATCGCAAAAGCCGGGCTTATCGCCCCGATTATCCCATGTCTGAATGAGGTAACGTAGGGTTTATGGTTAGAAATATACCCTGATTGTACTGAAAAAACGCCGCAGATAAACGTTACCGTATGCGTTGTGTTTTTTTTCTTCATGTATTGATGGTAGCACTTGTCAAAGCCGTGCAATTTGCGTAATATTCGCGCCCTATTGTGAATATTTATAGCGCGCTCTGAATCATTGAAAGGTGTGCGCGGAAGCGGAGTTTTTTATGTACGCGGTTTTCCAAAGTGGTGGTAAACAACACCGAGTAAGCGAAGGTCAGACCGTTCGCCTGGAAAAGCTGGACATCGCAACTGGCGAAACTATCGAGTTCGCTGAAGTTCTGATGATCGCAAACGGTGAAGAAGTCAAAATCGGCGTTCCTTTCGTTGATGGCGGCGTAATCAAAGCTGAAGTTGTTGCCCACGGTCGTGGCGAGAAAGTTAAAATCGTTAAGTTTCGTCGCCGTAAACACTACCGTAAGCAGCAGGGCCATCGTCAGTGGTTCACTGATGTGAAAATTACCGGCATCAGCGCTTAAGATTAGGGGAGCAGATTAAATGGCACATAAAAAGGCTGGCGGCTCGACTCGTAACGGTCGCGATTCTGAAGCTAAACGTCTGGGCGTAAAACGCTTTGGCGGTGAAGCAGTTCTGGCAGGCAGCATCATCGTTCGTCAACGTGGTACTAAATTCCACGCTGGCACCAACGTTGGTTGCGGTCGTGACCACACTCTGTTTGCTAAAGCAGACGGTAAAGTGAAATTCGAAGTTAAAGGCCCGAAAAACCGTAAATACATCAGCATCGTTGCTGAGTAAGTTTTTTGTGGTCCGGTAACGGATGAAAGCCCCGCACCTGTTGCGGGGCTTTTTACATTCGATGGCCGACTAAAATATACCCGTGTGGCTGTGCGAATGCCGTTAACGGGTCTTTGCAGGGAACACGGCATGAAGCAGCAGGCAGGCATTGGCATTCTTTTAGCGCTCACTACCGCGATGTGCTGGGGAGCGTTGCCAATAGCAATGAAGCAAGTGCTGGAGGTGATGGAGCCTTCAACCATTGTCTTCTACCGCTTCTTAATGGCCAGTATTGGCCTCGGGGCGATACTGGCAGTAAAAAGAAAGCTGCCGCCGCTGCGTATTTTTCGTAAGCCGCGCTGGTTGGTGTTATTGGCGATAGCGACCTGCGGACTGTTCGGTAATTTCATTTTGTTCAGTTCTTCCCTGCAATATTTAAGCCCAACCGCGTCGCAGGTTATCGGCCAGCTCTCGCCGGTTGGCATGATGGTCGCCAGCGTCTTTATTCTGAAAGAAAAGATGCGCGGTACGCAGGTGATTGGCGCGCTGATGTTATTGAGCGGGCTGGTGATGTTTTTTAACACCAGTCTGATCGAGATTTTTACCCGACTGACCGACTACACCTGGGGCGTTATTTTTGGCGTAGGTGCGGCGATGGTGTGGGTGAGCTATGGCGTGGCGCAAAAAGTATTATTGCGACGTCTGGCCTCGCAGCAGATCCTGTTTTTACTGTACACTTTATGTACGATAGCGCTCTTGCCGCTGGCAAAACCGATGGTGATAGCGCAACTGAGCGACTGGCAGCTCGCCTGTTTGATTTTCTGCGGGCTAAATACGCTGGTAGGATATGGCGCCCTGGCGGAAGCGATGGCGCGTTGGCAGGCGGCGCAGGTGAGCGCGATAATCACGCTTACACCGCTATTTACCCTGCTGTTTTCAGATCTTTTATCTATGGCCTGGCCCGATTTCTTCGCCAGACCGATGTTAAACCTTTTAGGTTATCTCGGTGCGTTTGTCGTGGTTGCGGGCGCGATGTATTCCGCCATTGGTCATCGTATTTGGGGCGGTTTACGCAAGCATGAAACGGTGGTTTCGCAACCCCGCTCAGGCGAATGATTTACGGAGAATAAAATGAAGTTTGTTGATGAAGCATCGATTCTGGTCGTTGCAGGCGATGGCGGTAATGGCTGTGTGAGCTTCCGCCGCGAAAAATATATCCCGAAAGGCGGCCCGGACGGCGGTGATGGCGGCGACGGCGGCGACGTCTGGATGGAAGCCGATGAAAACCTGAATACGCTGATCGATTACCGCTTTGAAAAATCGTTCCGCGCTGAACGTGGTCAGAATGGCGCGAGCCGCGACTGTACCGGTAAACGCGGTAAAGACGTGACCATCAAAGTGCCGGTCGGTACGCGCGTTATCGACCAGGGAACCGGTGAAACGATGGGCGACATGACCAAACACGGTCAGCGTCTGTTGGTCGCGAAGGGCGGCTGGCATGGGTTAGGCAATACCCGTTTTAAATCCTCGGTTAACCGTACGCCGCGCCAGAAAACCAATGGTACGCCGGGCGATAAGCGCGACCTGCTGCTGGAACTGATGCTGCTGGCGGATGTCGGGATGCTGGGGATGCCAAACGCCGGTAAATCAACGTTCATTCGCGCGGTATCGGCAGCAAAACCGAAAGTCGCGGACTATCCGTTTACCACGCTGGTGCCGAGCCTGGGCGTGGTACGTATGGACAGCGAAAAGAGTTTTGTGGTGGCCGACATTCCGGGGTTGATCGAAGGCGCGGCGGAAGGCGCGGGCCTGGGGATTCGCTTCCTGAAGCACCTCGAACGTTGCCGCGTACTGCTGCACCTCATTGATATCGATCCGATCGACGGTTCCGATCCGGTGGAAAACGCCCGTATCATTATTGGCGAACTGGAAAAATACAGCCAGGATCTGGCGGCTAAACCGCGCTGGTTAGTGTTCAACAAGATCGATCTGATGGATAAAACCGAAGCGGAAGAGAAAGCGAAAGCGATCGCCGAAGCGTTGGGCTGGGAAGGGAAATACTATCTGATTTCCGCTGCCAGTCAGCTGGGGGTGAAAGATCTCTGCTGGGATGTGATGACCTTTATCATCGAGAATCCGATCGCGCAGGCTGAAGAAGCAAAACAGCCGGAAAAAGTCGAGTTCATGTGGGACGATTATCATCGCCAGCAGTTGGCTGAAGTGGAAGAAGACGCAGACGATGACTGGGATGACGACTGGGATGAAGACGACGAAGAAGGCGTCGAGTTCATCTACAAACGTTAATCTCGTAGCCGGATGGCGCTAACGCTTATCCGGCCTACAAAAGCCAACGGGCCGCATTTGCGGCCCGTTTTATTATGTTCGTTGTAGGCCGGATAAGACGCGTTAGCGCCGCCATCCGGCAATAATGCACTCAGTTATTCTGATAAATATCCTTATACAACCGACTCTCGAAGCGTACCAGCGGGATTCGGCGATTACGCTGATCGGCAGGTGGAACCGCGTAGCCGGACAAATACTGTACAAATGCCATCCGTTGCCCGCTTGCGGTGGTAATAAAGCCCGCCAGATTATACACGCCCTGCAGTGATCCGGTTTTCGCCGAAACCTTACCGTCTACGCCCGCCTGATGCAGCCCGGCGCGGTATTGTAATGAACCATCATAGCCCGCCAGCGGCAGCATAGAGATAAAGTTCAGCTCGTTATCGTGTTGGGCGATATATTGCAGCACCTGCATCATCGTGGCGGGAGCGATCAGGTTATGGCGGGAAAGACCGGAACCGTCGGCAATAATGGTATTGCCGATATCAATTCCCGCCTGTTGGCGCAGGATCTGGCGAACGGCATCCGATCCCGCCCGCCAGGTGCCAGGCACGTTAAACCTGACATGACCAATCATCCGAAAAACAGTATCGGCGATCATGTTGTCTGACTTTTTCAGCATAATCTTAAGCAGATCGTGCAGTGGCGCCGACTGTTTACTGGCGACGATCGTTCCGGGCTCGTTAACCTGCGTCTGGCGCAGCAGCGTGCCGCGGTAAGTTATCCCGGCCTCTTTCAGTTCCTGCTTGAGGATCGCGCCCGCGTAGCTGGCGCCGTCCTGAATAGCAAAGGCCAGCGGCAGCGGGTCGGCGCGCTGTGGTAAACAGCCGGTAAGCGTATAACGGTTCAAATCGCCAGGCACAACATCCAGCTCGCAATACTGCGCGTCTGCCGAACCGCGCGGCAGAGTCCGTACCTGGCTGAACATCGTTACCGGATAATAAGAGGCCACGCGAATAAAGGCTAAATCGTTTGGTTTTTGCGCGCTATAAAGCGACACAGAAAAACAGTTGCGGTCAACAATGGCGGCGGCGGGAGGCGCGCTGAAACACTGCGTCAGGTCGTTCCACGGCCAGCCTGGCGCTTTATCGTGGCTGGCGAAAATCGACGTGTCGATAAGCACATTGCCGTCGATTTGCGTGACGCCGGACTTTTTCAGCGTCGCGACCATATTGCGAATATCCTGACGTCTTAGCGTTGGATCGCCACCGAAGCGCGCAATTACGTCACCTTTCAGGATGCCGTTATCGACGTTGCCTTTAGTCTCCAGCGTGGTCGTAAAACGGAAATCCGGGCCGAGTTGAATCAGCGCCGCCAGCGCGGTAATCACCTTTTGGGTACTGGCGGGAAGCGCCATCTGCTGACTATGATAATCAATAGCCGGCGCGGGCGCGCCAATCTTTTGCACCATCAGCGCGAGGTTGGCGCCGGCCGGAAGCTGTTTGATGTATTCGTCAATATTCGCGGCCTGAACGCTGAACGCTATACTGGTGGTCAATCCGATGATAAATCTGGAAAATCGCATAATCTCGCGCTAACACCCTGGAAACAAGCCGTCATACTACGGCGCAACGCCCTAAAAAGTAAACGATGACCCATAGGGAACTCCAGGGTAAAATGGTTATCAAAGAGGAAATTGTAGCTGACCTGGGACTGCGCGCCCGGGTTGGTGTTTTTTTGCTTCTGACCCTGGTATGGCATATGCCGGGGCTGGCTTAGCAGCCGGGGTAGAGTTCATTGCCCCCTACAGGAATGTTCAAGAGGTATAACAAATGCAAGCTATTCCGATGACCTTACGCGGAGCCGAAAAACTGCGCGAAGAGCTGGATTTTCTGAAATCTGTGCGCCGTCCTGAAATCATCGCCGCTATCGCCGAAGCGCGCGAACATGGCGATTTAAAAGAAAACGCGGAGTATCATGCTGCACGCGAACAGCAGGGTTTCTGCGAAGGGCGCATTAAAGATATCGAAGCAAAACTGTCGAATGCGCAGGTGATTGATGTCACTAAAATGCCGAACAATGGTCGCGTGATTTTCGGCGCTACCGTCACGGTGCTGAACCTGGACACCGACGAAGAGCAGACCTACCGCATTGTTGGCGATGATGAGGCGGATTTTAAGCAAAATCTCATTTCGGTAAACTCGCCAATCGCTCGCGGTCTGATCGGCAAAGAGCAGGATGACGTCGTGGTGATCAAAACGCCTGGCGGCGATGTGGAATACGAAGTGCTTAAAGTGGAATACCTTTAAGCAGTACTCAATACGCAAATTGTTGGTGTATTGTAAAGAAAGGAAAAAGGCCGCATAGCGGCCTTTTATCAACGGAGAGAGCGTGGCATTTTGCTCTCCTGCTCGTGGAAAACCCCTCGTTTTACACAGATTTTGTGTTCGACTTTAGGATATCCTTAACGCGGCAGCGAGATTTTACGCTCTTTAGTTGGGCGATACAGCACCAGCGTTTTACCGATGACCTGTACGTTACAGGCGCCGGTTTCGCGCACGATAGCGTCCACGATCAAGGTTTTTGTTTCGCGATCTTCCGAGGCGATTTTCACCTTGATAAGTTCATGGTGCTCTAACGCTTGTTCAATCTCGGCCAGTACCCCTTCGGTCAAACCATTATTGCCAAGCATAACAACAGGCTTGAGCGGATGTGCCAGACCTTTTAGGTGCTGTTTTTGTTTAGTACTCAGATTCATCGTATATTTTTGCTTACGTTGGGATTGAAAACGGGTCATTCTACCGCCATCTCCCTTATATCGCCAAATAGGCGTGTAGAAATTTACGCCATTGGCTACGATGAACTGCCCCGACGGGAAAGTTAAATGACAGGTAAAAAGCGTTCTGCCAGCTCAAGCCGCTGGCTTCAGGAACACTTTAGCGATAAATATGTTCAACAGGCGCAGAAAAAGGGGCTACGCTCCCGTGCCTGGTTTAAACTTGATGAAATACAGCAAAGTGACAAACTTTTTAAGCCGGGAATGACGGTAGTCGATCTCGGCGCTGCGCCAGGAGGCTGGTCACAGTATGTGGTCACGCAGATTGGCGGCAAAGGCCGCATCATCGCTTGTGATCTTTTACCTATGGATCCTATCGTTGGTGTGGACTTTCTTCAGGGCGATTTTCGTGATGAACTTGTCATGAAAGCGTTACTGGAACGCGTGGGTGACAGTAAAGTACAAGTTGTCATGTCGGATATGGCACCAAACATGAGCGGAACACCGGCGGTGGATATCCCCCGCGCCATGTATCTGGTGGAGCTGGCGTTAGAGATGTGCCGCGATGTGCTGGCGCCAGGCGGAAGTTTTGTAGTGAAGGTGTTCCAGGGCGAAGGTTTCGATGAGTATCTAAGGGAAATTCGCTCCCTGTTTACGAAGGTTAAAGTTCGTAAGCCGGACTCTTCGCGTGCGCGTTCGCGTGAAGTGTACATTGTAGCGACCGGGCGAAAGTGATAACCGGCAGATTTCAGACGTAAGGTTTGAAAGAAACTGGATATAGAGTATCCTGACGCTGTTTTTAACACAGTTGTAATAAGAGGTTAATCCCTTGAGTGACATGGCGAAAAACCTAATACTCTGGCTGGTCATTGCCGTTGTGCTGATGTCAGTATTCCAGAGCTTTGGGCCCAGCGAGTCTAATGGCCGTAAGGTGGATTACTCTACCTTCCTGCAAGAGGTCAATCAGGACCAGGTTCGCGAAGCGCGTATCAACGGACGTGAGATCAACGTTACCAAGAAAGATAGTAACCGTTACACGACTTACATTCCGATTAATGATCCGAAGCTGCTTGATAACCTGCTGACTAAAAACGTCAAGGTTGTTGGCGAACCACCTGAAGAGCCAAGCCTGCTGGCTTCTATCTTCATTTCCTGGTTCCCGATGCTGTTGCTGATCGGCGTCTGGATCTTCTTCATGCGTCAGATGCAGGGCGGCGGTGGCAAAGGCGCCATGTCGTTCGGTAAGAGCAAGGCGCGTATGCTGACGGAAGATCAGATCAAAACCACGTTTGCTGACGTCGCAGGTTGTGACGAAGCGAAAGAAGAAGTGGCGGAACTGGTTGAATACCTGCGTGAACCGAGCCGTTTCCAGAAGCTGGGCGGTAAAATTCCGAAAGGCGTCCTGATGGTCGGCCCGCCGGGTACCGGTAAAACCCTGCTGGCAAAAGCCATTGCGGGTGAAGCGAAGGTGCCATTCTTTACGATTTCCGGTTCTGACTTTGTGGAAATGTTCGTCGGTGTCGGCGCGTCTCGTGTGCGTGACATGTTCGAACAAGCCAAGAAAGCGGCACCGTGCATCATCTTCATCGATGAAATCGACGCCGTCGGTCGCCAGCGTGGCGCTGGTCTGGGCGGCGGTCACGATGAACGTGAGCAGACGTTGAACCAGATGCTGGTTGAGATGGACGGCTTCGAAGGTAACGAAGGTATCATCGTTATCGCCGCAACTAACCGTCCGGACGTTCTGGACCCGGCGCTGCTGCGTCCAGGCCGTTTTGACCGTCAGGTGGTGGTCGGTCTGCCGGACGTTCGCGGTCGTGAGCAGATTTTGAAGGTGCATATGCGTCGCGTACCGTTAGCGACGGATATTGATGCGGCGATCATTGCGCGCGGTACGCCGGGCTTCTCCGGTGCGGACCTGGCGAACCTGGTCAACGAAGCGGCGCTGTTTGCCGCACGCGGCAACAAACGCGTAGTGTCGATGGTTGAGTTCGAGAAAGCGAAAGACAAAATCATGATGGGCGCCGAACGTCGCTCCATGGTGATGACGGAAGCGCAGAAAGAGTCGACCGCGTACCACGAAGCGGGCCACGCGATTATCGGTCGCCTGGTGCCGGAACACGATCCGGTGCACAAAGTGACGATTATCCCGCGCGGTCGTGCGCTGGGCGTGACCTTCTTCCTGCCTGAAGGCGACGCGATCAGCGCCAGCCGTCAGAAGCTGGAAAGCCAAATCAGCACGCTGTACGGCGGACGTCTGGCGGAGGAGATTATCTACGGCGTTGAGCATGTTTCTACCGGCGCGTCGAACGACATTAAAGTCGCGACTAACCTGGCGCGTAACATGGTCACCCAGTGGGGCTTCTCGGAGAAACTTGGTCCGTTGCTGTACGCGGAAGAAGAGGGCGAAGTGTTCCTCGGCCGTAGCGTCGCAAAAGCGAAACATATGTCTGATGAAACTGCGCGTATCATCGACCAGGAAGTGAAAGCGCTGATTGAACGTAACTACAATCGCGCTCGTCAGATCCTGACTGACAATATGGATATTCTGCACGCGATGAAAGATGCGCTGATGAAATATGAAACCATCGATGCGCCGCAGATTGATGACCTGATGGCGCGTCGTGAAGTGCGTCCGCCTGCGGGCTGGGAAGATCCAAACGGCACCAATAACTCTGACAGCAATGGTACGCCTCAGGCGCCGCGTCCGGTTGATGAACCACGCACGCCGAACCCGGGCAACACGATGTCAGAGCAGCTGGGCGACAAATAAGCATTTGTTGTACAACATTATGTTTAGCGCTCACCGAAACCCTGGGGCTTGCCCCGGGGTTTTTCTTTTTTAACTCATCATAAATAAAACAGGGATTTTGACCATGAAACTCTTCGCTCAGGGCGCCACGCTCGATCTCACTCATCCGCATGTTATGGGTATCCTGAACGTAACGCCGGATTCGTTCTCCGACGGCGGCGCGCATAACACGCTGATTGAGGCGGTGAAACATGCGAATTTAATGGTGAATGCCGGGGCGACAATTATTGATGTGGGGGGGGAATCAACGCGACCAGGCGCGGCAGAAGTGAGCGTGGAAGAAGAGCTGGATCGCGTTATTCCGGTACTGGAAGCAATCGCGCAACGTTTTGAAGTGTGGATTTCTGTGGATACCTCTAAACCCGAGGTGATCCGTGAAGCGGCAAGGGCGGGCGCGCATATTATCAATGATGTCCGTTCGCTCTCCGAGCCCGGCGCGTTGGAAGCGGCAGCGGAAACCGGCTTGCCGGTCAGTCTTATGCACATGCAGGGCAACCCCAAAACCATGCAGGAGGCGCCGAAATATGACGATGTCTTTGCCGAGGTGAATCGCTACTTTATTGAGCAAATAGCACGTTGTGAGAAGGCCGGCATCGCAAAAGAGAAATTGTTGCTCGACCCCGGATTCGGTTTCGGTAAAAATCTCTCTCACAATTATACCTTACTGGCGCGACTGGGTGAGTTTCATCATTTTAACCTGCCGCTGCTGGTGGGCATGTCACGTAAAACGATGGTTGGTCAGTTACTTAACGTGGGACCATCAGACCGTCTGAACGGTAGCCTTGCGTGCGCGGTAATTGCCGCGATGCAGGGCGCGCAGATCATTCGCGTCCATGACGTCAAAGAAACCGTAGAGGCAATGCGGGTGGTGGAAGCCACTCTGTCTGCAAAGGGAAACAAACGCTATGAGTAATCGTAAATATTTCGGTACCGATGGGATTCGCGGACGTGTAGGCAATGCCCCCATTACACCTGATTTCGTGCTTAAACTGGGTTGGGCTGCCGGAAAAGTGCTGGCGCGTCATGGCTCGCGTAAAATCATTATCGGTAAAGATACGCGTATTTCCGGCTATATGCTGGAGTCCGCGCTGGAGGCGGGCCTTGCCGCTGCGGGGCTGTCGGCCTCGTTTACCGGACCTATGCCAACGCCAGCCGTCGCCTATTTGACGCGGACTTTCCGCGCGGAGGCGGGTATCGTTATCTCGGCTTCGCATAACCCGTTCTATGATAACGGCATTAAATTCTTCTCTATCGACGGTACGAAACTGCCTGACGATGTGGAAGAAGCCATCGAAGCCGAAATGGAAAAAGAGATCACCTGCGTAGACTCCGCCGAGCTGGGTAAAGCCAGCCGCATCGTCGACGCCGCCGGACGCTATATTGAGTTCTGTAAAGGCACCTTCCCGAACGAACTGAGCCTCAATGGCCTGAAAGTGGTTGTGGATTGCGCCAACGGCGCTACCTACCATATCGCGCCGAATGTGCTGCGCGAGCTGGGCGCGACCGTTATCGCCATCGGCTGTGAGCCAAACGGCGTCAACATTAACGAAGAAGTGGGCGCGACCGACGTGCGCGCGTTGCAGGCGCGCGTGTTGGCGGAGAAGGCGGACCTCGGCATCGCGCTTGACGGCGACGGCGACCGGGTCATCATGGTTGACCATGAAGGCAATAAAGTCGATGGCGATCAGATCATGTATATCATCGCGCGCGAAGGGCTGCGCCAGGGGCAACTGCGCGGCGGCGCGGTGGGGACGCTGATGAGCAATATGGGGCTGGAGTTGGCGCTCAAGCAGCTTGGCATTCCGTTTGCCCGGGCGAAAGTGGGCGACCGCTACGTGCTGGAAAAATTGCAGGAAAAAGGCTGGCGCATCGGCGCGGAAAACTCTGGTCACGTTATTCTGTTGGATAAAACGACCACTGGCGACGGTATTGTAGCGGGGCTACAAGTTTTGGCGGCGATGGTGCGTAATCATATGAGTCTGCACGATCTGTGCAGCGGTATGAAAATGTTCCCGCAGATTCTGGTTAACGTGCGTTACACCGCCGGTAGCGGCGATCCGCTGGAAAATGAAGCGGTGAAAGCGGTAACGGCGGACGTAGAAGCCACGCTCGGCAATCGTGGGCGGGTACTGCTACGTAAATCCGGTACCGAACCGCTGATTCGCGTGATGGTGGAAGGCGAGGATGAAGCGCAGGTTACGGCATTCGCCCATCGTATCGCGGATGCGGTAAAAGCCGTTTAAGCGTTTAAGTGACTAAAAAGGCGGCGGTTGCCGCCTTACGGCCCGCAAAAAACAACGCTTTTGCTGTTTTTTTCCGCAGTTGATACAATGCGCTTAAATTGCCCTTGCGAAGGTCATTCGCTTTGGTTAGTATTCACACCCGCTTCAGTGGGAAACAGTAAAAATCCCGCTTTATTGGTAGAAGCATTGGTACGCGGCAACTCCGCAAGGAACAGGTTGATTATGTACGAAGCTCTTTTAGTTGTTTTCCTTATTGTGGCAATTGGCCTTGTAGGTCTGATCATGCTGCAGCAAGGTAAAGGCGCTGATATGGGAGCCTCCTTCGGAGCAGGCGCTTCCGCTACGCTATTTGGTTCAAGTGGTTCTGGTAACTTCATGACCCGAATGACGGCGGTATTGGCGACGCTGTTCTTCATCATCAGTCTGGTGTTGGGTAATATCAATAGTAACAAAACCAATAAAGGAAGCGAGTGGGAAAATCTGAGCGCGCCGGCGAAGACCGAGCAGACTCAACCTGCTGCACCGGCCCAGCCGACCAGCGATATCCCGCGCTAATAGCAGTATCCGTGCCGAGGTGGTGGAATTGGTAGACACGCTACCTTGAGGTGGTAGTGCCCAATAGGGCTTACGGGTTCAAGTCCCGTCCTCGGTACCAATATTCCAGAAAAGAGACGCTGAAAAGCGTCTTTTTTTTCGTCTGTTATTTGTGGTTGTCTGTAGGTCGGATAAGGCGTTTACGCCGCCATCCAACATTATTACAACCCATGATGGCGCTACGTTTATCAGGCCTACAGACACCATATATTCCGCGCATAAAAAAGGCCGCTTTCGCGGCCTTAAAATGATCAATGTTTACTTCGCTTTGTTTTCCAGATTCTCAACCTGCGGCAGACCGGTCGCGGAAGAGGCGGTTAACAGACCCGCTTTCGCGTAGCCGAACAGTTTCTCGCGGGTATCGGTAATGTCCAGATTACGCATGGTCAACTGGCCAATACGATCGTCCGGTGAGAATACGGACTCGCCTTTCTCCATGGTCAGACGCTCAGCCTTATAGGTCAGGTTGTCTGACACGGTGTTCAGGATGGAGTAGTCGTTGCCGCGACGCAGCTCCAACGTCACTTCACCGGTAATCTGGCTGGCGACCCAACGTTGCAGGCCATCACGCAGCATCAGCGCCTGCGAGTCGAACCAGCGGCCCTGATACAGCAGTTTGCCCAACTGACGACCATGAGAGTGATATTGCTCAATGGTGTCTTCGTTGTGAATACCGGTCAACAGACGCTCGTAAGCGATGTGCAGCAGTGCCATTCCGGGGGCTTCATAAATACCGCGGCTTTTTGCTTCAATGATGCGGTTTTCAATTTGGTCGCTCATACCCAGGCCGTGACGGCCGCCGATGCGGTTTGCTTCCAGCATCATCTCAACATCATCGCTGAAGGTTTTGCCATTCAGCGCTACCGGATGTCCTTGTTCAAAACGGACGGTCACCTCTTCTGCCGGGATCTTCACGCTCTCGTCCCAGAACTTCACGCCCATAATCGGGTTGACGATCTTGACGCTGGAGTTAAGAAACTCCAGATCTTTCGCTTCGTGCGTCGCGCCGAGCATGTTGGAGTCGGTGGAGTAGGCTTTTTCGACTGACATCTTATAGTCGAAACCGCAGGCAATCATAAATTCAGACATCTCATGACGGCCGCCCAGCTCATCGATAAAGTCGGTATCCAGCCACGGTTTGTAAATCTGCAGCTCGGCGTTGGTCAGCAAGCCGTAACGATAGAAACGTTCAATATCGTTGCCTTTATAGGTGCTGCCGTCGCCCCAGATATTCACGCCGTCTTCTTTCATCGCGGCGACCAGCATCGTGCCGGTCACGGCACGGCCCAGCGGCGTGGTATTGAAATAGGTCAGTCCGCCAGTCGTATTATGGAAAGCGCCGCACTGAATCGCTGCGATCCCTTCTGCAACCAACTGCTTGCGGCAATCAATCAGGCGAGCATTCTCTGCGCCATACTCCATTGCGCGACGAGGAATGGCGTCATAGTCATCCTCATCCGGTTGTCCCAGATTCGCAGTATAGGCATATGGGACAGCTCCTTTTTGTCGCATCCACAGCAGTGCGGCGCTGGTGTCCAGACCGCCGGAAAAAGCGATACCAATACGTTGACCTGCTGGAAGATGCTTAAGAATCGTCGTCATAGAATAGAACCCTGCTTGATTGACTGATAATGAGATCGGTTTCTGCTTTAGTGCATTTTTATGCAAAATAAATGAGTTTTCATTTAATCATCTTTTAGCAGAGACAGGAAGCGTTTAGTGAAGGTTTACTGAAATAACGTTGTGAAATGCATGTATAAGCCGGAGAGGTGGGATGAGTATAACGAAGAGTGGTATTCATTCATCTGCATATTGGGAATAGGGTTGACATAACTCATGCCTGGTCACTATACTGTGCGCAGATTTTACGTCCCGTCCTCGGTACCAAATCCCAGCAGTATTTGCATTTTTTACCCAAAACGAGTAGAATTTGCCACGTTTCAGGCGCGGGGTGGAGCAGCCTGGTAGCTCGTCGGGCTCATAACCCGAAGGTCGTCGGTTCAAATCCGGCCCCCGCAACCACTTTCCCTTAGAGTTCTTTTTCAAATATACTGTGAAGATTATGTCCTTCGTAGCTGGATTTGAAAAAAATTCTTTCGGAAGGTACACCAGACCGCCGTTGCGGTTATAGGGTTCAGTTATCTAAAGCCCCGATTTATCGGGGTTTTTTGTTATCTGACTACAGAATAACTGGGCTTTAGGCCCTTTTTTTATGTCTTGGGGGTGGGCTTGTCCACATTAGAGCAAAAATTAACAGAGATGATTACAGCGCCAGTTGAAGCCTTAGGCTACGAGCTGGTCGGCATCGAATTTATTCGCGGTCGCACATCCACACTGCGCATCTATATTGATAGTGAAGATGGCATCAATGTTGATGATTGTGCTGATGTGAGCCACCAGGTAAGCGCGGTGCTGGACGTTGAAGATCCTATCTCCGTGGCTTACAACCTTGAAGTCTCGTCACCGGGTCTCGACCGTCCTATGTTCACTGCCGATCATTATGCGCGTTTCCAGGGTGAAGAAGTCGCGCTGGTTCTTCGCATGGCGGTACAGAACCGTCGCAAGTGGCAGGGCATTATCAAAGCGGTGGACGGTGAAATGATTACCGTCACAGTCGAAGGCAAAGATGAAGTGTTCGCGCTGAGTAATATCCAGAAGGCGAACCTGGTTCCCCACTTTTAACAGTCTGGATGAGGTGAAAAGCCCGCGATGAACAAAGAAATTTTGGCTGTTGTTGAAGCCGTCTCCAACGAAAAAGCGCTGCCACGCGAAAAAATTTTTGAAGCGCTGGAAAGTGCGCTGGCGACAGCAACAAAGAAAAAATATGAGCAGGAGATCGATGTTCGTGTAGAAATCGATCGTAAAAGCGGTGATTTTGATACTTTCCGCCGTTGGTTGATCGTTGAAGAAGTGACCATGCCGACGAAGGAAATTACGCTGGAAGCGGCGCGTTTTGAAGACGAAAGCCTGAATGTCGGCGACTATGTTGAAGATCAGATTGAATCTGTCACCTTTGACCGTATCACCACGCAGACTGCGAAACAGGTTATCGTTCAGAAAGTGCGTGAAGCCGAACGGGCGATGGTTGTCGATCAGTTCCGCGACCAGGAAGGCGAAATCGTCACTGGCGTGGTGAAGAAAGTGAACCGCGACAATATCTCTCTGGAAATTAAATCCGAAGGGATGGCCGGTAACGCTGAAGCGGTGATTCTGCGTGAA
Source organism: Salmonella sp. SAL03688 (assembly GCF_046551895.1). Classification (NCBI taxonomy): domain Bacteria; kingdom Pseudomonadati; phylum Pseudomonadota; class Gammaproteobacteria; order Enterobacterales; family Enterobacteriaceae; genus Salmonella; species Salmonella sp. SAL03688. The sequence continues at coordinate 108,685 of NZ_JBGDVI010000004.1, forward strand.
GATATGCTGCCGCGCGAAAACTTCCGCCCTGGCGACCGTATTCGCGGCGTGCTGTATGCTGTTCGCCCGGAAGCGCGTGGCGCGCAGCTGTTCGTCACCCGTTCCAAGCCGGAAATGCTGATCGAACTGTTCCGCATCGAAGTGCCGGAAATCGGCGAGGAAGTGATTGAAATTAAAGCGGCGGCTCGCGATCCGGGCTCTCGTGCGAAAATCGCAGTGAAAACCAACGATAAACGTATCGATCCGGTCGGCGCTTGCGTGGGGATGCGCGGCGCGCGCGTTCAGGCGGTCTCTACCGAACTGGGCGGTGAGCGTATTGATATCGTGCTGTGGGATGATAACCCGGCGCAGTTCGTCATTAATGCGATGGCGCCGGCAGACGTCGCGTCTATCGTGGTGGACGAAGATAAACATACCATGGATATCGCCGTTGAAGCCGGTAATCTGGCGCAGGCGATCGGACGTAATGGTCAGAACGTCCGCCTGGCTTCGCAATTGAGCGGCTGGGAACTCAACGTAATGACCGTTGATGACTTGCAGGCTAAACATCAGGCTGAAGCACATGCCGCTATCGAGATCTTTACTAAATATCTTGATATTGATGAAGAGTTCGCGACCGTTCTGGTAGAAGAAGGTTTCTCCACGCTCGAAGAACTGGCCTATGTGCCAATGAAAGAACTGCTGGAAATTGACGGCCTTGATGAGCCGACCGTTGAAGCACTGCGCGAGCGTGCTAAAAACGCACTGGCCACTCTGGCGCAGGACCAGGAAGCAAGCCTCGGTGATAACAAACCGGCTGACGATCTGCTGAATCTGGAAGGATTAGATCGCGATATGGCTTTCAAACTGGCGGCTCGTGGTGTTTGTACGCTGGAAGATCTCGCCGACCAGGGCATTGATGATCTGGCTGATATCGAAGGGTTGACCGACGAAAAAGCCGGTGAGCTGATTATGGCTGCCCGTAATATTTGCTGGTTCGGCGACGAAGCGTAATAAACTGTAGCAGGAAGGAACAGCATGACAGATGTAACCCTAAAAGCGCTGGCCGCAGAGAGACAGGTTTCCGTGGATCGCCTGGTACAGCAGTTTGCTGATGCAGGTATCCGGAAATCTGCTGACGACTCTGTGTCCGCACAAGAAAAACAGACTTTACTGGCGCACCTGAACCGCGAAGCGGTTTCTGGTCCCGATAAACTGACGCTGCAGCGTAAGACGCGCAGCACCCTGAATATTCCAGGTACCGGTGGAAAAAGTAAATCGGTACAAATCGAAGTCCGCAAGAAGCGCACCTTTGTGAAACGCGATCCGCAAGAGGCTGAACGCCTGGCCGCGGAAGAGCAGGCGCAGCGTGAAGCGGAAGAGCAAGCCCGTCGTGAGGCAGAAGAACAGGCCAAACGCGAGGCGCAACAAAAAGCTGAACGCGAGGCCGCAGAACAAGCTAAGCGTGAAGCCGCTGAAAAAGCGAAACGTGAAGCTGCGGAAAAAGACAAAGTGAGCAATCAACAGACTGACGATATGACCAAAACCGCCCAGGCCGAAAAAGCCCGCCGTGAGAATGAAGCTGCAGAGCTGAAGCGTAAAGCGGAAGAAGAAGCACGTCGCAAACTCGAAGAAGAAGCGCGTCGTGTAGCAGAAGAAGCTCGCCGCATGGCGGAAGAAAACAAATGGACCGCAACGCCTGAGCCAGTAGAAGACACCAGTGACTATCATGTCACCACTTCTCAGCACGCTCGCCAGGCCGAAGACGAAAACGATCGTGAAGTAGAAGGCGGTCGTGGTCGTGGCCGTAATGCAAAAGCGGCGCGTCCGGCGAAAAAAGGCAAACATGCCGAATCTAAAGCCGATCGCGAAGAAGCGCGTGCTGCGGTTCGCGGCGGTAAAGGCGGCAAGCGTAAAGGGTCTTCTTTACAGCAAGGCTTCCAGAAGCCCGCTCAGGCCGTTAACCGTGACGTGGTGATCGGTGAAACCATCACCGTTGGCGAACTGGCGAACAAGATGGCGGTGAAAGGTTCTCAGGTCATCAAAGCGATGATGAAGCTGGGCGCCATGGCCACCATCAACCAGGTCATCGACCAGGAAACCGCACAGCTGGTTGCCGAAGAGATGGGCCACAAAGTTATCCTGCGTCGTGAAAACGAACTGGAAGAAGCGGTAATGAGCGACCGTGATACCGGCGCTGCGGCTGAACCGCGCGCACCGGTTGTGACCATCATGGGTCACGTTGACCACGGTAAAACCTCTCTGCTGGACTACATTCGTTCCACGAAAGTAGCCTCTGGCGAAGCGGGCGGCATTACCCAGCACATCGGTGCTTACCACGTTGAAACTGACAACGGGATGATCACCTTCCTGGACACCCCGGGTCACGCCGCGTTTACCTCGATGCGTGCTCGTGGTGCGCAGGCAACGGATATCGTGGTTCTGGTGGTAGCGGCAGACGATGGCGTGATGCCGCAGACTATCGAAGCTATCCAGCACGCGAAAGCGGCAGGTGTGCCGGTCGTGGTTGCGGTGAACAAAATCGATAAGCCGGAAGCCGATCCGGATCGCGTTAAGAACGAACTGTCCCAGTACGGCATTCTGCCGGAAGAGTGGGGCGGTGAAAGCCAGTTCGTTCACGTGTCTGCGAAAGCGGGGACCGGTATTGACGAACTGCTTGATGCTATCCTGCTGCAGGCCGAAGTTCTGGAACTGAAAGCGGTACGCAAAGGTATGGCGAGCGGCGCGGTGATCGAATCCTTCCTGGATAAAGGTCGTGGTCCGGTGGCTACCGTTCTGGTACGCGAAGGTACGCTGCATAAGGGCGATATCGTGCTGTGTGGCTTCGAATACGGTCGCGTGCGTGCGATGCGTAACGAACTGGGTCAGGAAGTGCTGGAAGCGGGTCCGTCCATTCCGGTGGAAATCCTCGGCCTGTCCGGCGTTCCGGCTGCGGGTGACGAAGTGACCGTGGTTCGTGACGAGAAGAAAGCGCGTGAAGTTGCTCTGTATCGTCAGGGTAAATTCCGTGAAGTTAAACTGGCGCGTCAGCAGAAATCTAAACTCGAGAACATGTTCGCCAACATGACCGAAGGCGAAGTTCACGAAGTGAACATCGTGCTGAAGGCCGACGTACAGGGTTCTGTGGAAGCGATCTCCGACTCCTTGCTGAAACTGTCTACCGACGAAGTGAAAGTGAAGATCATCGGTTCTGGCGTAGGTGGTATCACCGAAACCGACGCGACCCTGGCTGCGGCGTCCAACGCCATTCTGGTTGGCTTCAACGTTCGTGCCGATGCCTCTGCGCGTAAAGTGATCGAATCTGAAAGCCTGGATCTGCGTTACTACTCCGTCATCTATAACCTGATCGACGAAGTGAAAGCGGCGATGAGCGGTATGCTGTCTCCGGAACTGAAACAGCAGATCATCGGTCTGGCTGAAGTGCGCGATGTGTTCAAATCGCCGAAATTCGGCGCGATCGCGGGCTGTATGGTTACCGAAGGTACGATTAAACGCCATAACCCAATCCGCGTTCTGCGTGACAACGTGGTTATCTATGAAGGCGAGCTGGAATCCCTGCGCCGCTTCAAAGATGACGTTAACGAAGTCCGTAACGGCATGGAATGTGGTATCGGCGTGAAGAACTACAACGACGTTCGCGTTGGCGATATGATTGAAGTATTCGAGATTATCGAGATCCAACGTACCATCGCTTAATCTTCGTCGTCTTTTGGGCCGCAACGGCGTTGGCTGCGCTCGCTCACCCCGGTCACATAGTTATCTATGCTCCCGGGGATTTACGAGCTTGCCGCCTTGTTGCAATCCAAAATCCTTAGAAGATGATTAGGCGTAGGCCGGGTAAGCGAAGCGCCACCCGGCAAGAAATTTAAAAAGGGGCTTATGGCCCCTTTTTTGTCTTTATTCTGGAGAATTTATTATGGCGAAAGAATTTGGTCGCCCTCAGCGCGTAGCGCAAGAGATGCAGAAAGAGATCGCGCTCATCCTGCAACGCGAAATCAAAGATCCACGTGTAGGTATGATGACCACCGTATCGGGTGTTGAAATGTCCCGCGATCTGGCATACGCCAAAGTATTCGTGACGTTCCTCAACGATCAGGACGAAGCGGCTGTGAAAAACGGCATTAAGGCCCTGCAGGAAGCGTCTGGTTTCATCCGCAGCTTGCTGGGTAAAGCGATGCGTCTGCGCATCGTACCGGAACTGACCTTCTTCTACGACAACTCGCTGGTGGAAGGGATGCGTATGTCCAACCTGGTGACTAACGTGGTGAAACATGACGAAGAACGTCGTGTGAACCCGGACGACAGCAAGGAGGACTGATGAGTCGTCCTCGTCGTCGTGGCCGCGACATTCACGGCGTTCTGCTGCTGGATAAGCCGCAGGGTATGTCCAGCAATGACGTGCTGCAGAAAGTTAAGCGCATCTACAATGCCAACCGCGCCGGGCATACCGGCGCGCTGGACCCGCTGGCGACCGGCATGTTGCCGATTTGCCTCGGCGAAGCGACAAAATTTTCGCAGTACCTGCTGGATTCTGACAAACGCTATCGTGTTATTGCCCGTCTGGGGCAGCGCACGGATACCTCTGACGCCGATGGTCAAATCGTGCAGGAGCGTCCGGTGACTTTCAGCGCTGAGCAGCTTGCGAGCGCGCTGGAGACCTTTCGTGGGGATATCGAACAGATTCCCTCGATGTATTCGGCGCTGAAGTATCAGGGCAAGAAACTGTACGAATATGCCCGCCAGGGTATCGAAGTGCCGCGCGAAGCCCGCCCGATTACCGTCTATGAGCTGCTGTTTATTCGCCATGAAGGTAACGAGCTGGAGCTGGAAGTTCATTGCTCCAAAGGCACCTATATTCGTACCATTATTGATGATTTAGGTGAGAAACTGGGCTGTGGCGCGCACGTAACGTACCTGCGTCGTCTGACGGTCAGCAAGTATCCGGTGGATCGTATGGTGACGCTGGAGCACTTGCGCGAGCTGGTAGCACAGGCGGAGCAGCAGGGCGTTCCGGCGGCGCAGTTGCTCGATCCATTATTGATGCCAATGGACAGTCCAGCTTCGGACTATCCTGTTGTTAATCTGCCGTTAACATCTTCGGTATACTTCAAAAATGGCAACCCGGTTCGTACCACGGGCGCACCGTTGAAGGGACTGGTTCGTGTGACGGAAGGTGAAGACGATAAATTTATCGGTATGGGCGAAATTGACGACGAAGGCCGTGTCGCGCCTCGTCGGCTGGTAGTAGAGTACCCGGCGTAATGTCGCTTCGTCTTGCGATAAGAGAGCGCTGCGAGTAGAATACTGCCGCTTAACGTCGCGTAAATTATTTAACAGTTTACGCGGCGTACACTGGGATCGCTGAATTAGAGATCGGCGTCCTCTCATTCTTAAATACTTTGGAGTTTTAAAATGTCTCTAAGTACTGAAGCTACAGCTAAAATCGTTTCTGAGTTCGGTCGTGACGCAAACGACACCGGTTCTACCGATGTTCAGGTTGCTCTGTTGACTGCACAGATTAACCACCTGCAGGGTCACTTTGCAGAGCATAAAAAAGATCACCACAGCCGTCGTGGTCTGCTGCGTATGGTTTCTCAGCGTCGTAAACTGCTCGACTACCTGAAACGTAAAGATGTTGCACGCTACACCGCGCTGATTGAGCGTCTGGGTCTGCGTCGCTAATTCTTTCGAGTTTCAGAAAGAGGGGGCCTTCATGGCCCCTTTTTTCCAGCAGATGGCAGCAATTCGCTGGAAACTAATGTATTGTTGCTATGAATGATCTTCCGTTGCAGAGGTTCGCGCGGCTAATGAGAGGCTTTACCCATATCAGGGTTAGGGTTGTCATTAGTCGCGAGGATGCGCAGAAGATCGGGTATTAACGACGGCGCGTATTATGCCGTCAAAAATTGGAAAGGATATTATTTTGCTTAATCCGATCGTTCGTAAATTCCAGTACGGTCAGCATACCGTTACGCTGGAAACTGGCATGATGGCGCGTCAGGCCACTGCCGCTGTTATGGTAAGCATGGATGACACCGCCGTATTCGTTACCGTTGTCGGCCAGAAAAAAGCCAAGCCAGGCCAGGACTTCTTCCCACTGACCGTTAACTATCAGGAGCGTACCTACGCTGCTGGTCGTATCCCGGGCAGCTTCTTCCGTCGTGAAGGCCGTCCAAGCGAAGGCGAAACCCTGATCGCGCGTCTGATTGACCGCCCGGTTCGTCCGCTGTTCCCGGAAGGCTTCGTTAACGAAGTGCAGGTTATCGCGACCGTCGTTTCCGTTAACCCGCAGGTTAACCCAGACATCGTTGCCATGATCGGCGCATCCGCTGCGCTGTCCCTGTCCGGCATTCCGTTCAACGGCCCAATCGGCGCGGCGCGCGTAGGTTATATCAATGACCAGTACGTGCTGAACCCGACCCAGGACGAGCTGAAAGAAAGCAAGCTGGACCTGGTGGTTGCCGGTACCGAAGCGGCTGTGCTGATGGTGGAATCCGAAGCTGAACTGCTGAGCGAAGACACTATGCTGGGCGCGGTGGTATTCGGTCACGAGCAGCAGCAGGTTGTTATCCAGGCGATCAACGATCTGGTGAAAGAAGCCGGTAAACCACGTTGGGACTGGCAGCCGGAAGCCGTCAACGACGCGTTGAACGCGCGTGTTGCTGCGCTTGCTGAATCTCGTCTGAGCGACGCGTACCGCATCACCGATAAACAAGAACGCTATGCTCAGGTTGACGTAATCAAATCCGAAACCATTGAGCAGCTTATTGCAGAAGATGAAACTCTGGATGCTAACGAGCTGGGCGAAATCCTGCACGCTATTGAGAAAAACGTGGTGCGTAGCCGCGTACTGGCAGGCGAGCCGCGTATTGATGGCCGTGAAAAAGACATGATCCGTGGTCTGGACGTGCGCACTGGCGTGCTGCCGCGTACTCACGGTTCCGCTCTGTTTACCCGTGGTGAAACGCAGGCGCTGGTTACCGCGACTCTGGGTACTGCCCGTGACGCGCAGGTGCTTGATGAACTGATGGGCGAGCGCACTGACAGCTTCCTGTTCCACTACAACTTCCCTCCGTACTCCGTAGGCGAAACCGGCATGGTCGGTTCTCCGAAGCGTCGTGAAATTGGTCACGGTCGTCTGGCGAAGCGCGGCGTGCTGGCAGTGATGCCGGACATGGATAAATTCCCGTACACCGTTCGCGTGGTGTCTGAAATCACCGAATCCAACGGTTCTTCCTCTATGGCTTCCGTGTGCGGCGCTTCTCTGGCGCTGATGGACGCTGGCGTGCCAATTAAAGCCGCCGTAGCAGGTATCGCTATGGGTCTGGTGAAAGAAGGCGACAACTACGTTGTACTGTCTGACATTCTGGGCGACGAAGATCACCTGGGCGATATGGACTTCAAAGTGGCGGGTTCCCGCGACGGTATCTCTGCGCTGCAGATGGATATCAAAATTGAAGGTATCACCAAAGAGATCATGCAGGTTGCGTTGAACCAGGCTAAAGGCGCGCGTCTGCACATCCTGGGCGTGATGGAACAGGCGATCAACGCGCCGCGCGGCGATATCTCTGAATTTGCGCCGCGTATCCATACCATCAAGATCAGCACGGACAAGATCAAAGACGTGATCGGTAAAGGCGGTTCTGTGATCCGCGCGCTGACTGAAGAGACCGGCACCACCATCGAAATTGAAGATGACGGTACTGTGAAGATCGCGGCGACCGACGGTGAAAAAGCGAAATACGCTATCCGTCGTATCGAAGAGATCACCGCAGAGATCGAAGTCGGCCGTATCTACAATGGTAAAGTGACCCGTATCGTTGACTTTGGCGCGTTTGTTGCCATCGGCGGCGGTAAAGAAGGTCTGGTTCACATCTCTCAAATCGCGGATAAGCGTGTAGAGAAAGTGACCGACTATCTGCAGATGGGTCAGGAAGTCCCGGTTAAGGTTCTGGAAGTTGACCGCCAGGGCCGTGTACGTCTGAGCATTAAAGAAGCAACCGAGCAGTCTCAACCTGCGGCTGCGCCGGAAGCTCCGGCGAGCGAACAGGCCGAGTAAGGTAGCCTTTTGCCCTCCGCAGTGCGGAGGGCTTTAGACCTGGCTGGACGCCTTGTTGAGCCACCGGGGAACAGGACGTTCATTCAATCGTTGTCTTCGGGAGTGGGAAATGAAGCCTTTTTTGCGCTGGTGTTTCGTTGCGACAGCACTTACGCTTGCAGGATGCAGTAATTCCGCCTGGCGTAAAAGTGAAGTCCTCGCAGTACCATTGCAACCGACTTTACAGCAGGAAGTGATTCTGGCGCGTATGGAACAGATTCTTGCCAGTCGGGCTTTAACCGATGACGAACGCGCACAGCTTTTATATGAGCGCGGAGTGTTGTATGATAGTCTTGGTTTGAGGGCATTAGCGCGAAATGATTTTTCACAAGCGCTGGCAATCAGACCGGATATGCCTGAAGTATTCAATTACTTAGGCATTTATTTAACGCAGGCAGGCAATTTTGATGCTGCCTATGAAGCGTTTGATTCTGTACTAGAGCTTGATCCAACTTACAACTACGCGCACTTAAATCGCGGTATCGCATTGTATTACGGCGGCCGTGATAAGTTAGCGCAAGATGATCTGCTGGCGTTTTATCAAGACGATCCCAATGATCCTTACCGCAGCCTGTGGCTGTATCTTGTTGAGCAGAAGCTTAATGAGAAGCAGGCGAAAGAAGCGTTAAAAGCACGCTTCGAAAAATCGGATAAAGAGCAATGGGGATGGAACATTGTCGAGTTCTACCTGGGCGACATTAGCGAAGCAACGCTGATGGAAAGGCTCAAGGCGGACGCAACGGATAACACCTCGCTCGCTGAGCATCTCAGTGAAACCAACTTCTATTTAGGTAAGTATTACCTAAGTCTGGGGGATTTGGACAGCGCCACGGCTCTGTTCAAACTGGCGGTGGCCAACAACGTTCATAACTTTGTTGAGCACCGATACGCATTGTTGGAATTATCGCTCCTGGGCCAGGACCAAGATGACCTGGCAGAATCGGACCAGCAATAGCTGACGAACATATCAGCCCGTAATCTTTTTGATTGCCATCACCTTCGCGGGTGAGGGCGTTGTTGTTCGTTAATACACCTACTTTGAGCCGGTTCACACTTTTCAATGAAAATTGCAGATCAATTTCATGATGAGTTATGTAGACTGGCCGCCATTAATTTTGAGGCACACGTACTACATGGCTGAATTCGAAACCACTTTTGCAGATCTGGGGCTGAAGGCTCCTATCCTTGAAGCCCTTACCGATCTGGGTTACGAAAAACCATCTCCAATCCAGGCAGAGTGCATTCCGCATCTGCTGGGCGGTCGCGACGTGCTGGGCATGGCCCAGACCGGTAGCGGCAAAACCGCAGCGTTCTCTTTACCGCTGCTCAACAATCTTGATCCTGAGCTGAAGGCACCTCAGATTCTGGTGCTGGCGCCAACCCGCGAACTGGCGGTACAGGTTGCCGAAGCCATGACGGATTTCTCTAAACACATGCGCGGCGTAAACGTGGTTGCCCTGTACGGCGGTCAGCGTTATGACGTGCAGTTACGCGCCCTGCGTCAGGGGCCGCAGATCGTTGTCGGTACGCCGGGACGTCTGCTTGATCACTTAAAACGCGGCACCCTCGACCTCTCTAAACTGAGTGGTCTGGTGCTGGATGAAGCCGACGAAATGCTGCGTATGGGCTTCATCGAAGACGTTGAAACTATTATGGCGCAGATCCCGGAAGGTCATCAGACCGCTCTGTTCTCCGCCACCATGCCGGAAGCGATTCGTCGCATTACCCGCCGCTTTATGAAAGAGCCGCAGGAAGTGCGCATTCAGTCCAGCGTGACTACCCGTCCTGACATCAGCCAGAGCTACTGGACTGTCTGGGGTATGCGTAAAAACGAAGCGCTGGTGCGTTTCCTGGAAGCGGAAGACTTTGATGCGGCGATTATCTTCGTGCGTACCAAAAACGCGACCCTGGAAGTAGCAGAAGCGCTGGAACGTAGCGGCTACAACAGCGCCGCGTTGAATGGCGATATGAACCAGGCGCTGCGTGAGCAGACTCTGGAACGCCTGAAAGATGGTCGTCTGGACATCCTGATCGCTACCGACGTTGCGGCACGTGGTCTGGACGTTGAACGTATCAGCCTGGTGGTGAACTACGATATCCCGATGGATTCCGAGTCCTACGTTCACCGTATCGGTCGTACCGGCCGTGCGGGTCGCGCCGGTCGCGCGCTGCTGTTCGTTGAGAACCGCGAGCGTCGTCTGCTGCGCAACATCGAACGCACCATGAAGCTGACCATTCCGGAAGTGGAACTGCCGAACGCAGAACTGCTGGGTAAACGCCGTCTGGAAAAATTCGCCGCGAAAGTTCAGCAGCAACTGGAAAGCAGCGATCTGGATCAGTACCGTGCGCTGCTGGCGAAAATCCAGCCGTCTGCTGAAGGTGAAGAGCTGGATCTCGAAACGCTGGCCGCCGCACTGCTGAAAATGGCGCAGGGCGAGCGTCCGCTGATTCTGCCGCCGGATGCGCCGATGCGTCCTAAGCGTGAATTCCGTGACCGTGATGACCGTGGTCCGCGCGATCGTAATGACCGTGGCCCGCGTGGCGACCGTGAAGAACGTCCGCGTCGTGAACGTCGTGACGTTGGCGATATGCAGTTATACCGCATTGAAGTGGGCCGTGATGACGGCGTTGAAGTTCGTCATATCGTGGGCGCTATCGCTAACGAAGGCGACATCAGCAGCCGTTACATTGGTAACATTAAGCTGTTCGCGTCTCACTCCACCATCGAGCTGCCGAAAGGTATGCCGGGCGAAGTGCTCCAGCACTTCACGCGTACCCGCATTCTGAACAAGCCGATGAATATGCAGCTGTTGGGTGATGCGGTTCCGCACGCGGGCGGCGAACGTCGCGGCGGTGGTCGTAGCTTCAGTGGCGAGCGTCGTGAAGGCGGTCGTAATTTCAGCGGCGAACGTCGTGAAGGTGGTCGTGGTGATGGTCGTCGCTTCAGCGGCGAACGTCGTGAAAGCCGTGGTCCGCGTCGTGATGACTCTACCGGTCGCCGTCGTTTCGGCGGCGATGCGTAACTCACGCTGACCTGCGCATTCACAGCGTAAAGTAAAATATACAGCCCCGATCGTCACAATCGGGGCTTTTTTTATTTCTTTTGTACTCGTGTACTGGTACAGTGCAACGTATTGAGAGATAGTCACATTATAAATGACTGGAGAGAGAGCTGAATGGCAACACTTACCACCACCCAAACGTCACCTTCGCTGCTTGGCGGCGTGGTGATTATCGGCGGCACCATCATTGGCGCGGGGATGTTCTCCCTGCCGGTGGTCATGTCCGGGGCGTGGTTCTTCTGGTCGATGGCGGCGCTGGTCTTTACCTGGTTTTGTATGCTGCACTCCGGGCTGATGATTCTCGAAGCCAACCTTAACTACCGCATAGGTTCGAGTTTCGACACCATCACCAAAGATCTGTTGGGGAAAGGCTGGAACGTGGTCAACGGCATTTCTATTGCCTTTGTGCTCTACATCCTGACTTACGCCTATATCTCGGCGAGCGGCTCAATTCTGCATCATACCTTTGCTGAGATGTCGCTGAACGTTCCGGCGCGAGCGGCAGGTTTTGCCTTTGCGCTGCTGGTGGCGTTTGTCGTGTGGCTGAGTACGAAGGCGGTCAGCCGGATGACGGCGATTGTGCTGGGCGCGAAAGTGATTACTTTCTTCCTGACCTTCGGCAGCCTGTTAGGGCACGTTCAGCCTGCCACGTTGTTTAACGTGGCTGAAAGCCACGCGTCATATACGCCGTACCTGCTGATGACGCTGCCATTTTGTCTGGCCTCTTTTGGTTATCACGGTAACGTACCGAGCCTGATGAAATATTACGGCAAAGATCCGCGTACCATCGTCAAGTGCCTGATTTATGGGACGTTACTGGCGCTGGCGCTCTATTCCGTCTGGCTGCTGGGGACGATGGGCAACATCCCGCGTCCGGAATTTATCGGCATTGCGCAGAAAGGCGGCAATATTGATGTGCTGGTACAGGCGTTGAGCGGCGTGCTGAACAGCCGCAGCCTGGATCTGCTGCTGGTGGTGTTCTCTAACTTTGCTGTCGCCAGTTCCTTCCTTGGCGTGACGCTGGGGCTGTTTGACTATCTGGCGGATCTGTTTGGCTTTGATGACTCGGCAATGGGGCGTTTTAAAACGGCGCTGCTGACGTTTGTGCCGCCAATTGTCGGTGGCCTGCTGTGGCCGAACGGTTTTCTGTACGCCATTGGCTATGCAGGTTTAGCTGCAACTATCTGGGCGGCCATTGTGCCTGCGCTGTTGGCGCGCAAATCTCGCGAACGTTTCGGCAGCCCAAAATTTCGCGTCTGGGGCGGTAAACCGATGATTGCCCTGATTCTGGTCTTCGGTGTCGGCAACGCGGTTATCCATATTCTGTCGAGCTTTAATTTGCTGCCGGTGTACCAGTAACGTTATTGTGCCGGATGGCGGTTGCACCTTATCCGGCCTACTTGATGCTGTAGGCCCGGTAAGCGAAGCGCCACCGGGCAAAACAATGCGCTACCCCAACAATTCCTGCTTCACATCCATCGCCAAATCAAACGAATGCAGGCGTGCCTGGTGGTCAAAAATCTGCCCGTTGACCATAATTTCATCCGCCTGGGTTTCCCGCAGGATGGATTCCAGCCCGTGGCGGACTTTCGCCTTATCACCGACCAGCGACATACTCAGCGCCTGTTGCACGCCATACTGCTCGGATGGCGACCAGAAGGTCTCCATATTCTCAATCGGCGGCGGCAGTTGGCCGGTTTCCCCACGGCGTAGCTTCACAAAAGCCTGCTGCATAGAGGTAAACAGGAATTCGGCGTCGCGGTTGCTGTCGGCGGCGATAATATTGATACACACCATCGCGTACGGTTTTTCCAGCCGCGCTGAAGGTTTGAACTGGGTACGGTACAGATGCAGCGCCTGGAACAACATATCCGGCGCGAAATGCGAAGCAAAGGCGAACGGTAGGCCAAGCTGGGCCGCCAACTGTGCGCTATACAGGCTGGAGCCCAACAGCCAGAGCGGGATCTGCTCGCCGTAGCCGGGCACCGGGCGCACATGCGGATTAGGGTCGCGAGCGTCGAACCAGTCCACCAGCTCTGCGACATCGCGTGGAAAGTTATCGATATCGCCGCTCATATGGCGACGCAGCGCGCGCATCGTCGGCTGATCGCTACCCGGCGCGCGTCCCAACCCTAAGTCTATACGTCCCGGGTAGAGCGTATTCAGCGTGCCGAACTGCTCGGCAATCACCAGCGGTGAATGGTTAGGCAGCATCACGCCGCCGGAGCCAAGATGTAATGTTGTGGTATTGGCCGCCAGATAACCAATCAATACCGAGGTCGCCGCGCTGGCGATACCGGTCATGTTGTGATGTTCTGCCAGCCAGTAGCGGTGATAATCGCGCTTTTCAGCCAGCCGTGCGAGATCAAGCGAGTGAGTAAAGGCTTCTTTTGCCGAAGATCCTTCAGGGATCGGCGCCAGATCCAGCACCGAGAACGGAATAGTTTTGTCAGTCATAACGGCTCACTTTGTTACCGGTTAATCTTTTAATACTGCATTAAAGATTAGCGAATGTTGTTAACAAAGTGAGCTTTATGAGACTGACGGCAAAAACAATACCCGATGGCGCTGCGCTTATCGGGCCTACGGGATCGCTATTTGTAGGCCGGACAAGGTATTTATGCCGCCATCCGGCTAGGCCTGTAGCTCCAGCCCGGCCAGCCGCTTCCAGTAGCCGTTACAGTCGCTATGCGCGGCAAGCGGTAATGGTGCGCCGCCGTTTTCGTTAGCGCGAAAGGCATCAAGCATGGCAAATGTCTCCGTCCCCAACGGCGACAGCCGCACGATATCGACCAATCCCTGCATCGACGTCAGTTCGTTGCCAAGGTTATAGACATAGCCGCTCATGGTCTGAATACCGTTAAGCACAAACACCTGCTGATTCTCTTGCGAGAACACGTCACGACCGTTTGGATACTTGATACAGCAGGTTTCGCACTCATCTTTCGGGCGGTCTTCCGAACGGGCGGTAAAGCAGCGAGCGGAGTAGGCCAGCGGCAGATGCCCGTAGCTCAACACTTCCACTTCAAACTGATTGCGGATGCCCAGTTCATCGCACTGATTAAGCAAATTCACCAGCCAGTCGCGGGACAGCTCCACCGGCATACACCAGCGTACCATGCCTTCTTTCAGCAACCGGCGCAGCGTGACCGCGTTGTAGCAATTCAGCGCATGGCCGGCGACAAACGGCAGTTTGCGCTCGGCGCACAGATTCACCACGCCAAGATCGCTGGCTTCCAGCAGAAAATCGCCGTTGTCCACATAGCGTTTCAGCTCGCTTAATTCAGATGACGCCTGTACCAGCGCCAGGGTGGAGAGCACCACCTGCTTACCGCTGGCGGCGAGGGATTTCGCCATTTCCAGCCAGTCGCCGACTTTAGTCGCGCGACGCTTGCTGCACACCGCTTCGCCCAGATAAATGACGTCAGCGCTGCTTTTTGCGGCCTGCTGATAAAAATCTTCCAGCGTCTCTTTCGGCCAGTAATAAAGCACCGGTCCTAAGGAATATTTCATAGCTCCTCTCACTGCCATTTACGGTGATATGCGCCAAGCGTGGTTTGGGTGCCTTCGGACATCGCGCCGAGCGTCTCCATCCAGTCGCGCTGTGGAACGAAGTTTTGCGGGGCGGCTTTGCAGCGATCGATCGCCTGGCGCCACACTTTCGCCACCTGGCTGACGTAGGCCGGGCTGCGCTGGCGGCCTTCGATCTTCACCGAAGCGATGTTCGCCGCCATGAGCTCCGGCAGCAGTTCCAGCGTGTTCAGGCTGGTTGGCTCCTCCAGCGCGTGATAGCGCTCGCCGTCCACTAAATAGCGGCCTTTGCACAGCGTTGGGTAGCCCGCGTTTTCGCCATCCTGGTAACGGTCAATCAGGACATCATTCAGGCGCGATTCCAGCCCCTGCGGCGTTTGCTGCCAACGGACAAAGCGGGCGGGAGAGCAGGCGCCGACGGTATTGGGCGACTCCCCCGTCAGGTAGGAAGAAAGATAGCAGCGACCTTCCGCCATAATGCACAGGCTGCCAAACGCGAATACCTCCAGCGGCACCGGCGTGACGCGGGCCAGTTGTTTTACCTGGTGAATCGACAGTACACGCGGCAGTACTACACGGTGGACATCAAAGTTGCGGTGATAAAAGCGAATCGCCTCTTCGTTGGTTGCCGAGGCCTGAACGGAAACATGGCGCTCAATATGCGGGTAACGCTCTGCGGCATATTCCAGCATAGCGAGGTCGGCAAGAATCAGCGCGTCGGCGCCAAGCTGCGCCGCCATATCCACGGCGCGCTGCCAGCGGGCATAGCCGTCCGGATGCGCAAAAGTATTAATGGCGATGTGTAATTTGCGGCGATGCTGGTGAACAAAACTCACCGCTTCCTGCAATTTTTTTTCGGTAAAGTTAAGGCCGGCAAAATGACGGGCATTGGTATCGTCTTTTAACCCGATATAAACGGCGTCAGCGCCGTTTTCGATGGCCGCCTTCAGCGCCGGGAGATTTCCGGCAGGGCAGAGCAGCTCCATAATTTATCCTGAGGGTTACGTCTGAGACGCAAAATTGTTAACGAACAGGGATTTTAGTTAACCTTGCTGCGACAATTTTTGATTTAAGGCAGTTAAAGGCGTATTGGTAACACCAATAATGGGGTAGAAAATCAGACCCAATTGTTGATTTACGCCGCCATGTGATTTATTGGATATGGCAAAATAACAGGACTATTGAAACAGGGAGTAAAGCTCGTGTTAGATAAACTGCGTTCACGCTTAGTCCATGCTGGCCCGTCTCTGATGAGTGTACCGGTTAAACTGACGCCCTTTGCGCTAAAGCGCCAGGTTCTGGAACAGGTTCTGAGCTGGCAGTTTCGTCAGGCGCTGGCCGATGGAGAGCTGGAATTCCTCGAAGGTCGTTGGTTAAGCATTCATGTTCGTGACATCGACTTAAAATGGTATACCACGGTTGAAAATGAAAAGCTGATCGTTAGCCAGCAGGCGGATGCCGACGTCAGTTTTAGCGCCGACGCCAGCGATCTGCTAATGATTGCCGCCCGTAAACAGGACCCGGATACGCTCTTTTTCCAGCGTCGACTGGTCATTGAAGGCGATACTGAGTTAGGGTTGTATGTGAAGAATCTGATGGACGCCATCGAACTGGAGCAGATGCCGAAAGCGTTACGCGTTATGCTGCTGCAACTGGCGGATTTTGTTGAGGCGGGTATGAAAAACTCGCCGGAAACCAAACAGACATCGGTAGGTGAACCATGCTAATTCGAGTAGAAATTCCCATTGATGCGCCTGGTATTGATGCGCTGTTACGCCGTTCATTCGAAAGCGATGCGGAAGCGAAGCTGGTTCACGATTTGCGTGAAGATGGTTTTCTGACGCTCGGACTGGTGGCCACGGATGATGAAGGCCAGGTGGTGGGCTATGTCGCCTTTAGCCCGGTTGATGTGCAGGGCGAAGATTTACAGTGGGTCGGCATGGCGCCGCTGGCGGTCGATGAAAAGTATCGCGGGCAAGGGCTGGCGCGCCAGTTAGTGTATGAAGGGCTGGATTCGCTCAACGAGTTCGGCTACGCGGCGGTCGTGACGCTGGGCGATCCGGCGTTATATAGCCGCTTCGGTTTTGAACTGGCCGCACATTACGATCTTCACTGCCGTTGGCCCGGTACGGAAAGCGCTTTCCAGGTACACCGTTTGGCTGAGGATGCGCTGGAGGGCGTGACGGGGCTGGTGGAGTATCACGACCACTTCAATCGTTTTTAAGCACCGGCGTTTGCAGGCTGGACAGCAGCGCCTCAAACGCTTCGCGTTCCGTCACAAGGCGCTCCTTCTGGCGCTTTGTGAGCTGTTTGATGCGATACTCTATGCGCAGGGCCAGCGAGCGATCGCCGACCTGCGCCGCAAACGCCAGCGTTAACTCGCCTTTTCCCCGTAATGCTTTTGCGCCTTTTCCCGTTTGATGCTGCCTGTAACGACGCGCCACATCGGTGGTTATTCCGGTGTAAAGCGCATTGTCTGCAGTACGAATCAGATACAGATACCAGGGTGTCATTGTCGCCATCAGCATGATAATTTTCAGGTTCCCAGTATAAGCGAGAATAAAGATGGACACACTTACCGCTATTGGCCGTTGGCTGGCGAAACAACACGTGGTGACCTGGTGCGTACACCATGAGGGAGAGCTGTGGTGCGCCAATGCGTTTTATTTGTTCGATGCGCAAAACGTCGCACTGTATCTGTTAACGGATGATAAAACCCGCCATGCGCAAATGTCCGGCGCGTGCGCGCCAGTTGCGGGAACGGTCAATGGTCAGCCGAAAACGGTGGCGCGCATTCGCGGCGTGCAGTTTAAAGGGGAAATTCGCCGTCTGGAGGGGCAGGAGAGCGACGCCGCGCGTAAAGCTTACCTTCGTCGCTTCCCGGTCGCCAGGGTGCTGCCAGCGCCGGTATGGGAAATCCGGCTGGATGAAATTAAATTCACCGACAACACGCTGGGGTTTGGTAAAAAACTGCACTGGTTACGCGACTCACGCGCCCAGCAGGCGTAGCGCCTCGCGGTTAAATGCCGGCAGGTCGTCAGGCGTGCGGCTGGTCACCAGCTGATCTTTATCGACGACGACTTCCTGATCGTAAAATTCCGCGCCCGCATTCTTCACATCGATAATAATCGGTTTCACCGCCGTGAGTTTGCGGCCACGAATGACATCGGCGCTGATCAACAACTGCGGGCCGTGGCAAATGGCAAAAACCGGTTTACCGCTGTTAACGAAATCGCGGGTAAAATCCACGAAACGGCTGTCGCCGCGCAGGTAGTCCGGCGAATGACCTCCCGGCAATAGCAAGGCGTCGAACTCGTCGGGACGAACGTCATCAATAGCCTTATCAATAGTGACGCTGGCCTCGCCTTTTTTTCCTTTCACCGTTTTACCCGCCTCTTTTTCGATGGTGATGACCTCATGGCCGGCCTGACGGAATTCTGCAGCCGGCGAGGTAAATTCTGAATCTTCAAATTCATCGGTAATCAAAACGGCAATTTTCTTACTCATGCGTTTCCTCCGCAGTGGTGGCGTCGGGTAAGGCAAATTTTCCACAATGATGGATACTTACCTCGTAGACTATTAAGCCTGGTCGATAGGGCCGAGAGTGCAAGGTGGACAAATCTGTAAAGGAGCGAGGATGAGTCAGGTACTGATTACCGGCGCGACCGGACTGGTCGGCGGACATCTGCTGAGAATGTTAATCAACATGCCGCAGGTGAGCGCTATCGCCGCGCCGACGCGTCGCCCGCTGACGGATATTGTCGGCGTTTATAACCCTCACGATCCGCAGCTTACCGATGCGTTAGCTCAGGTGACCGACCCGGTAGATATTGTTTTTTGCTGCCTGGGCACGACCCGGCGTGAAGCGGGAAGTAAAGCGGCGTTTATTCATGCGGATTATACGCTGGTGGTTGATACTGCGCTGACCGGACGTCGACTGGGTGCGCAGCACATGGTGGTGGTCAGCGCAATGGGAGCAAACGCGCACTCTCCGTTTTTCTACAATCGGGTGAAAGGAGAAATGGAGGAGGCGTTAATCGCGCAAAATTGGCCTCGTTTGACGATTGCCCGACCTTCTATGCTGCTCGGCGACAGAACAACGCGGCGGGTGAATGAAACGCTTTTCGCTCCGCTATTTCGGCTGTTGCCAGGAAACTGGAAATCGATCGATGCGCGGGATGTGGCGCGGGCCATGCTGGCGGAAGCGCTGGCGCCAGCACAAGAAGGCGTGACGATTCTGACCTCATCGCAACTGCGGGAAAAAGCGGGGTAGCGAAGCCGGATGATTTACCGGATGGCGACGCGGTTTACACATTTTTATCGCCACCCGGCACACCGGTTACTTAATATACGTAAAGGCGGTGGTCACGCGTTTCACGCCGCTCACCCGGCTGGCGATGTCTGCTGCCGCTTTACCTTCACGTTCAGTCACCAGGCCCAGCAGGAACACTTCGCCATTCTCGGTGGTGACTTTCACATTTGACGATTTTACCTGATCGCTGGTCAGTAGCTGTGAGCGAACTTTCGTGGTGATCCAGGTATCGTTAGAGGCGGTCCCCAGGCCGATAGGCTGACCCTGGCGAATCTCGTTATAGACCTCGGTGGTGCCTTCAACGCCCATCGCTATCTGTTTAGCGCGTGCGGAGAGTTCGCTGTTTGGCGACTGCCCCACTAACAAAACTTTGCCCTGATAAGCCGTGACATTGATGCGCGTCTCTTTTTTGATTTGCTCATCTTTCGACAGCGCGCTGCTGACACGCAGTTCCAGCGTTCCGTCATCCACCTGGGTGCCCACGCTACGCGGGTCGGTTGCGGCTTTGGTGCCGACGGCTGCCGTACCCACTACCGCGGCGGCGACGCAACCTTGCAATAGCAACGCAGAAATAAGGACTGCGAGCGGCGAAAATGCCTTCATGTGTACTCCTTAATCATCCTGGTGAGGAAAAAGCGTGTTATCGATCAAATCGCACAGGCAGTTTACCGTCAGCATATGCATTTCCTGAATGCGCGCGCTGTGGTGTGAAGGGATACGAATTTCGACATCCTGCGGCCCTAATAGTCCGGCCAGCTCACCCCCGTCATACCCGGTTAGCGCCACAATGGTCATGTCACGTGTGACGGCTGCTTCAACGGCTTTTACGATATCGCGACTATTACCACGCGTAGAGATCGCCAATAAAACATCGCCTGCATGTCCCAGCGCCCGGACTTGTTTTGCATAAACTTCATCGTGCAGGCGATCGTTAGCGATCGCAGTTAAGACCACATTATCGGTATTTAGTGCAATGGCGGGTAAACTGGGTCGCTCCGTTTCAAAGCGGTTAATCATGCTGGCAGCAAAATGCTGTGCGTTGGCCGCGGACGTCCCGTTTCCACAACAGAGGATTTTGTTGCCGTTAAGCAGGGAATGAACCAGCGTCATGGCGGCGCGGGAAATGGCATCCGGAAGCGCTTCCGCCGCAGCAATTTGAGTTTGAATGCTTTCTGTAAAGCAAACTTTGATTCTTTCGAGCACGCTAATCCTTAAAATCTTCAATTATGAGTGGTCGTTAAACGCATCCCGAAACCACTCAATCTCATTTCCGGTGAAGGCTAACACATCGAACCGACAATCCACAGTATCAAAACTCCCATTCTGGCGGGCGAGCCACAAGCGGGCAGTATGTAATAATTTGTGTTGCTTGCTGCGGGTCACACTAGCCGCCGCGCCGCCATAAAGCCCGGAGCGCCGATAGCGGACCTCAACAAAAACCGTCGTTTTTCCGTCGCGCATGATCAGATCGATTTCGCCGCCGCGCTCGCGCACGTTGGCGGCGATAAACCGCAGTCCTTTGCTTTCCAGCCAGCGACGCGCGGCAGCTTCCCACGCGTCGCCAGCCTGTTTACGCGTTAGCTGGCGGGAACAATCTCCCCTTGCTGGTATTTGAGCCATGATAACTTCCTGTTAATCACACAATCCGGGCTGGCGGTTAATGCGCCGGTATTACCATTGATCTCAAACCCCTGCACCTGACGCATCTGCGAAAAGTGGTTCGCCAGCGTCCAGGCATCCACGCCCATGGCGTACATCCGCGCCAGAGAATAGTCGTTATGTACAGCGCTCAGCGCCTGCTGCATCAACGGCATATTGCCGCCTGCCAGCATAGGAATTTCACTGTATTGTAAACCCTCCATTTCCAGACGGAAGTCGGGGCCGGAGGTGCCTTGCGCGCTGCGGGAGCTGGCATACAGCGTCGCGCCGCTCTGAGTGCCGTTACGCATGGCGATCATCGGTTTGATAAAGCCAATCTCTTCCGGCGTAGCCAGAATATAGACCGCGTCTACGCGTCCGCCGCCGGTGATTTGCGCGTCGGTCGGCGGCGCAGGGATGGTCAGACCGCCAATGGTGACGCCAGGCTGCGCAGGCACGCTGGCGGCGACCGGACTGCCCATCAACGCGATACCCGCGCCGCCGTTCACGCCCATTTTCAGCTCGGCTACGGAGCCGAATTTTTGCTGTAACACGATGCCGCCGCCCAGTTTTTGCCACTCCTGGGTGAAGGCGTTCGCCACGCGATCGCCAAGCGTGCTGCGTGGGATCAACAGCAGCGGCGACTGCTTGCCCTGGTCATAAATATGATGCGCCGCATCACGGGCTTCATCTTCTGGAGAGAGCGCGAAATAGCAGATATTAGGGAAGCTACGTACCGTTTCCGGCTGGTTGAGCGCCAGCACGTTGAGCGGCGTGTTGCTTTTCATCAGCGCTTCCACATTGTTTTTCAACAGCGGCCCGACCACGATACTGGCGCCGTCTTGCTGAACCTGAGCAAGCACCTGATCCAGCGGCTGGGAAGAGGTATCGTAGATTTTTAATTCAGCGGAGGGATCCGCCGGCGCGCTTGTTGTAGCAGGGGGAGTTTGTGGCGCGCTGACTGGCGTAGCGGACTGGGATGGAGCGTCATCAGTCAGATCGCTCACCGAGGCCTGCGACGGACTGGCGACGCCGTTGGTCATTTGTGGCTGCGTCTCCTCCACGCCAGGTTCTACCGGCGCGTCAGGCGCGGCGGCAGGCTGCATTTCCACCGCCTGGGTGCCGAGGTTTTTCGCGGCTTCGAAACCTTGCTGGATGGTACGGCCAAACACGGCAGCCTGACCGTTCAGCGGCAGCAGCAGAGCGATTTTGCTGGTGGAAGCTGGTTTAAAACGTTGTACATTGACGAGCTGCGTCGGCAGCATTTTCGCCCCCGGATTTTGCGGGTAGCGTTTTTGCCAGTCGGCGATCCCGGCTTTCAGCATGTCTGGATCGTTGCGGTTGTCAAACCAGACGCGCTGCAGATCCAGCCAGCCCTGAAGCACATTTTCATCAGCGTTGATAACCAGCGTTCTGGCCTGATCCGGCGTCATGGCGGAGAGCGCCTGCCAGGTAGCGTCGATATTTTTTTGTTTATCTTTCGCCGCCAGTAGCGGTTCCTGGGCGATTAACGCCCGCAACAGGGTAAGCGACGGGCGTCCCTGGCTGGCAACGATCTGCGCCTGCCAGTAACGCGCTTGCTGATTTGGCGCAAAGTCGGCGGGTTTTAGTTTATCCAGCAAGGCCTGCGCGCCTGCGACATCTTTTTGCGCCAGTTTGATTTCTACCGCTAATAAAGACTGTTCGCGACGCTGGGTATCGTTCAGATTTTGCGGGAGTTGGTTGAACAGGTCGACGGCCTGCTGGCTTTTTCCTTCTTTCAGCAGTGCATGAATGGCGAGTAATTGCCAGTTGGTCTTGCTATCATCTGCGCTTTGCTGCATCTGATGCAGGTAAAAGGCGGAGTCAGCTTGCGCTGAACCCTGCATATAGGCTGCGCTTTGATCTGGCGCCTGGGTGCCGCACCCGGCGAAAAGTAGCGCAGCCAGGACGACAGGCAGCGCGCGTGCGGCGTTCAAACGAGAAAATGTTGAGGGTACCATACTGTATCCAGTGATATTTTTTTACGCAATGCTCAATATTAAATCGGCAATACGGACGACACAATGAAACAAAACGAATCGGCGGATAATTCTCAGGGCCAACTCTTTATTGTACCTACTCCTATCGGTAATCTGGCGGATATCACCCAGCGTGCGTTGGAGGTGTTACAGGCTGTAGATCTGATTGCCGCCGAGGATACTCGTCACACCGGTTTATTGCTGCAACATTTTGGGATTAATGCCCGATTGTTCGCGCTGCACGACCATAACGAACAACAAAAAGCGGAAACGCTGGTCGCGAAGCTAAAAGAAGGGCAGAACATTGCGCTGGTTTCCGACGCCGGTACGCCGCTGATTAACGATCCGGGCTACCACCTGGTGCGTACCTGCCGTGAAGCGGGGATTCGCGTGGTGCCGCTACCGGGGCCATGTGCGGCGATTACCGCCCTGAGCGCCGCTGGCCTGCCATCTGACCGGTTCTGCTATGAAGGCTTTTTACCGGCGAAATCCAAAGGCCGCCGTGATGCGCTAAAAGCCATTGAAACGGAACCGCGAACGCTGATTTTTTATGAGTCAACCCACCGCCTGTTAGATAGTCTGGAAGATATCGTCGCGGTATTGGGAGAATCCCGTTATGTGGTGCTGGCGCGTGAGCTGACCAAAACCTGGGAAACCATTCACGGCGCGCCGGTCGGCGAGCTGCTGGCGTGGGTGAAAGAGGATGAAAACCGTCGCAAAGGCGAAATGGTGCTGATTGTCGAAGGCCATAAAGCGCAAGAAGACGACCTGCCCGCCGACGCGCTGCGCACGCTGGCGCTGCTACAGGCAGAACTGCCGCTGAAAAAAGCGGCGGCGCTGGCAGCAGAAATTCACGGCGTGAAGAAAAATGCGCTGTATAAGTATGCGCTGGGGCAGCAGGAAGAATAAAAGCGAGCGCCCGGGAACCGCCTTTTATCGCCATCGCGTTAATACTCAATCAGGTGATTGATGTGGGTAAAGTGATGGGGGCATTGGGCGGTGATAGCGGGCCGGACCTTTCCTTCGGGCTTACTCTCGCGATCAGCAACGCATAACCGACTCCTTTTTAGACGATCATTAATTCCACGCCTGTTTTCGCTAATGCCGCTTTATCCTGTTTGCTGATACTGTCATCGGTTATCACACAGTCGATCTTGTCCATCGGCAATACCTGGTTAAAGCCGCGACGGTTAAATTTGGTCGCGTCCAGTACCGCGATAACTTTGTGTGCCGCCGCCGCCATGACGCCGCTAATGGAATAACCTTCGTTAAACGTGGTAATACCGTTTGTCGCATCAATGCCATCCGCCCCGACAAACATGACATCGGCGCTGATGCCGTGTAGCGATCGTTCCGCAATCGTGCCGTGCATTGAGTGGGTTTTATGCCGTACCGTACCGCCGCAAACCACCAGCGTGAGATCTTTATTTTCTGATAGTGTAAAAGCGGCAGGCAAGCTGTTAGTGATCACCGTAATATTGCTTTTTCGCGCGAGCGCTTCCGCAATCAGTAATGTTGTGCTCCCGCTATCCAGAATGATGGTCATTCCTTCTTCAACCATTGCCGCAGCCGCCTGGGCAATCCGCTTTTTCGGATCGCTGGCGAGTTGATACCGATCTTCCAGAATGACTTCCTGATTGTCGCCTTCCGCCAGATGACTTCCCGGTTTTGCCGCGCCGCCATGAAAACGGGTGACAAGGCCTTTCTCTTCCAGCAGACGCAGGTCAGCACGGATAGTCACTTCAGAAATACCAAAGGTATTTGAAAGATCCATCACCAGCACGCTGCCTTGCGTATTAATCAGGTCGACAATTTTATTTCTTCGCTCAAATGAGTTCATATTGATTTGCCTGATAATTAACTGTAACTAGTTTAAACGAAGGATTGCGAAAGGTGAACGCTAAATTTCGAAAGGAAATGTGAGCCAGCGCAGGTTGCTGGCTCGTACCATCAGGAAAGTTGAAGTAAGATTTTGCCCTGCATGGGCGCGCCATTAAGCGCTTTGACTGCTTCTGCAAAGCTTTCCGCATCGCCGCGATGGGCAATGAGAGGGGCCAGTTGAAGACGTTTTTCAGCCAACAGGCGCGCTGCGGTTTCCCATTCCTCTCCTGGCCATGGCGCGGAGTAGTTCATCCAACTGCCGAGGAGCGTGAGCTCTTTACGCAAAATTAACCCGAATGTGCGCGTCGTCAGGGTGAGATCGTGATGTAACGTCCCCACCAGCGCCAGTTGCGCGCGCGGCCCGGCGATATCGATAGCCAGCGAGACGGTCTGGGGAGTTCCTGCCGTTTCGAGAACCAGTTGATCAAACTGAATGTCGGACAACGCGGTCTGGATGTCGTCGGCGGTCATTTCCCGGCTATTACAGGTATGCGTTGCGCCGAGCGCTTTCGCCAGTTCCAGTTTCTGCGGATTGATATCAATCGCCGTTACGCTTCGCGCGCCCAGTTCCCGCGCGCACTGTAAGGCCAACAGGCCAATTGTCCCGGCCCCGACGATAATTACGTTTTTCCCCTCGCAGCCCTGCGCCAGATGAAAGGCGTGTAAGCCCACGGTAATCGGTTCGATAAACGCGCCATCTTCAATCGGCATATCAGACGGCAAGCGGAAAAGATTGGCCCGTTTGACCACCACATATTCCGCATTACCACCTTCGCTGCGCGATCCTACAAACTGATACTGTTTGCATAAAGAAAAGTAACCGCGTTCGCATTGCGGACAGTGAAAGCAGGGAAGAAGCGGGACACAAGCGACGGCATCGCCAGGCTGCATATCCGTTACGCCTGTGCCGTAGGATTCAACGTAGCCGCTGAATTCATGGCCTAACGTAATAGGATAATAATGGGCGCCCTGCGCGAAAATACGCGGGATATCCGACCCGCAAAGCCCTGAGCTAACGACTTTGACCAACACATCGTCCTCGGCTTGCAGTTGTGGTAAGGGACGTTCTTCAACGCGCACGTCTCCCTCAGCGTGAATAACCACTGATTTCATAACATTCTCCAGGAAGGTGAGGGGAGCGATTGCTCCCCTAAAATTAAGAGGCGATTTGACTTTGCTGTAGCGCCGTGGCTTTCTCAGCCGCGACAAACTGTCGGGCGCGACGCCAGGTCAGCAGTACGCCGGCCAGATAGATAATGGCAATGACGGCGAAGCCGACGATATTCTGCCAGGTAAAAAGTTGAATCAGCAGCCAGGTGATGGGAGAACCGCCCTGATCCAGCGAGGCGACTTGTCCGCCTGCTTTTAGCGCTCCGGCATTGGCAGCCAGTTGGGTATGCAGGCCAATCGTCTGGGTGGCTATCCACAGGGTGATACCCATAATAATGACACCTGAAATCAGCGTGCGGAACAGGTTGCCCTGGTGTACCGCGACCGCCATCGCAATAAAGAAACCGATGGTGGCGAGGTCGCCGAACGGCAGCACCTGGTTTCCCGGTACTAAGACGGCAATCAGGATGGTCAGCGGAATGAATATCAGGCTCGCGGAGACAACAGAGGTATGACCGAGCAGTAGCGCTGGATCAAGGCCTATCAGGAACTCCTGCCCGCCAAATTTGGCCTGTAGACGTTTACGTGCATGTTTGGCGATAGGCGTTAGGCCATCCATAATAGGTTTAATGACGCGTGGCATAAGCAGCATCACCGCTGCGGTTTTGACCGCCAGTTGCAGAACGGCTTTGGCGTCGTAGCCTGCCAGTACACCAATCACCAGCCCCATCACGAAGCCGACAGTCACCGGCTCGCCAAACGGTCCGAAGCGTTTCTGAACATCATCTGCGCTAAAGTGAATACGATTGAGGCCCGGAATTTTTTCGATAATGGTATCAACGAGCACCGCCACGGGGCCCAGGTACGCGGATGAACCGTGTGGGATAGCAATCCCCTCGAGGCCAAAATAGTCGCGGGTATCTTTGGCAAACCAGTCCCCCAGTTTGTAGACAAAGGCGGCATGAACCACAACGCCCAGAATCCCCAGCCAGTATGAACCGGTCGCCAGATGCAGCATGGCGCCCGTGAAGGTCATGTGCCAGATATTCCAGATATCGACATTCACCACGCGGGTCATGCGGGTCACCAGCATCAGGACGTTAACCCCAATGGCGACAGGGATCGCGACCAGCGCGATTTGTGACGCCCAGGTCATGGGCGATGAACCTGGCCAGCCGACGTCAATAACGTGGAGATTGATTTGGAAATGTTCCGCCATGGCTTTCGCCGCGGGGCCGATAGAATCCAGCATCAGGCCGATGACCAGACCAATACCCACGAAGCCGATACCAATATGCAAACCCGATTTAAAACAATCCCCAAGCTTCATTCCCAGCAGTTTAGAGAACACGATGATCACCAGAGGCAACATCACCGTTGGGCCTAAGTCGAGGATATAACGCATTATTTCGCTAAACATACGTTACCCCATGAGAATGGACAGAATTTTTTGCTGTAATGCTTCAATACCCACGCCGGAAACAAAAGGCATACCGTGAACGACGGGAATATCGCCGAAGGCGCGATCGACCCTGGCAGTGGTACAGATAAGATCGGCGCCGTCCATATAGGTTTCGATTTCGGTGACCCGGCATTGCACTAAGTCGAGCTCAATATGGTTGGCATCACATAGCTCTTTAATTTCTTCCGCAGCCATCGTTGAGGTTGCAACCGCACCGCCACAGGCCACAATTACTTTACGTTTCATAGGGTATTCCTCATTATTATCAATTTATTATCAAACCTGGACGCACTGCTCAGGCTCAAGGATGGTTTCCTGAAAGCGTATCGCCAGTTCGGCATCCGGCGCGCTTAACAGGGCATCGAGGGTGCTCGGGTTCTGTAGCTCACTAAACAGGCGGCGCAGAAGTTTTAGCTGTGCCGCCGGGTTTTCAACGATTAAGGCGATGATTAACGAAACGGCAATCTCTTCGTCATCATCCGCCTGTTGAAACATGACCGGCTTATCTGGACGAATCAGATAGATAGCGGGTGATTTCGCATGAACCGCCTCGCAATGAGGGATAGCGACGGCGTGACGCTCCAGCGCAATGCCGGTAGGAAAAGACGCTTCACGTTCCACCAGCGCCTGCGGATAACTATCATGTACCACGCCTTTCGCCAGCATCTCTTTGCCAATGTGCGCCAGCGCCTGTTGGCTCGAGTCGAATGTGATTCCGGTTCGGACAAATAGTTGGCTCATAAATTCTCCATTATTCAGGCGACATCCGGCGTGCAACCGAAGCGATAAGCGCGCAGAACATCCTGAATTTTGTCAATAATCAGGTTATGCGGCGTGGGGGTGAGCACGCCCTCAGACAGGCGTTCAAACTGTACGGGCATAAACTGGCTAATTAATCCCAGCGGCAATGTGACGTTATTCAGATTGGCGATTAACTTCTCTACGCTTTGACGAATACGCGGGTGCGGCCAGTAATAGCGAATACGGTCAGACAAACTAAAGTGGATGTCGACCATCGCCTGGCTCCAGGTTGGACGGTAGTATTTTTTCCAGTAGCCCGGTTCGTTTAGCATAACTTCATCAATGACCTCCAGTACCCGACTACGTTGTTCCGGGGAGATCAGCTCGTTTTCCATTTGCGCAAGTGCGAAAATGGCTTCGCGCAGCGCGAAAGTGAGCGCCGGGCCGACCTTCAGAATGGCGTAATGATCGCGTACCAGCGCACGGTAGGCCTGGCGAGTTTGGTAATCGGTGGAGTGTGCTTCATAGACCATCGGCGTTTCTTTTATCCAGTCGGAAAGCGCTTTAGCGGCCTGCGGTTGATAGTGGATAATCTGTGTATGGTCGAATTCTACGCCCGGCTGTACGACAATCGCGATAACCCGGTTCAATGCCTCCTCCAGCCCCAGGGCGCGAAAAGCAGCCTGATGCGTTTGCAGCGTGCGGGCCGCATCCTGTTCGCGGGTAACATGCACGGCGTTAATGGCGCTGGCTTCCCCGCCAGGAACCGGAACTTCAGTGCCGATAACATAGGTTAAATGGCGTTTTTGTTCGTCGGTCGCCGTCGTTTCCGCTGCCTGGCAAAGCAGGGCGGCGCGTTTAGCGACAACCATTGGGTCCAGCGGCGTCGGGTCGTCAGCGCAGGACATAGAGGCATCAAGATGGATTTTGCTAAACCCGGCAGCGACGTAAGCCTTAATGAGTTCGACGGATTTTTCCATCGCCGTATCTGCAGGTTCGTTTTGCCAGCAGTTAGGTCCCAGGTGATCGCCGCCTAAAATAAGCCGTTCTCGTGGAAAACCCACTTCCTGGGCGATGCCATAGACAAAATCACGAAGGTCAGCCGGTTTCATGCCGGTATAACCGCCAAACTGATTAACCTGGTTAGAGGTCGCTTCGATCAGAACTTTGTTCCCGCTATTCAGATCAAAACGTAATGCGGATTCAATCACCAGCGGGTGTGCTGAACATACGGAACAGATCCCTATCTGTTCCCCTGCTTTGTGACGAGAAATTATTTCTTTCACTTCTGGCTCCGATATCTTTTGTTTATCTTCATAATATTTTTGGTTTGAAGGCAAAGGATAATAATGGCTTTCGTGATCCAGCTATGAAAACGCCCTTTGCCGTGCTAAATCCGGGGGCTTTAGAGCTTCCCTTCACAACCGCAGTCGGCAATCACTTTACGTACAACCTCTTTCATGGCCGCTTTCGCCGGGATCATGTAATGGCGGGGATCGCTGGCCTCTGCGTGTTGCGTTAAATAGTTTTTAAGCGCGCCGGAAAAGGCGATTTTAAGCTCGGTCGCGACGTTAACTTTGCAGATGCCCAGCGAAATAGCGCGGGTAATATCGCGGGTCGGCAGGCCAGAGGCGCCGTGAAGGACTAAGGGGACATCAACCCGCTGACGAATTTCCGTCAGTCGTTCAAAATCAAGTTTTGGTTCAGCGGTGTAGAGGCCGTGCGCGGTGCCGATAGCAATGGCTAACGAGTCGATACCCGTTTTTTCCACAAATTCCCGGGCCTGTTCCGGATGGGTATAAAGCGCATCTTTGCCGTCAACGATAAGATCGTCTTCCTGCCCGCCGAGACGCCCAAGTTCAGCTTCAACGCTGACATCGTAGCGATGACAGTAATCAACCACGCTTTTCACCAGCGCAATATTGTCGGCAAAGGGGAAATGCGACCCGTCGATCATGACCGAGCGTACCCCGGCGGCGACTTTCATTTTGATGTCGGCCAGTTTTTCATGATGATCGAGATGTACCGCGAGAGGATGGTTCCAGCTTTTCGCCAGTTCTGCGGCGATAGCCACGATATTACCGACGCCTGCGTAGCTAAAGGTGCCTGGCGTACCGGCGACAATTAGCGGAGAGCGCAATTCTGCGGCGGTTTCCACCACCACTTGCAATGTCTCCAGGTTGTGGATGTTAAACGCCGGCACAGCATAGCCTTCCTGCTGCGCCTTCTTTAGCATTGTTCTGCCTGAAATGATAAACATCCTTCCTCCGAAATCTTTCGTTTGTTTTCTTTGAAAGAATTTATAGGCTTTCGGAATGTTTTTTTGTGATTTTGATCTGATAAATGAAAGTTTCGAAATAAAATGGAAGTTATCGAAAGTCAGGGGTAAAAAAAGCATGTCGGGCAGACATACTTCAGGCTACAGACTAAGGGCGAAAAAATACCGGGTAGCGCTGGCGCTTACCCGGTCTACAGATTATGCGGTTATACCCTGGTCGGAGAAGGGTACTGACTGGATCAGGTCACTGGCGCCGGGTTAAATATCGCCAGTTGGTTATGTAGGCCCCACTGGTCCGAGAAAGTCTTTTTCCGGCCGCTGGCGACATCGAGAATAAAGTGAAACAGCTTCCAGCCCACATCTTCGATTGTCTCTTCACCCGTGGCGATGGTGCCTGCATTGATATCCATTAAGTCATACCAGCGGTTCGCCAGCTCGGTACGCGTCGCCATTTTAATTACCGGCACCGCCATCAGCCCGTACGGCGTGCCGCGTCCGGTGGTAAAGACCTGTACGGTAATGCCGGAAGCGACCTGCTGCGTGCCGCAGACGAAATCGCTGGCGGGCGTCGCGGCGTAAATCAGGCCGCGTTTGGTGGGGCGTTGGCCCGGCGACAATACTTCGACAATGGCGCTCTTACCCGATTTAGCGATAGAGCCCAACGCTTTTTCCACGACGTTCGCCAGGCCGCCTTTTTTGTTGCCAGGGGACGGGTTAGCGCTGCGATCGGTTTTCCCCATATCAAGATAGTTATCGTACCAGGCCATTTCATCCAGCAGGCGTTTACCCACGGCTTCGTTGATGGCGCGCGGCGTCAGAAGATGAATGGCATCGCGCACTTCGGTGACCTCCGAGAACATGACGGTCGCGCCGCAGCGTACCAGCAGATCGGAAGCATAACCCACCGCCGGGTTTGCCGTGACGCCGGAAAACGCATCGCTGCCGCCACACTGCATCCCGACGACCAGCTCGGAGGCCGGGCAGGTTTCGCGCTGGCGCTGGTTCAGTTTCGTCAGATGGCGTTCGGCGACCCGCAAAATATCGTCGACCATTGATTTAAAGCCGACATGCTGCTCGTCCTGTAAACGCACAATACTGGCGCTTTCAACGGCGATACCGGGGACATCCTCGGTGCCTTCCAGCAGTCGTTCCGGCTGCAGTTTTTCGCAACCGAGGCCAATCACCATCACTTCGCCGCCAAAATTGGGGTTGAGCGCGATGTTATGAATTGTGCGAATCGGCACGACCGCCGCCGGCGCGTTGATTGCCACGCCGCAGCCGTACAGATGGTTTAGCCCTACAACGCCATCGACATTCGGGTATTTGGGCAGGAG
Source organism: Salmonella sp. SAL03688 (assembly GCF_046551895.1). Taxonomy (NCBI): domain Bacteria; kingdom Pseudomonadati; phylum Pseudomonadota; class Gammaproteobacteria; order Enterobacterales; family Enterobacteriaceae; genus Salmonella; species Salmonella sp. SAL03688. The sequence continues at coordinate 140,132 of NZ_JBGDVI010000004.1, forward strand.
ATCGCGCTCAATCACTTTCACCACATAATCGACCACGCCCGCCACACAGTGCACGCTGGTGGTAATGCCAAGCAGATTTTTGGTGCCGACGCTGCCATCGGCGTTACGATAGCCCTCAAACGTATAGCCTTCCAGCGGCGGCAGCGGTTCCGGTACTTTGGTCGCCAGCGGTAGCGTATTCAGCGGCGGCGCTTTTGGCAGTTCAACCAGCGACTCGTCGATCCAGCTTCCGCGTGGGATGTCGCGTACCGCATAACCGATGACTTCGCCATAACGGATGATTTCGCCGTGAGCGGGGATATCCGTCAGAGCAACTTTATGGCCTTGCGGAATATGTTCAGTCAGTTCCAGACCATCCGGAAAACGTGTTCCGGCTTTAAGACCGTGGTCATTAACAATAATTGCGACATTATCGGTTTCATGTACTTTTATATAAAACGCCGATGGCGATTCCTGGCGAATTTCGATATTGGCCATTGTTCAACATTCTCCAGCCTGGATGATAGAAATAGGATTATCTATTTTGGTTATGGTTAAATCGTTAAATCTCAATATAAGAAATAAAGTTCATGCATAATGAAATAAGAATGACAGGAGTATAAATATAAGAATGTGATCCAGATCACCGCAAATTATGAAATTTTTTATGTAGGCCGGGTAAAGCGTAAATGTGTGCATTAGCGCCCAGTATCATGGGCGTATGCTCAAAAATAAGCGTTAAATAATTCCTTTTTAATGAGCGTTTGCACAATGATTATCCGCCATAGGCTGTTTATACTGAATGGCGAATTCAGTGTATCTGACGAGTTATTTGAAAATACCATGATAATAATAAAAGACGATAAAGATATCAGAACGGTATATTGTGCTACAGGATGTGTACCACATTAGAAATAGAATGCGGAGACCCATTCTGATTTCAGATAAGCATTTTATTGTCGTTGCTATAAGTTATGGTGGCGGCATCACATGTAGAGAATTAAAGAAATAAGCGAAGGTATAAGCGATGAATAACGCTATTTTCCCGAATAAGTTTAAAGCGGCGCTGGCGGCGCAACAGGTGCAGATTGGCTGCTGGTCTGCACTGGCAAGCCCAATCACCACCGAAGTTCTTGGTCTGGCGGGATTTGACTGGCTGGTGCTGGATGGCGAACATGCGCCGAACGATGTGACCACCTTAATTCCGCAGTTAATGGCATTGAAAGGCAGCGCCAGCGCGCCTGTAGTACGTGTGCCAACCAATGAACCGGTCATTATCAAACGGATGCTGGATATTGGGTTTTATAACTTCCTGATCCCCTTTGTTGAAACGCAAGAGGAAGCGGCTCGCGCCGTCGCCTCGACGCGTTACCCGCCGGAAGGCATTCGCGGCGTCTCCGTTTCTCACCGCGCGAATATGTTCGGTACGGTGCCTGATTACTTTGCGCAGTCGAACAAAAACATCACCATTATTGTTCAAATCGAAAGCCAGTTGGGTGTCGACAATGTTGATGCCATCGCCGCAACGGAAGGCGTTGATGGCATTTTTGTCGGCCCAAGCGATTTGGCCGCCGCGCTGGGTCATCTCGGCAATGCTTCTCACCCTGACGTGCAGCAGACGATTCAACATATTTTCGCCCGCGCTAAAGCGCACGGTAAACCGTGCGGCATTCTGGCGCCGGTAGAGGCGGATGCCCGCCGTTATCTGGAATGGGGCGCGACCTTTGTCGCCGTTGGCAGCGATTTAGGCGCCTTCCGCGCCAGCACGCAGAAGCTTGCCGACACCTTTAAAAAATAATCCTGGTATGGAAAGAGAGAACGCTATGACGATGAAAGTTGGCTTTATTGGCTTAGGCATCATGGGTAAGCCCATGAGCAAAAACTTACTGAAAGCAGGGTATTCGCTGGTGGTGTCCGATCGTAATCCTGAAGCGATTGCTGACGTCATTGCCGCAGGCGCGGAAACGGCCTCTACGGCGAAGGCGATCGCTGAACAGTGTGACGTCATCATCACGATGCTGCCTAACTCTCCGCATGTGAAAGAGGTTGCGCTGGGCGAGAACGGTATCATCGAAGGCGCGAAGCCGGGAACCGTATTGATTGATATGAGTTCTATCGCGCCGCTGGCAAGCCGTGAAATCAGCGATGCGCTGAAGGCGAAGGGCGTTGAGATGTTGGATGCGCCGGTCAGCGGCGGCGAGCCGAAGGCGATTGATGGCACGCTGTCGGTGATGGTGGGGGGCGATAAAGCCATTTTCGACAAGTACTACGACCTGATGAAAGCGATGGCGGGTTCCGTGGTGCATACCGGCGATATCGGCGCAGGCAACGTCACAAAACTGGCTAACCAGGTGATCGTGGCGTTGAATATCGCCGCCATGTCTGAAGCGCTGACGCTGGCGACTAAAGCGGGCGTCAACCCGGATCTGGTCTATCAGGCGATTCGCGGCGGTCTGGCTGGCAGCACGGTACTGGATGCGAAAGCGCCGATGGTCATGGACAGAAACTTTAAGCCAGGTTTCCGTATCGATCTGCACATTAAAGATCTGGCGAATGCGCTGGATACCTCCCACGGCGTTGGCGCGCAGCTCCCGCTGACCGCCGCCGTTATGGAAATGATGCAGGCGTTACGTGCGGATGGACACGGTAATGACGATCATAGCGCGCTGGCGTGCTACTACGAAAAACTGGCGAAAGTGGAAGTCACTCGCTAACGACGTTGTGCCCGGATGGCGTGTAGCGATCCGGGCCTGAATTTCAGGCTGGATAAGTGAAACGCCATCCGGCGTTGTGCAGTAACAGGCTACCACTATGAAAATCGTAATTGCCCCCGACTCCTATAAAGAAAGCCTTTCTGCCGCCGAGGTAGCGCAGGCGATAGAAAAAGGATTTCGGGAAATTTTCCCCGATGCGCAATATGTCTCTGTTCCGGTTGCCGATGGCGGCGAAGGAACGGTCGAAGCCATGATTGCCGCGACGCAGGGCGTTGAACGCACCGCATGGGTGACCGGGCCGTTGGGTGAAAAAGTGAAAGCCTGCTGGGGAATGTCCGGGGATGGTAAAACCGCGTTTATTGAAATGGCGGCGGCCAGCGGACTGGCGCTGGTTCCACCAGAAAAACGCAACCCTTTGATTACTACCTCGCGGGGAACGGGGGAGCTGATATTGCAGGCGCTGGAAAGCGGCGCAAGCAATATCATTATCGGCATTGGCGGCAGCGCGACAAATGACGGCGGCGCAGGGATGATGCAGGCGTTAGGCGCAAAACTGCGCGATGCAAACGGCGCGGATATCGGTTACGGTGGCGGAAGCCTTCATTGTCTAAGCGACATTGATATTTCAGAGCTCGATCCCCGTTTAAAACTCTGCGCGATTCGTGTCGCTTGCGATGTCTCTAATCCTCTGATCGGCGACAACGGCGCATCACGAATTTTTGGGCCGCAGAAAGGCGCGACCGAAGAGAACATTGTTGAGCTGGACAGAAATCTTGCTCACTATGCCGACATCATAAAAAAATCGCTGAATGTCGACGTAAAGGCGGCGCCCGGCGCAGGCGCGGCAGGCGGTATGGGGGCGGCGTTAATGGCTTTTCTCGGTGCGGAATTACGCAGCGGGATCGAAATTGTCACGGCGGCACTGAACCTGGAGGAGCATATCCACGACTGTACGCTGGTGGTGACGGGAGAAGGGCGGATTGATAGCCAAAGTATTCGCGGTAAAGTGCCGATTGGCGTCGCGAATGTGGCGAAAAAATATCATAAGCCAGTGATTGGCATTGCCGGCAGCCTGACGCACGATGTAGGGATAGTGCATCACTATGGCATCGACGCTGTCTTTAGCGTACTCACGCGCATCGTGACGCTGGAGGAGGCTTTTCGGGGCGCTTTTGACAATATTTATCGGGCATCCAGAAATGTTGCTGCCGCTCTGGCGATAGGAATGCGCAGCGCAGGGTGACAAAGTCGCGCGAACCCTCTATACTGCGCGCCGAAGCTGACCAGACAGTCGCCGCTTCGTCGTCGTCCTTTCGGGGAGACGGGCGGAGGGGAGGAAAGTCCGGGCTCCATAGGGCAGGGTGCCAGGTAACGCCTGGGGGGGAAACCCACGACCAGTGCAACAGAGAGCAAACCGCCGATGGCCCACGTAAGTGGGATCAGGTAAGGGTGAAAGGGTGCGGTAAGAGCGCACCGCGCGGCTGGTAACAGTCCGTGGCACGGTAAACTCCACCCGGAGCAAGGCCAAATAGGGGTTCATAAGGTACGGCCCGTACTGAACCCGGGTAGGCTGCTTGAGCCAGTGAGCGATTGCTGGCCTAGATGAATGACTGTCCACGACAGAACCCGGCTTATCGGTCAGTTTCACTTCTTCATAAAACCCGCTTCGGCGGGTTTTTGCTTTTACAGGGCGACAGGATGAATGACTGTCCACGACGCTATACCCAAAAGAAAGCGGCTTATCGGTCAGCTTCACTTCTTCATAAAACCCGCTTCGGCGGGTTTATGCTTTTACCGGGCGGCAGGATGAATGGCTGTCCACGACGCTATACCCGAAAGAAAGCGGCTTATCGGTCAGTTTCACTTCTTCATAAAACCCGCTTCGGCGGGTTTTTGCTTTTACAGGGCGGCAGGATGAATGACTGTCCACGACGCTATGTCCAAAAGAAAGCGGCTTATCGGTCAGTTTCACCTCTTCATAAAACCCGCTTCGGCGGGTTTTTGCTTATCAGGCCGGTGAAGGGTATAGAGGTTGCAGAAGACGCCAGCGTCACCATCCGGCAATTAATTGACAGCCGTGGTGACATAATATTATTCGTTTTTGTGATGAGAAACACAAAACGCTATGGATTGCGCTCTTTTTAGTTGAAGTGAAAAGCAATCGATTTCTTTCACAAAATTACATCCTGAAAAACAGCAAGAAAGCGGTGTAAATTATTTGTTGTGAATGAAAATTAAATGTATGAAATATTTTGGTTAAAATTTTATTAAATGTTTCTTTACAAACAAATAAGGTAAAAAAATGTGACGCGTAACGGTTTTTAAGCGCATTTACCTTCGGTTTATACTTAAATTTGAGAAATTACGCTTTAAATTTAACGCTGGAATTGCCGATAAAATGTCCTGTAATTGATTGAAATATCGTCTTCATGGGATGTCGAAAATAGGAGATAAAATAGGCTGGTTATCGCCATAATATATCGTTATCCCGACCCTATTTTTTGATTGAAATCAGGCTAAGTTGCTGTTTTGTTTTTGTAACTTATTGAAGTAATTGGTTTTCTTTATTTAATAAAAACCATGTGAAAATTGCGGTAAGTTAATTTGTGAGTGGTCGCACATAACCTTTAAGATTTAATTTGCTACACTTCCTGCCGTTCACAATGTTATTTCAGAGCGGTAGATATGAATACTCTTGTTCTCCCTAAAACACAGCATTTGGTGGTCTTTCAGGAAGTCATTAGAAGTGGTTCTATCGGTTCTGCCGCAAAATCGTTAGGGTTAACCCAACCCGCCGTCAGTAAAATCATTAGCGATGTTGAGGCCTATTTTGGCGTTGAGCTAATTGTACGTAAAAATACCGGCGTTACGTTGACCGAAGCGGGACAGGTACTGCTTTCCTGGTCTGAATCTATCACCCGCGAAATGAAAAACATGATCAACGAGATGAACAGTATGACGTGCAATACCGTTGTCGACGTCTCGTTTGGTTTTCCTTCGCTGATTGGCTTTACCTTCATGTCCGATATGATTCATAAGTTCAAAGAGGTATTTCCAAAAGCGCAGGTATCCATGTACGAAGCCCAGCTCTCTTCATTCCTGCCGGCCCTGCGCGACGGGCGGCTGGACTTTGCTATCGGTACGCTCAGTAATGAAATGCAGCTACAGGATCTGCATGTCGAGCCGCTGTTTGAATCAGAGTTTGTCCTGGTAGCCAGCAAGTCCCGAACATGCACCGGCACCATCACACTGGAGTCGTTAAAAGACGAACAGTGGGTGTTGCCGCAAACGAATATGGGCTACTACAGCGAATTACTCACCACTCTACAACGAAATGGCATCAGCATCGAAAACATTGTTAAAACAGATTCCGTTGTCACAATATATAATCTTGTTCTCAATGCTGATTTCTTAACTGTTATTCCCTGCGATATGACCACGCCTTTTGGCTCTAATCAATTTATCACGATACCCATAAAAGACACGTTACCCGTCGCACGTTATGCGGCGGTATGGTCTAAAAATTATCGTATCAAAAAAGCCGCTTCAGTATTAGTAGAATTGGCTAAGCAATATTCATCATATAATGGATGCAGACGCAGGCAGTTAATAGAAATTAAATGATATGGAATAAACATATTTAGCGAAATTGACGTCACCTGTTTCTTTTGAACAGTGGGCAACGGTAACTTATTTTTAATACCCAGGTTAAGAGGTTATAATGCACATTACATACGATCTCCCGGTTGCAATTGAAGATATCCTCGAAGCGAAAAAAAGACTGGCGGGGAAGATATATAAAACGGGAATGCCTCGCTCTAACTATTTTAGTGAACGTTGCAAAGGCGAAATATTTCTCAAGTTTGAAAATATGCAGCGTACGGGTTCATTTAAAATTCGTGGCGCTTTTAACAAACTTAGCTCGTTAACGGAGGCGGAAAAACGTAAAGGCGTCGTGGCCTGTTCCGCAGGTAATCATGCACAGGGCGTTTCTCTTTCTTGCGCAATGCTGGGTATTGACGGCAAAGTCGTGATGCCGAAGGGCGCGCCAAAGTCAAAAGTGGCGGCCACCTGTGATTATTCGGCGGAAGTGGTGCTCCACGGTGACAACTTCAATGACACCATTGCTAAGGTGAGTGAAATTGTCGAAACCGAAGGTCGCATTTTTATTCCGCCTTACGACGATCCAAAAGTCATTGCCGGGCAGGGCACTATTGGTCTGGAAATTATGGAAGATCTGTACGATGTCGATAATGTCATCGTGCCTATTGGCGGCGGCGGTTTAATTGCAGGTATTGCCATTGCGATTAAATCGATTAACCCGACCATTAAAGTTATCGGCGTACAGGCCGAAAATGTTCACGGTATGGCGGCGTCTTATTACGCTGGCGAAATAACCACGCACCGAACGACCGGCACCCTGGCGGATGGTTGTGATGTCTCCCGCCCGGGTAATTTAACCTATGAAATTGTTCGTGAATTAGTCGATGACATTGTTCTGGTTAGCGAAGATGAAATTCGTAACAGCATGATCGCTTTAATTCAGCGCAATAAGGTTATTACTGAAGGCGCTGGCGCTCTGGCCTGCGCCGCACTATTAAGCGGGAAATTAGATAGCCATATTCAGAACAGAAAAACGGTCAGTATTATTTCTGGCGGCAATATCGATCTTTCTCGTGTATCACAAATTACGGGTTTAGTTGACGCTTAATCTTTTCGTGAGGATAGGATATGAGTACTACTGATAGCATTGTATCCAGCCAGGCAAAACAGTCGTCATGGCGTAAATCGGACACGACGTGGACGCTGGGTTTATTTGGTACCGCCATTGGCGCCGGGGTGCTGTTTTTCCCTATCCGCGCCGGGTTTGGCGGGCTTATCCCCATTCTGCTGATGCTGGTTTTAGCTTACCCCATTGCGTTCTATTGTCACCGGGCGCTGGCGCGTCTGTGTTTATCCGGATCTAATCCGTCCGGCAATATTACGGAAACGGTCGAAGAGCACTTTGGTAAAACGGGCGGGGTAGTTATCACGTTCCTTTACTTCTTTGCGATTTGTCCGCTGCTGTGGATTTATGGCGTCACCATCACTAACACGTTCATGACGTTTTGGGAAAACCAGTTGCAGATGCCAGCGTTGAATCGCGGTTTCGTGGCGCTGTTCTTGCTGCTGCTGATGGCCTTTGTGATCTGGTTTGGTAAAGATCTGATGGTTAAGGTGATGAGTTACCTGGTATGGCCGTTTATCGCCAGCCTGGTGCTAATCTCATTATCGCTGATTCCTTACTGGAACTCGGCGGTTATCGATCAGGTTGATCTCAGTAATATCGCGCTGACCGGGCACGATGGCATACTGGTTACGGTGTGGCTGGGCATCTCTATCATGGTGTTCTCCTTTAACTTTTCGCCCATCGTCTCTTCCTTCGTGGTGTCTAAGCGGGAAGAGTATGAGAAAGAGTTTGGCCGCGAATTTACCGAGCGTAAATGTTCACAGATCATCTCGCGCGCCAGTATGCTGATGGTCGCCGTGGTGATGTTCTTCGCCTTTAGCTGCCTGTTTACGCTCTCCCCGCAGAACATGGCGGATGCGAAAGCGCAGAACATTCCGGTACTTTCCTACCTGGCCAACCATTTCGCCTCTTTGTCGGGGACAAAATCTACTTTTGCAACGGTGCTGGAGTATGGCGCGTCTATCATCGCGCTGGTTGCTATTTTCAAATCTTTCTTCGGTCACTACCTGGGGACGCTGGAAGGGCTGAACGGCCTGGTGCTGAAATTCGGTTATAAAGGCGATAAAACCAAAGTCTCTATGGGCAAGCTTAATACCATCAGCATGATCTTCATTATGGGGTCTACCTGGGTCGTAGCTTACGCAAACCCGAACATTCTGGACCTGATTGAAGCGATGGGCGCGCCGATTATCGCCTCGCTGTTATGCCTGCTGCCGATGTACGCCATTCGTAAAGCGCCGTCGCTGGCGAAGTACCGTGGTCGTCTGGATAACGTGTTCGTCACCCTGATTGGTCTGCTGACCATCCTGAATATTGTCTACAAATTGTTCTAATCCTCACGTTTAGCCTGTGTTCCGCCCCAGGGCGCGGACGCAGGCTGACATCGACGGAGGCACTACATGAATGAATTTCCGGTCGTTCTGGTCATTAATTGCGGATCATCTTCTATCAAATTCTCTGTACTGGATGTCGCTACCTGTGATGTTTTAATGGCGGGAATAGCAGATGGAATGAATACTGAAAACGCCTTTTTATCTATTAATGGCGGTAAGCCGATACACCTCGCGCACTCTAATTATGAGGACGCGTTAAAAGCCATTGCCTTTGAGCTGGAAAAACGTGATTTAACGGATAGCGTGGCATTAATTGGTCACCGTATCGCGCACGGTGGAGAGCTATTTACACAGTCCGTCATTATTACCGATGAGATTATCGATAATATTCGTCGGGTATCACCTTTGGCGCCGCTGCATAATTACGCTAATTTAAGCGGCATTGACGCGGCGCGGCACCTTTTCCCGGCCGTGCGTCAGGTGGCGGTATTTGATACCAGTTTCCACCAGACGCTGGCGCCGGAAGCCTATTTGTACGGATTGCCGTGGGAGTATTTTTCCAGTCTGGGTGTGCGTCGCTACGGCTTTCACGGTACGTCGCATCGCTATGTTTCGCGGCGCGCGTATGAACTGCTTGACCTCGATGAAAAAAACTCAGGCCTGATTGTCGCGCATCTGGGCAATGGGGCGTCTATCTGCGCGGTACGCAATGGTCAGAGCGTGGATACCTCAATGGGGATGACGCCGCTTGAGGGGCTGATGATGGGTACTCGCAGCGGCGACGTTGATTTCGGCGCGATGGCGTGGATAGTCAAAGAAACCGGGCAGACGTTGAGCGATCTGGAGCGAGTGGTGAATAAAGAGTCCGGTTTGCTCGGCATCTCCGGGTTGTCATCCGACCTTAGAGTCCTGGAAAAAGCCTGGCACGAAGGACATGAGCGCGCCCGGTTAGCGATAAAAACATTTGTCCACCGTATCGCCCGTCATATTGCCGGACACGCGGCATCGTTACATCGGTTGGATGGCATTATTTTTACCGGCGGTATTGGTGAAAATTCAGTATTAATTCGCCAGTTGGTAATTGAACATTTGGGCGTACTGGGGCTTACGTTAGACGTTGAAATGAATAAGCAGCCGAATTCTCACGGCGAGCGCATTATTTCCGCTAACCCTTCTCAGGTTATTTGCGCTGTTATTCCCACGAATGAAGAGAAAATGATTGCCCTTGATGCCATTCATTTAGGCAACGTGAAAGCACCAGTGGAATTTGCATAACTTAACGGTTGTTCTGTAGAGAGATTATTTTTCATGAAGGTAAATATCGATACCAGCGATATGCTGTATGCCGAAGCATGGCGTGATTTTAAAGGTACGGACTGGAAAGAAGAAATTAATGTCCGTGATTTTATTCAGCATAACTATACGCCCTATGAGGGGGATGAATCTTTTCTCGCCGACGCGACGCCAGCGACCACGGCGCTGTGGGAAAAGGTGATGGCGGGAATACGTATCGAGAACGCGACCCATGCGCCGGTGGATTTCGATACCAACATCGCGACGACGATTACCGCGCACGATGCGGGATATATTGAAAAAGAGCTGGAAAAAATCGTCGGTTTACAAACGGATAAGCCGCTTAAACGCGCTTTGCATCCGTTTGGCGGCGTTAACATGATCAAAAGTTCATTCCACGCCTATGGCCGCGAAATGGACGCCGATTTTGAATATACCTTTACCGACCTGCGGAAAACCCATAATCAGGGCGTATTCGATGTTTACTCGCCGGATATGCTGCGCTGCCGTAAATCCGGCGTATTAACCGGTTTGCCGGATGGTTATGGTCGCGGGCGCATTATTGGCGATTATCGTCGTGTCGCGCTGTATGGCATCCGTTATCTGGTGCGCGAACGCGAGCTGCAATTCGCCGATCTGCAGTCGAATCTGGAGCAGGGACAGAATCTTGAGGCGACGATTCGCCTGCGTGAGGAGTTGGCGGAGCATCGTCGCGCGCTGCTGCAAATGCAGGAGATGGCGGCGAAATACGGCTACGATATCTCCCGCCCGGCGCGGAACGCGCAGGAAGCGGTACAGTGGCTCTACTTCGCTTATCTGGCGGCGGTAAAATCGCAAAATGGCGGTGCAATGTCGCTGGGAAGAACCGCCTCGTTCCTTGATATCTACATTGAGCGCGATTTCAACGCGGGCCTTCTGACAGAGCAGCAGGCGCAGGAACTGATCGACCATTTCATCATGAAGATCCGCATGGTGCGCTTCCTGCGCACGCCGGAATTTGATTCGCTCTTTTCCGGCGATCCGATCTGGGCCACCGAAGTTATTGGCGGGATGGGGCTTGATGGCCGCACGCTGGTGACGAAGAACTCTTTCCGTTATCTGCATACCCTGCACACGATGGGGCCAGCGCCGGAGCCGAACCTGACCATACTGTGGTCAGAAGCGTTGCCGGTGGCATTCAAGAAATATGCTGCGCAGGTCTCCATCGTGACCTCATCTTTGCAGTATGAAAACGACGATTTAATGCGTACCGACTTTAACAGCGACGATTATGCTATCGCTTGTTGCGTCAGCCCGATGGTCATCGGTAAGCAGATGCAGTTCTTCGGCGCGCGCGCCAACCTTGCCAAAACGTTGCTGTACGCTATCAATGGCGGCGTTGATGAGAAACTGAAAATCCAGGTCGGGCCGAAAACCGCGCCGTTAACGGATGAGGTGCTGGATTATGACGCAGTAATGGAGAGCCTCGACCATTTTATGGACTGGCTGGCGGTGCAGTACATTAGCGCGCTGAACATCATTCACTACATGCACGATAAGTACAGCTATGAAGCTTCGCTGATGGCGCTGCACGACCGTGATGTGTATCGGACGATGGCGTGCGGCATCGCCGGACTGTCGGTGGCGGCGGATTCCCTGTCCGCCATCAGGTACGCTCAGGTGAAGCCGATTCGCGACGAAAATGGCCTTGCCATCGACTTCGCTATTGAAGGCGAGTATCCGCAGTACGGCAACAACGATGAGCGCGTGGACAGCATCGCCTGCGACCTGGTGAAACGCTTTATGCAAAAAATTAGCGTGTTGCCGACGTATCGCAATGCGGTGCCGACGCAGTCCATTTTGACCATCACCTCGAACGTCGTGTACGGGCAGAAGACCGGCAATACGCCGGATGGACGCCGCGCCGGAACGCCATTCGCGCCGGGGGCGAACCCGATGCATGGTCGTGACCGCAAAGGGGCGGTAGCCTCGCTGACGTCGGTGGCGAAACTGCCGTTTACCTACGCCAAAGACGGTATTTCGTACACCTTCTCGATTGTGCCTGCGGCGCTCGGGAAAGAAGATGCGGTGCGGAAAACCAATCTTGTCGGCCTGCTGGACGGCTATTTCCATCATGAAGCACAGGTAGAAGGCGGGCAGCATCTGAACGTCAATGTCATGAACCGTGAAATGTTGCTGGATGCGATTGAACATCCGGAAAACTACCCGAACCTGACGATCCGCGTTTCCGGCTATGCCGTGCGCTTCAATGCGCTGACTCGTGAGCAGCAACAGGACGTTATTTCGCGCACCTTTACTCAGGCGATGTAACGTGAACGGGGCGATCGTGTGGATCGCCCCGCGACGGATCTTCACTGAACGGTAATCTTAGGGGGAGATATGATTAGCGCATTTGATATTTTTAAGATTGGCATTGGACCTTCAAGCTCCCATACCGTTGGGCCAATGAATGCAGGAAAATGTTTTATCGATCGGCTGATCGACAGCGGCGACCTGCCGCGAACGACTCGCATCACGGTTGATCTTTACGGATCGCTATCGCTGACGGGCAAAGGCCACGCGACCGATACCGCCATCATTATGGGCCTGGCGGGCAATACGCCGCAGGATGTCAATATTGATAGCATTCCGGCGTTTATCCAGGAGGTTGCCCGCAGCAGCCGTTTATCGGTGGCGGGTGGCGCGCATGTGGTGGATTTTCCCGTCGCCGACAGTATTCTCTTTCACGCTGAAACCCTGGCGCGCCATGAAAACGGTATGCGAATTACCGCCTGGAACGGACAAACGCCGCTTTTGCACAAAACGTATTACTCTATTGGCGGCGGCTTTATTGTCGAAGAGGAACGCTTTGGTCAGTCGCACGACGTAGAAAAATCGGTGCCGTATGATTTTCATTCCGCCAGCGAACTGCTGACGCTGTGTGAAAGACAGGGGCTCTCGGTTTCCGGCCTGATGATGCAAAATGAACTGGCGTTGCGGAGCAAAGAGCAGATTGACGCTGGCTTTGCCCGCATCTGGCAGGTGATGGCGACCGGAATTGAACGTGGCATGAATACTGAGGGCGTGCTGCCGGGGCCGCTGAACGTCCCACGCCGCGCGGTAGCGTTACGGCGTCTGCTGGTCTCCAGCGATAATCTCTCCCGCGATCCGATGAACGTCATTGACTGGATTAACATGTTCGCCCTGGCCGTGAGCGAAGAGAACGCGGCGGGCGGGCGAGTGGTCACCGCGCCGACCAACGGCGCGTGCGGCATTATTCCTGCGGTGCTGGCCTATTACGACAAATTCCGTCGTCCGGTCAATGCCAACTCTATCGCCCGTTATCTGTTGTCGGCGGGGGCGATTGGCATGCTGTACAAGATGAACGCCTCGATATCCGGCGCGGAAGTGGGGTGTCAGGGCGAGGTTGGCGTCGCGTGTTCGATGGCGGCGGCGGGGCTGACAGAACTGCTGGGCGGTAGCCCGGCGCAGGTCTGTATTGCGGCGGAAATTGCGATGGAGCATAACCTTGGCCTCACCTGTGACCCGGTGGCGGGTCAGGTGCAAATCCCTTGTATTGAACGTAATGCGATTAACGCCGTTAAAGCGGTAAATGCGGCGCGAATGGCGCTACGCCGTACCTCTGAGCCGCGGGTTTCGCTCGATAAAGTGATCGAAACCATGTACGAAACGGGTAAAGACATGAACGACAAATATCGCGAGACGTCGCGCGGCGGTCTGGCGATTAAAGTCGTTTGTGGATAGGCCCGACAGGCGCAGAGTGAGTAGGCTATGGGATAACGCAGAAGACAGAAGCTGAGAAAAGGGCGCACCAATGTGCGCCCTTTTTTGTTGTGATGTGCGTCAAATAGAGAAAATAACAACATTAAACCAATAGTAAATAGAAAAGAATTCTTAACCCACAAGAAATGCAGGTGTTTTATTGGTAAGTTTTTCTCTTATCGTGCGCGTATGATTTTCTTATTACAAGAAAGTACCTGCACCTCACGTTCTGCATATCGCCTTGCTGCGGCACGAAAAATAAAAAAAACCTCTACCTACACATTGAGCGAGAATTTTATGGAATCGGCTAGTAATACCAGCGTAATCCTCGACGCATCAGCCCCGGCGCGTCGGGCAGGGATGACAGAAAGCGAATGGCGTGAAGCCATCAAATTTGATAGTACCGACACCGGTTGGGTCATTATGAGTATCGGGATGGCGATCGGCGCAGGAATCGTTTTTCTTCCTGTCCAGGTTGGCCTGATGGGACTTTGGGTCTTTTTACTCTCTTCTATTATTGGCTATCCGGCCATGTACCTGTTCCAGCGGCTGTTTATTAATACGCTGGCGGAATCCCCGGAATGTAAAGACTACCCCAGCGTGATCAGCGGCTATCTGGGCAAAAACTGGGGTATTTTATTAGGCGCGCTGTACTTTGTAATGCTCGTCATCTGGATGTTCGTCTATTCTACGGCGATTACTAACGACAGCGCCTCTTATCTGCATACTTTCGGCGTAACGGAAGGATTACTTTCCGATAGTCCGTTTTATGGTCTGGTGCTGATCTGCATCCTGGTGGCGATTTCCTCACGCGGTGAAAAATTACTGTTCAAAATTTCCACCGGCATGGTGCTGACCAAGCTACTGGTAGTAGCGGCGCTGGGCGTCTCCATGGTGGGTATGTGGCATCTGTATAACATTGGCGCGCTGCCGCCGATGGCCCTGCTGATTAAAAACGCCATTATTACCCTGCCATTTACGCTGACCTCGATTTTATTTATCCAGACGTTAAGCCCAATGGTGATCTCTTACCGTTCACGCGAAAAATCTATTGAGGTCGCACGTCATAAAGCGTTGCGCGCCATGAATATCGCGTTTGGCGTCCTGTTCGTTACCGTCTTTTTCTATGCGGTTTCCTTCACCCTGGCGATGGGGCATGACGAAGCGGTGAAAGCCTACGAGCAGAATATTTCCGCCCTGGCGATCGCCGCGCAGTTTATTAGCGGCGATGGCGCTGGCTGGGTCAAAGTGGTTAGCGTAATTCTGAACATCTTTGCCGTCATGACCGCCTTCTTTGGCGTTTACTTAGGATTCCGCGAAGCGACGCAAGGCATTGTGATGAATATCCTGCGCCGCAAAATGCCCGCCGAGAAGATTAAGGAAAATCTGGTACAGCGCGGCATTATGATTTTCGCTATTTTGCTGGCCTGGAGCGCCATTGTGCTCAACGCGCCGGTACTGAGCTTCACCTCTATTTGTAGCCCTATCTTCGGTATGGTGGGCTGTTTAATTCCGGCATGGTTGGTCTACAAGGTTCCCGCATTGCACAAATATAAAGGCGCTTCGTTGTACCTGATTATTATTACCGGTCTGCTGCTATGCGTTTCTCCGTTCTTGGCATTCTCTTGATATACCTGAGATTAAGGTTGTTGTTATGTTTGAATCTAAAATAAATCCATTGTGGCAAAGTTTTATCCTGGCCGTACAGGAAGAAGTAAAACCGGCGCTGGGGTGTACTGAGCCAATTTCACTGGCGCTGGCGGCAGCGGCGGCGGCGGCTGAACTTGACGGCACAGTTGAACGCATTGACGCGTGGGTTTCGCCTAATCTGATGAAAAATGGTATGGGCGTTACCGTTCCAGGAACGGGAATGGTAGGGCTACCGATCGCCGCGGCGCTTGGCGCGTTGGGCGGTGATGCGAAAGCCGGGTTGGAGGTGTTAAAAGACGCTTCCGCTAAAGCCGTTGCCAATGCAAAAGCGATGCTGGCCGCCGGACATGTCGCAGTGATGTTGCAGGAGCCATGTAACGATATCCTGTTTTCACGGGCGAAAGTGTATAGCGGCAATAGCTGGGCATGTGTCACGATCGTCGGCGATCATACAAACATTGTGCGGATAGAAACCGACAAGGGCGTGGTATTTACCCAGGCCGATAATGCGCAGGAAGAAGAAAAAACCTCGCCGCTGGGAGTGCTGTCTCATACCTCGCTGGAAGAGATCCTGGCGTTTGTGAATGCGGTGCCCTTTGACGCTATCCGCTTTATTCTGGATGCGGCCAGGCTAAACGGCGCGTTGTCGCAGGAGGGACTGCGTGGTTCCTGGGGGCTGCATATCGGTTCGACGCTGGCCAAACAGTGCGATCGCGGTCTGCTGGCGAAAGATCTCTCCACGGCGATTTTGATCCGTACCAGCGCGGCGTCAGACGCCAGAATGGGCGGCGCCACGTTGCCCGCGATGAGCAACTCCGGCTCCGGCAACCAGGGGATTACCGCCACGGTGCCAGTCATGGTGGTTGCTGAACATGTCGGCGCCGATGACGAACGCCTGGCGCGCGCGCTAATGTTATCGCATTTGAGCGCTATCTATATTCACCATCAGCTTCCGCGTTTGTCGGCGCTGTGCGCGGCAACTACGGCGGCGATGGGCGCGGCGGCGGGTATGGCGTGGCTGATAGATGGTCGTTATGACACTATCGCAATGGCTATCAGCAGCATGATCGGCGATGTCAGTGGGATGATTTGCGATGGCGCGTCGAATAGCTGTGCGATGAAAGTCTCTACCAGCGCGTCGGCGGCGTGGAAAGCCGTACTGATGGCGTTGGACGATACGGCGGTGACCGGAAACGAAGGGATTGTGGCGCACAATGTCGAACAATCTATTGCGAATTTGTGTTCGCTGGCGTGTCGCTCAATGCAGCAGACAGACAAGCAGATCATCGAGATTATGGCCAGTAAAGCGCATTAATAATAACGCCCCGGCATGTCGTCGGGGCAGCGTGTTGCCCGATGGCGCTGCGCTTATCGGGTCTACCCGTTATCAGCCGGATCGGGCGCTTGCGTCGCCATCCGGCATGATTTCAGGCTGCGGCCTCTTCTTCTGCCAGCCGGGCTTCGGCGTCCGCCACGATGGCTTCCAGTTCGGTTAGCATCTCTTCATAGCCCAGCGGCACAGTGGCGCTCATCGTCTCCTGTACGGCAGGTTTTACCACGGGCTGACGTTTCTTCGCCGATTTTTTGCTCATCTTGTGACTCCTTTTCTGGCTGGCTACACCGGTAAATCTACCAGTAATGCGCGCAGCGGCGTATCGGCAACCAGCGTAATGTTAGGTTCATCACGAATAAATGCGCCATCTCCGCAGGTTAACGCCTCGCGTTCTTCGTTGTGCGTCATCGCGTGGAACGTACCGTGAATCGACTGCAAATAGGCGCGCGGCCCGTGAAGCTGGAAATTAAGCGATTCGCCTTTCTCCAGCGTAATATGATGTACCCAGACCTGTTGGCGCAGTTGTAAGCTGTTTTGCTCACCGTCGGGCGAGGCAAGAAGCTGTTGTTGCGCCGCCAGGAGTGGGATTTTTTGTACCAGCGTGTTTTCCCGTTCAGGACAGGCGTCAAGCCACAGTTGCATTCGGGTTAACGGCTTAACTTTGCTGAGATTATGTTCGCTGTAGCTAATGCCCGGCTGCGCGGCGAGCAGTAACGCTTCGCCCGCTTTAGCCTGTACATGGTTGCCGTCGCTGTCGCGGTATTCCGCTTCGCCGTCCAGAATCAGGTTTAAAATATCCACCTTTGGATAAGTTCGAGGCTGAAAAGAGGCGCCCGGCGCCAGCACTTCCTGGTTCAGTACGCGCAACGACGCGTAGCCCAGCAGTGTAGGGTCGAAGTAGTGTCCAAAGGAGAAGGTATAGCGGGCCTGTAGCCATCCGTAGTCTGCCTGTCCACATTGTTTGGCGGTTCGGGTCGTAATCATCGTTATTAACCTCTCTTTACTTCCTTTTATGTTAAGGGGCTGGACGCTGCATTGTTAGCCAGATATTCTGCCCGGTATGTTCAAATTTCCTGAATGAGAACGTTATGGCTAAAGAGAGAGCGCTGACGCTTGAAGCATTGCGTGTGATGGACGCCATTGACCGCCGGGGCAGTTTTGCTGCAGCGGCTGATGAGTTGGGGCGGGTGCCCTCCGCGCTGAGTTACACCATGCAGAAGCTGGAAGAAGAGTTGGACGTTGTACTGTTCGATCGCTCCGGCCATCGTACAAAATTCACCAACGTCGGACGTATGCTGCTGGAACGCGGGCGGGTATTGCTGGAAGCGGCAGACAAGTTAACGACGGATGCTGAAGCGTTGGCCCGCGGTTGGGAAACGCATCTGACGCTGGTCACTGAAGCTCTGGTACCGACGCCTGCTTTTTTTCCACTGATCGACCGGCTGGCCGCTAAAGCCAATACGCAGCTTTCATTGATTACCGAAGTACTGGCTGGCGCATGGGAGCGGCTTGAGCAGGGACGGGCGGATATCGTTATCGCCCCGGATATGCATTTTCGATCGTCGTCGGAAATTAACTCCCGTAAGTTGTATACGTTAATGAATGTGTATGTCGCCGCGCCTGACCACCCTATTCATCAGGAGCCGGAGCCGCTTTCGGAAGTGACGCGGGTTAAATACCGCGGCGTAGCGGTAGCGGATACCGCGCGCGAGCGGCCAGTATTAACGGTGCAACTGCTGGATAAGCAGCCACGTCTGACGGTAAGCACGATTGAAGATAAACGTCAGGCGCTGCTGGCCGGGCTTGGCGTCGCGACCATGCCATATTCGATGGTGGAACAGGATATTGCCGAAGGGCGGCTACGCGTGGTCAGCCCGGAATCGACCAGCGAAATCGATATTATTATGGCCTGGCGGCGCGACAGTATGGGGGAGGCAAAAGCCTGGTGCCTGCGGGAAATACCTAAGCTATTCGCCGGAAAATAAATAGCGCGCGGCGCTTTAAAAGCGGCGCCGCGCCGCCATCAGGAAAAACGTTTCGGATCGGGGCCGAAGCGGTTGTCGCCCGGCGTACCATTCTGGCAGTTGAACGCGATGATGATAAGCCAGCCGATAATGGGGATAAGTAGCAACAGTAGCCACCATGCGGAGCGGTCAGTGTCATGCAGACGACGGAACTGCACGGCCCACCACGGTAAAAAGATCAGAACGCCGTAAATGGTGGTCAGAACGCCTTCACCCCCGGCGCGTTGCCAGCCAAGCATGGCGTCCAGCAGGCCCAACACAAAGGTAAAGATGATATTGACCAGAATAAACATCCAGTACTCTTTGCGTCGCGCGCGGCCGCCAAATCCCAGATAATTTTTTAAAACCTTTAAATACCAATCCATTTTCGCCTCAATAATGGTTCAATCACTTGTTTTTAAAGTAATCAAACTAAGAATAGCCGCGAATGAAATGTTGGTAAATATTTGTGGTATTTATTAATAAGGCGTCCCGGAGGACGCCTGAAATTAGCCAAAGCGCACGTCGCGCCCGTGAGGTTCGAGCAGATCCTGCCACGGTCCGACAGAAATGATACCCGTGGGGTTAATCGTTTTATGGCTACGGAAATAGTGGTGACGAATATGGTCAAGATTAACGGTTTCAGCAATGCCCGGTATTTGATAGATATCGCGCAGGAAACCGTACAGATTCAGGTAGTCGCTGATTCGGTATTTGTCGCATTTGAAATGAGTCACGTAAACCGGATCAAAGCGTACCAGGGTCGTCCATAAGCGGATATCCGCCTCGGTCAACTGGTCGCCCGTCAGATAGCGGTGCTGTCCGAGAATCTGCTCCAGGCGCGCCAGCGCAGTAAACACCTTTTCTACCGCTTCATCATACGCTTGCTGGCTGGTGGCGAAGCCTGCTTTATAAACGCCGTTATTAACGTTGTCATAAATCCAGCCGTTTAACTCGTCAATTTTGCTTTGCAGCGCGGGGGGATAGTAATCCCCGGCTTTAGCGCCCAGCCCATCGAAGGCGGAGTTAAACATACGAATGATTTCGGCGGACTCGTTGCTGACGATAGTATGATTTTTTTTATCCCATAAGACCGGTACGGTGACGCGGCCGCTGTAGTGTGGATCGGCGTGCAGATACAACTGGTAGAGAAATTCATGCTGATAGAGGGTATCGCCGGTGGCCGCCGGAAAAGTATCATCAAACGTCCAGCCGTTTTCCAGCATCAATGGATTCACGACGGAAACCGGAATAAACGGCTCCAGACCTTTCAGTTTACGGAAAATGAGCGTGCGATGCGCCCAGGGGCAGGCAAGGGAAACGTACAGATGGTAACGATCTTTTTCTGCGGCGAATCCGCCTTCGCCGGAAGGTCCGGGCGCGCCGTCAGCGGTAAGCCAGTTGCGGAAAGCCGACGCTGAACGCTGAAATTTCCCCCCGGAAGATTTGGTGTCATACCAGGTGTCGTGCCAGACGCCATCGATCAGTTGTCCCATGTCTCTCTCCTTCAGATGACAAAAGCGAGGCGCTATTCCCTCGCTTTTTTAATTGAGTATAGATTGCTTACCACTTTTTATTCAGCAGACGGTCAAGGCTGAACGCGCCAGGCCCGGTTAACGCCAGTAATAAGAATCCGCCGGCAATGGTCAGGTTTTTCATAAACATCAGCGAGTTTACACCTTCTGCAAAATTGCTATGGAAGATCAATGCCGTCAGCAACGTAAAACCAGCGGTGAAAAGCGCAGTGGTGCGGGTGAGGAACCCCAGCAGAATCGCCAGACCGCCGCCGAACTCAAGCAGTATGGTGAGCGGCAGCAGGAATCCTGGTACGCCCATCGCTTCCATATACTGTTGTGTGCCCGCATAGCCGCTAATTTTTCCCCATCCTGCGGTAATAAACAGAACTGGCATTAAAATACGCGCTATCAGTACACCAACATCTTCTAATTTTTTCATTTTATTCTCCAGGAGGCCGATTCGGCGGCTGCTGCTATTTTCATGAGCAATGGCGCGGTTTAGCGCGTCATTGTTATCGCTGGAGAGAATCATAAACGTGGCGTACAGGAATTGTTAGCAAGGAAAATTGCCAAATTTTTTCAAAAAATTTGAGTAATTGATAAAGGGACGATATGCATAAAAGTATCGCGCCACCAGGTGTAATCGGGCGATAACCTGATGGCGCGATGCTATAAAAGAAAAGATATTAACCGCGGAGCTGTTGTTGACGGAGGGTAGTTTTTACCAGGCGCCAGGCGCTCCAGATACCCAGGCCGCGTTTCGCCCAGCGTACCAACATATTAGGATGACGGATGGTCCAGATGGCCATTACGCTGCTACCGACCAGCGCCCAGGAGCGCAGGCTTAACACCGTATTCCAGCCGCGATCGTACGCGCCGGTGGTCTCCAGCCAGTCGCGACGGCTGGCGGACAGATCCAGCCGTT
This sequence comes from Salmonella sp. SAL03688, assembly GCF_046551895.1. NCBI lineage: Bacteria > Pseudomonadati > Pseudomonadota > Gammaproteobacteria > Enterobacterales > Enterobacteriaceae > Salmonella > Salmonella sp. SAL03688. Next base: position 161,371 of record NZ_JBGDVI010000004.1, read on the forward strand.
GCTGCTGGATCTGACTGAGAAGCAGCGCTTTACGTTTTTCGCGTTCGCCTTTGCTGCTCACGACTGATCGTCCTCCAGAATTTGCCGATCGTTAGCCAGTTCGTGCCGCGTATGGCGCAATAGCGTGGACTGACGCGCTTTGCGCAAAGTCCAGATGCCGCCGATTAGCGCAAGCACTAACAGCACAACTGTGGTAGCGATCATCGCGTTCAAACGGTACTGAGGATCGATAGCCCAGATGACCAGAACCATCAGGCTCATTAAGCCAAACGCCGCGAAGAGCATGGTAAGACCTACCATCAGCAAAAGCTGAAAGAGGTTCGCTTTCTCTTCTTCCAGTTCTACTACCGCCAGTCGCAGCCGGGTTTCCACCATCTCAACGATAATGGTGACAATCCGCTGCCCGATACCCAGTACGCTTTTGCCTGGTCCTTGTGCCTGTCGAGAGTCCGCCATAATTAACGACGCGTCAGCAGCACGCCCAACACCAGACCGACAGCGGCGCCAATGCCTACGCCTGTCCAGGGATTTTCGCGCACATAATCATCGGCGCGGGCGGCGGCGACGCGAGTCTGTTTGGCAATCACATCACCCGTTTCGCCCAGGCGGTAACGGCTCTCTTTCAGCGCGCGCTCGGCTTTGCTACGAATCTTACTCAACTCTTCTTTCGACTTTTCGCCCGAAGAGCTCAGCACTTCTTCAAGCGTATCGGTCAGGGATTTCAACTCAGCGCGCAGATGTTCCGTAGTGTTATCTTTCGACATAGTTTTCTCCAGGTGAGTGAGTATTTACATTCGGCGTTAATTTAGTAGTCTCTGGCCTCAAGTTTTTTTAGCTCATCCTGAGCCTCGGCCAGCTTACGTTCACGTTTGTCTATTTTATCCGCATCGCCTTTTGCTTTTGCCTCGGCTAAATCACGTTGGCGTTCGGCTACCTCTTCTTTTTGCTCAGCGATCTTTTTCTGATGCTCGGCGCGCAGCTTGCTGTCAGTACAATTGGCGCGTACTTCGCTGAGCGCCTTGTTCAGACCCTCAATACGGCGCTGATTGTTGTGCTTTTCAGCGTAGCTAATTTCCTTTTGTATATCCTGCTCTTTTTCCTGACAAAGCGAATTAGCGTAGCTACCGGCGCTAAGCGTAAAAAGTGTGATAGCCAAAGCGATGCGGTATTTCATTCCTGAACTTTCCCTTATGTTCGGACCCGTTGTCCGGGGCGGTGATCCCGATAATAACGCGGTGGGTTAAACACCGCTTTATTAATCATAGTCATTAAACAATGAAATCACCAAAGTGAGTGATATGATTCGGATTCCTGGAGATTAGCCAAAGCGGTGTGAGCTTTCCCGTAAGCGGGACAGCCACTGTACCGTTTCGTTGTCATCGTCCTGCTGAGCGACGACATAACCGTGTGGTAACGTTTGATCAAGCACTGTTTTTGCTGCGGCGCTTTGCGCAGGGGAATCGAAGGTAATGAGCAACATGTCATTTTTAGGCGTAATGCTTTTAAAATGAATGCCGTTCGCATCCAGATGATGCAGAACTGAGAAGCCGTCTGGCATACTGGCGCCCTGGTTAACCGCGCGAATGGCCAGCGTCGACTCTTGCTGACGCAGCGTTGACCACGTCATCATGAGTATGGTCAGCATCAGTAGAAAAGCGCTGATCCAAATGAGTTGTCGGGCAGTTATGCGTGGTTTAAGCATAAGTTATCCCCGGCTCCCATACTTCTTTTTCCACAGCATGACCAGTGAACCCGCCAGGCCAAAAAAGAGCAGCACCACGGGCAGCAGCATCAGGCATGACATTAACTGATCTTCATATTTCATAAAGACGGGCGTTTTGCCCAGCAGATAGCCCAGCGACGTCAGGATAAGCACCCACAACAAGCCGCTCATCCAGTTGAAGAACTGAAAGCGCGCGTTATTCAGGCCGGATATGCCGGCAATGGTGGGCAGCAGCGTTCTGACAAACGCGATAAAACGGCCTATCAATAATGCCGACAGGCCGTGTTTATGGAAAAGGTGATGGGCGCGTTGATGATAATGTGCGGGGAGATGAGAGAGCCAGTTTTGCACGGTGCGGGTATTCCCCAGCCAGCGGCCCTGAATATAGCTCACCCAGCAACCCAGGCTGGCCGCGACGGTAAGCAGCAAAATGGTTTGTGGAAAACCCATCGCGCCTTTGGCGATCAGCACGCCGACCAGGATCAACAGGCTGTCGCCAGGCAAAAAGGCGGCAGGGAGCAGCCCATTTTCCAGAAACAAAATCATAAATAACACAAAATATAACATGCCAATCATGGAAGGATTGGCCAGTGTTTCAAAGTCCTGAGCCCACAGGGCATTCAGCAATTGAGTCAGTAGTTCCATTCAGTATTCCTGGAGAATCGGTTAACGTCACGCCGGTGATCTGAGGTTTGCACTGCCGCAACAGAGTTGGAGTTTTTATCAGCGTTGCGGAAACGGCAAATTCGCGGCCTGAACTATTCCTTGTTAAGTTGTGAAGTAAGCAAGCACTAACACACAAAAATTCAAAATGCATCTAATTGTAACAAAGGTCAACGAAGTCCGTTATAGAAATTACGCGTCGTTGAGCTTTGATTTTGCTTATCGCAAGGGAGGGTGGCGAGAGGATTTACACAGGCTGACACTTTATACTGTACGCTGACCGAGCGCCGCGGCAGACGCCATCTACATATAACGTTACGCGAGGATGTCGCGCGTGATCATCAATTCGCTTTCCGTCATAGCCTATGGATTGGGAGATTCAGATCTATCGTTACGCCGGATGGCATACGCCATCCGGCATCGATAATCACTTAGCTACGCAAGGCGTTATTCGCCAGACGTTCGTCCTCTGCCTGGCAGGCTGCCGCAGTGAACAGAACATCGGTAGATGAGTTCAGCGCCGTTTCACACGAATCCTGCAATACGCCGATAATAAAGCCGACCGCTACTACCTGCATCGCGATATCGTTCGGGATGCCAAACATGTTGCACGCCAGCGGGATCAGCAGCAATGAACCGCCTGCCACGCCGGAGGCGCCGCAAGCACACAGCGAGGCCACCACGCTCAGCAGCAACGCTGTAGGCAGATCCACCGGGACGCCTAACGTATGGACTGCCGCCAACGTCAGAACCGTAATGGTAATTGCCGCGCCGGCCATATTGATAGTGGCGCCCAGCGGAATGGAAACGGAGTAAGTATCCCTGTCCAGATTCAGTTTTTCGCACAGCGCCATATTCACTGGAATATTGGCGGCAGAGCTGCGGGTAAAGAAGGCATAAACGCCGCTTTCACGCAGGCAGGCGAACACCAGCGGATAAGGGTTGCGACGAATTTTCCAGAATACCAACAGCGGGTTGACCACCAGCGCGACCAGCAGCATACAGCCAATCAAGACGACCAGCAGGTGCGCATAGCCCCACAGGGTGGAGAAGCCGGTGGTTGCAAGCGTTGATGAAACCAGACCAAAAATACCGACTGGCGCGAAACGGATCACCAGTTTCACCATAAAGGTCACGGCGTTAGACATATCGTTCACGAGGTTTTTGGTGGTTTCATTGCCATGACGCAGGGCAAATCCCAGACCGACGGCCCATACCAGAATCCCGATATAGTTAGCGTTCAGCAGCGCGTCGATGGGGTTCGACACCATACTCATCAGCAGACCGCGCAGGACTTCTACAATGCCGGACGGCGGCACGATATCCTGGGCGCTACTGGACAGATGCAGCGTTGAAGGGAAGGCGAAGCTGAACACAACGGCCGCCAGCGCGGCTGAAAAGGTGCCTAGCAGGTAAAGAAAGAGAATAGGGCGAATATTGGTTTTTTGGCCGTGCTGGTGGTTGGCGATCGAGGCCATTACCAGCATCAGCACCAGAACGGGGGCGACCGCTTTTAAGGCGCCGACGAACAGGGTGCCAAGCAAGCCAACCGCTTCCGCCGCAGGCTTAGAAATCCATGCCAGTAAAATCCCCAGTACCAGACCCACTAAAATTTGTTTAACCAGACTGCCTTGCGCTAAACGCTGCAGTAGCCCTGATGCTCGTTGCGTAGCCATTTCATGTTCCTTGTATTGTGTTGCTGGTCATCCCCTGCACGCTCTTACGGCGCATCTTTCAGGATGTAACAAAGTGTTTGCCTGGTTGAGTATAAGGAAAGTTGAAGGTTCGGGAAGCGAAATATCCTGGATTTTTTGCTGTGATCATGTTTTATAACCTTATATTAACAGTATTGTGACATGTTAAACAAAAACGCCCGGCAGGTGTGCGCTGCCGGGCGTTTTTGATGGGGCAGGTTTACCCCGATAAAAGATTATTGCGCTCGTAGTTTCTTATCGCGCTGATGGTTAACCCAGGCGTTAATCACCAGCGTAATGGTCAGAATGCCAAACACTACGCCCAGCGAAATCGCGATAGGAATATGGTAGAAGTCGACGATCAGCATCTTAATGCCGATAAAGACCAGAATGACCGCCAGACCATATTTCAGCATCGAGAAGCGTTCCGCCACGCCGGACAGCAGGAAGTACATCGCGCGCAGTCCTAAGATGGCAAACAGGTTAGAGGTCAGTACGATGAACGGGTCGGTGGTGACCGCAAAGATCGCCGGAATACTGTCAACAGCGAAGATCACATCGCTGAACTCAACCATAATCAGCACCAGCAGCAGCGGCGTGGCATACAGCAGGCCGTTTTTACGTACGAAAAAGTGCTCGTTCTCGATCGTATCAGTCATGCGCAGATGCCCGCGCAGCCAACGCACCATCGGTTTTTCGCCAATGCCGGATTCGTCTTCCTTCGCCAGCGCCATTTTTACGCCGGTAAACAGCAGGAAGGCACCGAACACATACAGCAGCCATTCGAACTGAGTGATAAGCCAGGTACCGGCGAAAATCATGATAGTACGCAACACGATCGCGCCAAGAACCCCATACACCAGCACCCGGCGCTGCAGAGCCGGAGGGACGGAGAAATAGCTAAACAGCATCAGCCAGACAAAGACGTTATCTACGGCCAGCGACTTTTCAATCAGATAGCCGGTAAGGAACGCTAATGCCTGCGGGTCAGCAACTTCGCGCCCTTGCGTTTCAGCCAGATACCACCAGAAAGCGGCGTTAAACAGTAGCGAGAGCGTTACCCACAGGATTGACCATCCTGCCGCTTGTTTCATCGACATAGCATGTGCGCCACGGCGTCCCTGCAACAACAGGTCGATGGATAGCATTATCACCACAACAACCGCGAATCCACCCCATAATAATGGCGTACCAACAGTATTCATTATTTCTCCCCATGCAAAAAAAAAACGGCTAACGCCGAATGGCATTAGCCGCTGCTTTTATGCATAGACCTTGCCATTCGGCAAGGTCTCACTTACAACAATAAAGGAATACGCTGACGCATTCCTTTATGGCTGCCCGGTGACCGGATGTGGTTTTGCACACATCGTAATGACGATCGACCGGCAATGAAGTTACTCCCCTTTGCGCGTAACAAAGTATGACAGGCCACGCGTAGAGTCAATGACCTGTAACATATGATTTACATAATTTTACGCAGTAAGGGGATGGGTCAGATCGTCCGCCGGGAAGATGACCCCGGTTTGACGGCGTATTTCTGTCAGCCATTTTGCCGTGGCGCGACTTAGCGACAACCCCGGATGTTCCACGGCGTGGTTTTCAATAAGCTGGGCAAACGCCCCGGCTTCATACAGCATGGTATTAATATGCTGAGGCTGGGTCAGATCCTGCATCAGCGCGCCGCGCGGCGCAAAACACACTTTCTGGCATTCCGACAGCTTTTCAATGACCAGCGATCCCCTCTCGCCCTGAATTTCACTGGCCAGTACCGAGTCGCTGACTTTGGAATGCTGTAGCGTGACGCTAAAATCGCCGTAATCCATAACCACGACGCCGTGCGCATCTACTCCGCTTTCCAATAAATTCGCCGACGCCTGAACGCTGCGCGGTTCGCCCCATAGCGCGATCGCCGACGCCAGACAGTAATACCCGATATCCATAATCGAACCATTGGAGAAGGCCGGATTAAACGTATTCGGATTTTCACCGTTCAGATAGCGCTGATAACGTGAAGAGTACTGGCAGTAATTTAGGAATGCTTTATGCATTCTGCCGATTTTCGGCAACGATTCCCGCAGCAGCAGGAAATTGGGCAGGCAGGCGGTTTTAAAGGCTTCAAACAGTATCCGCTGATTATCGCGCGCGCAGGCGATAGCGGCATCAACCTCCGCCAGGTTAGAAGCCAGCGGCTTTTCGCACATGACATGTTTTTTATGCTGCAAAAAGCGCTGCGTCTGGGAGAAATGCAGGGAATTCGGGCTGGCGATATAAACCGCCTCAATCGCGTCGCTTTGCGCCATCGCTTCCAGCGAGGTAAACAGATGCTCGACGGGATAATCATTTGCGAAAGACTGCGCCTGTTCAAGACTACGGGAGTAAACGGCGGCGAGCCTGAATTTGCCGGTTTCATGGGCGGCGTCGACAAACTGGCGCGTGATCCAGTTAGTCCCAATTACAGCGAAACGTATCATAAACGTCAGCGGACTCCAGAAAGGGATTTTTCGTCAATGTAGCACGCCTTTCCGCCCTTGCCAGTGCGCTGCGACGCACTCTGGCATTTTACTGGCGAGAAGGGCACCCGTGTGCGCTATCAGCCCCAATAGTGACGCCAGCGCCCAGATATTTAGGCTGACGGTGCAAAATTTTGGCATCCAGCACTGCGCTAACCCGCGCCAGCTTTTCCCGAAGTCGTGTGTAGGTTCCGTGCCTTTTATTCAGATCCGGCGCGTTAACGCCGATAGCGTCAATGCCATATTGTTGCGCCAGCCAGATCGCCCGTTGATTATGAAATGCTTGCGAGATAATCGTAATGCGGCTTTCGCCAAACACTTTCCGGGCGCGAACCACGGAGTCCAGCGTGGAGAATCCGGCATAATCACAAAAAATGGCCGCTTCCGGCACACCTTTCGCTATCAGCGCCTGCTGCATCGCCGAAGGTTCATCGTACTCTTTTTTGCCGTTATCGCCGCTGACTAACAGCCACTTCACTTTACCGGCGTGATACAACGCGGCGGCAGTATTAATCCGCCGGGTAAAATACCGATTGCCGGGTTTCGCGCCTAACACCAGCCCGACGTTGCGGGCGGGAACGGTCTGAATGTCATTCCATGTCAGATGCTGTGAGGCGTTGACGATAAGCCAGTTGGAATAGAAAAGCGCGACGCCTGCTGCGACAAGCAGAAAACACGCCACTGTTAACGCCCGGCGTGTAAAACAGAGGCGGCGGATAAAACGGGCACATTGTGAGAGCATGGTTGTTGCGCGGTTCCGTTGGCGGTGGATAAAAAATACCCTCTACAGATCGTCATCCTTGACGTGCGGCAGGCAATGAGCGAAATGTGAACGCGCCGATTTTATGCCCACGCCGTTAAAAAGATACGGGGGAAGGGGCATTTTCAGAATTTATTGTGCCGACAGCGCCTGATGCGTCAGCCACAGTCGCGTATCAAACTCCAGTTGATGGTACTGCGGCTCCATATGGCAGCAGAGCTGATAAAACGCTTTGTTATGATCTTTCTCTTTCAGGTGCGCCAGCTCGTGAACCACAATCATCCGTAAGAATGGCTCCGGGGCGTTACGAAACACGGTGGCGACGCGGATCTCCGCCTTTGCCTTGAGCTTGCCGCCCTGAACGCGCGAGACAGCGGTATGCAGTCCCAGCGCATTTTTCAGCACATGGATCTTGCTGTCATACATCACTTTATTGATGGGCGGCGCATTGCGCAGAAACTGACTTTTCAGTTCCTGAGTATAGTGATATAGCGCTTTGTCAGTGGCGTAATCATGCGCGCCGGGATAACGTTTTTCCAGCACTGCTCCCAGGCGCTGCTCGGCGATTAAGGCGCGCACCTGGGCAAGGAGATGTTCCGGATACCCCTGAAGGTAAGTTAGTGAGGTCATCAAAGCTCCATGTTGCTGATAAAAAGTGTATACTCACGCACCCTTTTCAGGGATAACGCCGCAATTTTACCATTCAGGAGGCCTAATGAGCCACGTAGACGACGGTTTCCGTTCACTGACGCTGAAACGTTTTCCGCAAACGGATGATGTTAACCCGCTTCTGGCGTGGGAGGCGGCCGATGAGTATCTGCTGCAACAGTTGGATGAGACGGAAATTCGCGGCCCGGTGCTGATCCTGAATGATACGTTTGGCGCGCTAAGCTGTGCGCTGGCGGAGCATTCGCCATACAGTATTGGCGATTCGTATTTAAGCGAACTGGGTACGCGAGAGAATTTACGTCATAACGGCATCGCGGAGTCCAGCGTAACGTTTCTCGACAGTACCGCTGACTACCCGCAGGCGCCGGGCGTGGTATTGATTAAAGTACCGAAAACGCTGGCGTTGCTGGAACAGCAGTTACGCGCTTTGCGTAAGGTCGTTACGGCGCAAACGCGTATTATCGCCGGCGCGAAAGCGCGTGATATTCATACCTCTACGCTGGAACTGTTTGAAAAAGTGCTGGGCCCAACCACGACGACGCTGGCGTGGAAGAAAGCGCGCCTGATTAACTGTACCTTCAGTCATCCGCAACTGGCCGACGCGCCGCAAACGCTAAGCTGGAAACTGGAAGATACAGGCTGGACGATTCACAACCACGCGAATGTGTTTTCTCGTACCGGATTGGATATCGGCGCGCGCTTCTTTATGCAGCATTTGCCGGAAAACCTCGACGGGGAGATTGTCGATCTCGGCTGCGGCAATGGGGTGATTGGCCTGAGCTTACTGGCGAAAAATCCGCAGGCGAACGTGGTATTTGTCGATGAATCGCCGATGGCGGTAGATTCCAGCCGTTTGAATGTAGAAACGAACCTGCCGGAAGCGTTCGAACGCTGCGAATTTATGATCAACAACGCGCTCTCCGGCGTGGAGCCGTTCCGTTTTAACGCTGTGTTCTGCAACCCGCCGTTCCACCAGAAACATGCGCTGACGGATAATATCGCCTGGGAGATGTTCCATCATGCCCGCCGCTGCCTGAAAATCAACGGCGAACTGTATATTGTGGCGAACCGCCATCTGGACTATTTCCACAAGCTGAAGAAGATTTTCGGTAATTGCGCGACGATAGCAACCAACAATAAATTTGTTATTTTGAAAGCGGTGAAGCAGGGACGCCGTCGATAAGGCGCTCAAGCGTCATACCGGCCTATAAAACCGGTATGACGGCGTAAGCCCGACAAGCGCAGCGCCATCAGGTAAAGTCGTTAAATCTCCAGCGCCAGTCGGGTGCCCTGGGCAATCGCCCGTCGGGCATCCAGCTCCATCGCGACATCGCATCCGCCGATAAGATGTACCGTTTTACCTGCGGCGCGTAACGGGTCCGCCAGTTCACGGCGGGGTTCTTGTCCGGCGCAGATCACCACATGATCCACTTCCAGCAACTGCGGTTCGCCGCCGATCAAGAGATGTAATCCGTCGTCGTCGATCTTCTGGTAACTGACCGCCGGGATCATCTTCACGCCGCGCGCCAGTAACGTCGCGCGATGGATCCAGCCGGTGGTTTTACCTAATCCTTCGCCCGGCTTGCTGGCTTTGCGTTGCAGCATGACGATTTGCCGTGGACTACGTGCCAGGCGTGGGCCTTCCGGGCGCAGACCGCCTGCCTGTTGCAGGCTGGTATCAATTCCCCATTCCGTACAAAATTCAGCAATATTTTGGCTGGTGGATTCGCCGTGCTGGCTCAGATACATGGCCGTGTCAAAACCGATCCCGCCGCAGCCGATGATCGCCACTCGTTTACCAACCGGCGCCTTATCGCGCAATACCTCCAGGTAGGTCAATGCCTTTGGATGATCGATACCGTCTATCGGCGGGCGTCGCGGTACTATTCCGCAGGCGAGGATCGCTTCGTCAAACGGCTGAAGATCCTCTGCGTTCACCCGTTGGTTCAGTTTCAGCGTAACGCCAGTAACATCGATCATTCGACGGTAGTAGCGCAGCGTTTCGTAAAACTCCTCTTTACCCGGGATCTGCCTGGCGATAGTAAACTGACCGCCAATTTCACTCTGGGCGTCAAACAGCGTGACATGATGGCCGCGCGACGCGGCGTTAATCGCGAAAGCCAGCCCCGCCGGGCCTGCGCCGACAACGGCCAGATTCTTTTTGCGTATGGCCGGCGTTATCGGCATGTGGGTTTCGTGACAGGCGCGTGGGTTCACCAGACAGGAGGTCACTTTGCCGATGAAGATCCGATCCAGACAGGCCTGATTACAGCCGATACAGGTGTTGATCTCATCTGCGCGTCCGGATTGCGCTTTAGTCAGGAATTCGGCATCGGCAAGGAAGGGACGCGCCATCGACACCATATCGGCATCGCCGCGCGTCAGGATCGTCTCGGCGACCTGCGGATCGTTAATGCGATTGGTCGCGATCAGCGGAACCGACACATGACCTTTGAGTTTCCGCGTCACCCAGCTAAAGGCGCCACGCGGTACTGGCGTGGCGATGGTCGGGATTCGCGCCTCATGCCAGCCAATGCCGGTATTAATTAGGCTTGCGCCTGCGGCTTCAATGGCTTGCGCCAGTTGTACCGTTTCGTCGAACGTGCCGCCATTTTCCACCAGATCGAGCATCGACAGGCGATAGATAATAATAAAGTCGTTCCCTACCCGCTGGCGTACCGCGCGTACTACCTCAACCGCGAAGCGCATACGATTGGCATAGTCGCCGCCCCATTCGTCATCGCGATGGTTAGTTCGCCGGGTGAGAAATTCATTAATCAGATAGCCCTCTGATCCCATCACCTCTACGCCGTCGTAGCCTGCTTCCCGCGCCAGCTGCGCGCAATGCGCGAAGTCGTCGATTAACTGCAAGATTTCATCATGCGTCAGTTCATGTGGCATAAAGCGGTTGATTGGCGCCTGAATTGCCGACGGCGCGACCAGGTGCGGCTGATAGCTGTAACGTCCGGTGTGCAGAATTTGCAGCGCGATTTTACCGCCTTGCGCATGTACGGCATCGGTCACCACGCGGTGAGGCGTTAACTGGCTGGCATCGTTCAGCATCGCGCCGCCGGTCATCACGACCCCGGAGGGAACGGGCGCAATACCGCCGGTGACGATTAACGCTACGCCGTGTCGCGCGCGCTCGGCATAAAATGCCGCCAGGCGCTCGGCGCCATCAGGATGTTCTTCCAGACCCGTGTGCATCGATCCCATCAGCACGCGGTTTCTGAGAGTAGTAAAGCCCAGATCGAGCGGGGCGAACAGCGACGGGTAGCTCATAAGCGTATCCAGTATGTAAAATTATTGTTATGTGGTCGGATGAGTTACTACTGTAGCCGTCGCGAGGTAAAAGGGAAAAGGGGAATGTGGTGATTGTGATGGGATTCAAAAAAGAGGCTGCGACCCGGGGAAAACAGGCCGGATAAGCATAGCGCCATCCGGCATCGTTTTTAAACCTCTTCAACGCTCACCTGCATCGCCGCCAGCGCATTACGCGCTGATTTCAATACCTGTTCGCACAGTTCAATGGTTAGCGTGAGCGGTGGCTCAATACGAATTGTTTTCGCATTATTCAGCGTACCAGCGACCAGCACGCGTTGACGGAACATCTCACTGGCAAAACGGTAGCCCGTTTCGTTATCGACAAATTCAATGGCCATCAACATACCTTTGCCGCGCGCATCGTGTACCAGATTGGGATATTCACGCGCAAGTTGTCGAAAACCATCCAGGAGCGTATCGCCTTTTTGTTCCGCTTGGGCCGGGAGATTTTGCTCCAGCAGGACGTTAATGGTCGCCAGCGCGGCAGCACAAGCCAGCGGATTACCGCCAAAAGTGGTGGTATGCAGGAAGGGGTTGTCGAACAGAACCGAAAACACCTCTTCAGTCGCGATGGTGGCGCCAATCGGCATCACGCCGCCGCCCAGGGCTTTCGCCAGACACAGAATATCAGGCTGCACATTTTCGTGCTCACAGGCAAACATCTTGCCGGTACGCCCCATGCCGGTTTGTACTTCATCCAGAATCATCAGCGCGCCGAATTCGTCACAGAGCTTACGTACCTCTGTCAGGTATCCCTGCGGCGGCAGGATCACGCCGCCTTCACCCTGAATAGGCTCCAGAATCACGGCTGCTATCTCGTCGCCCGTTTTTTTGCCTTCGCTAAATGCCATGCTCATCGCGTCGATATTGCCAAACGGCACATGGCGGAAGCCCGGCAGTAAAGGCATAAAGGGTCTGCGGAAGGTGGATTTGGCCGTGGCGGAGAGCGCGCCCAATGATTTGCCATGAAATGCGCCGCTGGTGGCGATAAAGGTAAACTTGCCGCGCGGCGACTGATACGCTTTTGCCAGTTTTAGCGCCGCTTCGACGGATTCGGTGCCGCTGTTACAGAAAAAGCTGTACTTGAGTTTCCCCGGTGTCAGCGCCGCCAGCGTTTTTGCCAGCATCGCCCGCAAGGGGTCAAGTAACTCCTGGCTGTGGAGAGGTTGTTTTGCGAGTTGATTCTGGACGGCGGATACCACAACAGGATTACGGTGCCCCACGTTAAAGATGCCAAACCCCCCAAGACAGTCGATAAACTCCTGCCCCTGGGTGTCGACAAGCGTATTCAAACTGCCCGCTTGCCACTCTACGGCTCCGTAATCCCCGCCGGCGGTAACAGATTTCCGGTATTCCAGAAATCCTGGATTTACATGCTCTTTAAAGTAGTCAATGACCTCTCGGTTTAGTGCTTTCATTTCCTCATGGTTTAGCGTTCGCTTCTCGATGAGATTCAGTGCGTGCGCGCTACAGGCCAAAGCCGATGCGCTGGAAGGTAACCTGTTCAAAATGAGCTCCAGAGGGCCGTGTATCACATGATACTGAATTAAGTATTGCAGGGATTAGCGGGGGTCTAAGCCCATAGTGAAAATCGGGATAAACACCAGGAATAATCACATTTACACAACATTTAATGTCATGCGTTAACAATTGGATGCATTTTGAGCAGATCTTGTTTTACGGTTTACGGTGTGTTGCGTTAGCGGCGGCGTGAGAAAAAGGTGAGCCAGGGCAGATTTTAAAGAAAAAGGTTGTCCATGCTAAACAATTTCATAATGAAAATAAGGCGCAGGATGAGGTGAAAATCGTACAAATATTAAGGATTAATCGCAAATTGCGATCCAGAGCAATTTTAACAACTAAAGATAAATAGATTAGCGCCGAAATAACATCTGAGCGAAAAATTAACATCCAGATAACCTGCACAGGACGCTATCATGTCTTCTCATCCCTACGTCAGCCAGCTAAATACCCCGCTGGATGATGATACCACTCTGATGTCTACGACCGACCTGGAAAGCTATATCACTCACGCCAATGACACTTTTGTCCAGGTGAGCGGCTATCAGTTAAACGAGTTACTGGCGCAGCCACATAATCTGGTGCGTCATCCGGATATGCCGAAAGCTGCCTTCGCAGATATGTGGTACACCCTAAAACAGGGCGAACCGTGGAGCGGCATTGTGAAAAACCGGCGTAAAAACGGCGACCATTATTGGGTGAGGGCCAACGCGGTACCGATGATACGTGAAGGGCGTGTGACGGGATATATGTCGATCCGTACCCGCGCCACGGATGATGAGATTGCCGCCGTCGAGCCTTTATATCAGGCGCTAAATGAAGGGCGGTGTAGTAAACGTATTCATAAAGGCCTGGTGGTTCGTCAGGGCTTGCTGGGCAAACTGCCCGCTATGCCTGTTCGCTGGCGAGTGCGTAGCATTATGGGGCTAATGGCCGTAATGCTGGCGTTGGCGCTGTTCGGTACGGATGCCTCATGGCAGGCGTTGTTTTTGGGCGCGTTGGCGATGCTGGCAGGTACGGCGCTATTGGAATGGCAAATTGTGCGTCCCATTGAAAATGTGGCGACGCAGGCGCTGAAAGTGGCGACCGGCGAACGCAACAGCGTACAACATCTTAATCGTAGCGATGAGTTGGGGCTGACGCTGAGGGCCGTGGGGCAGCTTGGCTTGATGTGCCGCTGGCTGATCAATGACGTATCAAGTCAGGTTTCCAGCGTCAGAAACGGCAGTGAAAGGCTGGCGAAGGGTAACAATGATCTGAACGAACACACCCGTCAGACCGTGGAGAATGTTCAGGAAACGGTAACGACCATGAACCAGATGGCGGAGTCCGTGAAGCTCAATTCCGAGACGGCTTCCGCTGCGGATAAGCTTTCCATGGCGGCCAGTAGCGCGGCGACTCAGGGAGGTGAGGCGATGGATACGGTGATTAAAACGATGGATGATATCGCTCACAGTACGCAACGTATCGGGACGATCACCACGCTAATTAACGATATCGCTTTTCAGACGAATATCCTGGCGCTGAATGCGGCGGTAGAAGCGGCGAGAGCGGGTGAGCAGGGGAAAGGGTTTGCCGTGGTTGCTGGCGAGGTACGTCATCTTGCCAGCCGTAGCGCTAATGCGGCGAACGATATTCGTAAATTAATTGACGCCAGCGCAACAAAGGTGCAGTCAGGCTCCGAGCAGGTTCACGCCGCAGGCCGTACCATGGATGACATTGTAGCCCAGGTGCAAAATGTCACCCTGCTTATCGCACGGATCAGCCAGTCGACGCAGGAACAGACAGATGGGCTTTCCAGCCTGACTCGCGCCGTGGACGAGTTGAACCGCATAACCCAGAAGAATGCGGCGCTGGTGGAAGAGAGCGCACAAGTCTCCGCGATGGTAAAACACCGTGCCAGCCGGCTGGAGGATGCGGTCACGGTACTGCATTAAATTTATTTGTAGGTCGCAACGGTAATAACGTCCGCCCGGTAGCAACAAGCTTACCGGGCGGATGCGCTCTGATAGAAGGCGGTGCCTGCCATCATAGAGAGTATCAGTGGCCTGTGATGTTAAAAATAATGTGATATTTATTCCTTCTCCCTTGTCTACCTATTAATAGGTATAAACTCAGTTAATAAATAAGAAATGGTTAACCTTTTAGCGTATTTCTTTCATTATTAGTGCCAATTTATGTCACTTTTGGTTCATCTTTCTGTGAACAATAAATATTACTTACTAATAATGCTCCGAAATAAAAAGCGATCAATATCATAAAGTTAGTAACATTATTGCCGATAAATCTTCCTGTATGAGGATATGCAATCCCAGGGAGAAAATATGTTTTTGCATAACATTAAAATACGTTCAAAATTATTTATGGCCTTTGGCTTATTCATTGTTCTCATGGTGGTGAGTTCCGCTCTGTCTTTGTTTAGCCTTGATCGGGCTAATACGGGTATGCAGAACATTATTACCAATGATTATCCCACCACGGTAAAAGCCAATCTGTTAATCGATAATTTTAATGATTTCATCATCGCGCAGCAGCTCATGTTACTGGATGAAGAGGGGCGCTGGAGCCAGAGTTCGCAGAAAGAGCTGGATGAAATAAGCCAGCGTATTACGGCGTTACTGGATGAGCTTTCCAGCAATCGTCACGATGCGGCTTCGCAGAAAATCATTACCGAGATCCGTGAAGCGCGCCAGCAATACCTGGAGTCCAGATTCCGTATTTTGCAAGATATTCAAAGCCATAATCGTCAGGCGGCCATTCAGGAGATGATGACCAGAACGGTGCAAGTGCAAAAGGTCTATAAGGACAAAGTTCAGGAACTTATCGCCGTTCAGGATGCGCAGATGCACAACGCGGGCGTGCAGGTCGAAGGAGATTTTAAAACTAACCGGACGCTGTTAATTACCCTGGCGCTGATAAGCATCGCTGCCGGATGCGTAATGGGATGGTATATCGTACGTTCCATTACCCGACCGCTTGATGACGCAGTACGCTTTGCCGAGGCGATTGCCGATGGCGATCTGACTCGCCATATCACCACCGACTATAAAGATGAAACAGGCGTACTACTGCAAGCATTAATGGCGATGAAAACGCGTCTGCTGGATATCGTACAGGAAGTGCAAAACGGTTCGGAGAGTATCTCCACGGCGGCGGCGCAAATTGTCGCCGGTAACCAGGATTTGGCCGCGCGTACGGAAGAACAGGCCAGCTCGGTTGAAGAAACGGCGGCGTCGATGGAACAGATTACCGCCACGGTTAAAAACACAGCTGACCATACCAGTGAAGCGACCAAACTCTCTGCCGGCGCCGCCAGCGTGGTGAAAAACAATGGGGAGATGATGAATCAAGTGACGCAGAAAATGCGCGTCATTAACGATACGGCAAATCGTATGTCGGATATCATCAATATCATTGATTCCATTGCCTTTCAGACCAATATTCTGGCGCTGAACGCGGCGGTTGAAGCGGCGCGTGCGGGCGAACATGGACGTGGTTTTGCCGTTGTCGCCGGAGAGGTTCGCCAGTTGGCGCAAAAGAGCGCCTCGTCAGCCAGTGAAATCCGTAATTTGATTGAAGATTCAACCAGTCAGACTCAGGAAGGGATGCACCTGGTGGAGAAAGCCAGCGCCCTGATTAATGGCATGGTGGATAACGTCGAAGAGATGGATGTGATATTACGCGAGATTGGGCAGGCCAGCCGTGAGCAAACTGACGGTATTTCGCAGATTAACAGCGCGATTGGCCTGATTGACGCCGCCACGCAACAAAACTCCTGCCTTGTGGAAGAGTCTGTTGCCGCCGCAGCGTCGCTGAACGAACAGGCGTTACATTTAAAAGAGCTGGTTAACGTGTTCCGCGTCCGCGAAGAGGACACGCAGCCCGCTTAATCCAGTTCGGCGATTTCCAGCGCCGCGCGATCAATCACGCCGATAATGCGTTTGATTTGCGCGTCGTTGATATCGCTGTGGTTTATCCGCAGATCCAGCACGGCCTTGAAGTTATCCAGCGCCCGCTTCATCTGCGGATTTTTACGTAACTCCATGCCCACACAACGGGCTTTTAGCCGCGCCTGAATATGCGTCAGGTGTTCGCGATTTTCATCAAGCCATTGCGCGCCGTTCGCGGTAATCGCGATTTTTTTCCGCCCGCCTTCTTCGTCGCTAATCGTGATAAATTGCTGATCCTGTAAAAAATCCAGCGTAGGGTAGATCACGCCAGCGCTTGGCGTATAGCCGCCCCCCGTCAGGTTTTCTATCGCTTTAATCAGTTCATAGCCGTGGCTGGCGTCCCGGGTCAGGATATCAAGAATGACCAGCCGAAGTTCCCCGTGGCCAAAAAATCGCTGACGTCGACCACCGCCCTGTCCATGACGACCACAGCCGTGTCCATGACGGTGTTCGCCGCCGCAACTGGCGTTCTCATGCTGATGCGCGCTATGGCAGCCTTCATGCTGATGTTCTCGATCTTTACAGCAGCCGTCGTGCTTATGATCCCTGTTTTTGCAACACCCTTCATGTTGATTTTGCATCATTGCCTCCTGCTTATTTAGATATATCTAATTTATATCTAAATGATGCTTTTTAGCAAGGGTAAAAGCGATTGTTTATATAAGCTATTAATTTATAATGTTTTATTTTAAGGTTATAGTTAGCGACGTGTTGCCAGGACACTATCAAAAAACAGTTGCATTTTTACTGATTAACAATCATTATCATTTAAAGCTTTGATTTAGATATATCGTATTACTTCACGAAGGCAAAAAATGACGACATCATCCGTACGCTACCCACAGCGTGTTCGTAATGAACTGCGTTTTCGCGAGCTGACCGTTCTGCGGGTAGAACGTATTAGCGCAGGATTTCAGCGGATCGTACTTGGCGGCGAGGCGCTGGACGGTTTCACCTCCCTGGGCTTTGACGATCACACGAAAGTTTTTTTCCCTGAGCCAGGCTGTCGCTTTACGCCTCCGACAGTCACTGAGGAAGGCATTATCTGGGGGGAGGGCGTTCGTCCGGTCTCCAGGGATTACACGCCGCTGTATGACGAGGCGCGTCGCGAGCTGGCGCTGGATTTCTTTATCCACGATGGCGGCGTAGCCAGCCGTTGGGCAATGGAAGCCCGTGAAGGCGATATACTGACGATCGGCGGGCCGCGCGGTTCGCTGGTGGTGCCGGAAGATTATGCCTGTCAGGTTTATGTCTGCGATGAGTCCGGTATGCCTGCGCTACGTCGTCGTCTGGAATCGCTTAGCCGTCTGCCTGTGCGCCCTGCGGTAACCGCGCTGGTGAGCATTCAGGATGCGGCATACCGCGATTATCTCGCCCATTTGACGGATATTACTGTGGAATATGTTGTTGGCGGCGATGAACAGGCAATGCAAACGCGCCTGTCGCAGCTGACAATACCAGAATCAGACTATTTCATCTGGATTACTGGCGAAGGCAAAACGGTAAAACGTTTAAGTCAGTGCTTTGAAAAGGGGTTTGATCCACACCTGGTACGTGCGGCAGCCTATTGGCATCGTAAATAGCGGTATGGGGCGAGCCCTGTCAGAAACAAAAAAGCCACTCTTTAGAGTGGCTTAATTATATGATTTTAAAGCTAAAATTTGGTGGCCCCTGCTGGACTTGAACCAGCGACCAAGCGATTATGAGTCGCCTGCTCTAACCACTGAGCTAAGGGGCCGTGGCGGTGGATTATAATGTAACTTTACGCTGTAATCCAGCCGTAACCGTGCGGGTGCTGTTTTTATAAACAATGTGTTTTCAACCCGTTATACTTAAAGAACGTTGTATTGCTCAGGAGTAATAATGGTTAAGGACATACTGGCGCCAGGGCTACGGGTGGTTTTTTGCGGCATCAATCCGGGACTCTCCTCGGCGAATACCGGCTTTCCGTTTGCACATCCCGCGAATCGTTTTTGGAAAGTTATTCATTTGGCCGGTTTCACCGATCGACAGTTGAAACCGGAAGAGGCGGAAAAATTACTGGATTTTCGCTGCGGGGTAACGAAACTCGTCGACCGACCGACGGTACAAGCGACTGAGGTGAAGTTGCATGAATTACGTAGCGGCGGACGCAACCTGATTGAAAAAATAGAGGACTACCAGCCCGCGGCGCTGGCGGTGCTTGGTAAACAGGCTTTTGAACAGGGATTCAGCCAGCGCGGTATCGCCTGGGGTAAACAAAAGATCGCCATTGGCGCGACGATGGTGTGGGTGTTGCCGAATCCCAGCGGCTTAAACCGAATTAAAACGGAAAAACTGGTCGAGGCCTATCGCGAACTGGATCAAGCGCTCATTATGCGTGGGCTATAGCAATGGGGAATGAGGGCGCGAATACTCGCGCTGTGTAGAAATTCTGCAGGCCAAATAGGGCGCTTGCGCATGGCCTGATAAAAAAACGCCGCCTTGCGGCGGCGTTTATACCTGTGCGGCGAATTAATCGTCGAGGAAGCTGCGCAGCACTTCAGAACGGCTCGGGTGGCGCAGTTTACGCAGCGCCTTCGCTTCGATCTGACGGATACGTTCGCGGGTAACATCGAACTGTTTACCCACTTCTTCCAGCGTGTGGTCGGTGTTCATATCGATACCGAAACGCATACGCAGCACTTTCGCTTCACGAGCGGTCAGGCCAGCCAAAACGTCGTGCGTTGCGGCACGCAGGCTCTCGGTAGTGGCAGAGTCCAGCGGCAGCTCGAGGGTGGTATCCTCGATGAAATCACCCAGATGCGAATCTTCATCGTCGCCGATCGGCGTTTCCATGGAGATTGGCTCTTTGGCAATCTTCAGCACCTTACGAATTTTATCTTCCGGCATCAGCATCCGTTCAGCCAGCTCTTCCGGCGTTGGCTCGCGGCCCATCTCTTGCAGCATCTGGCGAGAAATACGGTTGAGCTTGTTGATGGTCTCAATCATATGCACCGGAATACGGATGGTGCGCGCCTGATCCGCGATAGAGCGGGTGATCGCCTGACGAATCCACCAGGTAGCGTAGGTGGAGAACTTGTAGCCGCGACGGTATTCGAACTTATCTACCGCTTTCATCAGACCGATGTTGCCTTCCTGAATCAGATCAAGGAATTGCAAGCCACGGTTGGTGTATTTCTTAGCGATAGAAATAACCAGACGCAAGTTCGCTTCAACCATCTCTTTCTTCGCACGGCGGGCTTTCGCTTCCCCGATAGACATGCGACGGTTGATGTCTTTCACCTGTTCGATGGTCAGACCGGTTTCTTCTTCAATCTGCCGCAGTTTTTGCAGGCAGCGTTGCACTTCTTCCGCGACATCGTGCAGTTTTTCCGACCACGGTTTGTTCATCGCGATAGCGGCGTTGAACCAGGTTTCGCTGGTTTCGTTACCGGTAAACAGCGTGATAAAGTTCTTCTTCGGCATTTTGCACTGCTCGACGCAGAGCTTCATGATCAGACGTTCCTGGGTACGCACGCGATCCATCATCACGCGCATACTGTTGACCAGATAGTCGAATTGCTTCGGTACCAGACGGAACTGTTTGAACACTTCAGACAGCTTCAGAATCTCTTCCTGCGCGGCAGCATGGCTGCGGCCTTTCGCTTTGATGGTGTCGCGCGTAACGACGTATTGCGCGCGCAGCTCAGCGAATTTTTCGCGTGCCAGTTCAGGGTCAATGCTGTTGTCGTCATCGGCGGCGTCATCGTCGCCGTCTTCTTCATCTTCGTCTTCGTCATCATCCAGGTCTTCCTGGGAGAGTTCAGAACCGACGTGAGTTGCGGTCGGCGCCATCTCTTCTTCCGCGTTCGGATCGACAAAGCCGGTGATAAGATCGGACAAACGAGCCTCTTCAGCCTCAACGCGATCGTACTGTTCCAGCAGATAGGTAATGGCTTCCGGGTATTCGGCAACGGAGCATTGAACCTGGTTGATCCCGTCTTCGATACGTTTAGCGATGTCGATTTCGCCTTCCCGGGTCAACAGTTCAACAGTGCCCATTTCACGCATATACATGCGTACCGGGTCAGTCGTACGACCGATTTCAGACTCAACACTGGACAGAACTTGTGCAGCAGCTTCTTCCGCATCTTCATCGGTGCTGGTGGTATTTTCAGCCAGCAGCAGATCATCGGCATCAGGCGCTTCTTCCATTACCTGAATACCCATGTCGTTGATCATTTGGATGATATCTTCAATTTGATCTGAATCGACGATATCTTCCGGCAGATGGTCATTGACCTCAGCATAGGTCAGATAGCCTTGCTCCTTACCACGGGTGACAAGAAGTTTCAGCTGTGACTGCGGGTTTTGCTCCATAAGACGGTATCCACACTTATTCGTTTGATTGGTGTCGACGGTATAGCTGTCGACATTTAAAGCGAGGGCATACTTATATTTTGGCCGCTGCCTCTCACTGCGGCTGTCGGGGGCTTCCCGATCGATATGCGGCATTTAAGCCGTTAAATTCATTTTCTGGCCAGCTCCTGGTTTAACGTCCAGAGCTCTCGGCGTTCTTCGCTGCTTAAACCGTGAGTGCGATCGCGAGCGATCAGCTCTTCTTGTCGCAGTTGCAGCAGCGAATCAAACATATGGTTGAGTGAGTCGGTAAAGGTTTTTTCGGCAATCGCCTTATCTGCTATATCGTCCCACATCGATAATTTTTCAAGGGTCGCAGCATCATTTGTGCCACGGTAGAGTTCCAGAAGTTGTCCGGTAGTAAGACCTGGCTGAGCCAAACAAGTTTTGACCAATTCTTTAAATAAGCCAAGTCCAGGCAGCTTATTCTGATCCAGCGCGTCTAAGGGCGGCACTAACGGCGCGAGATCCGGATTTTGCACCAGTAATCCTATCAGTATACGCATGGTCGTGCGTTTTAGCTGTGGAGCCGGGCGGGAAACGCCGCTTTCCGCCTGTTTTGGCACTAAACGATCAAGCTGACTATCATCGAAAATGCCTAACTTCAGCCCCAACGTCTGGCGCAGCTGAATACGGTGCGCGTCGCCAGGCACCTGATTAATGAGCGGCAGCGCCAGTGCGGCTAACTGCGTGCTGCCATCCGGCGAGCTTAAATCCACCTGCGGCAGGAGGCTATTAAACAGAAACGTAGAGAGCGGCTGCGCCTGCTCCATCCGCGCTTCGAAAGCCGCCTTGCCTTCTTTACGCACCAGCGTATCCGGGTCTTCGCCGTCAGGTAAAAACATAAAGCGTACCTGCCGACCATCGGTCATATAAGGCATTGCTGTTTCCAGCGCTCTCCAGGCGGCATCACGGCCAGCCCGGTCGCCGTCGTAACAGCAAATCACGTTGTTCGTCGCCCGGAATAACATATGCATATGGTCTGCCGTGGTTGAGGTACCCAGCGAAGCGACCACATAGTTAATGTCGTATTGCGCTAGTGCGACGACATCCATATAACCTTCGACCACAAGCAAGCGTTGCGGTTCAGCACTATATTGCTGAGCCTCATAAAGACCATATAGCTGGCGGCCTTTATGGAAAATGTCCGTTTCCGGAGAGTTAAGGTATTTCGGCGTGTCGTTCCCCAGAACTCGGCCGCCAAAACCAATCACCCTGCCGCGTTTGTCCCGAATAGGGAACATGACCCGATTACGGAAACGATCGTAAGTGCTGCCCTGCTCGTTATTGACCAGCATTCCGGCATCCAGCAACAATGCCTTGTTATCGCTGTTATTACCGAAGCGCTTTAACGCGTTATCCCAACCTGGCGGCGCGAAGCCAATGGCGAAACGCTGAATAATTTCAGCGCTCAGACCGCGCTTTTGCAGATAGTCACGCGCAGGTTTTGCCGCAGGATGGGTAAGCGACTGCTGATAAAAGTCATTCAGACCATTCATCAACTGATAGAGGTTTTGCCGTTGATGGCGCTCTATCTGGCTAAGCCCGGTGCCTGCTTCATAGGGAATTTCCAGGTTATGCATGGCCGCTAATTCTTCGACGGTTTCGACAAATTCGAGCTTGTCGTAATTCATCAAAAAGTCGATCGCATTGCCATGCGCGCCGCATCCAAAGCAGTGATAAAACTGTTTTTCACCGTTTACGGTGAAAGAAGGGGTTTTCTCATTATGGAATGGACAACACGCGTGATAGTTCTTGCCCTGTTTCTTGAGTTTTACGCGCACGTCGATCAGATCGACGATATCGGTTCTCGCCAGCAGGTCATTAATGAATACGCGTGGGATTCGTCCAGCCATATGCCCCTTTTATACACGTCATTCTTCAGGCTGCCGTAGTGTTGGCTACGTTCGCTCACCCCTGTCGCTGACTTGCGTAAGCGCCGGGGACTTGCTCTCTTGCCGCCTGGACGCAGCATGAATGATTTTGTGTATATGCTAATGCATAAACGAAAACAAGCCGCGCATTCCTTTCGGAAGCACGGCCTTACAACTACAACTCGATCTGAATTGAGAGCAGCCCGCTCTCAAAAGATTAGTACAGACGAGTACGGCGTGCGTTTTCGCGAGCCAGTTTCTTCGCGTGACGTTTCACTGCAGAAGCTTTAGCGCGCTTACGTTCGGTCGTCGGTTTTTCATAGAACTCACGACGACGAACTTCCGCCAGAACACCTGCTTTTTCGCAGGAACGCTTGAAGCGACGCAGAGCTACGTCGAACGGCTCGTTTTCACGTACTTTAATTACCGGCATGTGCCTCTCACCTTTGATTAATTCGGTTTGCCGCTGGCATCAACGCCAGCTTATTTCAAAATGGTGCGGAATTTTACTGCAATTGCTGCTGCTTTGTAAAGCACCGCGGCCTTTTTTGAAAGGGACTTTTATAAGGGGAGGGAGTATACACGAAGTCGGGACTGAGGGTATACATCCACCCGCATTCGACCTACACTGCGCGGTATTAGAGCGAGGTAAAACAAGTCATGCGTGTACTGGGTATTGAAACATCCTGCGATGAAACCGGCATCGCTATTTACGACGACAAAAAGGGTCTGTTAGCCAACCAATTGTATAGTCAGGTGAAATTACATGCTGACTACGGCGGCGTAGTGCCTGAACTGGCTTCCCGCGATCATGTGCGTAAAACCGTGCCGCTGATTCAGGCGGCATTAAAAGAAGCCGGTTTGACGGCGAGCGATATCGACGCGGTGGCCTATACCGCAGGCCCGGGCCTGGTCGGCGCGCTGCTGGTCGGCGCAACCGTCGGGCGTTCGCTGGCATTTGCCTGGAATGTGCCGGCCATTCCTGTACACCATATGGAAGGGCATCTGCTGGCGCCGATGCTGGAAGATAATCCCCCGGATTTCCCGTTTGTGGCGCTGCTGGTCTCCGGCGGACATACGCAGCTCATTAGCGTGACCGGAATTGGTCAGTACGAACTGCTGGGCGAGTCGATTGACGATGCCGCCGGCGAAGCGTTTGATAAAACTGCCAAATTGTTGGGGCTGGATTATCCTGGTGGCCCGATGCTGTCGAAAATGGCGTCGCAGGGGACGGCGGGACGTTTTGTCTTTCCGCGCCCGATGACCGATCGTCCGGGGCTGGATTTTAGTTTTTCCGGTCTGAAAACCTTTGCCGCTAACACCATTCGTAGTAATGGCGACGACGAACAAACTCGCGCTGATATCGCGCGCGCTTTTGAAGATGCGGTCGTGGATACGCTGATGATCAAGTGCAAGCGCGCGCTGGAAAGCACCGGTTTTAAGCGTCTGGTCATGGCGGGCGGCGTCAGCGCTAACCGCACGCTGCGCGCGAAGCTTGCCGAAATGATGCAAAAACGCCGCGGCGAAGTGTTCTATGCGCGCCCGGAATTTTGTACCGACAACGGGGCGATGATCGCCTATGCCGGAATGGTGCGGTTTAAGGCGGGCGTTACGGCGGATCTTGGCGTAACGGTACGTCCGCGCTGGCCGCTGGCCGAGCTGCCGGCGGCGTAAAAGCGGAAAAAGGGGGCGACATCATGCCGCCCCAACGGATTTACAGCAAAACGATGGGCATCCACAACAGCCTGGAGACGATCAGCAGCACCAGGAAGATCAGGCCGAAAATCGCGCCTAACCACGCCAATGGTGGAAGGGTGACGCGCGGCGGATTCGATATGTACGCCTATCACCGAGCTATTGCCGGTCAATCCTTGTGGGCCGAGCCCCAGACGGTTGAGGCCCTCTTCCAGACGCAGCTCCAGCTCAATCTTTCTGGCGTTTCTTTTTCAGCTTCGTCCAGATTTTCGTCTCCTGGCGACGCCACAGACGCTGGATGTTGTCATGATGGCGCAGCAAAATGAGACATGACAGCATCGACACCGGGAAGGTGAACTGCGGTTTAAACCACCAGACGTAAAACGGCGCAATCAAGGCGCTGACAATCGCCCCTAACGATGAATAACCGCTTAACAGGACCGTCAGCAGCCAGGTGCCAGCCATAACGCCGGTTAAATCCCAGCCGATGGGCGCAATGGCGCCAAATGCGGTTGCTACGCCTTTCCCACCTTTAAAGCCAAAAAAGACCGGCCAGATATGCCCCAGACAGGCGGCGATAGCGATAAGCCCCAGCCAGAAAGGGGTAACGCCTAACGCATACGCGCCCCAGACGGGCAACATGCCTTTAAGGATGTCAAAAATAAGTACCGCGACAGCCGCTCCCTTGCCACCGATTCGTAATACGTTCGTCGCGCCCGGGTTGCCGGAGCCGCTTTCACGCGGATCGGGCAGCCCGGCGATGCGGCAAACCAGAATGGCACTGGAAATTGAGCCGCAGAGGTACGCGAAGAGGATCATTCCAGGCGCGATTGCACTCATAAGCTGTTCCGTATTGAAAGTGTCGTTTTATTTACTATTTCTGTGGATAATACGCACATTTCGCCGGAAGTGGTATCCGGGTTAGCCAAAAAGCAGGCAGGTCGTGATGGATATTGTATTTATAGAGCAACTTTCGGTAATCACCACTATCGGTGTTTACGACTGGGAACAGACTATCGAGCAAAAACTGGTGTTCGATATCGAAATGGCATGGGATAACCGCAAGTCGGCGAAAAGCGATGATGTCGCAGATTGTCTAAGTTACGCGGATATCGCCGACACGGTGATAAATCATGTTGAAGGCGGGCGTTTTGCTCTGGTCGAACGCGTGGCGGAAGAGGTGGCGGATCTGCTGCTTAGCCGATTCAATTCTCCGTGGGTTCGCATCAAACTGAGCAAGCCTGGCGCCGTCGCGCGCGCGGCGAACGTAGGGGTAATTATTGAGCGTGGCAATAATCTGAAATAAAAATAAATAATTTTATATTTTTTAAACCAAACGGTTATATATGGGGTCTTAACGCGAGATCCATTTTTGCAGTGTTTTTCATTTTAGGGGTTTATTGATGAGCGATATGCACTCGCTGCTGATAGCGGCAATTTTGGGTGTGGTCGAAGGATTGACGGAGTTTTTGCCGGTATCCAGCACGGGCCATATGATTATTGTGGGTCATCTGCTGGGGTTTGAAGGCGATACGGCCAAGACATTCGAAGTGGTGATTCAACTTGGATCTATTCTGGCGGTCGTGGTGATGTTCTGGCGGCGGTTGTTTGGTCTCATCGGTATTCACTTTGGCCGCCCGCTACAGCGTGAAGGTGAAAGTAAAGGTCGATTAACGTTGATTCACATCCTGCTGGGCATGATTCCGGCGGTGGTGCTGGGGTTAGTCTTTCATGACACGATCAAGTCGCTATTTAACCCAATTAACGTGATGTACGCGCTGGTGGTAGGCGGTCTGTTGCTGATTGCCGCCGAGTGCCTGAAGCCGAAAGAACCGCGCGCGCCGGGGCTGGATGATATGACGTATCGTCAGGCTTTTATGATTGGCTGTTTCCAGTGTCTGGCGCTGTGGCCGGGCTTCTCGCGTTCCGGAGCGACCATTTCCGGTGGGATGCTGATGGGCGTCAGCCGTTACGCCGCCTCTGAGTTCTCGTTCTTACTGGCTGTGCCGATGATGATGGGCGCAACGGTTCTGGATCTCTACAAAAGTTGGTCATTCCTGACCGCAGCGGATATTCCGATGTTCGCAGTGGGCTTTGTGACGGCGTTTGTGGTGGCGCTGATCGCCATCAAGACCTTCCTGCAACTGATTAAGCGTATCTCGTTTATTCCGTTTGCGATTTACCGCTTTGTGGTGGCGGCTGCCGTTTACGTTGTCTTCTTCTGATGATTGACCGTGCCGGATGGCGGAGTACCGCCTTGTCCGGCCTAACTGTTTTGTCGGTCTGATAAGCGCAGCGCCATCAGGCAATTTATCGTGCCGGATGGCGTTTAGCTGGCGGGGTTCGGGCAGCGCTTCTCTTTCCAGCTGGCGACCGCTGCAATTCGTCGCTTGGTCAGCTCCTCGCGAATCTCAATGCCCTTAAATCCGGCCTCCACCACCTCTTTCGTCGGTACCGCTTGGGCCACCTGCCAGGCTTCGCGCAGCCAGCGCCCCTGCGGGTAATCCGACGCTTCAAATCCGGTACGTCCACGGACATCGGCCTCGCTGGTCAGCGCAATCTGCTCGACGCGCTGCGGTTTACGCCATGCATCAATGGCGTCAAACAGCTTAACGATCGTTTTCGGCTGGAGTATCGGAAAGGTGTGGATCAGATCGTGGTATTCGGCGACCAGTTTAGCTAAATCACGCAGGTCATTGGGGACGCGCAAACGCTGGCATAACTGTTCGACCAGTTTCACGCCCGCCGGGCCGTGGCCATGATGGCGCGGCCAGAGGTTTTTCGGCGTTAAGCCTTTGCCCAGATCATGACAAAGCGTGGCGAAACGGACATCAAGCTGCGGACTGAGCATGGCGGCCATCGACAGCGTCATCAACGTATGAACTCCGGTATCAATTTCCGGATGCCACTTTGCCGGCGCGGGTACGCCAAACAGGGCGTCGATTTCCGGAAACAGGACGCGCAGGGCGCCGCAGTCGCGCAATACCTGGAAGTAAACCTGCGGATTGCGGGTGGTAAGCGCATTTTCCGTCTCTTTCCATACCCGTTCCGGCGTCAGATGTTCCAGCTCGCCTGCCGCGGTCATTTCGCGCATTAGCGCCAGTGTTTCATCGGCGATACGGAAACTAAGATGAGCGTAACGGGCGGCAAAACGCGCCACGCGCAATACGCGCAAGGGATCTTCGCCAAACGCGGGAGAGACATGGCGCAGTAGACGTGCCTCCAGATCCCGGCGCCCGTGGTAAGGGTCGATAATCTGGCCGTCATCGTCGCGCGCCAGAGCATTAATGGTCAGATCGCGACGCTGGAGATCGGCTTCCAGGGTAACGTCCGGCGCGGCATAACAGGTGAAGCCCGTGTAGCCGGAACCGGATTTACGCTCAGTACGCGCCAGCGCGTATTCTTCGTGAGTTTGCGGATGGAGAAACACAGGAAAATCACGGCCTACCTGCTGGTAGCCCGCATCAAGCATCTCCTGCGGCGTGGCGCCGACAACGACCCAATCTTTATCTTTAACCGGTAGCCCTAACAACGCATCCCGAACCGCACCACCGACCAGATAAATCTTCACGCCACTTTCCTTTTAAAAACGATCATCCTCTAATGATAAGACAGTGCCGCAGAGAAGGCGATTTAGTTCATCCAGCGGTCTTTGCGTTTACGGCTTGGGATCATATGCGGCAGCACCAGCCCTAACAGCAAGCCAATACCCAATACGCCGCCGCCATACATAAACCACTGCATAATAATGGTGCGCTGTTTGTCATCCAGTTGCAGATTCGCGGCGCTCACTTTTTTCTGCGCGACAATCAGTTCGTTTTTCAGCTTCTGGTTCTCTTCTTTTAGCCCGTTGATGACGCTGTCGCTTTGCGCCACTTTCTGCTGCATATCGGCGGTGCGCTGATTCCACGTGGTATCAATATTGTTGAGTTTATCGGTCAACGTTTTGACCTGATTTTCCAGATCCGGCACGCGGGTACGCAGGCTTGGCGTAGTATTCAGTTCTTTTAACGGTATCCAGGCAGTACGACCAGAACTGTCTTTAATTTGACCATAGTTGGCATCGCTCTGTAAGAGCGTGACTTCCTCGCCGGCGTTGACGGTACCCACAAGGCGATAATTATCTCCCGGACCGCTGCGGACCCAGGTATTCAGTTCATCAGAAACGTAACGCGTCTCTTCAGCATGAGAGACGGCGGTGGCGCTAAGCGCAAGTAAAGTTAGTCCAATCAGGCGTAATTTTGGCATCAGGCTGTCGTTATTGTCAGAGAAAGTGGAACGATAGTAACGGCATCAGTGTCGCTACGCAAAGTAGTCGACATCAATCGGAATCATCTGTGTCGCCTTTGCCGCTACGTCAAACTTTTACGCCCGTCAAATTGCTCGTTGCATGGCAATTTGGCGCAAAATACTATCTACTGACAAAAATAATGCGGGTAAGTTCGCCAAGAATCTTCCCAGATGTGACATAACCCATAAGTACAAGGCCATGGCTCAGGAAATCGAATTAAAGTTTATCGTCAATCACGACGCCGTAGATGCGCTGCGAAATCATCTTCATACGCTCGGCGGCGAGCATCATGCGCCCAGCCAGTTGCTGAATATCTACTTCGAAACGCCTGATAACTGGCTACGCCGCCATGATATGGGGCTGCGTATTCGTGGTGAAAATGGGCGCTATGAAATGACCATGAAAATTGCCGGCCGGGTAACGGGCGGGCTGCACCAGCGACCCGAATACAATGTCGCGCTAAGCGAACCCGTGCTGGATCTGACGCAACTTCCGGCGGAGGTCTGGCCTGATGGCAACCTGCCCGCTGGCCTGGCATCAAACGTACAGCCGCTGTTCAGTACCGATTTTTACCGGGAAAAATGGTGTCTGGACGTTGACGGCAGCAGGATTGAAATTGCGCTCGATCTCGGCGACGTAAAAGCGGGCGAGTTTGCCGAACCGATTTGTGAGCTGGAGCTTGAGTTGCTTCGCGGCGATACGCGCGCCGTGTTAAAACTGGCGAAGCAACTGCTGTCGCAAACCGGTTTGCGTCAGGGCAGTCTGAGTAAGGCGGCGCGAGGTTATCACCTGGCGCAGGGGAATGCGCCGCGAGAGAATACACCAACGGCAATTCTGCGGACTGCCGCGAAAGCCACGGTAGAGCAAGGGCTGGAGGCCTCGCTGGATCTGGCGTTGTCACAGTGGCAGTACCATGAAGAGCTCTGGCTGCGCGGCGGCGAGTCGGCGAAAGAACACGTGCTGGATGCTATGGGATTAGTGCGCCATGCCTTAATGCTTTTTGGTGGCATTGTTCCGCGTAAAGCGAGCACTCACTTACGTGATCTACTTACCCAGGCGGAAGCGACGATGACATCCGCGGTGTCCGCCGTCACAGCCGTTTATAGTACGCAAACGGCGATGGCGAAACTGGCATTGACGGAATGGCTGGTGACGAAAGCCTGGCAGCCATTTCTGGACGCGAAGGCGCAGGCCAAAATGGCCGATTCTTTTAAGCGTTTCGCCGACATTCATCTTTCTCGTCATGCTGCTGAATTAAAAAAAGTTTTTGGACAACCGCTGGGTGATAAGTATCGCGACCAGTTGCCGCGTTTGACTCGCGATATCGACAGCGTTTTACTGCTGGCCGGGTATTATGATGCGATGATCGCGCAGGCATGGCTGGAGAACTGGCAGGGATTGCGTCACGCCATTATTATCGGGCAACGTATTGAAATTGAACATTTCCGTAATGAGGCCATTAACCAGCAGCCGTTCTGGTTGCACAGCGGAAAACGATAATCAGAACCGTAGAAAGCGCCTGATGACGCTGCGCTTATCAGGCTTACGGTATGCGGACTTGTAGGCCGGGTCAGGCGAAATGCCGCCATCCGGCATTATTTAAAGGATATCCCCTAAATGACGCCGCTCTCTTCACCCTTATCGCAGTACTGGCAGACCGTTGTTGAGCGCCTACCAGAAGGATTTACTGAGACATCGCTTAGCGTGCAGGCGAAGTCAGTACTTACATTTAGCGATTTTGCGCTGGATAGCGTGATAGCGCATCCGGAGTGGCTTGCCGAACTGGAATCCGCATCGCCGCAGGCTGATGAATGGCGACATTATGCTGGCTGGTTACAGGAGGCGTTGGCAGGTGTCTGTGACGACGCCTCGCTGATGCGTGAACTGAGGTTTTTTCGTCGTCGCATCATGGTACGCATCGCCTGGGCGCAGACGCTGTCGCTGGTGGACGATGAGACTATTTTACAACAGTTGAGCCATCTGGCGGAGACGCTCATTGTGGGGGCGCGCGACTGGCTGTATGCCGCCTGTTGCCGCGAATGGGGAACCCCCTGTAACCCGCAGGGCGTTCCGCAGCCGCTGTTGATTTTAGGCATGGGCAAGCTGGGCGGCGGCGAACTGAATTTTTCGTCTGATATCGATCTGATTTTCGCCTGGCCGGAACATGGCGAGACCCGGGGCGGGCGTCGTGAACTCGATAACGCCCAGTTTTTTACGCGTCTCGGGCAGCGGCTGATCAAAGCGCTGGATCAGCCCACAATGGATGGTTTTGTCTATCGGGTGGACATGCGCCTGCGACCGTTTGGCGACAGCGGCCCGCTGGTACTGAGTTTTGCCGCGCTGGAGGATTACTATCAGGAGCAAGGACGCGACTGGGAACGCTACGCCATGGTGAAAGCGCGGCTAATGGGCGATAACGACGACGCCTGGTCTCGTGAATTACGCGCCATGCTGCGGCCTTTCGTTTTCCGCCGCTATATCGATTTCAGCGTCATCCAGTCGCTACGTAATATGAAAGGGATGATCGCCCGCGAAGTGCGACGCCGCGGTTTGAAAGACAACATTAAACTTGGCGCGGGCGGTATTCGTGAAATTGAGTTTATCGTGCAGGTATTCCAGCTCATCCGCGGCGGACGCGAGCCGTCGCTACAGTCGCGTTCGTTACTGCCAACGCTGGATGCTATCGCTGCGCTGCATTTGCTGCCTGAGAATGACGTGGCGCAACTGCGCGTGGCCTATCTTTTTCTACGTCGTCTGGAGAATCTGCTGCAAAGCATCAATGACGAACAGACGCAAACGTTGCCTGCCGACGATCTGAATCGGGCGCGGCTGGCCTGGGGAATGAAGGCGGAGAACTGGCCGCAGCTTGTTGGCGAACTGACGGATCATATGGCTAATGTACGCCGCGTATTCAACGAATTAATTGGCGATGATGAAGCCGATATCCCGCAGGAGGAAGAACGTTCAGAGCCGTGGCGTGAAGTATGGCAGGATGCGCTACAGGAGGATGATTCGACGCCAGTGCTGGCGCATTTAGCCGATGAGGATCGGCGACAAGTTCTGACCCTCATCGCTGACTTCCGTAAGGAACTGGATAAACGCCCTATCGGTCCGCGCGGGCGGCAAGTGCTGGACCAACTGATGCCGCACCTGCTTGCTGATGTCTGCTCTCGCGAAGACGCCGCTGTTACGCTATCGCGGATAACGCCGTTGCTGGCGGGGATTGTCACTCGCACCACCTATCTGGAGCTGCTGAGCGAATTTCCCGGCGCGCTGAAACACCTGATTATGCTCTGCGCCGCTTCGCCAATGATAGCGAGCCAACTGGCGCGTTATCCGTTGTTGCTTGATGAACTGCTCGACCCCGGCACGCTTTATCAGCCGACGGCTACCGACGCTTACCGCGACGAATTACGCCAGTATTTGCTGCGCGTGCCGGAAGAGGACGAAGAACAACAACTGGAGGCATTACGCCAGTTTAAACAGGCACAGCTTTTGCGGATTGCGGCGGCGGATATTGCCGGTACGCTGCCGGTGATGAAAGTAAGCGATCACCTCACATGGCTGGCGGAGGCGATGATTGATGCTGTGGTGCAGCAGGCGTGGACGCAAATGGTTGCGCGTTATGGTCAGCCAGCGCATCTGGACGAGCGCCAGGGGCGGGGGTTTGCGGTTGTCGGTTATGGCAAGTTGGGCGGATGGGAGCTGGGCTACAGTTCCGATTTGGATCTCATCTTCCTGCATGACTGTCCGATGGACGTCATGACCAACGGCGAACGCGAAATCGACGGGCGGCAGTTTTATCTGCGCCTGGCGCAGCGCATTATGCATCTGTTCAGTACGCGCACCTCCTCCGGCATTTTGTATGAGGTGGATGCGCGTCTACGCCCCTCTGGCGCGGCGGGAATGCTGGTGACTTCAGCGGACGCGTTTGCCGATTATCAGCAGCATGAAGCCTGGACCTGGGAACATCAGGCGTTGGTACGCGCTCGCGTGGTATATGGCGACCCGCAGCTTACCTCACAGTTTGATGAGGTGCGCCGCACTATCATGACGACGGCGCGTGACGGCAAGACATTGCAGACTGAAGTGCGTGAAATGCGCGAGAAAATGCGGGCGCATCTCGGCAATAAGCATCGCGATCGTTTTGATATTAAAGCTGATGAAGGCGGTATTACGGATATTGAGTTTATCGCGCAATATCTGGTACTGCGCTACGCTCATGAAAAACCTAAATTAACGCGCTGGTCTGATAACGTGCGCATCCTGGAGCTTCTGGCGCAAAACGGCATTATGGATGAACACGAAGCGCAGGCGCTGACGGTAGCCTACACCACACTGCGTGATGAACTGCACCACCTGGCGTTGCAGGAGCTTCCCGGTCATGTGGCGCAGACATGTTTTAGCAAAGAGCGCGCGCTGGTGCAGGCAAGCTGGCGGAAGTGGCTGGTAGCCGTTTGAATTATGCTATTATCGCGCGCAAATTTTGAATCTCTCAGGAGACAGGAATGAAAGTAAATCTGCCAGCGTTTGAACGTGCAGGCGTCATGGTTGTGGGTGATGTAATGCTGGATCGCTATTGGTATGGCCCCACTTGCCGTATTTCACCGGAAGCGCCGGTGCCCGTGGTTAAGGTAAATACCGTTGAGGAACGTCCGGGCGGCGCGGCGAACGTGGCGATGAACATTGCGTCTCTGGGAGCGAACGCCCGTCTGGTCGGCCTGACGGGTATTGATGACGCCGCGCGCGCGCTGAGCAAAACGCTGGCGGAGGTCAATGTGAAGTGCGACTTCGTTTCTGTGCCGACGCATCCGACGATTACCAAACTGCGCGTACTATCACGTAATCAGCAGCTCATTCGTCTTGATTTTGAAGAAGGCTTTGAGGGCGTGGACCCGCAGCCGTTGCATGAGCGTATCAACCAGGCGCTGGGATCGATCGGCGCGCTGGTATTGTCCGATTATGCCAAAGGCGCTCTGACCAGCGTGCAGACTATGATTTCCCTGGCGCGCCAGGCGGGCGTGCCGGTGCTCATCGATCCGAAAGGAACGGATTTTGAACGTTACCGCGGCGCCACGCTGCTGACGCCAAACCTTTCTGAATTTGAGGCGGTCGCGGGGAAATGTAAAAGCGAAGACGAACTGGTTGAACGTGGCATGAAACTCATTGCCGATTACGACCTTTCCGCGCTGTTGGTCACGCGTTCCGAACAGGGAATGACGCTGCTGCAACCGAATAAAGCGCCGCTACATATGCCGACGCAGGCGCAGGAAGTTTATGATGTTACCGGTGCGGGCGATACGGTGATCGGCGTGCTGGCGGCGACGCTGGCGGCGGGAAATACTCTGGAAGAGGCGTGTTATTTCGCCAATGCGGCGGCGGGCGTAGTGGTAGGTAAACTCGGGACGTCAACGGTTTCCCCTATTGAGCTGGAAAACGCAGTGCGCGGACGCGCGGATACCGGCTTCGGCGTCATGACCGAAGAGGAGTTGAGACAGGCCGTCGCCAGCGCGCGTAAGCGTGGCGAGAAAGTGGTCATGACCAACGGCGTTTTCGATATTCTGCACGCGGGCCATGTCTCTTATCTGGCGAACGCGCGCAAACTGGGCGACCGCCTGATTGTTGCGGTCAATAGTGACGCCTCGACTAAACGCCTGAAAGGCGAAAGCCGTCCGGTTAATCCGCTCGAACAGCGTATGATCGTGCTGGGCGCGCTGGAGTCAGTCGACTGGGTTGTCTCTTTTGAAGAGGATACGCCGCAACGACTGATTGCCGGTATTCTGCCGGATCTGCTGGTAAAAGGCGGCGACTATAAGCCGGAAGAGATCGCGGGCAGCGAAGAGGTCTGGGCCAACGGCGGCGAAGTCATGGTGCTGAACTTCGAAGATGGTTGTTCCACGACCAATATCATCAAAAAGATCCAGACCGAGAGCGAGAAGTAAAACCGCGTCATCAGGCGTTACAGACGCTGCGGGCGCTGATTTTGAAGGCGCGTCGGACATTTTGTTTCGACGCGTATCTCGCGGTTGACGCTGCTTTTTTTTCGACCTAAAGTAAAGGAATAAGGGTGAGAGGGGATCTCTCCCCCCTCTGATTGGCTGTTAGTAAGCTGGGAAACTTATCAGTAACAGAACAATCAGTATGATGACCTGGTGCATCATAACCCTTTCCTTATTAAAGCCCCTTCCTCGGGAGGGGCTTTCCCGTTTCAGCCCCTTGCTGACATCGCGATTGTTGGTGAGTGGCCTGTCTGGCGCAAGGGCTTTCTCCCGCCGATTTTGCGTTACTGGATCGCCCACGCAAAATGGCCTGCTGGTCATAACGCTTTGTACAGACAAGGTGGAAAAAAGATAAAAAAATCCCCGGTCTTATGACCAGGGACAGGAGATATGGCGGGGGGTTATTGCTCTTTTATCGTTGCTTCGCGATTAATCTCATCCGTTGCCGATGAAACCAACGGCGTGGTCAGCGCCTTTAGCGAGCCGCCAGCGATGCCAATCTCGTTTAACAGCGAATCGATCAGCGGTGCCTGGGTACGATAGGTGAGCGCGGCAGATAACGCTTGTTCCGCCAGGTTTCCCCCGTTAGCGCCGCCAGCGGCGACGTCGCCCGCCGTCGCGCCGCGATTGAGGCCATCGACCTGAATAATCTTAATGCCGTCGATGGATTTCATCGGTTCAACAGACTTCTCAATAACAGCAGGCAACGATTGTAAGAGCGCTAGTTTAAATTTGAGGCTGGTTTGTTCGTCAGAAAGCACGTTGATAGCGTCATTCAGCGCCCGTTGCGCTTCGGCTTCCGCCAGACCTTTTTTACGCGTTGCTTCCGCCAGTTCGATGATGGCGGCGGCTTGCAATTCTGCCGCTTCTTTCTCTGCTTTTGCCCGAACGGTCAGTTCGACCGCTTTGGTTTCCGCATCCTGCGCCGCGGCGATCAGAGCGACCTGCTTGGCGCGATCCGCTTCGGCGGTCTGGCGGGTGGTTTCTACGTTTTGCTGGGCGCGAACCGCATCGGCCAGCGCGTCGTTGGCGCGCGCTTCTGCTTGTGATTGCTGCTCGGATTTGGCGGCAATGGCGATAGATTTCGTCTGGTTGGCGATTTCTGTCACCTGTTGCTGTTCGATCTCTTTAATACGTACTTCACGCTCGGCCTCAACTTTCCTGGACCGTACTGCTTGCTCACGTTCGATCTCCGTCTCCTGGATCTGCCGCTCAGCAAGAATGCGCGTCTGTTCTGCTTCACGATGGCGCTCGGCCTCAAAAGCGGCAATTTTAGCGTTTTGTTCGGCGGTGCGGGTTTTAACTTGTTGCTCCTGCTCCAGAGTCATAAAGGCTTCTTGTTGCTCGATTTCCAGCTTGCGCTCAAGCGCGTCGCGGTTCTTTTCGCGCACCGCCACTTCCACATCCTGTTCCACTTCATTACGTTCACGACGGCGGCGTTCGGTTTCCTGCGTCAGTTTCGTCAGACCTTCGGCATCAAAGGCATTGTTTGGATTGAAATGCTCTTTGGACGTTTGGTTAAAGTTGGTTAATGAGACGCTTTCCAGCTCCAGGCCGTTTTTCGACAAATCTTCCGCAACGGTGTTTTGTACGCCCTGAACGAAGTTTTCACGCGTATCCTGTAGCTCATGCATCGTCATCTGGGCTGCGGTAGCGCGTAAGGCGTCAACGAATTTATCCTCAACCAGCATACGCAGATCTTCCGGTGACAGCGTTCGCTGGCCAAGCGTTTGTGCGGCGGTGGCAATACCTTCAACAGAGGGTTTTACACGCACGAAGAAAGCGACGACCACGTCAACGCGCATACGATCTTTGGTGATCAGGCTGTCGACGGTAGCACGGCTGACTTCAAGTTTTAGGGTATTCATATTGATCGGAATAATTTCGTGAAAGATTGGCATCACAATAGCGCCGCCGCTCATCACCACTTTTTGCCCGCCAAGCCCGGTACGGACAAACGCCTGTTCCGCAGATGCGCGGCGATAGAGGCGAGCAAAAATGATCCCGATAATTAGTAAGACGATAACCGCAACGATGGCGGTAAACATCCATGATGGCAATATGCCAAAAACATCATCCATTATGTAAGTTCCTCTCAATTAGACATAGAAGGTACGCTCAGCCAAATAACGCGTTGCGGAAAGTCGGCAGACAATCAGCACCTTGTCTCCTTTTTTAAATTCTTTTCCCTTTTCGGGTTCCAGCAGTAAATAGTGAATCTGGCCGAACTTATCGGTAAATTTTCCTTCGCAAGGTGTACCGGCGACGGCGGCGTGGCCGGTAATAATCGCCATGCCGCCGATAAATTCCTCTTCCCGGAGGGCGGAGCTTTCATCTCTGGGTAGCCAGGGCGCGAGGATTTTTCCGCTGTAATGCACGGCAAAGACCGACAGGACAATGCTCAACGGGACCAGCAGCAGATTGCTGAGCGGCGCTTGCCAGAGCATGATCCCGCCATGCTGGATGAGAATGCCGAAGAGGCCGAAATAACCGGCCAATAGACAGAGGACGACCAGGGCGGGAACGCGTCCAATATTCAGATAATGAAGCGCCTGGCCCGCAGGGCCGGATGACAGGGCGTCATAATGATCGAGATGGGCGTCGAGCGCGCCTGAAAGAAAGTGGCCAAAAATCAGCGAAATCATCTCCAGCACGCCGATAAAGAAAACGAACGCGATGGCAAACAGATAGGGGCTGTTATACTCCGCAAATAAGGTCATATTTTCTATCCTTGTCGCCGCCTTCAGAAGGGTGTTCGCGTGATAATTTTCATGCTTGTTATTTCATTGCGTTACAATATCATGTGACCCATATCTCCTTAAGTCCGAAAAGCGATTTATCCGTCGTTATCTTTGGTGAATATTGTGATTTTGCGCATTAAATTTGCGCACGTTATGTATAAAACCGCCGTACATATAGGGAAATACTGAAATTAGAAAAAGCATATAGCCTTAACAGAATTCAATAACTGGAGGGTATGCTGATGAACAACAATAACGTCTATTCATTAAATAATTTCGATTTTCTGGCGCGCAGTTTTGCCAGAATGCAGGCGGAGGGGCGTCCTGTTGATATCCAGGCGGTAACCGGCAATATGGACGAGGAGCACCGCGACTGGTTTTGCAAGCGTTACGCGCTTTACTGCCAGCAGGCGACTCAGGCGAAAAGGTTAGAATTAGAACACTAATGCAGGCTCCCTTTACAGGTGCAGGGCATTATTCAGATCTTATATGAGCGGGCCGTCAGGCCCGTTCACGTTTTTACTCTTGTGGATCGACTGGCGGGATGGCGGGCGCAGGTTTTACTTCTTCAGGCTTGTCGCGAGCTTCCAGTTCGCTGAGGCGTTGCTCCAGCAGCGCCAGTTTTTCCCGGGTGCGCAGCAAGACCTGAGTCTGGACATCAAACTCTTCGCGGCTCACCAGATCGAGACGCGTCAGCTGAGATTGCAGCGTTTGACGGATTTTTTTCTCGATATCTTCCCCGAACTCGCGAATACCTTTCGGCATTGACTCATGAACCTGGCGTGCGATTTGCTCAATTTTTTTCGGGTCAATCATTGTGGTTTCCCTGAACTGGTAAGTGTTAGCTCTTATTGTAGTGCGATATGTGGACGCCATAAACCAGAATTGTGTGACGTCATACGGAGTAAAGGCGTTGATGAAGGTAATCAATAGCGTTATAGTTAACCCGCTTATTCTCAGGGCGGGGCGAAATTCCCCACCGGCGGTAAATCAGCGATGTTTAACGCATTTCTCATCACGGCGCGCCGTGAAGGAACGCGGAGAGCAGGTTGAAAGCCCGCGAGCGCTTTTTGCCATAGCGAAAAGGTCAGCAGATCCGGTGTAATTCCGGGGCCGACGGTTAAAGTCCGGATGGGAGAGGGTAACGATCCAGTCGGGCATGGACCCGCTCACGTTATTTTTTTGCCGCTTGTCGGCACTCCTAAGACTGCCCTGATTCTGGTAACCATAATGTTAATGAGGTTTTTTTACCATGAATCAGACGCTACTTTCCTCTTTTGGTACGCCTTTTGAACGTGTTGAACTTGCACTGGATGCGCTGCGTGAAGGACGCGGTGTGATGGTGCTTGATGATGAAGATCGTGAAAACGAAGGCGATATGATTTTCCCCGCAGAGACGATGACCGTAGAACAGATGGCGTTAACCATTCGTCACGGTAGCGGTATTGTTTGCCTGTGTATTACTGAAGACCGTCGTAAGCAGCTCGACTTACCAATGATGGTGGAAAACAACACCAGCGCCTACGGCACCGGTTTTACCGTGACCATTGAAGCCGCAGAAGGCGTGACCACCGGCGTTTCCGCCGCTGACCGTGTCACTACGGTGCGCGCGGCAATTAAGGATGGCGCAAAACCGTCCGATCTTAACCGTCCGGGGCACGTTTTCCCACTGCGCGCTCAGGCGGGCGGCGTGCTGACGCGCGGCGGTCATACGGAGGCGACCATCGATCTGATGACGCTGGCCGGTTTTAAACCTGCAGGTGTACTGTGCGAGTTGACTAACGACGATGGGACGATGGCGCGCGCGCCGGAGTGTATCGCGTTTGCAGGCCAGCATAATATGGCGGTAGTCACGATTGAAGATCTGGTGGCTTACCGCCAGGCGCATGAGCGCAAAGCCAGCTGATCGAACGGATCATGGTTGAAAAAAGCCGATGAGATGTCATCGGCTTTTTTGTATTCCTTCGGTGCCATATTGTTCAGTTTCAAAGAACGACGAATAAGCTGAATGGTAAAATTATTGTGAGAAAAGCAGAGGCCTGAATGCAGACCTCTGCTTTGGTTTATCTATTCAGGTTATTTGCCTCTGGCCAGTTTCAATGCCCAGGCGCCGCTCATCACCAGCAGCAGAATCAGGCACAACCCAAAGGCCAACATACATGCCTGCGCCATGTTCATAAAGTGCCAGGGCGGAAGCAGATACCAGCCTTCGGACTGCTGGTAGAGATCGACAAACCACTGCTGTACGCTACTGAGCGTTACGCCATCAGGGACGATAGGCGCGTCATAACCGCAGTCTCCGGTAGGTTTAAACCACTCCGGTGCCCATTCCGCCAACGGTAAGTTGAAAGGAAAGGTCGGGTCAGTCGAACATCCTTGCACGCCAAAAAGTGAATCGGGGTCCGCATTATGTACCGCATGATGGATACCATTAAGCTTAATAGAAAACTTAATGCCCATAATGCTGCCATAAAACGCCGCGATGCAGCCAATCAGCTTCAGCACGATATTTTTGGGATTTATCGCCGCAATCACCCCGCCAATTACCATCACAAACATCGCGTAACGAATGTAAACACACTGTTCGCACGGCGCCATGTAGAGATAGATTTGGAAGAACGAGTGCGCCAGGATAATTAACCCTCCCATCGCGATGGCCATTAACAGCCACAGAAAGCGCTGTTCCTGCCATCTCACCAGCGTATCTACTGGTCTTGCGCGTAGGTCTCGCCATAATCCCTTAATAAAATCCATAATCGTTTCCCTGCTTATTTTTTAGTGGCCAGTTCCCGAACGAGTTCAGCCATAGAATCGATGGATTTGATGTTTTTGGTATAGATAAGGTACTTGCCGTTGACGACGTAAGCCGGAACACCCTGAATTTTGGCAACGTCATAGGCGGCTTTCCATTTTTCCAGCGTCTCCTGAACGGCAGGATCTTTCAGCGCCGCTTCAAAATCAGCCTGGCTCATGCCTGCGGCGTCCAGCCCGGTTTTAATAAATGCCGCCGGATCTTTCCCATCTGACCAGCGCTCTTTCTTATCATGGTAAGCCGTATACCAGGCGAACTTCGCTTTTTTGAATTGTGATTTAGCATCAAATAACGAAATCCCGGCAGCTTTATCTTTGGCGATCAGGACTGCAAATACTTCGCTGGCCTGTTTGCCATATTCGCCTTTTGTTTCCAGGTGGAACGGGGTGAACGTAACGAGATCGGCTACTTTGTCAGAAACCGGACCTGTTACGGCTTTGTCATATTTGTAGCAGAAAGGGCAGGCGTAGCTAAATACCTTAATCAGCGTTTTATCTGCATTAGGAATCGGTTTCTCCAGAACCATATAATCTGTGCCCTCGGTAAAAGCCGATGCCGCAAAAGGAGTGACCAATGCCGCGGTTAATACTACGCTTTTAAATAAAGAGGTAATCCATTTAGATGACATATTAATTCCTTCCCGTGATTTATTTAAACATTTGCGTTGGATGAACCAGTAACGCACGATAGTGAGTCTGGTTGGGCTTATCCGACAGCACATCAATTTCAACTTTCACTTCTTTCGTTTTATAGTCAATCTCATTCAGTTTGCCGACTGTTGGTTTACCAACGTCGAACAGGTTAATAGAACCGCCAAAGCCGAACATGGTATCGCGGTCTTTTTGATATTCAACAACCGAGGTAATAGGACTATAGAAATCATATCCACGTTCTTTACCGTATTCCCAAACTTGTTGTACGGTGCCTTTCTTCTCATCGATCTTATATTCGACAAAACGGGAATATTTCATGGTCGGTAGAGCCGGTTGCTCCAGGCCGCGACCATCGCCGTTATCAAAGACCGTTAACGTGCCTTTGCTGGAAAGCCATGCCGTATGTTGGGTATAGGTGAAATCGAAATCGGTGTCCTTACACTTGCCGTTTTCGTCACAGGTCAACGGCTTACCATGATCGTCTACCGGTTTCAGCAATTTACTGGCTAGCTGCTTATTCCAGCCTTTAGACGGTGCCAGTATCCATTTCACCTGCTTATCGCGACCAATTTTTACAATACCCTGATGGCGGGAAGAAAGGATGATGGAGTCGTCTTTCGCGTCATAAGCGATAGAGTTGACGTGCGCCCAGTTACGACCGGCACCAACGCCAAGCGCATCGCCATACGGCGTATCCGGTTCGAGTTTCGCCTGCTGTCCG
Source organism: Salmonella sp. SAL03688 (assembly GCF_046551895.1). Classification (NCBI taxonomy): domain Bacteria; kingdom Pseudomonadati; phylum Pseudomonadota; class Gammaproteobacteria; order Enterobacterales; family Enterobacteriaceae; genus Salmonella; species Salmonella sp. SAL03688. Next base: position 203,354 of record NZ_JBGDVI010000004.1, read on the forward strand.
GCATGGGCCAGATCGACGTTCACGCATCCAGCGCGCCGAGCAGCGCATCACGCATAGGGTCGAGGATTTTGGTTAAATCCCAAACGTCTACTACGCGGCCAGACTTATCGACCTCAATGATTTGGTCACGAATAGTATGAACATGTATGCCGTCTTCTTTGCGGTAATCGCGTTTGCCGACGCGCAGCAGTACGGTGCCGTTCACGGTTTCGATGGATTCATGAGACGCATCCAGGAACCCGCGCGGCAGTTTATGATCGGCAAGAATTTGCCCCATCATGTCAAACTCGTACCAGTGTTGGCCCTGCACCGCGGTAAAGGTGCCGCGAGGCGTTTCACGAATACCCATCAGATAGCCGCGTTTGTTGATATTCATATCGTGGCCGTCATAGAAGGTATCTTGATCCAGCCACCAGCGGTATTCACCCTGGGTGTCGACCACAAACGTATAAGGGGCGATATCGAAAGGCAAAGCACCGCCCGCCGGACCGGCATCAAGAATGCCCGCATTTTTATCTTTTTCGCCGTGCCAGTGAAATTCAGCGCCCTGCGGCGTAAAGGTATGGGTATTTACCAGATAAAGGCGATCTTCAAATCCTGGCGCGACTTTAATAACTTTCGTTTGCTGGAGATCTGAAATAGAACGGTTATCCATATAATGGTTGACGATGGCGGACGTCTGCACCACATAGTCATCCTTCATGGCTTTGCCGTTTTCTTTATATTCTACCGTGACGTTGTTGGCAAATTTCTGATAAAGGCCAAAAATAGGAATACCGTCATAGGTTTCTAAAGACTCTTTCCCAACGGTATAAGTAACAGGAACGCCTTTTTCCCCTTTGCCATGTACAGTAACTTTAACGTCTGAAATAACATGGCTATCTAATTCCACCAGTGCGGTGAGAGGGGCATTACCGTAAGGATCGACAACGACTGCGCCTAATTTCCCTGCGGGCTGCGCCGGTTGAAAACCTGCGGCAAACGTACTGGCTGCGGTGAGTCCGCATGTCAGTGCGACGGCACCGGCAAGTATTGTTTTCCGGTATTGGTCAAACATGGATATATCTCCTTATATACAACTTCTAAATATAATACTTCTGAATATACTATGTTTTTATGAATGATAAATGAGGTAAATGATTGGTCTTTAAATATAAGTTATAATGCTATTACTTATTTTAAAGTATATTCTGTATCAATATTTTTTAATTGCCTGAGTGAGTCGATAGTAGGAGTGTGATATTTTAAGAACAATATAAATTAGTACGAAGTGTGATCTTATCGACATTGTTTTCTGCTTAATACCTCTTTCATTATTGTGTTTCACCACTGATTTATATGATCAAAATCATTTATTTGTTCCACAAATATGCCAGTATATGAATACGTCAAAATAAGGGTATGTAAAATTTTAACGTTAAATGTTTAGTGATGTTAAATTTTAAGGGTAAAAAGGATGTTTATTGCCTGGTATTGGATAATATTAATCGTTCTGGTGGTAGTAGGGTATATTTGCCATATGAAGCGTTATTGCAGAGCGTTTCGGCAGGACAGAGATGCATTACTTGAAGCGCGAACGAAACGTTTTCGCCAGACGAGCGAAGGCGACAGCGTGATGAATGAGCAGAAATAGCGCATATCCTTGACGGGCAGCCGGATGTTGCCTGGCTAAAGGCCTGCATCCGGCGCGACGTTTCTCTTAACCGATACCTATAGTCTGCAAAATGACGAGACTGAGCCCCATGATGGACATACCGCAAAGCACGCCATAGCTGGGGTTATTGTTAGGATCGATCTCTTTTGCCAGCGGCATCAGTTCATCGACGGAGAGCGCCACCATAATACCGGCGACTGCCGCCATGATAGCCGCCATAACGATTGGCGAAACCAGACTGCCCAAAATCAGCCACGCCAGCACGCCGCCAAGAATTTCCGCCATGCCGGAGATACCGGCCCAAAAAATCGCGGTACGTTTTGAGCCCGTCGCGGCATAAACCGGACCGGCAACCGCCAGACCTTCAGGAATATTGTGCAACGCCACCGCCAGTGCGATGCCGAAACCCAGTTCAAGATTGCTGCTGGCAGTGACAAAGGTGGCGATCCCTTCCGGAAAGTTGTGCAGGCTAATGCCGAGCGTCAATAAAATCGCAGTGCGTTTTATCGAGCCGGGAAGCGGCTGCTGCCTTTTTTGCACCAGATCCTGCGGATGAGCGTGAGGAAGCAGGCGGTCCAGCCCGAAGTAGCCCAACAGGCCGATAATAAACATCCCGTAGCCCAGTACGGGCGACATTCCCTCGGTATCAAGCGCGGCGGGCAGCATCTCCATCAGCGAGATGAGCAGCATGATCCCTGCGGCGAAGCCCAGCGAAAAAGCCAGCACGCGGTTAGACGGTTTTTGGCCGAGAACGCCAAGAAACGCGCCAATAAAGGTGGCGGCGCCCGCCAGTAAGGTCAGAATAAGTGGTACTGACATCCATTACTCCTTATCAATTTGCCGTCCGAACCTGACCTTCAAAATAACTGATGATCTTCATCATAGTTATCTGAGTTCTTCCTCTGTGAAGAAAGCGTATGGTGATGTTAACAAAATGTCTTTCCTGTAAGGATAACATCATGTCTTTAACGTGTATGCCAGCATTGTTTTTGGGGCATGGCAGCCCGATGAACGTGCTGGACGATAACGATTATACCCGCGCCTGGCGGCGATTGGGGGAAGCCCTACCGCGACCACAGGCGATAGTGGTGGTGTCGGCGCACTGGTATACCCGCGGGACTGGCGTCACAGCGATGGAAAGGCCGCAAACTCTCCATGATTTTGGCGGTTTTCCGCAGGCGCTGTATGACACGCATTATCCGGCCCCTGGATCGCCTGCGCTGGCGCAGCGTCTGGTTGAACTGTTGGCTCCCGTTCCCGTCGCGCTCGATAAAGAGGCGTGGGGATTTGATCACGGCTCCTGGGGCGTATTGATCAAGATGTACCCGAATGCGGATATCCCGATGGTGCAGCTTAGTGTTGATAGTACCAAACCGGCGGCATGGCATTTTGAGGTGGGCCGTAAGCTGGCGACGCTGCGTGACGAAGGCGTGATGCTGGTGGCCAGCGGGAATGTGGTTCATAACCTGCGGACTGTGCGTTGGCACGGTGACAATATACCGTATCCCTGGGCGGCGTCATTTAATGACTTTGTGAAAGCCAATCTGACGTGGCAGGGGCCGGTAGAACAGCACCCGCTGGTGAATTATCTGCAACATGAAGGGGGGCCTTATCGAACCCGACGCCGGAGCACTTTTTACCTTTGCTGTATGTACTTGGCGCCTGGGACGGCAAGGAGCCTATCACCATCCCGGTCGACGGTATTGAGATGGGCAGTATAAGTATGTTGTCGGTGCAGGTGGGGTAGCCGGATAAGGCGCTGAATGATTGCCCGATGGCGCTACGCGCATCGGGCTTACAGGAGAATCTATCCTTCGACAAAAATATGCGGATAGAAGCGGGAGAGATCCTGGGTGATCAGCGCCCGATCTTCACGGATACCAATTCCGGCGGGTTGATCGTTAATCAGCCAGCTACCAATCAGGGTGTAACTGTCGCCGAATTTTGGCAGTGGATAGAACTGTTGCACGATCATACCCTCTTCGCCATACGGGCCTTCCACGGATTCGATCGTTTTACCGTTCTCAATAATCGATACGTTCGCCCCTTCGCGGGAGAAGATCGGTTTCACGACATATTTATCCATTGGCGGATGTTCGTCTTCGGCGAAATACGCAGGCAACAGATTCGGATGGTCAGGGAACATCTCCCACAACAGCGGCAACAACGCTTTATTGGAGATAATGCTTTTCCATGCCGGTTCCAGCCAGCGCACGCCGGCATCTTCCAGCTTGGTGGAAAACATCTCGCGCAGCATAAATTCCCACGGATAGAGCTTGAACAGGTTCGCAATGACCTGATCCTGCAGATCCGTAAATTGGCCTTTTTCCCCCAGACCAATATCGTCGATATAGAGAAATTCGGTGGCGATTTCCGCTTCGGCCGCGCAATCCTGTAAATACTGAATGGTGCCGCGATCCTCAACCGTATCGCGACAGCAGGTGAGATGCAGCAACTGAAAACCGTACTGCTCGCGAAGTTCAGCAAAGCGTTCAATCAGCTTTTCCTGCAGGCTATTAAACTGATCGCTGCCTTCCGGCAGATTGCTCGCGTTGATCTGATCTTCCAGCCAAATCCACTGAAAAAACGCCGCTTCATACAGCGACGTTGGCGTGTCGGCATTATTTTCGAGCAGCTTAGGCTCGCCGATACCGTCCCAGGCCAGATCGAGGCGGGAATAGAGCGACGGTTGTTGCGTTTGCCAGGACTGGCGAACAAAACCCCAGGTATGTTTTGGAATACGAAACTTCGTCATCAGCTCATCGCTGGCGATGACGCGTTCTACTACCTTGAGGCACATCTGGTGCAGCTCGGCGGTAACGTCTTCCAGTTTTTCCACCTGGGCGAGCGTTAACTTGTAATAAGCGTCTTCACACCAGTACGGTTCACCATACATAGTGTGAAAATTAAACCCGTATTCAGTCGCTTTATCGCGCCAGTCCGGGCGCTCGGTAATACTGACTCTTTCCATGCGTATCAGCCGCCCATCGAACGTGTTGAAGTACCGGCAGCGCTACGCTGCATGGTGCTCTGTTTGGCGACGGATTCGCCAAAACCGCCGCGGGTAACGGTTGTTGTGGTGGCAGGTTTCGGCGCCATCGCGGTTTTCGGTACGGTCATTGTCCGGCCCGGTTGCGCCGCGCCGTAGTTTTTACCTGCCGCATCGGTATATTTGCCGTATGCAGGGCTGGCCGGGTTTTTCGAGCTAAACAGCGGCTGTTGCGCAAAGCCTGCGCCGCCGCCCATCAGACGCCCCATCATGTAACCTGCCATAAGCGGCATCCAGAAACTGCCGCTGGATTGTTGGGCCTGCGCCTGATTTTCCGGTGCCATGCCAGCCTGTGCAGGTGCTTGCTGGCACTGGCCTTCGCCAAACTCAGCGACGCAATCTTCGCGTGTAGCGTACTTAGGCGCAGTACGTTCGGCCTCTTTCAGCGCATTGTTATACGCGGTTGTACACTCCGCGCTTTTGCCCGGATTCGCCGCTGAACAGTCATCAGCGTTTTGATACAGCGATACGGTTTCATCGCTTTTTTCACAGCCAGCCAGCATAAAAACAGCCGTAACCGCCAGGGCGACCGGCGTTAAATGCCGCGCGCTCCAGCTTTTGCGAAATGATGCGTGATGGATGGATTTTGTCCGTTTCATATTTGTCTTCCAGGACCCAGTGGTAAATACAACATGCGTTCAGAATAGAGGATGACTGGTCGAAATTGAAGCGAGAAAAGGCGAGAATGCGGCGGAATAGCAGGATCTTTACGTTGTCTTACGTTCAGGCGCGGCTTTATGACAGGTAGCGCCGCGCTTACCAGACCTACAAGGGCACAGGTCTGATAAACGCAGCGCCAGCGAATAACTTATCAATGCCGGAATGGATTGCCGTTATTGCTGTTGGCGCGAGCGGCGGTCGGCTGTACTGCCGGCGCGGCGCTATGGGCATTATAACCGTCTGCGGCAGCATCCTGATCTGGCGTTTCCGGCGCTACGCTTTCCGGCGACGTCGGGATAGGTTTACCCAACGTACTGTTAAGCGCGAGCAGATCCTGCTCGTTCAGCGTACCGAGCGCATATTTGATATTTAACTGATTAATCAAATAGGTATAACGCGCGTTGGCCAGTTGCTGCTTGGCATCATACAGAGTGGTGGTGGCATCCAGTACGTCAACAATGGTACGTGTACCGACCGAGTAACCGGCTTCCATTGCATCCAAAGAACTTTGCGCGGAAACGACTGCCTGTTTATACGCGTTGATGCTGCTGATGGAGGCGTTAATATTGTTAAAGGAAGAACGTACGGTCTGCACCACGCTACGGTGCGCGCTTTCCAGCTGTTCGCTTGCGCCGACGAAGTTATACTGCGCCTGTTTTACCTGCGAGTTAACCATCCCGCCTTGATACAGCGGCAGGGAGAAGTTCAGGCCGATTTTATTCTGCCCCATGTTGCTATCGTCGTACTGAGCGGAGTTGGTTTTAGAACCGCTATAAGAGGTATCAGAAATGCCGGTTGAGGCCGTTAAATTCAGCGTCGGCAGATGACCATCCTGCGCCTGACGGATTTGCTCGCGCGCCAGATCCTGACTTAAACGCGCCTGCAACAGCGACAGGTTACGGTTTTCCGCTTCCTTCAGCAGCGCATTAACAGCTTTAGGTTTGTCGGTTTTAAAATGCTCGACGTTAAGCGACGCCAGCTCCGGGTAATAATTGCCGGTCACCTGGCGCAGCTCTTCTACCGCGTTATCCAGGTTGTTGCGGGCGGTCACTTCATTCGCCAGTACGGTATCATATTGCGCACGGGCGTTTTGCACGTCGGTAATGGCGACCAGACCCACGTTAAAACGTTGCGTCGTTTGATCTAACTGACGGTAGATAGCCTCTTTTTGCGCCTGGGTATAGGAAAGCACATCAATAGCGTTCAATACCTTAAAATACGCGTTCGCGGTATTGAGGATCAGCGTCTGCTGATCGGTCTGATAGGTGACATCCTGAATGCCTGCTGCTTTTTCTTGCAGGGTGAGCCCACGCCATTTCGACATATCAAATAGCGTCTGCGTTAATTGCAGAGAAGCGCTGGTTTCATTGGAGTTGATACCGTTCGCATCGCGATAACCGTTGCTGTAGGTGTAGTCGGCACCTAAACCCAGTTGCGGCAGTAAAGGACTACGCGCTTCGTTAATTTTTTCGAATGCAGCATCGCGATCGGCAGCGGATTTACGCAATTCCGGGTTGCTCAGGCGTGCTTGCTGATAAACTTGCATCAGGTTCTCTGCCTGGCTTAGTGTGCTGAACCCCGACAGGCTCAGGCCGATAAGGATGGGGAGCAATTTCTTCATTTGCATTCCTTGTTGTGAAGCAGTATTTAGCGCTGATCAATTTGTAAAAATAATTGCTGATTCTAGCAGAATCCGCCACTGCAAAAAGTTGGCGTTACGTGCCATACGAGCCTTAATTGGCACCAATTTACCACAAGGGTGATAAAACAGCAGTCAACCACCCTTGAAATTCATCATTTAATCATTATTGCTAGCAGGGCAGCACAATGCGTAAATCAGACAACTTGCCAGTTACTTTCACCAAAAGCGATGTAGAAATTATTGCACGGGAAACGCGCTATCGCGGTTTTTTTTCATTGGATGTGTATCGATTCCGCCATCGTTTATTCAACGGAGAAATGAGTGGCGAGGTAAAGCGCGAAATTTTTGAGCGCGGGCACGCCGCCGTCTTGCTACCCTTTGACCCTGAACGTGACGAGGTGGTGCTGGTCGAACAGATTCGTATTGCCGCGTATGACACAAGCGTTACGCCGTGGCTGCTGGAGATGGTCGCCGGCATGATAGAAGAAGGCGAAACCATTGAGGCGGTCGCCCGGCGGGAGGCGATGGAAGAAGCGGGGCTGACCGTAGGCCGCACCCGACCGGTCATCAGTTACCTGGCGAGCCCAGGAGGAACCAGCGAGCGCTCATCTATTCTGGTGGGTGAAGTGGACGCCACGACCGCGGCAGGTATTCATGGTCTGGCGGATGAAAACGAAGATATTCGGGTTCATGTGGTAAGCCGGGAACAGGCATACCAGTGGGTAGAAGAGGGGAAAATCGACAACGCAGCCGCAGTCATCGCTTTGCAATGGCTTCAGTTGCATCATCAAGAGTTAAAAAACGAGTGGAAAAAATGAAGCGTTATACACCTGACTTCCCAGAAATGATGCGTTTGTGCGAAACCAATTTTTCGCGATTGCGCCGCCTGCTGCCGCGCAATGACGCCCCCGGTGAAACGGTGAGCTATCAGGTGGGCAACGTACAATATCGGTTAACGATTGTGGAATCGACCCGATACACTACGCTTGTAACGATCGAGCAAACGGCGCCAGCCATCACCTACTGGAGCCTGCCGTCGCTGACGGTGCGCCTCTACCATGATGCGATGGTGGCTGAAGTGTGTTCAAGCCAGCAGATCTTTCGCTTCAAAGCGCGGTATGATTATCCAAATAAAAAGTTGCATCAACGCGACGAAAAGCATCAAATTAATCAGTTTCTGGCCGACTGGCTACGATTCTGTTTAGCACATGGAGCGATGGCGATTCCGGTTTATTAGCGTCGTGAAACCTAAGGACACCATTTGGAAAGCCTGTTAACCCTACCTCTGGCTGGTGAGGCCCGAGTCAGGATTTTACAAATTACAGATACTCACCTGTTTGCCGAAAAGCATGAAACGCTGTTAGGCGTCAATACCTGGGAAAGTTACCAGGCCGTGCTGGAGGCTATTCGGGCGCAACAGTATGAATATGATCTGATCGTGGCCACCGGCGATCTGGCGCAGGATCAATCCGCTGCGGCTTATCAGCATTTTGCTGAGGGTATCGCAAGCTTTCGCGCGCCTTGCGTTTGGCTACCGGGCAATCATGATTTTCAGCCGGCAATGTACAGCGCGCTGCAAGAGGCGGGGATTTCCCCGGCTAAACGCGTGTTAATCGGTGAACAATGGCAGATTTTGTTGCTGGATAGCCAGGTGTTTGGCGTCCCGCATGGCGAACTGAGCGAGTTCCAACTGGAATGGCTTGAGCGTAAGCTCGCCGATGCGCCAGAGAGACAGACATTGCTCCTGTTGCACCACCATCCGTTGCCGGCAGGGTGCAGTTGGTTGGATCAGCACAGCTTGCGTAATGCCGGTGAGCTGGATAGCGTGCTGGCGAATTTCCCGCGTGTAAAATATCTGTTATGCGGACATATTCACCAGGAGCTGGATCTTGACTGGAACGGTCGCCGTCTGCTGGCGTCGCCGTCAACCTGCGTACAGTTCAAACCGCACTGCGCGAACTTTACGCTGGATACTATCGCGCCGGGCTGGCGTACGCTGGAGCTCCGGGCGAACGGCGTCCTGGAGACGGAAGTGCATCGCCTGCAGGATACCCGGTTCCGACCCGATACCGCTTCGGAAGGATACTGATGTCTACGCTTCTCTATTTGCACGGATTCAACAGTTCCCCTCGCTCGGCAAAAGCGTGCCAGCTAAAAAACTGGCTGGCGGAGCGTCATCCGCATGTTGAGATGATCGTCCCTCAACTACCGCCGTATCCTGCCGATGCGGCGGAGTTGCTGGAATCTCTCGTGCTTGAGCATGGCGGTGCGCCATTAGGGCTGGTAGGATCGTCGCTGGGTGGTTATTACGCCACCTGGCTGTCGCAATGTTTTATGCTGCCGGCTGTGGTGGTGAATCCCGCCGTGCGGCCCTTTGAATTACTGACCGACTATCTCGGTCAGAACGAGAACCCCTACACCGGGCAGCAATATGTGCTAGAGTCTCGCCATATTTATGATCTTAAAGTCATGCAGATTGACCCGCTGGAAGCGCCGGACCTGATCTGGCTACTGCAACAGACGGGCGATGAAGTGCTGGATTACCGCCAGGCGGTGGCATATTACGCCTCCTGCCGTCAGACAGTGACCGAGGGTGGTAATCACGCATTCACGGGCTTCGAAGATTATTTCAACCAGATTGTCGATTTTCTTGGACTGCACAGTTGCTGACAATCAATTCGAATTGCTAATTAAACCATGACGCAAACTTATAACGCTGATGCCATTGAGGTACTCACTGGGCTTGAGCCGGTACGCCGCCGCCCGGGGATGTACACCGATACGACCCGCCCCAACCATTTGGGTCAGGAAGTGATTGATAATAGTGTGGATGAAGCACTGGCAGGTCACGCCAAACGCGTGGATGTCATTTTACATGCCGATCAATCGCTGGAAGTGATTGACGACGGACGCGGGATGCCGGTGGATATCCATCCGGAAGAGGGGGTTCCGGCGGTAGAACTGATCCTCTGTCGACTTCATGCCGGCGGTAAATTCTCCAATAAGAACTATCAGTTCTCTGGTGGTCTGCATGGGGTGGGGATTTCGGTAGTGAATGCCCTGTCAAAGCGCGTGGAAGTGACCGTGCGCCGCGACGGTCAGGTCTATAACATCGCGTTTGAAAACGGCGAAAAAGTGCAGGATTTGCAGGTTGTCGGCACCTGCGGTAAACGTAATACTGGCACCAGCGTGCATTTCTGGCCGGACGAAAGTTTCTTCGACAGCCCGCGTTTTTCTGTCTCTCGCTTAATGCACGTTCTGAAAGCAAAAGCGGTGCTGTGTCCCGGCGTGGAAATCACTTTTAAAGATGAAGTGAATAACAGCGAGCAGCGCTGGTGCTACCAGGATGGCCTGAACGACTATCTGGGCGAAGCGGTAAACGGCCTGCCGACGCTGCCGGAAAAGCCGTTTATCGGTAATTTTAACGGTGAAACGGAAGCGGTTGACTGGGCGCTATTGTGGCTGCCGGAAGGCGGCGAATTACTGACGGAAAGCTACGTCAACCTGATCCCGACCATGCAGGGGGGGACGCACGTCAACGGTCTGCGCCAGGGTCTGCTCGACGCGATGCGCGAATTTTGCGAATACCGCAATATTCTGCCGCGCGGCGTCAAACTGTCGGCGGAAGATATCTGGGATCGCTGCGCTTATGTGCTCTCCGTGAAAATGCAGGACCCGCAATTTGCCGGGCAGACTAAAGAGCGTCTGTCGTCGCGTCAATGTGCGGCATTTGTTTCCGGCGTGGTGAAAGATGCTTTCAGCCTGTGGCTGAACCAGAACGTGCAGGCGGCGGAACAACTGGCAGAGATGGCGATTGCCAGCGCGCAGCGGCGACTGCGCGCCGCAAAAAAAGTGGTGCGCAAAAAGCTCACCAGCGGTCCGGCGTTGCCGGGGAAACTGGCGGACTGTACCGCGCAGGATCTTAATCGGACCGAGCTGTTCCTTGTGGAAGGGGATTCGGCGGGCGGTTCCGCCAAGCAGGCGCGCGATCGCGAATATCAGGCGATCATGCCGCTCAAAGGTAAGATCCTTAACACCTGGGAGGTCTCTTCCGATGAAGTGCTGGCCTCGCAAGAGGTGCATGATATTTCCGTGGCGATCGGTATCGATCCGGACAGCGACGATCTGAGTCAGCTGCGCTACGGCAAGATCTGTATCCTGGCGGATGCGGACTCCGATGGTTTGCATATCGCTACGCTGCTTTGCGCGCTGTTTGTCAGACATTTCCGCGCGCTGGTGAAGAATGGTCATGTCTACGTCGCGCTGCCGCCGCTATACCGTATCGATTTGGGTAAAGAGGTCTATTACGCGCTGACGGAAGAAGAGAAGGCAGGCGTACTGGAACAACTGAAGCGTAAGAAAGGCAAGCCGAACGTACAGCGTTTCAAAGGCCTGGGTGAAATGAACCCGATGCAGTTACGCGAAACCACGCTTGATCCAAATACTCGCCGCCTGGTGCAGCTCACCATTAGCGATGAAGACGATCAGCGTACTAACGCGATGATGGATATGCTGCTGGCGAAGAAACGTTCTGAAGATCGACGCAACTGGCTACAGGAAAAAGGCGATCTCGCGGATCTCGACGTGTAACGGTTGTTGCACGCTTTATCCGGTCTGCGCGCCGCAGGCCGGATAAGCGAATTCGACATGACGCCGCAGCCTGATGGCGACACTTGCGCATCGCATCAGGGAGACGTCAGACGAGGGTAATAACTTAAACGCCGGATTCCAGAATACGAATATTCATTTCCAGCACATCGTCTTTTACCGCGTCGCTATAGGCTTTCATATGCGGGGTTTGCAGATGCGCCTCAAGGTGCGCAACGCTTTCCCACTGCTCAATCATCACGATCGAGTCAGGCGCCAGAGTCTGAAAACTCACGCCCGCGGCATGATCCACCATCGGTGCGTAACCGTGGCACCCCTCTTCTTTAAGAACGGTTGGAATAATTTTCGCAAACTGGTCGAGGACGGCCTGACGGTGATGTTGGCCCGGACGCGTGCGAATTTCGGCAATGACGGTAAGCATGGTTAACTCCTTCTAATTCCAGGATGACCAGTTAAGCAAAAATTTCGCTCAGATGCTTGCGATATTCTGCGGTATAGCGCGGAACATCCGGCATTTTAATCACGTCGTTGGCAATAAACGTTGGCAGCGCGTCCATGCCCAGGAACTGGTTGGCTTTATGGAATGGCAGATAGACGCCATCTACGCCTACGCCGTGGAAAAACTGATCTTTTTCGGTAAATGCTTCCATCGGCGCGTTCCACGTCAGTGACAGCATATATTTTTTCCCCTGCACCAGACCGCCGGAACCGTACTTTTTAGCGGCATCGGAACGCGTGCGGCCATCGCTGGCATAGAGCGTGCCGTGACCTTCGGTAAAGACATCATCCATATATTTTTTTACTGTCCATGGCGCGCCCATCCACCAGCCTGGCATCTGCCAAATCACCACGTCAGCCCAGACGAAATTCTGCACCTCTTCTTTAATGTCATAGTCGCTGTCGGCGCGGACGATCTTAACCTGATGACCCAGATCGCGCAGAAGCCCATCGGCAACTTCGGTCAGGGTGTCATTTAACTGGCCGTTGGAGTGCGCGAATTTTTTCGCCCCGTTGATAATCAGGATGTTACTCATTTTGTGTCCTCAAGAAATGCGTTTGCTGCTGATTCTACGCTCACGGGCGGTGCGGTGAAATTAGCAAAATGTGCAAAGTCTTTTGCGTTTTTGGCAAAAATCTCTGTTACCAACTTACTACGGCCTCAAATCCACCTTCCGCGGCGTTGCCAAACGACACCGTCATGCCGTGCAGCGTAGCGATGCGACGGACGATTGATAATCCCAGACCGCTGCCGGTCACACTTTGGCCTGGCGGGCGGTAAAAACGCTCGCCGATATGCGTCAGAATCTCTGGCGCTACGCCGGGGCCATTATCTCTGACGGTGAAGCTGCGGGCATGTAAGGTAACGTCGACGACGCTGCCCTGCGGACTGTAGCGAATCGCATTATCCAGCAGGTTACGCACTAACAGGCTTAAGAGTAGCGGCTGGCCGGTACGTATGACGTCATGGGCGTTAAGCTGTAAACGCACGTCGATATTCGCCTGCTGCGCCGGATGATAAATATCCATTACCGCGGACTGCAGCAGCTCTTCCAGCGAAATCTCCGCCACATCCTGCAAATTATTGAGCGAGTCGAGACGCGATAATGTCAGTAGCTGATCGACCAGCCGCGTGGCGCGATCGATCCCCGCATGGAGCTGGGTCAGCGCTTTATCACGCGATAGCGGATCGTCGCCCGAGAGCTGCGCCACCTCGGTTTGTACTTTCAGCGCGGCCAGCGGGCTGCGCAATTCATGGGCGGCGTCGGAGGTAAATCGCCGTTCGCGCACCATCATGGAGTGGATGCGGCTAAAAAGTTGATTAAGCGCTTCGACCAGTGGGCGAACCTCGCTCGGTACGCCTTTGGCGTCGAGCGGCGTTTCCGATTCCGGCGACCGGAAGCGCAGCGCCTGCGCCAGTTTTTTCAACGGTCTGAGCTCGCGGTGAAGCAGGAGTAATAAAATCAGTAGCATGAAGGGAAGGGCGATCAGCCACGGCGTTAATTGCGCCGCCACGATCGCCAGCGCCATATCTTCGCGGTAATCCCACTCCTGACCGACGACGATACGATACTTGCCGTCCGCCGAGTTCAACCACAAAAAACGCCAGAGGTCGTTGTCATCCTTCAGATAGCCATTGTCGAAACCTTCCCGGCGATAGCGATACGGAATATCCTGGCCGTTGTCGCCATCATGCAGCAACATTTTGCCGTCAGCGGAAAAGATGGCGAACGCCAGCGCATCGTCATCGATATGCCCATGTTTTAATTTCTTTGGCGTATGCGCCATGCGCTGCGGGGCGTTGATCTCGTTAAGATCGAGGGTGCTAAGCCGTCTGGCGAACAACATCAACTGTGTGTCAAACAGCTCGTCGACATTATCCGTCGTCTTTCTCCAGGCCACAAAACTGGAAATTGCCCAGGTGATGGAGACCAGAATCAGGAAAATAAGCGTCAGCCTGACGCGCAGGCTGAGACGTTGCGTCAATTTCATGCGTCACCCAGGGTGTAGCCGATGCCGTGTACGGTGCGAATAAATTCGCTGCCGAGCTTGCGGCGTAAATGATGAACATGGACTTCCACTGCATTGCTGGACACGTCGTCATCCCAGTTATACAGCTTCTCTTCAATAAGCTTGCGTGGCAGCACGCGACCTTTGTTGCGCAGTAAGAGTTCCAGCAACGCGAACTCTTTTGGTTTTAGGGCCAGCGGTTCGCCGGCAAGCGTCGCGACGAGATTGCCTGGATTGAGCGTCACCTGGCCGTGGCGCAATTCGCTACTGGCCTGACCGCTGGCGCGGCGTACCAGCGCCTCCAGACGGGCGGCGACCTCAATGAGCGCGAAAGGTTTACATAAATAGTCATCGGCGCCCAGACGTAGCCCCTCGACGCGCTCTGCTAACGCGTCGCGCGCCGTCAGGATCAGTACCGGTTCCTGTTTACCCTTTTCGCGCCATTCGCGCAAAATATCCCGTCCGTCCATGCCTGGCAGCGTCAAATCTAAAATAACCGCATCATAAGGCGCGCTGTAAAGCGCCTCTTTGCCCGGGCGTCCCTCGGTAAACCAGTCGACGCTGAAACCCATTTTACTCAGACCCGCTTTTATGCCATCGCCAATAAGTGTGTCATCTTCTACCAGTAAAATTCGCATCTGTTCTTCCTTGCGGTAACTCGCGTTACCGTCAGTTAACCTTGTCGCCGCAGGCGATGTACAGAAAAAAAGATTCTTTTTTTGCCTTAAGAAGTTGTTAAGGATTACCTTATTAAATGGATCTGAAACGACATGAAAGGGAAAAGTAATCATGAAAAAATTAGCTGCAATCGTTGCCGTTATGGCACTGTGTTCTACCCCGGTTCTGGCGGCTCAGCAGGGCGGTTTCTCCGGCCCGTCGGCGACGCAAACGCAAGGCGGCGGATTTGTCGGCCCGAACGGCAGCAGCACGACGGTAGAGAGCGCTAAATCGCTGCGTGACGATGCGTGGGTAACGCTGCGCGGGAATATCGTCGAGCGCATTTCCGACGACCTGTATGTGTTTAAAGATGCGACCGGTACTATCAATGTGGATATTGACCACAAGCGCTGGAACGGCCTGACCGTAACCCCGCAGGATACCGTTGAAATTCAGGGCGAAGTGGATAAAGACTGGAACTCTGTCGAAATCGACGTAAAACAGATTCGTAAAGTGAATCCGTAATCCCACATTGCGCAAGATCGGTCAGGATTCACAGCCGCCCGGTGGGCAGAATAGGCCACAAGGAGGCAGTGATGAATGACCTGATCAGCGCGGCTTATTCCGAACGTCTGCGGCGCGTTTGCGACCACATTGAGCGTCATCTGGATGAGCCTCTGTCGCTTGAGGCGTTAAGCCGGATGGCGCACAGCTCGCCGTTTCATTTTCACCGGCAGTTTACCGTCTGGAGCGGGCTTCCGCTCTATCGCTATATCCAGTGGCTGCGTTTGCGCCGGGCGTCATGGCGGCTGGCGTTTAATCCGCAAGATAAAGTTATCGATATCGCGCTGGATGCCGGATTTCAGAATCCGGAGTCGTTCACACGTGCTTTCAAAACCGCGTTTGGTCAAAGCCCGCGCCGGTTTCGGCAATCGCCGGACTGGCTGGCCTGGCACCAACGCGTTCCTAAACTTGCGTTACAGGAGCAGCATGTCATGGACGTAAAAATCGTTGAATTTCCACCTACCCGCGTCGCGATGCTGACGCATCTGGGGCATCCGGATAAGGTCAACGCCAGCGCGGCGAAATTTATTGCATGGCGGCGCGAAACGGGGCAGTCGCCGATTGCCAGCAGTCAAACTTTTGGTATTGCCTGGCACGACCCGCAGACGACGCCGCCGGATCAATTCCGCTTTGATATCTGCGGCAGCGTCCACCAGCCGATAGCCGAAAATGACGTTGGCGTGGTGAATAGCGAGATTCCTGGCGGGCGCTGCGCGGTGGTACGCCATCAGGGATCGCTCGACAGCCTCCCGGAGAGCGTGTGGTATTTATTCCGCGAATGGCTACCGACCAGCGGCGAGACGCTGCGCGATTTTCCGGTCTTCTTCCAGTACCTGAATTTCGTCCATGAGGTGGCGGAACATGAGCTGCTGACGGATATCTATCTGCCGCTTCGTTAACTTCCTCGCAACCTGTCTCACGGTTTGTGACTCAGACCGTGAGATAGGGTATTATCTGCGGCAATATTGCCGTCCGAACGGTCAGCATGCAGATTGAGGATCCCCTGTTAATGAGCGATATGGCAGAGCGCCTTGCGCTACATGAATTTACGGAAAACGCCTACTTAAACTACTCCATGTACGTGATCATGGATCGTGCGTTGCCGTTTATTGGCGACGGCCTGAAGCCGGTACAGCGCCGCATCGTCTATGCGATGTCAGAGCTGGGGCTGAACGCCAGCGCTAAATTTAAAAAATCCGCCCGTACCGTCGGTGACGTACTGGGTAAGTATCATCCGCACGGCGACAGCGCCTGCTATGAAGCCATGGTGCTGATGGCGCAGCCGTTCTCTTACCGTTACCCGCTGGTCGATGGCCAGGGAAACTGGGGCGCGCCGGATGATCCGAAGTCATTCGCGGCAATGCGTTATACCGAATCTCGCCTGTCCAAATATGCCGAGCTGCTGTTAAGCGAACTCGGTCAGGGGACGGCGGACTGGGTGCCAAACTTCGACGGCACGATGCAGGAACCGAAAATGTTACCGGCGCGTCTGCCGAACATCCTGCTGAATGGCACCACCGGTATAGCGGTGGGCATGGCAACAGATATCCCGCCGCACAACCTGCGCGAAGTGGCGAAAGCGGCGATTACGCTGATTGAACAGCCGAAAACGACGCTGGATCAGTTGCTGGATATCGTCCAGGGGCCGGATTACCCGACCGAAGCGGAGATCATTACCCCACGTGCGGAAATTCGTAAAATTTACGAAAACGGGCGTGGCTCCGTGCGTATGCGCGCGGTATGGACCAAAGAAGACGGCGCCGTGGTGATCACCGCGCTGCCGCATCAGGTGTCTGGCGCGAAAGTGCTGGAGCAGATTGCTGCGCAGATGCGTAATAAAAAACTGCCGATGGTGGACGATCTGCGCGATGAATCGGATCACGAAAACCCGACGCGTTTAGTGATTGTGCCACGCTCCAACCGTGTGGATATGGAACAGGTGATGAACCATCTGTTCGCCACCACCGATCTGGAAAAAAGCTACCGTATTAACCTGAACATGATCGGTCTGGATGGTCGTCCGGCGGTGAAAAACCTGCTGGAGATCCTCACCGAGTGGCTGGCGTTCCGCCGCGACACGGTACGCCGTCGTCTGAACTATCGTCTGGAGAAAGTGCTTAAGCGCCTGCATATCCTCGAAGGTTTGCTGGTGGCGTTTCTCAACATCGACGAAGTGATTGAGATTATCCGTAACGAGGATGAGCCGAAACCCGCGCTGATGTCGCGTTTCGGCATCAGCGAAACCCAGGCGGAAGCGATTCTCGAACTGAAACTGCGCCATCTCGCCAAACTGGAAGAGATGAAAATTCGCGGCGAGCAGGACGAGCTGGAAAAAGAGAGGGACCAGTTGCAGGGCATTCTCGCGTCTGAACGCAAAATGAATACCTTGCTGAAAAAAGAGCTACAGGCAGATTCCGATGCCTATGGCGACGATCGCCGTTCTCCGCTGCGTGAGCGCGAAGAAGCTAAAGCGATGAGCGAACACGACATGCTGCCGTCCGAACCGGTGACTATCGTGCTGTCGCAGATGGGCTGGGTGCGCAGCGCCAAAGGTCATGATATTGATGCGCCGGGGCTTAACTATAAAGCGGGCGACAGCTTTAAAGCCGCGGTGAAAGGTAAGAGTAATCAACCGGTGGTGTTTATTGATACCACCGGGCGCAGCTATGCTATTGATCCCATTACGCTTCCCTCGGCGCGTGGGCAGGGCGAGCCGCTGACCGGCAAACTCACGCTGCCGCCGGGGGCGACCGTAGAGCATATGCTGATGGAAGGCGATGACCAGAAACTGCTGATGGCGTCGGATGCGGGCTATGGCTTCGTTTGTACGTTTAACGATCTGGTTGCCCGTAACCGTGCCGGTAAGGCGTTGATTACACTGCCGGAAAATGCGCACGTCATGCCGCCGCTAGTGATTGAAGACGAGCACGATATGCTGCTGGCGATTACCCAGGCCGGACGGATGTTGATGTTCCCGGTAGACTCTCTGCCGCAGCTGTCGAAAGGCAAAGGGAATAAGATCATTAATATCCCCTCTGCGGAAGCGGCGAAAGGCGATGATGGACTGGCGCACCTGTACGTGCTGCCGCCACAAAGCACTCTGACTATCCATGTCGGGAAGCGCAAAATCAAACTGCGCCCTGAAGAGTTACAAAAGGTGGTCGGCGAACGCGGGCGCCGTGGCACATTAATGCGCGGCCTGCAGCGTATCGATCGCATTGAGATTGATTCACCGCATCGCGTAAGTCATGGCGACAGCGAAGAGTAAGAGAGGGGCACCCGTAGGCCGGACAAGGCATCTAAGCCGCCATCCGGCGCTCTGCCGTTGCCGGATGACGACGCAGTAGCGTCTTATCCGGCCTACGGTTTCAGATCGGATTAACATTAAAATTTCCCGTAAAACCGTTGTTTATTCGTGCATTGCGATTAACAATACGTTTTTCCAGAGAGCCACACTTACCAAAATCCTAACCTGAATTTCAGGTGACGTAGAATGCCGGGCTCTTAGGCCTTCAGAGGTTGTTATGCTATATATTTTTCGTCTTATTGTTACCGTTATTTACTCCATTCTGGTCTGTGTTTTCGGTTCTATTTACTGCCTTTTCAGCCCACGTAACCCAAAACACGTGGCGACGTTTGGACATATGTTCGGCCGTCTGGCCCCGCTGTTTGGCCTGAAAGTGGAGTGCCGCAAACCCGCCGACGCGGAAAACTATGGCAATGCTATCTATATTGCTAACCACCAGAATAATTATGATATGGTCACGGCGGCGAATATTGTGCAGCCGCCAACGGTGACGGTGGGGAAAAAAAGCCTGCTTTGGATCCCGTTTTTTGGGCAACTGTACTGGCTGACCGGTAATCTGTTGATTGACCGTAATAACCGCGCCAAAGCGCATAGTACCATTGCGGCAGTGGTTAACCATTTTAAAAAGCGCCGTATTTCTATCTGGATGTTCCCTGAAGGTACGCGTAGCCGGGGACGCGGTCTGCTGCCGTTTAAAACCGGCGCGTTTCATGCGGCTATCGCGGCTGGTGTGCCGATCATTCCTGTCTGCGTTTCCAACACCTCTAACAAAGTCAATCTAAACCGCCTGAACAACGGACTGGTTATTGTGGAAATGCTGCCGCCAGTCGACGTCAGCGAATATGGTAAAGATCAGGTTCGCGAGCTGGCGGCCCACTGCCGTGCGTTAATGGAGCAAAAAATCGCGGAACTTGATAAAGAGGTTGCGGAACGTGAAGCGACCGGTAAGGTTTAAGCAGCCTTACTCTGTTATTGTAGAAATCATTTTTTCAGGCACAACTCTTTAGCCTGTTTTACATGGAGCTTATATGTCATTCAGTCGGCGTCAGTTTCTTCAGGCATCGGGAATCGCACTATGTGCAGGCGCGATTCCCCTCAGGGCGAATGCTGCCGGTCAGCAACAGCCGTTGCCTGTTCCGCCGTTGCTGGAGTCCCGTCGCGGGCAGCCGTTGTTTATGACGCTACAGCGAGCGCACTGGTCCTTTACGCAAGGCACGCGCGCGCCGGTCTGGGGAGTGAACGGTCGTTATCTGGGGCCGACAATCCGCGTCTGGAAAGGCGATGACGTTAAACTCATCTATAGCAACCGCCTGGTGGAAAATGTCTCCATGACGGTTGCTGGTTTACTGGTGCCGGGGCCGCTGATGGGTGGCCCGGCGCGTATGATGTCGCCGAACGCGGACTGGGCGCCGGTGTTGCCGATTCGTCAGAGCGCCGCCACGCTGTGGTATCACGCTAATACGCCTAACCGTACCGCGCAGCAGGTGTATAACGGCCTGGCCGGAATGTGGCTGGTCGAAGACGACATCAGTAAAACGCTGCCCATTCCGAACCATTACGGCGTGGATGATTTTCCCGTCATTATCCAGGATAAACGGCTGGATAACTTTGGGACGCCGGAGTACAGCGAACCGGGAAGCGGTGGTTTTGTCGGCGATACGCTGCTGGTGAACGGCGCGCAAAGCCCCTATGTCGAAGTGTCCCGCGGCTGGGTGCGGTTACGGTTGTTGAACGCCTCGAACTCGCGGCGCTATCAGCTTCAGATGAGCGATGGCCGGGCGCTGCATGTGATTTCAGGCGATCAGGGCTTTTTACCTGCGCCGGTTTCCGTCAAACAGTTGTCACTGGCGCCCGGCGAGCGACGTGAAATCCTGGTTGATATGACCAACGGCGACGAAGTCTCGATCACCTGCGGGGAAGCGGCCAGCATAGTCGATCGGATTCGCGGTTTCTTTGAGCCTTCCAGTATTCTGGTTTCGACCCTGGTGCTGACGTTACGGCCAACCGGATTGCTGCCGCTGGTGACCGATAATCTGCCGATGCGTCTGTTGCCGACGGAGATCATGAGCGGCGCGCCTGTCCGCAGTCGGGACATCAGTCTTGGCGACGATCCGGGGATTAACGGCCAACTGTGGGATGTGAATCGCATTGATATTACCGCCCAACAAGGCACCTGGGAGCGCTGGACGGTACGCGCCGATATGCCGCAGTCGTTCCATATTGAGGGCGTCTCTTTCCTGATTCGTAACGTCAACGGCTCTATGCCGTTCCCGGAAGATAGAGGCTGGAAAGATACCGTCTGGGTGGATGGGCAAGTCGAATTGCTGGTCTACTACGGTCAGCCGTCCTGGCCGCACTTCCCGTTCTATTTCAACAGCCAGACGCTGGAAATGGCTGACCGCGGCTCGATTGGGCAAATGCTGGTGAATCCAGCGTCGTAAAGGCGGACCAGGGATATTCGATGAGAATCAGTGAAGAGGGATGGCGGCTGCTGACGTTCTGGGTGTTTACTGCAGGCGGTTATCTTATTCTGCTCTTCATTGTTATTTGCCTGGCTTTTTTGTTCCAAACGCCTCGTCGCGTGTTGCTGTGGATTGCTTTGCCACAGATTACGCTGGTTCTTTTGCTATGGTTTTCTGCGGGTGATGAAACGCTTTTCTTCCCGATTGGCGCAGGGTGGATACTGGGGCTTAGTTTATTGCTGGCGCTACTGTTTAGCCACCGATTACGCCAACCACACCACCTCTGGGCCGGGTGCCATGTGGTCGTATTGCTGCTGTTATTAGCGCACATGGGGGATATTCTCGAGAGGCATCATCGGCGCGATGCCTATCAGGCACAGCAGGCGGCGGAAGAAACGCTGTTACGAAAAATCGATACGACCGATGACCGCGCTTTTTTAAATCATTTGATGTCGCAAGCAATGCAGCCGCAAAACGCAGGGGATTGGTGGACGAATAGGCGGATTGAGCATCTCGCAAAACGCATTTCCCCTTTTGATATTGCGGACGGAACTGAAAAAATTTGGTTGGTTTTGGCTATCGACCGGCTTAATCGTCCTGCTGTTGGGGCGTTTGCCTCCTGGTTTATTGGCGATTCTGTACAGGCAAAGCAATATCGGTATCAGCTTTTACAAAACAATCCATTATTGGACCTACTGAATCGTGTTTTTAATGATAGTACGGCTGATGAACAAACTTTTTTGCAACAACAACTTTTGGCGCGAGATATTTGTACCAGTTTGATTAGCGTCGTACCGGAATTATTGACGGACGAACTGTATGCGCAAGCCGTTGCCTTTGATAATAGCAACAAACCGGAACCTTTCTCATGGCAGTTTGAGTTTGATGTGTTTTATCATCAGGAAAATAGTGGGCAATAATGAATTTGGGAAACGGATGGAGTTTGTTGTTGATGATAATATCCACCGTGCTGGGCAATATATACAATCATCGTATTGGCTATAGTTATTAGTGCGTTTATCCCGCTGTGTTATCAGAAAATAGAAACGAGTGATTTGAACTCGGTAGTGAGCATGGAAAGTAAGGATGCTTTATGGTTGAATCATTTGCGTGGATGATGTGGGATTCAGTAATATTGATGAGCGCGTGGGGTATTTATGGCGTTGTATTATTGATGTTAATTGTCGGCGCATTTGATTCTTTGCGCTATCGGCGGGTTTTCTTGCGTGTTGTTCTTCCGCAGGTGAGCGTTGTCTGTGTACTGTGGGGAGGATTATTCAGGATTGATTCAAAAGATATTTATATCGTATATTTATTGATATTAGGATTGTTGCCCTCGATAATAATTGCTGTTTTTTCTAGTCGAGAGTCTCCATTTTTTATTCTGGGAACTATCGTGTCCCATACTATTTTTTTGTTCGTTTTCGTTTATGTGATGGACGGCCCGCGATTATGGCACCACATTGGTGAAGACTGGGATAACTATAAAATTACCCGACTGTTTGAGCGCGCGAAGGGGGATGTTCAGGTTTTGCAGGATGCATCTTGTTATCAATTGGCAAGTGTTTTGACGCTGGCTGCAGAACACCGCGATACACCGGAAAATTTATTGCGTTATCTGGCTAAAATACGAGGTATTTCGCCATTTTTGACAGCGGCAGAATCTTGCCCTGAAGCGGCGATCCCGAACGCCGAATTTCTTTATACGCCATTTGTTACCGCTCTTCGCCAACATAACGTACCGATAGTACGCTTTTTTAGCCAGCAACTGGTGGGCGAGACATCTTCCGCCAGAGAGAATCGCAACATTGTCGCTCGTAAAGAAAATCCACTGCTGACGCTTTATAAATCTAACTATATATCACAGTATCGCGAGCAGTACAGACTAGAAATCAGCCAGCTATTGCTGAATATTATGCCAGAACTGTTGAATGATGCTGTCTATATTTATCCCATTATCCAACGTAACACCGAGTTGGTTGCTTATTTTTGGCAGAAACATCCGCCCACTATTCCTCTGCGCAGGCTCGAAGCGATGGTGTTGTTAGCCAAAACGGAACCGCTAATAAGCGAGGTAACCCATAATCCAGAAATATTGATCACACCGCCGATTGAGAGGTGGGATCGTGAAAACCTGCTCACTTTCATACTGAGCAATGGCGATCTGGTAATGATTCAGTCGCTTATTGATGCAAACGTAGTGGACTGGAAACGAGCAATGGAAGACGGAAATAATGAGCCTCTGCATCAGGCCATATTGCGACTGCGTGGTGGAGCGTTAGAGAACGCATTGCTGATACAGATCATTAAGGCGATGCAAGCGCAGAAAGCGTTATCCAACGAGCAAATCGCCCACTATCTTCCCTGGACACCGACGTTTCCTGCCGCTTTTTTACAGGCTGGGCTTTCCTGTGAGCAATTACGTGAGGTGTTGAATGCTTCAGTAGTGGGGAGTGAACAAGTACTACACGATACGCGACAAAGGCTGAATGCGCTGTGCCAGTTGCGAAGTGACTAAAGGAATAGTAAATGGATTATATTAATCGATGGCTTGGCTCTGAACTGCTGATGTTTTGTATTCTGCCGTGGGGGTATGCCGCTGTGGTGGTATTACTGCTGATCCTGACGTTTTTCAAAAAACGCAGCCGACAGATTTTGCTGTGGGTATTACTACCACAGTGGGCATTCGTGGTATTGCTGTTACTCACGTTGCAGTACACCCAGCTGTTGAGCCAAACAGGCACGGTATGGATGTTGATGCTCCTGTTGCCGATTCTGAGTTGGTCGGGCTTGCTGCCCGCGCTGCTGCTGGGAACCTGGCTGCGCAAGCCGTGGTCCGCATGGCTACTGTGCCATATTGTGTTCATTGGGGTGCTGTGCCCGGTGATGCCGGAGCTGTGGCGCGCTATTAGCCATCAATGGCAACAGCAAAATATTGCGCAGTTGCTCAGGCAAGTTCAGGCTGGCGACCTGCGTCAGTTAGAGAGCATCCATGATAACAGTACGTTGGAACAGACACTGGTTCAGGCGGTAAAAGCGCCAGGCATATCAGAAAAAAGCTTGCGCGCTCTGACTGCACGTGTGGCATCGCCTTTTAGGTTCTCGCAGGAAGATGGCTATTTCGTCAATGCGCCATTTTTTGCTGCTTTTGAGAGTGGCAATATCGCCGCGGTGCGTATTTTTAGCGAGCAGCTCACGGGCGACTCCCCGCAGGCGCAGGCAAATCGCACCATCGTACGGCAGCAAAATCCGTTGGAATATCTCCCCACGCCCCGTTTTAAGCCTGAGGGATTTCGCCAGACTTTTTTTGAGATGGCCGACGTTCTGCTACGGGTCATGCCCGATCTCCTCACTGATGAAGCCTATTCGGGGGCGATACAGCTTCAGGATAAAGAGACGCTGGCCTTTTTCTGGCAGCGGCGTGAAGCGCAAAATCCGCTGTATCGCGCATATTATTTCTTGTTGCAGGGGCAAACTAAAGCGCTGCTTGCCCAGATAAAACTGACGCCGCAGGTGCTGGGGCAATCGGTTTATCCGAATAAAAATCTGCTGGCGTCGCTGTTTAGTGATGCGGATGGCGAGACGCTGCGTGCGTTGGTGAAAGGGCAGATGCTGAACTGGCAGCACATCCCTCAGGATAAGTTGACGGACGGCTGGAATTTCCTGATTTCACGCACATTGCATACAGCCTCGAAAGAGGACGCGCTGCCGCCGGATATTCTGGCGGGGATACTGCAAAGTATGCAACAGCAACATACGGCGTTGCCGGAAGCCCTTATTGTAGCCAGCCTTGATTACCAGGATGAAAGGCATAGCCTGATGACTGCCTACCGGATGGCCTGGTTGGGCTGTAACAAGCTTAACGCAATGATCGATAAGGTGTATCCACCAGAAGATACGCGGCGTACCAATGTGCGTATAAAATTAGCACAGCAGTGCGCCGATTTAGACTGATATGATATGCCGTGCTCTGATAATTAAGAGCCTAATGGGATAGGCTCTAACGTTACATTGATTGTTAAGAGATATACAGGGAGTGGTAAATAATGAAAAAATGTTTTCTATTTATATTTATGTGCCTGTTTATCTTCTCAGCTAATGCGGAACTAAAATTCCGCTCTGAGTTCGAAAATAAAAAAATCTATTTTCAGGGCAAGGTCACAGACTACACGCTTAATGACTTTACCTTTTTCGGTGACAGTCGCGAACCCTTTTATGGCAGCGAAAACGATGATTATACCGCCACTGCAGATGAGTGGCTTGGGTTTTACGCTGAGTTGCCCGACGTTCGAAAATGGCAGCGCGTGGTTCCTGACGATTTTTCTACGATGAGTGGCGCGCCGTGGTGTGACATCCAGTTTTTTGAACAAGAGAATGACCATTCGGTGATTACTGGAAGTGAACATATGCGCTGTATCGATTTTCTCGTGACGCCTAAAAGAAAAGGGCTCATTCCCATGGGGACAAAGGGAACGCTGATGGATTACGGCAGCTATCTTGCTTTCGCACCGCAGATAAAGCGCATTACGCTGGAAGGCCGATTTCCTGAAGCCTCGCGGACCTGGCTTCCTGTAAGAAGCGTGCAAACCCGCGCAACCTCGATAGCCGATCTTAAAATTATGCTTAATGAGATTTATGCTCGCCACGGTTATATTTTCAGACCGGGCGGTGAGATGGAACGGTACTTCCGACAGCAGTCGTGGTATCGCCCACGCTATGCGAACGTTGATTACCTCATTACCGAGACAGAGCATCGTAATATCAAACTCCTCAAAGAGCTGCTTTCTCCTGAGTCACAGCGTAAAAAGGCGCTGTATATTCAGAACACAACCGATTTTTGTGAGGCGCTGAAAGCGAATAATATCAAATATGTCATGGACAATACGGCAGAATACCTTACGACTGGCGCAGATCAGCCAATCAATTTAGAAAAAGTATGGCAAAAATACAGAGACTTAATGATCAATGGCGGCGGAAACTGTCAACGCGATATCGAGAGCTATAAGCGCTACTCCTTTTTATACAGCGAACCTTTAGGTATTTATTATAATTCCACTTTTGAGTTTGATGAAAAGAAAGGGAAATATGTTCTCACTTATGTGAACCTTGATTCTTCCTGCAACAAAGAGGGTGACACGATTGAACTGGAAGGTATGATGGTCAAACGCGAGCACGTCATTGAAGATAATCAAGGCCAACACTCGGATAAAGATCTCGAATTAAAAACAATAAACCTTCAGTGTGTGGCAGGGGCCATGACGGATCAACCTGACTGGGATCGCTATGTCCAGCTCATTATTCCTCCTGAAAAATACAACTATTATCAACGGTTTATAGGAAAGAAAATCACCCTGCGAGGGAAAATCATGATTGCAGAATCCATGTATCATGTCACGCCGGTACTGCTGAATTTGCTCGAAGAACAAAATCCTATTATCAAAGTAGCAGATATGCCTGCTCGTCCATAAGTACGATAACCGGCGGGGCAGGCAATCGGCCCCGCTACAGAGTGCAGCCTCACCAATCAATTCGATTTCTCTCCCATTCCGGCTTATAATCCTCGGTCTTTGATTATTTTTTTACCATTTTTGGAAGCATTATGAGCGCTATCTCCCTGATCCAACCGGATCGCGACCTTTTCTCCTGGCCGCAGTACTGGGCCGCCTGCTTTGGGCCGGCGCCGTTTTTGCCGATGTCACGTGAAGAGATGGATCAACTTGGCTGGGATAGCTGCGACATCATTCTGGTAACCGGCGACGCCTATGTCGACCATCCGAGCTTCGGCATGGCGATCTGTGGCCGTATGCTGGAAGCTCAGGGCTTCCGCGTGGGGATCATCGCCCAGCCGGACTGGAACAGCAAAGACGACTTTATGCGTCTGGGCAAACCGAACCTGTTCTTCGGCGTCACCGCTGGCAACATGGACTCGATGATTAACCGCTACACCGCCGACCGTAAGCTGCGTCACGACGACGCCTACACCCCGGACAACGTAGCGGGCAAGCGCCCGGACCGCGCGACGCTGGTCTATACCCAGCGCTGCAAAGAAGCGTGGAAAGATGTGCCGGTGATTCTGGGCGGTATCGAAGCCAGCCTGCGCCGTACCGCGCATTACGACTACTGGTCGGATACTGTCCGCCGCTCGGTGCTGATTGACGCCAAGGCCGATATGCTGATGTTCGGCAACGGCGAGCGTCCGCTGGTGGAAGTGGCGCACCGTCTGGCAATGGGCGAAACCATCGATCAGATTCGCGACGTGCGTAACACTGCGATTATGGTTAAAGAAGCGCTGCCTGGCTGGAGCGGCGTCGACTCCACTCGTCTGGACACGCCGGGTAAAATCGATCCAATTCCCCATCCCTATGGCGAGGATCTGCCGTGCGCGGATAACAAGCCGGTCGCGCCGAAAAAGCAGGAAGCTAAAGCGATTACCGTGCAGCCGCCGCGTCCGAAGCCGTGGGAAAAAACCTATATCCTGCTGCCATCCTTTGAAAAGGTGAAAGGCGACAAGGTGCTGTACGCCCATGCGTCGCGTATTCTGCATCACGAAACTAACCCTGGCTGCGCGCGGGCGCTGATGCAAAAACACGGCGACCGCTATGTCTGGATCAACCCGCCCGCCATACCGCTCTCCACTGAAGAGATGGATAGCGTGTTTGCGCTGCCGTATCAGCGTGTGCCGCACCCGGCTTACGGCAATGCCCGTATTCCGGCCTATGAGATGATCCGCTTTTCGATCAATATCATGCGCGGCTGCTTTGGCGGCTGCTCTTTCTGCTCGATCACTGAACATGAAGGGCGCATCATTCAGAGCCGCTCGGAAGACTCTATTATCAACGAGATCGAAGCGATCCGCGACACGGTGCCGGGGTTTACCGGCGTGATCTCCGATCTGGGCGGTCCTACCGCGAACATGTATATGCTGCGCTGTAAGTCGCCGCGTGCGGAGCAGACCTGTCGTCGCCTGTCATGCGTCTATCCGGATATCTGTCCGCATATGGATACTGACCATACGCCGACGATCAATCTTTATCGCCGCGCCCGTGAGCTGAAAGGCATTAAGAAAATCTTAATTGCCTCCGGCGTGCGCTACGACATCGCTGTAGAAGATCCTCGCTACATTAAAGAGCTGGCAAGCCATCATGTGGGCGGCTATCTGAAGATTGCGCCGGAGCATACTGAAGAAGGTCCGCTGTCGAAAATGATGAAGCCGGGTATGGGCAGCTACGATCGCTTTAAAGAGTTATTTGACCTTTACTCTAAACAGGCCGGAAAAGAGCAGTATCTGATCCCATATTTTATCTCCGCGCATCCGGGCACGCGGGACGAGGATATGGTGAATCTGGCGCTGTGGCTCAAGCGCCACCGCTTCCGTTTGGATCAGGTGCAGAACTTCTACCCGTCGCCGTTGGCGAATTCGACCACCATGTATTACACCGGCAAAAACCCGCTGGGTAAAATTGGTTATAAGAGTGAAGATGTGGTGGTGCCGAAGGGAGACAGGCAACGTCGCCTGCATAAGGCGCTGCTGCGTTATCACGATCCGGCGAACTGGCCGCTGATTCGCCAGGCGCTGGAAGCGATGGGGAAAAAGCATTTGATTGGCGGTCGCCGTGAGTGTCTGGTGCCTGCGCCGACCATTGAAGAGATGCGCGAAGCGCGTCGCCAGAATCGCAATACCCGCCCGGCGCTGACCAAACATACGCCAGTGGAACATCAGCGGCAGGGGCTTGCTGCGAATAAGAAGCGCGGGAAAGGCGCAGGGCGTTAATTACCTTTGAATCTGTTGCTTCTGGAAGCTAATGTTTTTGGAAGTAACAGACATATAAATATATTGTATCGGTCTTTAGTAATTGCTAAATTACGGGGAGCTTTATATTTTATTTCAATATTATTGATTGTATAAATTAATTATATATTACCTTAATGATTAAGGCATGATGCTTGCACACAGCCCCAGAGGAGGGGATATCATGGGTATGATTATTATTCCCTGTTTTATCGTAATTGCTATAATAGCTGTTGTTATATTCATAATGGCTATTAAAGCATGTAATATGGAAAAACGTGAAGACAGGCAAATGACTCTTGCAGGGATAATTTTAATGGGTGTTATTGCCGCTATTCCTGGATGGTTTTTGTACGAAATATTTAGCCACGCGCCGTAATATTTAACCTACCAGGGTTGATATATTAAAATAGATAAGAAGTATATAATCTAAGGTATAATGCCTGATGGCGCTGCGCTTATCAGGTCTATGAATAGCACAGTTTTGTAGGCCGGATAAGGTGCTTACACCGCCATCCGGCAAAAGTGCTCCGTATTTATGCCTCACGAATTCTGGCCGCCAGCGCGGCCAGTTTTTCATCATCAGCCCGTTTATGATCGTGTGACGACAGATATCCTTCATACTGTTCGAAAAATTTATTCTGCCGCGATTCAATCGGTTTCCAGTGGGTTAAATCGCCAGTACCGTGCATGGGGCTTAATTTACTGTGCACATGGTCTACGCCGAAACCTTCGAAGAACATTCCCGTACGACTGACATCCGGGAAAGCTTTATCCAGTTTCTTAGCCACTTTTTGGGTCGCCAGCATCAGGTCCGCTAACGCCTGCGGCGGTAGATCGAACGCGTAGCTGGGGTAATGTTTTTTCGGGATCACTACGGTAAACCCATCGGTATTCGGAAAAATCGACAAAAAAGCCAGGTGATGCTCATCTTCCCAAACTTTATGACAAGGTGCTTTACCTTCAACTATTTGACAGAAAATGCAGGTCATTCCATTTCTCCGTTAACCGAGGGGCTTATCGATGCGTTAAGCGTTTAATACAACCCTAACACTTTCCACCATGCGAGGCCGACTGTCAAAAAGACCGCCTGATTAAAGAGGCTGATAATAAATCCCGTTCGCCACCAGACGCCCGTCGGTACATAGCCGGCGCCAAAAAGAATGGGGCCGCGTGCGTGGGTATACTGCGTAAGAGAGCAGTACAGGCTGCTGGTAAACGCCAGCATAAGCGCCATCGGCGCTGCCGGTATATTCAGATGCAGACCGACACCCAGAAATACCGCATACAGCGCGGCGATTTGCGCGTTGCCGCTGGCGAAAAAATAGTGGGTATAAAAATAGGCTGCGTTAAGCAGCAGCAGAATGATTATCCAACTAGTTCCATGCATCGTACTGCCGATGCTGTCGCCAATCAGGTTGCCAAACCAGCTGGTGAATCCTAGTTTCTTCAACTGGTTAGCCATCATCAGCAGCGCGGCAAACCAAATCAACGTATCCCAGGCGCCTTTTTCGCTTTTAACGTCTTCCCAGGTGAGCACGCCGCTCAGTAATAAAATCGAGAGACCGACAAAAGAGGCCGTCGTGGCATCCACGCCAAGCGAGCTGCCAAAAATCCATAGCACCAGCAACACGCCGACGGTCGCCAGCATGAGCCACTCGCCGCGCGTCATACTGCCCATTTGCGCCAGCTCTTTGCGCGCCAAATCCGGCGCATCCGGCGTATGTTTAATTTCCGGACGCGTCAGCCAGTAGACCAGCAGCGGGACGATAAGAAAAGAGACCAGGCAAGGCAGGAGCGCGGCGATAAACCAGCTTCCCCAGCTCAACGTAACGCCGGCGTTCGCCGCCAGTTTTACCGCCAGCAGGTTACCCGTATAACCGGTCATAAACAGTGCGGCGGTGACGTCGTTAACATTGCCAATACAGGTGATCAGAAAGGTGCCGATTTTGCTGCGAGACTCATCTTCCGGATGTGAATCAAAGCTGCGCGCCAGCGAGTCGGCGATCGGGTAAATCACGCCGCCGCAGCGCGCGGTGTTACTGGGCATCGCGGGGGAGAGGATCAGATCGGCAAACGCCAGACCATAAGCCAGACCCAGCGTTCGTTTACCTAACAGACGGATCATTTGTAGGGCGATACGCCGACCCAGCCCGGTTTTGATAAACCCACGGGCAATCATAAAGGCGACGACGATAAGCCAGATCAGCGAACTGTTCAGCTCGCTCAACGCCGTGGTAATCGCGCCGCTGGCCGTTTTGTCGCCGGCAGCATAGGCGAGCGCAAAGACGGTGATACCAATAATACCGACCGCGCCAATAGGCAGCACTTTCGCCACGATAGAGGCGATCGTTGCGACAAAAATAATCGCGGAATGCCAGGCCGGCGCGCTTAACCCGGAAGGGGGCGTTAGCTGCCACAGTCCGGCGGCGATAACCAGAATAAGAATAAATGGGAGCCATTTGACGCCCTGAGATTTTTTTTCCGCCACAATCACACATCCATAAATATTTTATATGTATTAAGTAAATTCATAATAAATATGAATAAATATTCACAAAATCAGAATAATTCTGCGCTTGTGTGTGGGGGAAATATACTGTTAAATGCGCGTAATTGTTTCTTAATGTTTCGGAATGCAAAAAAGCCCGACGACATCGTCGGGCATGGCGTGCGATAAATCCGGCTTAACCGCCGAACTGATCCGGATCGGGGCCGAGGCGTTTTCCTTGATCCAGTTTTGCGATCTCGCCTAATTCATCTTTATCGAGACGGAAATCCCAGACAGCAAAGTTTTCCGCGATACGGGAAGGGGTGACGGATTTCGGAATGACGACCAGCCCGCAGTCCAGATGCCAGCGAATAACAATCTGGGCGGGCGTTTTGCCGTATTTATCCGCCAGTTCGCGAATCACTTTCTGATCGAATACGCCTTCGCCGCCCTGCGCCAGCGGGCTCCAGGACTCGGTCTGGATTTTATGCGTCGCATTCCACGCATGTAGCTGGCGCTGTTGCATCAAGGGGTGAAGATCGATCTGGTTGATCACAGGGGTAACGCCGGTTTCATCGATCAGACGCTGGAGGTGATGGATCTGAAAGTTACAGACCCCGATACTCTTTACCAGCCCCTCTTTTTGCAGCGCGATCATGCCTTTCCAGGCGTCGACATAGTGATCGATAGCCGGTACGGGCCAGTGCATCAGATAGAGATCGAGATAATCAAGCTGCAGTTTTTTCAGACTCTCCTGCAGGGCTTCGCGGGGACGTTTTTGATCGTCATTCCACAACTTGGTGGTGATAAACAGCTCTTCCCGCGCTACGCTCGCTGCTTTTAGCGCTTTGCCGACGCCTTCTTCATTCTGATATGCTGTGGCGGTATCAATCGATCGATAGCCCACCTCCAGCGCTTTATGAATCGCCGCGATCACCTCTTCATTGCTTGCTTTCCAGACTCCCAGCCCAAGTTGTGGCATTACGTTGCCATCCTGTAGCCTGATAATGGTTGGATTAGCCATGATGTGTTCCTCTTTTAATTGGCTCGCCGGAGTCGGGGCCGGCGAGACTAAGTGACTTAAGTCTGGACGAAATGGCCAAAAACGAAAGTCAGAGGCGAAAAAACCTTAGCGCGCCGCTTCATAAATCCGACGGCTGACATCCAGCGTAATATCCTGATTTTCACCTAAATTTGTGCATCCATGCGCCTCAAGTTTAGCCAGTAGCGCCGGAATAGTGCTGCCATCCAGACCGTAATCGGACAAGTGGGTAGGCATGCCCATCTGTTCAAAGAAACGGCGGGTGGCGGCAATGGCGGCATCAATACGCTCGTCGTCGGAACCGTCGGTGATATTCCATACACGTTCAGC
The DNA here is from genome assembly GCF_046551895.1 of Salmonella sp. SAL03688. Lineage (NCBI taxonomy): Bacteria > Pseudomonadati > Pseudomonadota > Gammaproteobacteria > Enterobacterales > Enterobacteriaceae > Salmonella > Salmonella sp. SAL03688. The sequence goes on from NZ_JBGDVI010000004.1 coordinate 236,117, forward strand.
ATATTGCAGGAGTTTTGCGCGTTTAACGTCTCGTTTTTCGTTCCATAGCGCAGGCAGAATGATAGCCAGCGTTTGGGCATGATCGAGACCGTGCATCGCGGTAAGCTCATGGCCCAGCATATGCGTCGCCCAGTCCTGCGGAACACCAGCGCCAATCAGGCCATTTAACGCCTGAGTAGCGGCCCACATCACGTTAGCGCGGACGTCATAGTTTTCAGGCTCTTGCAGCGCTTTGGGACCTTCTTCAATCAGTGTGAGTAAAATGCCTTCGGCGAAACGATCCTGAATTTTGCCGTTAACCGGGTAAGTGACGTACTGCTCAACGGTATGGACGAAAGCATCCACGACGCCGTTCGCAACCTGGCGTGGCGGCAATGTATAGGTGTAGACCGGATCCAGTACGGCAAACACCGGTTGCACGAACGAGGAGTGGAAGGCCTGTTTGTCGCCAGTGGTTTTACGGGAAATGACTGCGCCGGCGTTCGATTCTGAGCCGGTTGCCGGTAGGGTTAGCACAGACCCCATCGGGATTGCGCTACGAATCTCAGTACCGCCGGTTTCCAGAATGTGCCACGGATCGACGCCGTCCGTATACTGCGCCGCTGCGGCGATAAATTTGGTGCCGTCCAGTACGGAACCGCCGCCAACGGCCAGCAGGAAGGTAATATTTTCGTCGCGCACAAGCTGCACGGCCTTCATCAGCGTTTCATAGGACGGGTTCGGTTCAATACCGCCAAACTCCCGAACATCCAGTCCTTTTAACGCTTCCTGAACTTGCGCCAGTACGCCGGTCTTTTTCACGCTACCGCCGCCATAGGTAATCAGCACGCGGGCGTCCTGCGGGATCTGATCGCGAAGATCGACGATAGCGCCTTTACCAAACAGAATGCGGGTAGGGGTATGTAATTTGAAATTGTTCATTGCTCATTCCCTTATGTGGGTAAAAAGAGGGCAGGCGGCTGTCTGCCTGATGGTCATCATTGTGGTCTTGTGAGGGATGTCTCTCAATGCACATTTCTGCCAATGTTTTGCCTATTTCTCCAGAATGCTGGAGAAAATCGCTAAAAATGCGCACAATCCAGCGGAGTGGATTTGATGAAAAAATGGCGCGTTATGAATCGTGAAGCAATTTGCTTACAGTTGGCTGATAAAATTAATCATTTAAAAAATAATGATAAAATAATCAGCGAGCGGCTGGCGGGCATTCGTCTGTTGTATGGTGTTGAACCGGGACCGCGCACGCCGGTCATGTATCAGCCTGGCATCATATTTCTCTTTTCCGGCCATAAAATTGGCTATATTAACAAGCGCAAGTTTCGTTATGACGCTAATGAATATCTCTTACTGACCGTGCCGCTCCCTTTTGAATGCGAGACCTGGGCGACGCCGGAGGTACCGCTGGCCGGTATTCGGCTCGATATTGATGTGCTGCAACTGCAAGAGTTGCTCATGGACATTGGCGAAGATGAGCGTTTCCAGTTGCCGATGGCGGCCAGTGGGATTAACTCCGCCACGCTGTCGGACGAGATTTTATGCGCGGTGGAAAGATTGCTGGATGTGATGGAGCGCCCGCTGGATGCGCGGATTCTGGGAAAACAAATTATTCGCGAAATTCTTTATCATGTGCTGATGGGACCGCGCGGCGGGGCGCTGCTTGCACTGGTTAGTCGCCAGACGCACTTTAGCCTGATCAGTCGCGTACTTAAACAGATCGAAATGAAATACACCGAGAACCTGAATGTTGAGCAACTGGCGGCAGAAGCGAACATGAGCGTGTCGGCGTTTCACCATAATTTTAAGGCGGTCACCAGCACCTCGCCGTTGCAGTATTTAAAAAGCTACCGACTGCATAAAGCGCGAATGATGATGATTCACGACGGTATGAAGGCCAGCGCCGCGGCGATGCGGGTCGGCTATGAGAGCGCATCGCAGTTTAGCCGGGAGTTTAAACGTTATTTTGGCGTTACGCCGGGCGAAGATGCGGCAAGAATGCGGACAATGCAAGGGAGCTAAGTGGGGCATCCCGCCACGGGTCAACGAAGCGTAACCGGGCCATCCTGGCCGATTATGGATACGTCAGGCGTTACAGTATTTCTTTTTAATCACCACGACCAGCGTACCTAACAGCCCGGCGACCAGTAGCGCGACGGGAAGGATCATTAAAAATGTCATTACCTGGTCTTCATGGCGCTTAACAAACGGGATCATACTGAGCGCGTAGCCGAAGCTGGTCACGACAGTCACCCACAGCAGGCCGCTTAACCAGTTAAAAAACTGAAACCGGCGGTTGGACAGGCCGGAAATACCCGCCATTGTTGGCAGCAGAGTGCGGACAAACGCCAGAAAGCGCCCGGCAAGCAACGCTAACAAACCGTGGCGGTCAAACATGCAGGTGGCGCGCTGATGATATTTTGCCGGAAGCTGCGCCAGCCAGCCTTTGACGGTACGCGTATTACCGAGCCAGCGTCCCTGGATATAACTTAGCCAGCAGCCGAGACTGGCCGCGGTGGTGAGAATGCCAATCGTCGGCAAAAAATGCATCACATCCTGGGCGATCAACGCGCCTGCCAGTAGCAGCAGACTATCGCCAGGTAAGAATGACGCTGGCAGCAGACCGTTTTCTAAAAATAGTGTGGCGAACATGACAAAGTAGACGACGCTAACAACGTGTGGATTCGCCAGCGCGGCAAAATCATGTTGCCAGAGCGCAGCGATAATATCTTGAATGACAGCCATGAACTTTCCTGTGGAACAGCATTTACGCTTTTATTCGCCTATTGTACTCTTGAATCGTCCGGGATGCCTTGATCCCGGACGCAACAAACGCAGACTTTTCCACGGAAATTGTCTGCATATATGTCCATCCCCGGCAACTTTACACAATTCTGGCGAAGCCGGCGGCTAAATCAGCGATCAAATCATCAACACTCTCTAAACCAATATGCACCCGAACCAGCGTACCGGTAAAATCTACGCCGCCTGCGGGACGAATCGCGGCGATCTGTTCCGGCTGATTAGCAATAATCAGCGATTCGTAGCCTCCCCAGGAGTAGGCCATACTGAACAGCGAAAAGTTATCCAGATAGGCTGATAATTCTGCCTCGGTCAGCTTCTTATTGAGCACAAAGGAGAACAGACCGCTGCTGCCTGTAAAGTCTCGTTTCCAGAACGCATGACCTTTGCTACCCGGCAGGGCCGGATGATTAACGCGCGCGACCTGAGGATGGTTCGCCAGCCATGCGGCGATTTTGAGGCTGCTTTCTTGATGCTGGCGCAGTCGGACGCCGAGCGTGCGCAGACCGCGGCTGGTCATATAAGCCGTGTCGGCGTCGAGCATTTGCCCCATCAGATAGGCGTTTTCCCGCAATTGTTCCCAGCAGCGCGCATTTGCAACGGCAGTCCCGACCATCGCATCAGAATGACCAATCAGATACTTAGTGCCCGCCTGGATAGAGATATCAATATCGAATTCCAGAGCTTTGAACAGAACGCCAGCCGCCCAGGTATTATCAATCATGATGACGGTTTCTGGCGCGATGCGTCTGACCGCACTGACAATGGTCGGAATATCATGTACTTCCATGGTAATAGAACCGGGGGATTCCAGAAATACGACTTTCGTGTTCGGCTGAATATGTTGCGTGATATCCGCGCCGATGAGCGGGTCGAACCAGCTTGTCGTCACGCCCAGTTTGCCGAGAATTTTGCTGCAGAAATCCTGGCTGGGTTCATAGGCTGTATTGGTCATCAGGATGTGGTCGCCCTGCTCAACGAATGCCAGAATGGTGTTGGCGACCGCCGCCGCGCCGCACGGGAAGAGCGCGCATCCGGCGCCGCCTTCCAGTTCACACATGGCTTCCTGGAGCGAAAAGTGGGTCAGCGTTCCCCGGCGTCCGTAAAATAATTCGCCGTTGGCGCGATTGCGGGTAGCGTGTTTTTTGGCCTCGACGGTGTCAAACACCAGTGAAGAAGCGCGTTGAATCACACTATTCACGGAGCCAAGCGTGTATTTTTTGCTGCGTCCTGCGTTTACCAGTTTGGTATCCAGCTGTTTATCCGTCATGTTGCGTTTCCTGATTTTAACCGTCTGGATGTCTAAACTAGCATGAATATAACCATCTGCACCCTGGCGACGTGTGATACAGATGAAAATTTTGCCAAAATAAAAACAGGTGGCTTTTTTAATGCGTAAGCGCAAAGAAAAAGCATTAAAGGTGCGGCAGTATGTAAATAGTAATGAGAATGACTATCAATTCGACGTCGTTTTGATATTATTATGCTCAGATTTTGTGATTTGCGTCCTGGAGATACAGAGTGGGTAATAATTTGATGCAGACGGATCTCTCCGTCTGGGGTATGTATCAGCACGCCGATATTGTCGTGAAGTGCGTGATGATTGGTCTGATTCTGGCGTCAGTCGTCACCTGGGCTATCTTCTTCAGTAAAAGCGTTGAATTTTTCACGCAAAAGCGCCGCTTAAAGCGCGAACAACTGCAATTAGCCGATGTGCGCTCTTTAGATCAGGCTTCCGACATTGCGGCAGGTTTCAGCGCAAAAAGCCTCAGCGCACAGCTCATCAATGAAGCGCAGAATGAACTGGAACTCTCTCAGGGCAGCGAAGATAACGAAGGGATTAAAGAACGTACCGGCTTCCGTCTGGAACGTCGCGTCGCGGCAGCTGGCCGCTACATGGGACGAGGCAACGGTTATCTGGCGACGATCGGCGCCATTTCCCCCTTCGTCGGGTTGTTTGGCACCGTATGGGGCATTATGAATAGCTTCATCGGTATTGCGCAAACGCAGACCACCAACCTGGCGGTGGTTGCTCCTGGTATTGCGGAAGCGCTGCTGGCGACGGCGATTGGGCTGGTAGCCGCGATCCCGGCGGTCGTCATTTACAACATCTTCGCACGTCAGATAGGCAGTTACAAAGCAACGCTGGGCGACGTGGCGGCGCAGGTATTGCTGCTGCAAAGCCGCGATCTTGATCTGAATGCGAGCGCCAGTGCGCAGCCGGTACGCGCCGCGCAGAAATTACGGGTAGGGTAATGCGTCATGGCAATGCGTCTTAACGAGAACCTGGATGACAACGGCGAAATGCATGAAATCAACGTGACGCCGTTTATCGATGTCATGTTGGTTTTGCTGATTATCTTTATGGTAGCTGCGCCGCTGGCGACGGTGGACGTCAAGGTGAATCTGCCCGCTTCTACCAGTACGCCACAGCCGCGTCCGGAAAAACCGGTTTATCTGTCGGTGAAAGCGGATAACACCATGTTTATCGGTAACGATCCGGTGACGGATGATACGATGATTGCCGAGCTAACGGCCCTGACGGAAGGGAAAAAGGATACTACGATTTTCTTCCGCGCGGATAAAACCGTAGAGTATGAAACTCTGATGAAAGTGATGGATATGCTGCATCAGGCGGGCTATCTCAAGATTGGTCTGGTCGGCGAAGAGACCGCGAAAGCGAAATAAGTATTCTGCTGACGCTGTAGGCCGGGTAAGGCGAAGTCGCCACCCGGCTTTTTTATTGCCTAAGATGGCGCCTTGCGTAACAGAAGTGTGCCATCTTAATCGACTTCATACGTTAGCCTAAATGCTCCCCGCCGCACACGCCGTGCACTTCTGCGGTAACGTAACTGGATTCCTGGCTTGCCAGATAGACATACACCGGCGCCAGCTCTGCCGGTTGGCCGGCCCGCTTCATTGGCGTCTGCTGACCAAACTGCGGAATTTTATCCTGGGTTTGACCGCCGGAAATTTGCAGCGCTGTCCAGATAGGGCCAGGCGCGACAATATTCACGCGAATTCCTTTTTCCGCCACCTGTTTCGCCAGGCCACGGCTGTAATTGAGGATTGCCGCCTTGGTTGCCGCATAATCCAGCAGGTGCGGACTGGGCTGATACGCCTGGATAGACGACGTCGTGATAATACTGGCGCCTTTTGGCAGCATCGGAATCGCTTCCTGGGTTATCCAGAACAGGGCAAAAACGTTAACGGCGAAGGTTTGCTGAAATTGCTCGCTGGTCAGATCTTTTATCTTCGGGATTGCCGTCTGTTTACCGGCCACCAGCGCCAGAATGTCCAGACCGCCCAGCGCTTCACGCGCCTTATGGACCAGCGAACGGGCGAAAGATTCGTCGCTAAGATCGCCTGGCAATAACACCGCTTTACGGCCGCACTCCTCAATCAGCGCTTTAACCTGCTGGGCGTCCTCTTCTTCCGCTGGCAGATAGTTGATCGCGACATCTGCGCCTTCACGCGCGTAAGCGATAGCGGCAGCGCGCCCAATCCCGGAGTCGCCCCCTGTCACCAGCGCCTTACGATCTTTAAGGCGACCACTGCCGACATAACTTTTTTCACCACAGTCAGGAACAGGCGTCATTTTCGCCTGGACGCCGGGCGCCGGCTGTTTTTGCTTAGGATACTCGCCGGTGTAATACTGCGTGGTAGGGTCGTATAGATGAGACATTGAGCTTCTCCCTTCAGGTTGAACACCCTTTAAGCGTAGACACTTTTACTACCGTAAGAGGGAGAATCAGAACGATCCTTATGCTTCGCCCGTATTCACAACAGAGTTAACTAGCCATGAAGGTTATTTTTCTTGCCGTGCGACGGTGGTGACGTTGCGCGTCCGGTAGTCGCCATCGGAAAGCTTACGCATCAGACGTAAGGTTGCCGTCTCGCGAGCCAGCAGATGCTGCCAGTCACTTTCAAGACGAGACATAATTTTGTCTCGTAATTCAGGATGCTGCTCGATAATGGCATTGATGGTCGCGCCATAAATCTCCTCTTTGACCTGTAACGCATACATCTCCCGTCGGTTTTGCCACTTCAGGCGCACTAACGCCGCCGGTATGGATACCACCTCCTGCGTTACCTTTTCCAGGGTGGCATTTTTACTGGCGATTAGCGCTGCAAGATTTTGCTTTAAGATAAATTCATCACTTTTATGGTTGTCTAAAGCCAAATAAACGTTATTGTCTTCAACTTCTTTCATCTTTATCTTCCAGTGAATAAAATAGCGGCATATTGGTTTCTCGAGTGATTAAATTAAGCCAAATGGCATTGCCTTTTTCATTTATCATTGCGGTTTTATCCGCCAGTATTTTACTTAGCGTTTGGGCATCAATATCGCCTTCTGCCTGTAGTGCGTTTATCAGGCGGGCAAACGTTTCAATTTTAGCCACACAATACAGACGTTCTTTAATATGACGGTCGCGTTCTTCAAATAATACGTTTCTGTGTTGCCCGGCAGCGTTAGCGCTAATTAAAATATCGGGCTCGAAATCGCTGAGTTTTGTCTTTCCCTTAGGCAAATTTTTACTGTTTTCTGTGGCTTCAGGGGGCGGCGATGACAGGCGAAAATGAGAGGAAACCAGATGCTCAGGAAGCATGACTAAATATCCTTTACGATCAGTGGTATACTATTTTTAATAGTGTAGGTTTCGTTGACAATAACATGGCGTAATTTTAAAATCAAAAAAAATGGAGCCTGCTATGAACAGTATTTTTTATTCTGTTATTATATTGCTATTACTGACCGGCGCGATACTCTTCCTGATGTGGGAGGTTAATAAAAAACGTCCTGGTGGAAAAGTCGTAAATTTAAATCAAACTGAACCCATGACAAAGGAAGAGGGCGAAGATCATTTCTCAGTATTAATGAATTCGATAACGCCGGTATGGTACTGGCGCGTTAACCATGAATATATCGATTTCCTTCATGCAACGATAAAACGAATGACAATGACTGAGTTGAATGAAACGCCAGGATTATTTGACGCACAGCGTCGTTGCAGCGACCTTAACTCTGCCGTTTATAAGTATTACGACAATATTAAGAAGCGTTGTCTGAACGGAGAAAAGGTGCCGTATTCGGATTTGGACGTCCTTAATTTACGCCAGTGTTTTCGTGAGTTCAGTCTTGAAGCCTACCCGGCGTTGGTCGCGCTGGTATGGCCGGAATATCAGCGCCCACAGGTTAAACCGGATGAGATTTAGAGCCTATCCCATTAGGGCTATTTTACTTGCCATTTTGGACCTGGGCAGTGCTCGCCAAAACGCGTTAGCGTTTTGAACGCCGCTTGCGGCGGCCCGAAGGGCGAGCGTAGCGAGTCAAACCTCACGTACTACGTGTACGCTCCGGTTTTTGCGCGCTGTCCGTGTCCAAACTGGCTGCGCCAATAACGCCTGGTGGGATAGGCTCTTAACTGCATGTTGATCTGATGTTGCATGGTTGAGATATACTGTTGCTGGTTTTAGTTACCTGACAGGTCCCTATGGAACGCTTTCTTGAAAATGTAATGTATGCGTCTCGCTGGCTGCTCGCGCCGGTGTATTTTGGCCTCTCTTTGGCGCTGATCGCTTTAGCGCTAAAATTTTTCCAGGAAATTCTACACGTTCTGCCGAACGTTTTTGCCCTGGCGGAGGCCGATCTGATTCTGGTGCTGTTATCGCTGGTTGATATGACGCTGGTTGGCGGATTGCTGGTAATGGTCATGTTCTCCGGGTATGAGAATTTTGTCTCTCAGCTGGATATCTCTGCGGGCAAGGAGAAGCTGAACTGGCTGGGGAAAATGGATGCGACTTCGCTAAAAAATAAGGTGGCGGCATCGATAGTCGCTATCTCTTCCATTCACCTGTTACGCGTGTTTATGGATGCGAAAAACGTCCCGGATAACAAATTAATGTGGTATGTCATCATCCATCTGACCTTTGTCCTGTCGGCGTTCGTGATGGGCTATCTGGACAGATTGACGCGGCATAACCATTGAGCCGCCGTCAACGGCGGGGCAGTCGGGCAAAGGATGCTGAGCCCGGCTGTAAAACAGCGCTTCTTTAACGGCGGATAAGCGTCTCCCTGCAGCCTTACGCAATATTTTTACTACATCTATTCATTTACCCAGTAATAAGACTAAAAGATTTTCTCTGTGTTCACAGATATATAACATCTACGGGTACGTAAACGGCGATAACTGTAAAAAAATGGAGAATGCATTATATATTCTCCGCGCCTTGCCGATAACGAGAGTGCGTCATCATCAGATGACTAATCTCTTATATTCAGCAAGGAAATTCATATGCGTTTGCTGCAAAACTTTACTATTCGTATGGTCATGCTGACGATACTGGGACTTTTTTGTCTACTCTGGTCGGGGGTGGGGTTATACAGCGTCCATGCTTTATCCGAAGTTTCGGAAGGAAATGATATTGACCGGCATCTTGTGCGGCAAATGACGGTGCTAAGCCAGGGTAACGATCAATATTTCCGCTTTGTTACCCGCCTTAGCCGCGCGATGGATGTAAAAATCGGCGGCGGCACGCCCGATTTTGCGCCCGCCCGGCAGTCGCTCGAGAATATGCGTCAGAAGCTGGAGGAGATGAAAGCGCTATCGCCAGGGCCGATGAACCCTGATATCTCAAGGGAGGTCTTGTCCAACTGGCAGGCCTTGCTGGAGAAAGGCGTCGTTCCTCAAATGCAACTGGCGCAGCAAGGATCGCTAACCGCCTGGAGCGAACATGCCAGTACGGTCACGCCCGCACTCAGTCGCGCGTTCGGCGCCAGCGCGGAACGGTTTAGTCATGAAGCTGGCGCCATGCTGGATAACACACGTGTGATGGTCGATGGTAAAACCTATACCATCCGCATCCTGCTTATCACGGCGGTGATTCTGGGCATTGCCATCCTGATTTTTACCGATCGCTATCTGGTTGCAATGATGGTGAAACCGCTGGAGCGCATCCGTCAGCAATTTCAGCGCATCGCGCAAGGCGATCTTAGCCAGCCGATTGAAGCGTTGGGGCGTAACTGCGTAGGCCGGTTGGTGCCGCTACTACGCGCGATGCAGGACAGTTTACGCGAAGCCGTGAGTACGATCCGCGCCGGAAGCGACAATATCTGGCGCGGCGCGACGGAAATTTCTACCGGTAATAACGATCTCTCTTCCCGAACGGAAGAACAGGCCGCTGCGCTGGAAGAGACGGCCGCCAGCATGGAACAGCTTACCGCAACGGTGAAAATGAACGCCGAACACGCTCGCCAGGCGAGTCAGCTTGCGGATGCCGCCTCGCTAACGGCAGGAAAAGGCGGTGAACTGGTTTCCGATGTGGTAGAAACAATGAACGGTATTTCCGCCAGTTCGCAGCAGATCGCCGAAATTACTACCGTGATTAATAGTATTGCTTTCCAGACCAATATTCTGGCCTTGAACGCAGCGGTAGAAGCGGCCAGAGCGGGCGAGCAGGGACGCGGCTTCGCGGTGGTCGCCGGTGAGGTACGTAACCTGGCCAGCCGCAGCGCGGGGGCGGCGAAAGAAATTGAAGCTTTAATTGGCGAATCGGTACGTCGTGTAGCGCAGGGCGCGCAGTTGGTCCAGGAGACCGGCGCGACGATGGACGCCATCCTGCGCGGCGTCACGGAAGTGACGACGATTATGAAACAGATCGCGTCCGCCTCCGAAGAACAGAGTAAAGGTATTTCTCAGGTTGGCGTGGCGATCACGCAAATGGATAGCGTTACGCAACAAAACGCCGCGCTGGTTGAGCAGGTTTCCGCGGCGGCGGCGGCGCTGGAACGGCAGACGGAGGATTTGCAACGCTCCGTACAGCAGTTCCGGCTTTCCGCTAGTGAGCCGCAACAACGCGTAACGGCGAAAGCGGCGCCTGGCGTTCAGAGAATGGCGTCGGCTCCCGCACAGTCTACTGATGAATGGGTTGCCTTCTGATGTGAAGCAAAAAAGCGCGTAATGCGCTGGCCTTCATTTAATCAGTCGCTATATAATTTATTATATAGCGACTGAGGAGGTCAGATGAATAATCATTTTGGGAAAGGGTTAATGGCTGGGTTGCACGCGCCATATGCATATAGCGCGCATCATGCGGTGAATTTCTGTTCTGAGTATAAACATGGCTTTGTATTGGGTTTTACACACCGTATGTTCGAAAAGACCGGCGATCGTCAACTTAGCGCGTGGGAGGCCGGAATTCTGACGCGTCGCTATGGTCTGGATAAAGAAATGGTGATGGATTTCTTTAAAGAGAATCATTCCGGGATGGCGGTTCGCTTCTTTATGGCCGGTTATCGACTCGAAGGTTGATCCAACAGGGGTATTATCTTGCTTTAATTAATTACACTATCGCCTCTTCCCTTCGTTTTACTGTTCCGTCGAAGTATTATGGCGCACATAACCATAAAAAAAGTGTGGTAAATGGCGTACCGATCGCAATAACTTCTTCGCGAACAGTGCAAAATAAAAGCCAGGTCTTCGTAACGGAATAACTATAAAATGACTGGAGATAATACTCTCATCACTTCTCACGGCATTAACCGTCGTGATTTCATGAAGCTTTGTGCAGCACTGGCCGCTACTATGGGGCTCAGTAGCAAAGCCGCCGCAGAAATGGCAGAATCGGTATCCAATCCACAGCGTCCGCCCGTTATCTGGATTGGCGCTCAGGAGTGTACCGGTTGTACCGAATCACTGCTTCGTGCTACACACCCAACCGTTGAAAACCTCGTTCTGGAGACTATCTCTCTGGAATACCACGAGGTACTTTCCGCCGCATTCGGTCACCAGGTCGAAGAAAACAAACATAACGCTCTGGAGAAGTATAAAGGGCAATATGTTCTGGTGGTGGATGGTTCTATCCCACTAAAAGATAACGGTATCTACTGCATGGTTGCCGGCGAGCCGATCGTGGATCACATCCGCAAAGCCGCTGACGGCGCAGCCGCGATTATCGCTATCGGTTCCTGCTCGGCATGGGGTGGCGTTGCTGCGGCTGGCGTAAACCCAACCGGCGCTGTCAGTCTGCAGGAAGTCTTACCGGGCAAAACGGTTATCAATATTCCAGGTTGTCCGCCAAACCCGCATAACTTCCTGGCGACCGTCGCGCATATCATCACATACGGCACGCCGCCGAAGCTGGATGCGAAAAATCGTCCAACCTTTGCCTATGGCCGTCTGATTCATGAGCATTGCGAACGTCGACCACACTTCGACGCAGGCCGTTTTGCCAAAGAATTTGGCGACGAGGGCCACCGTCAGGGCTGGTGTCTCTACCATCTTGGCTGTAAAGGGCCGGAAACCTGGGGCAACTGTTCTACGTTACAGTTCTGTGACGTTGGCGGCGTCTGGCCAGTGGCGATCGGTCATCCTTGCTATGGCTGTAACGAAGAAGGTATCGGCTTCCATAAGGGCATTCACCAGCTTGCTCATGTCGAAAACCAAACTCCGCGTTCAGAGAAACCTGACGTCAATATGAAAGAAGGCGGCAATATCTCTGCGGGCGCTGTCGGTCTGCTTGGCGGCGTAGTCGGTCTGGTTGCCGGCGTCAGCGTGATGGCGGTACGTGAACTGGGGCGTCAGCAAAAGAAAGATAACGCTGACTCACGGGGAGAATAACCGTGAACAGACGTGACTTTATTAAAGCAGCCTCCGGTGGAGCATTGCTGTTGGGCGCCGCGCCGTCTGTCAGCCATGCGGCTGCAGAAAACCGTCCGCCAATTCCAGGTTCGCTGGGCATGCTGTATGACTCCACTCTGTGCGTGGGCTGTCAGGCCTGCGTCACAAAGTGTCAGGATATCAACTTCCCGGCGCGTAACCCGGAAGGGGAGCAGACCTGGTCGAACAACGACAAGCTGTCGCCGTATACCAATAACATTATTCAGGTATGGCGTAGCGGCACGGGCGTGAACAAAGATCAGGAAGAGAACGGCTATGCCTACATCAAGAAACAGTGTATGCACTGCGTCGATCCTAACTGCGTTTCCGTTTGTCCGGTGTCGGCGCTGAAAAAAGATCCGAAAACCGGCATCGTCCACTATGACAAAGATGTCTGCACCGGCTGCCGTTACTGTATGGTCGCCTGTCCGTACAACGTACCTAAGTACGACTACAACAACCCGTTTGGCGCGCTTCACAAGTGTGAGCTGTGTAACCAGAAAGGCGTTGAGCGTCTGGATAAAGGCGGTTTGCCTGGGTGTGTGGAAGTTTGTCCGGCAGGGGCCGTCATTTTCGGTACTCGTGAAGAGCTGATGGCGGAAGCGAAAAAACGTCTGGCCCTCAAACCAGGCAGTGAATATCACTATCCGCGCCAGACGTTGAAAACGGACGACACCTATCTGCATACGGTGCCTAAATACTACCCACACCTCTACGGTGAAAAAGAGGGCGGTGGTACTCAGGTGCTGGTGCTGACAGGCGTTCCTTATGAAGATCTGGATCTGCCGAAGTTGGATGACCTTTCAACCGGAGCGCGCTCCGAGCATGTTCAACACACGCTTTATAAAGGCATGATACTACCCCTGGCTGCGCTGGCGGGCTTAACCGTGCTGGTTCGTCGTAATAGCAAAAACGACCATCACGATGGAGGAGACGATCATGAGTCATGATCCAAAACCGCTGGGCGGAAAAATCATCAGTAAACCGGTCATTATTTTTGGACCGTTAATCGTCCTGTGTATGCTCCTTATCGTGAAGCGTCTGGTCTTCGGGTTGGGCTCCGTTTCCGACCTGAACGGCGGTTTCCCGTGGGGCGTCTGGATTGCCTTTGACCTGTTGATCGGCACCGGCTTTGCCTGCGGCGGTTGGGCGTTGGCATGGGCGGTATATGTCTTTAACCGTGGGCAATACCATCCGTTGGTGCGCCCGGCGTTGCTGGCAAGCTTGTTTGGTTACTCGCTGGGCGGCCTGTCGATCACTATCGACGTCGGTCGTTACTGGAACCTGCCGTACTTCTACATTCCAGGTCACTTCAACGTGAACTCGGTACTGTTTGAGACGGCGGTCTGTATGACCATCTACATCGGCGTGATGGCGCTGGAGTTTGCGCCTGCCCTGTTTGAACGTCTGGGCTGGAAAGTGTCGCTCAAGCGTCTGAATAAGGTGATGTTCTTTATTATCGCGCTGGGCGCGCTGCTGCCGACGATGCACCAGTCCTCAATGGGGTCATTGATGATCTCGGCGGGCTATAAAGTGCATCCGCTATGGCAAAGCTATGAAATGCTGCCGCTGTTCTCGGTTCTGACCGCGTTTATCATGGGCTTCTCCATTGTCATATTTGAGGGGTCGCTGGTTCAGGCTGGCCTGAAAGGAAACGGTCCGGATGAGAAAAATTTGTTTGTTAAGCTGACGAATACCATCAGCGTGCTGCTGGCGATTTTCGTCGTCCTGCGCTTTGGCGAACTGATTTATCGCGACAAGCTGTCCTATGCGTTTGCCGGCGATTTTTACTCCGCTATGTTCTGGATTGAAGTCGTCCTGATGGTCTTCCCGTTAGTGGTGCTGCGTGTGGCGAAACTGCGTAATGACTCTCGTATGCTGTACCTGTCGGCGCTGAGCGCGCTGTTGGGTTGCGCGACGTGGCGTCTGACCTATTCGCTGGTGGCATTCAACCCGGGTGGCGGCTACCACTACTTCCCAACCTGGGAAGAATTGTTGATTTCTATTGGTTTTGTGGCTATTGAGATTTGTGCATACATCGTACTCATTCGTCTACTGCCGATACTTCCTCCTTTAAAACAAAACGATCATAATCGTCATGAGGCGAGCAAAGCATGAGCCAGAGAATTACTATTGATCCGGTAACCCGTATTGAGGGTCATTTACGCATTGACTGCGAAATTGAGAACGGCGTCGTATCCAAAGCATGGGCGTCCGGCACCATGTGGCGCGGTATGGAAGAGATCGTGAAGAACCGCGATCCGCGCGATGCGTGGATGATTGTGCAGCGTATTTGCGGCGTTTGTACGACAACTCACGCGATCTCCTCCGTTCGTGCGGCGGAAAGCGCGCTGAATATTGATGTTCCCGTCAACGCGCAGTATATCCGTAATATTATTCTGGCGGCGCATACCACCCATGACCACATTGTCCATTTCTACCAGCTCTCTGCGCTGGACTGGGTGGACATTACCTCTGCGCTGAAAGCCGATCCGGAAAAAGCTTCTGCGATGCTGGATGGCGTGTCGAGCTGGCACCTGAACAGCGCGCAAGAGTTCACGAAAGTTCAGAACAAGATCAAGGATCTTGTCGCCAGCGGTCAGTTAGGTATTTTCGCCAATGGCTACTGGGGGCACCCGGCAATGCAGTTACCGCCGGAGGTCAACCTGATTGCGGTCGCCCACTATCTGCAGGCGCTGGAATGTCAGCGTGACGCTAACCGCGTGGTGGCGTTGCTGGGCGGTAAATCGCCGCATATCCAGAACCTGGCGGTCGGTGGGGTGGCGAACCCGATCAATCTCGACAGTATCGGTACGTTGAACCTTGAACGCCTGATGTACATCAAATCGTTTATCGATAAGCTGAGCGATTTTGTCGAGCAGGTGTATAAAGTGGATACCGCAGTCATCGCGGCCTACTATCCGGAATGGCTGGAGCGCGGCAAAGGCGCGGTGAACTACCTGAGCGCGCCGGAATTCCCGACCGACGGTAAAAACGGCAGTTTCCTGTTCCCGGGCGGTTACATTACCAATGCCGATCTGTCGACATACCGTCCGATCACCTCTCACTCCGACGAGTTCCTGATTAAAGGTATTCAGGAGAGCGCGAAGCACGCCTGGTACAAAGATGAAGCGCCGCAGGCGCCGTGGGAAGGCACTACGATCCCGGCTTACGACGGTTGGTCGGATGACGGTAAATACTCATGGGTCAAGTCGCCGACATTCTACGGCAAAACCGTCGAAGTCGGGCCGCTGGCGAACATGCTGTGTAAACTGGCTGCAGGTCGTGAATCCACCCAGACCAAGCTCAATGAAATCATTGCGCTTTATCAGAAGCTGACCGGCAAAACGCTGGAAATGGCGCAACTTCACTCTACGCTGGGTCGTATCATCGGGCGTACCGTTCACTGTTGTGAACTGCAAAACATATTGCAGGATCAATACAACGCGCTGATTGTAAATATCGGCAAAGGCGATTACACCACGTTTGTGAAGCCGAACATTCCGGCGACGGGCGAGTTCAAAGGCGTGGGCTTCCTGGAGGCGCCGCGCGGTATGCTGTCTCACTGGATGGTGATTAAAGACGGTATTATCAGTAACTATCAGGCGGTGGTGCCATCGACCTGGAACTCAGGTCCGCGTAACTTCAACGATGACGTGGGGCCGTACGAACAGTCGCTGGTCGGTACGCCGATCGCCGATCCGGCGAAGCCGCTGGAAGTGGTACGTACCATCCACTCCTTCGACCCTTGCATGGCGTGCGCGGTGCACGTGGTGGACGCCGATGGCAATGAAGTGGTCTCGGTGAAGGTTTTGTAATGCGGATATTAGTCTTAGGGGTCGGCAATATTTTGCTGACCGATGAAGCCATCGGGGTGCGTATTGTTGAAGCGTTAGAGCAACGATACACCCTGCCGGATTTCGTTGAGATTCTGGATGGCGGTACGGCGGGAATGGAACTTCTTGGCGATATGGCGAGTCGGGATCATTTGATCATTGCCGACGCCATCGTGTCGAAAAAGAACGCGCCGGGAACCATTATGGTACTGCGCGACGATGAAGTTCCGGCGTTGTTCACCAACAAAATCTCCCCCCATCAGCTTGGACTGGCCGACGTATTGTCGGCCCTCCGCTTTACCGGCGAGTTTCCGAAGAAACTGACCCTGGTCGGCGTTATTCCACAGTCGCTGGAACCGCACATCGGCTTAACGCCAACCGTAGAAGCGATGATTGAACCTGCGCTTGAGCAGGTTCTTGCTGCGCTGCGTGAATCCGGCGTCGAAGCAATTCCTAAGGAGACGGCGCATGTCTGAAACGTTTTCCGGATTCGACACGGCGCCCGTCGCTCGGGTTCAGGCGGCGTTTGAAGAGATAGCCCATCGTTCGATGCACGATCTTTCGTTTCTGCATCCGACTATGCCGGTGCATGTCTCTGATTTTACGTTGTTTGAAGGACAATGGACGGGCACGGTAATTACGCCGTGGATGTTAAGCGCATTAATCTTCCCTGGCCCGGACCAGATCTGGCCCGGGCGTACCGTCGGTGAAAAACTCGGTCTGCAACTGCCTTATGGCACGATGACCTTTACCGTTGGCGAACTGGAAGGCGTTTCGCAATATCTTGCCTGCTCGTTGATGTCGCCGCTTTCCCGTAGCCTGTCGCCGGAAGAGGGCGTCCGGCTGGCGGATGACTGCGCGCGGATGCTGTTATCCCTGCCGGTAAGCAATCCTGATGCGCCGCAGACAAGCCGGCGCGCGTTGCTGTTTGGCCGTCGGAGCTGTGAGAATGCATGAGCTGTCTCTTTGCCAAAGCGCCGTTGAAATTATTCAGCAGCAGGCAGAACAGCACGGCGTGGCGCGCGTCACCGGCGTATGGCTGGAGATAGGCGCGCTTTCGTGCGTTGAAGAGCGCGCGGTTCGTTTCAGCTTTG
The DNA here is from genome assembly GCF_046551895.1 of Salmonella sp. SAL03688. NCBI lineage: Bacteria > Pseudomonadati > Pseudomonadota > Gammaproteobacteria > Enterobacterales > Enterobacteriaceae > Salmonella > Salmonella sp. SAL03688. The sequence continues at coordinate 253,499 of NZ_JBGDVI010000004.1, forward strand.
ACATCGCCTGCCAGGGAACTTTAGCGCAAGGGTGCGAATTGCACATCGACTACAGACCGGCCCAGGCCTGGTGCTGGGATTGCAGTCAGGTGGTGGAAATTCTCAGGCATGACGCGCAATGTCCGCATTGTCATGGCGATCGCCTGCGGGTGGATACCGGCGATTCGTTGAAAGTAAAAAGTATTGAGGTCGAATAACCCGCATTTTATTTCAGGTGGTTAATTATGTGTATTGGCGTCCCCGGTCAGGTGTTGGCCGTCGGAGATGATATTCACCAGCTTGCGCAGGTGGAAGTGTGTGGCATCAAACGTGATGTCAATATTGCTCTGATTTGTGAAGGTAAGCCAGCCGATTTGATAGGGCAATGGGTATTGGTACACGTTGGTTTTGCGATGAGCATCATTGACGAAGACGAAGCGAAAGCCACGTTAGATGCGCTGCGCCGCATGGAGTACGACATCACCAGCGCGTGATCCCTTAATCACCTCTATTATATCGCTCTATAATCGTTGTATAATTATTTATATATCGATTATGGGGCGAAACCTATGAATAAATTTTTGCGCCAGCTCTCTCTGCTGGCGTTGCTTTTTTGCTGGCCGTTAATGTCACAGGCGGCGCGTACTTTTACCGATCAACTTGGCCGCCAGGTCACGGTTCCCGACACCGTCGACAGAGTGGTGGTGCTCCAGCATCAAACGCTCAATCTCCTTGTACAGATGAATGCCACTGACAAAATCGTTGGGGTCATGGCGAACTGGAAACAGCAATTAGGCGACGGCTATGCGCGTCTGGCGCCGGAACTGGCGCAAAAAGCCTCGCTGGGCGATCTAACGCACGTTGATCCTGAAAAACTGGTGGCGCTGCGCCCGCAGGTGGTGTTTGTCACGAATTACGCTCCGCAGGAGATGATCGACAAGATCAGCCGTCTTGGCATTCCGGTGGTGGCGATTTCGCTGCGCCATGATGTTGCTGGCGAGCAGGCTAAAATGAACCCGACCCTGGCCGATGAAGAGCAGGCTTATAATCGCGGGCTGCGTGAAGGAATAACGCTGATTGGCGATATCGTCAATAAACCGCAGGAGGCGAAAGCGCTGATTGAGGCGATGAATAAAGGTCGCAAGATGGTCAGCGACCGTTTGCAGTCGGTTCCTGAAAATGAGCGAGTTCGCGCCTATATGGCGAATCCGGAGCTGACCACCTACGGTTCCGGTAAATACACCGGTCTGATGATGGCCCATGCGGGGGCGCTGAATGTAGCGGCATCCTCGGTGAAAGGCTTTAAGCAGGTGACAATGGAGCAGGTGATCGCCTGGGATCCACAGGTAATCTTTGTCCAGAATCGCTATCCAAAGGTCGTCAATGAGATCCTGCACAATCCCCAGTGGCAGGTCATTGACGCGGTGAAGCATCATCGGGTTTACCTGATGCCGGATTATGCCAAAGCCTGGGGATATCCGATGCCGGAGGCGGTGGGAATCGGCGAACTATGGATGGCGAAAAAACTCTATCCGGAAAAATTCCACGATATTGACATGCAAAAGGCCGCTAACGACTGGTATCAACGTTTTTACCGTACTGACTATCAGGGCGTACAGTGATGCGAATACTGGCTGCGGGGAGCTTGCGCGTCGTCTGGCCGCAGCTAATGACGGCGTTTCAGGCGGATGCGGTATGTGATTTCGGTCCGGCGGGGCTGTTACGTGAACGCATCGAAGCGGGCGAAGCATGCGACTTTTTTGCTTCGGCGAACCTGGCGCATCCGCAGGCGCTGCTGGAAAGCGGGCGGGCACTGCGGGTCGCGCCTTTTACGACGAACCGTTTGTGTCTGAGCGTGCGGGCACAGGCGATGCGTGAAGGCGAGGACTGGCTGTCGATATTAACCCGGCGGGATCTGCGGATCGGCACCTCAACAGCAGGTTGCGATCCTTCCGGCGATTATACGCAGCAGCTTTTTTCGCGGATGGGCAAGGAGGGCGAAGCGATCCGAAAACGCGCGGTAGCGCTGGTTGGCGGCAGACAGACTTTGCCGTTACCGGCGGGCCGGCTGGCGGCGGAATGGCTCATCAATCATGATTACACCGATATCTTTATCGGCTATGCCAGCTATGCTCCCAGGCTACGGCAGGTTAATTCGCTGCGAGTGGTTGATATCCCGGAACCTTATAATCCCGTGGCTGAATATGGCTTTGCCTGCCTGAGCGAGCAGGGAAAAACGCTTGCCGACTTTTTACTGTCAGCACGGGCGAGGTTGATTCTCATGCAACATGGGTTTAGTGAAGCGCCGCATATGACGCACTCGCAGAACTGATAAGCGAAGCGTCAGCAGGGAATACCATGCCGGATGACGACATTACTACCTCATCCGGCATTATGGTTTAACTTTGACGTTTATCTTCGGTATGGTTTTCGAAGTCGCTGGCGTCATGGCGTTCGTGAAGCTGTTCGTTCAATGGGCCGTTGGTCCGGTTGACAATGCGCCCCCGCTTTACCGCCGGACGTTCGGCTACCTGTTTCGCCCAGCGTTGTACGTTTTGATAACTTCCGGCATCCAGAAACTCCGCTGCATCATAGACATTCCCCAGCACCACGTTGCCGAACCACGGCCAGATGGTCATATCGGCAATAGTGTACTCTTCTCCCGCGACATACGGGTGGTGAGCTAACTGCTTATCCAGCACGTCCAGCAGACGCTTGGCTTCCATGGTGAAGCGATTAATGGCGTACTCAATTTTTACCGGCGCATAATGATAGAAATGACCGAAACCGCCGCCGAGGAACGGCGCCGCGCCCTGTAGCCAGAACAACCAGTTAAGGGTTTCTGTGCGCTTAGCCAGATCCTGCGGCAGGAAATGGCCAAACTTATCCGCCAGATAAACAAGAATTGCGCCCGACTCAAAAACCCGAATCGGCGGGTTGTGTGAGTTATCGCGCAGCGCCGGGATTTTTGAGTTCGGATTGATGTCAACAAAGCCGCTGGAGAACTGATCACCCTCGCCGATGCGAATCAACCAGGCGTCATATTCGGCGCCGGTCACGCCCAGCGCCAGGAGCTCTTCCAGCATAATAGTCACTTTCTGGCCGTTAGGCGTCCCCAGCGAATAAAGCTGTAACGGATGTTTGCCGACGGGCAGCGTTTTGTCGTGCGTCGGGCCGGAAACCGGGCGATTAATGTTAGCGAACGCGCCGCCGCCGGATTTATCCCACGTCCAGACTTTTGCGGGTTGATAAGTATTATCTGCCATATTGACCTGCCTTCACAGTGGTGGTGTTGAAGCAGTGTAGCAGCTTGCTAACCGGACATTTAACCGATTGGGACATTCCGGCGAGTGAAATTTTAACCTTCTGGCCTCAGTGTGCCTTATTGAGGTGTATGATTATGTCGACCTCTGTCCGGTTAGTGTCACAGAGCAGACAATCAGAGCGAAATCACGCCAGGCTGCTCAGGCGGTCTTGTTTTGAGGTAAGTGCATGAGCAAAGGAACCACCAGTCAGGATGCCCCCTTCGGGACATTATTGGGTTACGCCCCCGGCGGCGTAGCGATCTACTCTTCAGATTACAATTCCCTCGATCCGTGGGACGACGACGACGCAGCTTTTCGTAGCTACATCGACGATGAATACATGGGGCATAAATGGCAGTGCGTGGAATTTGCCCGCCGTTTTCTCTTTCTGAATTATGGCGTTGTTTTTACTGACGTCGGCATGGCCTGGGAAATCTTCTCGCTGCGTTTTCTGCGCGAGGTCGTGAATGACAATATTTTGCCTTTGCAGGCCTTCCCGAACGGTTCGCCGCGCGCGCCGGAGGCCGGGGCGCTGCTCATCTGGCAAAAGGGCGGCGAGTTTAACGAAACCGGGCACGTTGCGATTATCACCCAGCTCCTGGATAACAAAATTCGTATTGCTGAGCAAAACGTTATCCACACGCCATTGCCGCCAGGGCAGCAGTGGACTCGCGAACTGGAAATGGTCGTAGAAAACGGGTGTTACACCCTGCGCGACACCTTCGATGACACGACGATTTTAGGCTGGATGATCCAGACCGACGACACGCAATACAGTTTGTCACAGCCTGACATCGCGAATCAGTCGCTGGCGATTCGCGGCGCAAGACTGCCAGAGAAAGGTCAGTTTGACGGTCAGTGGCTGGATGAGCGCGATCCGTTACAAAAAGCCTATGTACAGGCGAACGGGCACGTTATCAATCAGGACCCGTACCAGTATTTTACCATCACCGAGAGCGCTGAACAGGAGCTTATCAAAGCGACCAATGAGTTGCATTTGATGTACCTGCACGCCACGGACAAAGTTTTAAAAGACGATAATCTGCTGGCGCTATTCGATATCCCCAAAATTCTTTGGCCGCGTCTGCGCCTCTCCTGGCAGCGCCGTCGTCACCATATGATCACCGGTCGTATGGATTTCTGCATGGATGAACGCGGGCTGAAAGTCTATGAATACAATGCCGATTCCGCATCATGCCATACCGAAGCGGGATTAATTCTCGAAAAATGGGCTGAGCAGGGCTATACCGGTAAAGGGCATAACCCGGCGGAGGGCTTAATTAACGAGCTGGCAGGCGCCTGGAAACACAGTAAAGCGCGTCCTTTCGTCCATATCATGCAGGATGATGATATCGAGGAGGACTATCACGCGCAGTTTATGCAGCAGGCGCTGCATCAGGCCGGTTTCGCGAGCAAAATTCTCCGCGGGCTGGGCGAGTTGCGCTGGGATGACGCCGGGCAGTTGATCGATGGCGACGGACGGCTGGTGAATTGTGTCTGGAAAACCTGGGCGTGGGAAACGGCGATGGAGCAGATACGCGAAGTCAGCGAGACGGAGTATGCCGCAGTGCCTATTCGTACCGGGCACCCGGAAAATGAAGTCCGGCTGATTGATGTATTACTGCGCCCGGAAGTGTTGGTGTTTGAACCGCTGTGGACGGTGATCCCGGGTAACAAAGCGATCCTGCCCATCCTGTGGTCGCTCTTCCCGCATCATCGCTATTTGCTCGACACGGATTTTACCGTTAACGATGAGCTGGTGCAGACCGGCTATGCGGTAAAACCGATTGCCGGACGTTGCGGTAGTAATATTGATTTGGTGAGCCATCAGGAAGAGCTCCTGGATAAAACCAGCGGCAAGTTCGCCACGCAGAAAAATATCTATCAGCAGTTGTGGTGCCTGCCGAAGGTCGCCGGGAAGTATATTCAGGTCTGTACGTTTACCGTGGGCGGTAACTACGGCGGTACGTGCCTGCGCGGCGATGATTCATTAGTCATTAAAAAAGAGAGCGATATTGAACCGTTAATCGTCATCAAAGCGTAACGGGGGCATTCTCGTCGGGATATCGGCGTGTGTGCCGATATCCCGCCTGTTGTGTTTACCAGCGAACGGCTATCAGCCTGCCATTTACTGGTAACATATGAGAAATAATATCACAAATTATTCTTAACTTTTCTGACGCAGGCGGTGACGCTCGCCGCGTTGGCGCATCCGTTTCCTGATTTTCGACTAATCGATACTTTTTGCGGCTGGTTACGCTGCGCCCATTCCTTTGGATTTAGGTCATGCCTGTTTGGCTGGTAAACGGACAGCATAATATATTGATGAGTCCAAATGATATTATTGGTCATATAAAAAGTTTACGTTAGGTTATTTTTCTATTGCAAAAGTTTGCGTTTAAACCCTGTCTGCAATCTTCGTGGCGAGATATAGCTACACCTAAGTAAATGCAGTTAATTATTATTCAGCTATTGTTGTCAGCCTTGTAAATAATATTTCCGTATAAAGCGAAGCGACTTCCATCATGACTGTTAATGGTATTGTTGAATAGTTTACTTTGTAAGTATTTAAGTTTGGTGGACGTTTTGTCTTATTCTGGTGAGCGTATGGTTATGGCAGATGACAGCCGATTTTTCATTATGTTAGCATGAGTTGATAATACTTTATCCAGGCATAGATCAGGATGTCCACATATAATAAGGAGAATGGTATATGTTTAAAAAAGTATTAGGCTTGCGCCACTGGAATAATAATGTTGTAAAAATACCGCCGCCAGCAGCAGAATCTGGCGCTAATGCGTCTGACGTGGTGGTGGATACTCCTGAGCCTTATGAGCGGATACTGTGTCAAAAAATTCTGATGGGGATCTCGACGATCGATATCATTCGTAATGCCATCATTAAGTCCTGTGAGCAGCTCAACATTGAAAAAGAACGCATTAATGAACTTAACGAACAGAATGATAAAGCCAGAAGTTCATTAAAATCGCTCGTGGAATTTATCACCGAAATTGGCACGACTTCGTCGGATATTGGCTGTCGTATGGGCGACTTAAATACCTCCTTAACGCAAATTAATGCGTGTATTAAAGAGATACAGAAGATCGCTAACCAGACCAATTTGATAGCGATTAACTCCGCGATCGAGGCCGCGCGCGTAGGGGATGCCGGGCGTGGTTTTAGCGTTATTTCGAAAGAGGTGAAAAACCTGTCCGAAGATGTTAAACACAGTTCGAAAAGCGTCAGTACGTTAACCTCTGTAATCAAAGATAATACGGCCAGAGTGAGTGAGGTGCTGGATAACCAACAGCCGGTTATTGATAATATTACGACTAACATAAATCAAATTGTGGAGTCTATTGGCATCGTCATTGATAAATCGCTGAGCATGAAATCGGTCATGCAGTACATCTCTACGGTGCAGTTTTTGAATATTGTCAAAGTTGACCATGTTATCTGGAAAATGGAAGTCTACAAATTACTCTTAAATAAAGACATAAACAGTAAAATAACGATGCACGATCAGTGTCGGCTGGGGAAATGGTACTACGGTTTTGAAGGGCAGCAGTTTAGCAACTACTACAGTTTCCGTAGTCTGGAAGCGCCGCATAAAGAGGTGCATACCGCTGGTCACTCTGCGCTGAACTATTTTGCCGCAGGCGATATGAATGCGATGTCGCAAGAACTCGACAGAATGGAGCGATCCAGTAATGAGGTGGTTAACCAGCTGGAAATGCTGGCTGTCGATTTATTAAAGGAAACCACAGTGTGAAGTCATGAGTTATTACCGTATAACCAACTGGAGCCATCATCAACAGGACTGATGTATCACACTTTCTGCACTGGAGTTATTCCGGACAGAGAAAAAAAGCATGACGCAGAAGATGGCTGTGTTTGTTTACCCGAATCACTTACCTTAGTAAGTGATTCGGGATTAATCAGCAACATCTTTGCTTTTTATCGGCGGCCAGACTTTGGCTGGAAAAGTGCGTTACTGCTAAATTTCTCACTCTCTTACCGCCCTCCTGCCCCTCGAAATACCTGAGACCTGTGCTCACAGATTAATAGCGATTATTTAATCGTGAAATAACGCTGGGCATTATTGAAGCAGATATCCTGAACCATACGGCTTAGCATCGCTTCATCATCAGGAATCTCTCCGTCCTGCGCCCACTGTCCCAGCAGGTTACAGAGAATACGACGGAAATATTCATGTCGCGTATAAGAAAGGAAACTGCGGGAGTCGGTCAGCATCCCGACAAACTGACTTAACAGTCCCATTTGCGACAGTTGCTCCAGTTGGCGCAGCATCCCGTCTTTCTGATCGTTAAACCACCAGCCGGAACCAAACTGCACTTTTCCGGCAATTCCCGGCCCCTGGAAGTTACCGATCATGGTCGCCAGGACTTCGTTATCACGTGGGTTCAGGCAATAGAGGATAGTCTTGGGCAGTTCATTGGTCACATCCATACTGTCGAGCAAACGGGAGAGCGCCCAGCTAATGTTATTATCGCCAATGGAGTCAAAGCCGGTATCCGGCCCCAGCAGGCGGAACATCCGGGTATTATTATTACGGATCGCGCCAATATGTAGCTGCATCACCCAGCCGCGCGCGGCGTACTGACGGCCCAGCCAGACCAGCACCGCCGTGGTAAACTGGGCGATCTCAAGTTCGCTCAGCGTTTCGCCAGCCAGACGTTTGCCCAGAATGGCGTCAAGCTGCGCGTCGTCGGGCACCGGCGCAAATCGCAGCGTTTCAATGCCATGATCGGACGCGCGGCAGCCGCAGGCGGCGAAATGGTCGAGGCGGCGAGTGAGCGCCTGGCGTAAATCGTCGAAACGGGTAATGCTGACATCTGCCGCCGCTTCCAGTTTCCCCAGGTAATCGACAAAGCCGTCCAGTTCGATTTTGAAAACTTTGTCGGGGCGCCAGCTTGGCGCGACTTCAATATCAATGCTGTCGTCGGTGGCTATCTGGCGGTGATATTCCAGAGAATCTATCGGGTCGTCGGTGGTTCCGACCATCCGCACATTCATCTGCTGCATAATACCGCGCGCGGAAAAGGCCGGCGTCGCCAGTTTCTCATTACACTGCGTCCAGATACTTTCCGCGGTATCCGGTCCGAACAGCGTACCTGTAATACCAAATGGACGGCGTAGTTCAAGGTGCGTCCAGTGATACAGCGGATTGCCCAGCGTTTTTGGTACGGTATTGGCCCAGGCCATATATTTTTCATAATCGCTGGTCTCTTTGCCGGTGATCAGCGACTCATCCACGCCTGCGCTTCGTAGCGCTCGCCATTTATAGTGGTCGCCTTCCAGCCAGATCTGACCGAGGTTATCGAAACGGCGATCGTCGGCGATTTCCTGCGGACTTAAATGGCAGTGGAAGTCATAAATCGGCATGGGCGCGGCGTATTTATGGTACAGCGTGCGGGCAATGTCGTTTTTCAGTAGAAAATCTTCAGTCATAAACGTAGCCATGATTTATCTCCTTACTTAGCCAGCGCTTCTACCGTGGCTTTCGCGCCATTCTGCAATAGCTGTTGGTAAGCGTCGGTAACGGCTTGCACAAATTCGTGGTTCTTCGGCAGGTCGTTGCCAAAGATAGACTCGATGGCCAGTAGCCCGCGAACGCGTTCTTCCGGCGTCTGATATTGCTGATGAATCGCCTGATACTGCGCGAGCAGCGGATCGACGACATCAATGGTTTTACCTTGCTCATCGACACCGCCGACGTAACGCATCCATCCGGCGACGCCCAGCGTCAGGCGGCGATAGTCATCGCCCTGTTGCAAGTGCAGGCGCACCGGGTCCAACAAACGCTGCGGCAGTTTCTGACTGCCATCCATCGCGATCTGCCAGGTGCGGTGTTTCAACGAGGGGTTAGTGAAACGCGCGATCAACAAATTCGCATACCCTTCCAGATCGGTGCCTTCCGGCATTGACAACGTCGGCGCTTGTTCATCAAGCATCAGCGCCAGCGCCGCGCGCCGGTAAGCCGGGTTGGTCATGGTATCGGCGATAGTGTCATACCCGCCGAGATAACCCAGATAGGCGAGGAAAGAGTGACTGCCGTTAAGCATACGCAGCTTCATCATCTCAAACGGTACGACGTCTGCAACGAATTGCGCCCCGACGGTGTCCCAGTCCGGGCGACCATTCACAAAGTTATCTTCGATGACCCACTGGCGGAAGGGTTCGCAGGCGATAGCGCAAGGATCATAAACCCCTAACTGGTCGGCAACCAGTTGTAGCGTCTCTTCGGTCGCCGCCGGAACAATGCGGTCAACCATGGTGCAGGGGAAGGTCACATTGTCGGCAATCCATGCGGCGAGGGCGGCATCGCGAGCTTTTGCCAGACCGAGGACGGCAGCCTTCGCGACGTGACCATTCTCGCGTACGTTATCACACGACAGCACGGTAAAAGCTTTCAGTCCTTGCTCCCGGCGCATGTTTAGCGCTTCGACAATATAGCCAATGGCGGATTTAGGCTGCTGTGGATGGGCAAGATCGTTTTGGATAAGCGGATTATTGACATCAAGCTCGCCGCTGGCGGGGTCGGTGCAGTAGCCTTTTTCGGTCACGGTTAAGGAGACGATGGCGGTTTCCGGGCGCGCCATTGCCGCCAGAATCCCTGCATGGCCGTCGAATTCAGGGTGCAGCGCTTCTTTCATTGAACCGATAATTTTCAGTTCGGTGCTTTCTGCGCCGCGTTCTGCAACGGTGTACAGCAGATTTTGCGCTTTCAGGTTCGCGATCAGCCGCGCGTCGTTACCCGGCATCAGGTTCACTTCACAAATGCCCCAGTCGCTGTCGCTCTTTTCCAGTAAATGATGGGTAAAGAGCGCCTGGTGCGCGCGGTGAAACGCCCCGCAGCCCAGATGCACAATACGGGATACCAGACGTGATTTGTCCCAGTTTGGGCGGGCGACGGAAACCTGGGCGGTGGCGATATTCTGTTCCATTGCAAACTCCTGTCATTCGACGTCTTCGCCCGCGATCTCCGGGGCGAGGCATGTTGCTATTGCATTGAGTAGGGGAAATCGCATGACGCGTCGCGCCATGCGAAAGAAGGTTATTTGCTAAAGAAAGCGCGCTGGATAGCCAGTTCGACGCCGCGGACTTCCGCAAGCCCTTTCAGACGGCCAATGGCGGAATAACCCGGATTCGTTTTCTTCTTCAGATCGTCCAGCATCTGATGACCGTGGTCCGGGCGCATTGGGATCAGATCGTCGCTACCTTCGGCTTTACGACGGTGCTCTTCTTCCACAATCGCTTTAACGACTTCATACATATCCACATCGCCGTGCAAATGGGCGGCCTCGTGGAAGGTCTTCGGATTCTCTTCGCGCAGCGTAGAGCGCAGATGCGTAAAGTAGATGCGCGGACCAAATTGCTTGATCATATCAACCAGATCGTTGTCGGCGCGCACGCCGTAAGATCCGGTACACATGGTGAAGCCGTTCGCCATGCTATTAACGGTTTCCACCATCCATTGCATGTCTTCAATGGTAGAGACAATGCGCGGCAGGCCGAGAATAGGGCGCGGCGGATCGTCAGGGTGAACGGCCATACGCACGCCAACCTCGTCGGCAACCGGAATAATGGCTTTCAGGAAATAGGCAAAATGTTCACGCAGTTTTGCTTTATCGATATCTTTATACGTCGCCAGGTGTTGGCGGAACTGATCCAGCGTATAGCCTTCTTCCGCGCCAGGTAAACCGGCAATAATGTTGCGGGTCAGACGTGCTTTGTCTTCCTCGCTCATGGTGGCGAAACGCCGCTCTGCCTGAGCAATCTCTTCTGCCGTATAGTCGGCTTCTGCTCCCGGACGCTTCAGGATATGCAGTTCGAACGCGGCGAATTCAATCTGGTCAAAACGCAACGCTTTGGAACCATCCGGCAATACGTATTCCAGATCCGTACGTGTCCAGTCCAGCACCGGCATAAAGTTATAGCAAACCGTATAGATACCGCATTGCGCCAGGTTACGCAGCGTTTGCTGGTAGTTTTTGATCCATAAATCGTACTGACCGGTGTGGGTTTTGATGTCTTCGTGGATAGGTACACTCTCTACCACAGACCACTCCAGACCCGCCTCTTCAACGATTGCTTTACGTTTCTGGATCTCGTCTACCGACCAAATTTCTCCATTCGGGATATGGTGTAACGCCGTTACCACGCCGGTTGCGCCAGCCTGGCGTACATCTGACAGCGTTACCGGGTCGTTAGGTCCGTACCAGCGCCAGGTTTGTTTCATATCTCGTTTCCTCTTCTTGCGATAACGTCTTCGTGGTTGACCCATTGCCAGCCAACATCGAAACGTGCTTTGTAAACCCGTTCTGCCCCCTAAATTCAACCAAAATTTTTCTCATGTCAACCTTATTGTCTAAATTGGCTAACCAAATCACAAATATCATCATTCACGGTCTGCCAATTTTATTTATTTGATCTGTGTCAATTTTTGCTGGGTGAAAAGCATTCACCATTCAACTTGAAATGAGTTGATGTATTTATTTCAAGAATATTAAGGGCGGGAGTTGCCGCCAGATTTTGACCGGTCCGGATGAGAAAATATTGATTGGTCAACCAATTTTTGTGATTTCAGTTTTCCCGCTACAGGTCAGACGGCGCGGAGCTAATGTTTTTTAACGAGGCTTTATCATGAAGATGACAAAATTAAGATGGTGGATTATCGGCCTGGTCTGCGTAGGGACCATCGTAAACTACCTGTCCCGTAGCTCGCTTAGCGTTGCGGCGCCAGCGATGATGAAAGAACTCCATTTTGATGAGCAACAATATTCCTGGGTGGTGAGCGCCTTCCAGCTTTGTTACACCATTGCGCAGCCGATCACCGGCTATTTGATGGATGTCATCGGACTGAAAATCGGCTTCTTTATCTTTGCCTTGTTGTGGTCGCTGATCAACATGGCGCACGCGCTGGCCGGCGGCTGGATAAGTCTGGCATTTCTGCGTGGTCTGATGGGGCTAACCGAAGCGTCAGCGATTCCGGCCGGGATTAAAGCCAGCGCCGAATGGTTCCCGACGAAAGAACGCGGTATTGCGGGGGGCCTGTTTAATATCGGTACTTCGATTGGTGCGATGCTGGCGCCGCCGCTGGTGGTCTGGGCGATGCTGACCTTTGCTGATAGCGGCATCGGTACTGAAATGGCGTTTGTGATTACCGGTGGGATCGGCGTGCTGTTCGCCATCACCTGGTTCCTGATTTATAACTCGCCAAATAAACACCCGTGGATCACCCACAAAGAGCTGCGTTATATCGAAGACGGCCAGGAAAGCTATCTCCAGGACGATAATAAAAAACCGGCCGTTAAAGAGATCGTTAAAAAGCGTAACTTCTGGGCGTTGGCGATTACCCGTTTTCTGGCTGACCCGGCATGGGGAACGCTGAGTTTCTGGATGCCGCTGTATCTGATTAACGTGATGCATCTGCCGTTAAAAGAGATCGCCATGTTTGCCTGGCTGCCGTTCCTGGCGGCGGACTTTGGCTGCGTTGCAGGCGGTTTCCTGGCGAAGTTCTTCATGGAAAAGATGCACATGACCACGATCAATGCGCGTCGTTGTAGCTTTACCATCGGCGCTGTTTTGATGATTTCGATCGGTTTTGTCAGCATTACGACTAACCCGTATGTCGCCATTGCATTGATGAGTATTGGCGGTTTTGCGCACCAGACGCTGTCTACCGTCGTGATTACCATGAGCGCTGACCTGTTCAAGAAAAATGAGGTCGCGACGGTTGCCGGTCTGGCAGGATCTGCGGCATGGATGGGACAGTTAAGCTTCAACCTGTTTATGGGGGCATTGGTCGCTATTATCGGTTACGGCCCGTTCTTCATTGCACTCAGTCTGTTCGATATTATCGGCGCCATCATCCTGTGGGTACTGATTAAAGATCCAGAAAAGCACCACCCGCCAATGACGGAACAGCCGCTGGCGTCTCACCGCTAAAGCTGTCTCGGTTTCACTGGCCTGATAAGCGAAGCGCTACCGGGTTCTAACGGCCACCTTCGGGTGGCCGTCTTCATTACCCTTATCGGTAAAAATACGCGTTGGTTTTATACCAGCGCGTTATCATTTAGTTTGCCTGATTATTTTCAGATGCTGAAAATAATATTGTGGTAAGGGTTATTGTTTTTCGCCTGGATTTTTATCGACTCTCTGTCTCGCTGCGATCATCGATAAAGTCCCCTTTATGTAAATAAAGGTTCAATGCTTCTACTCTTTTCTCCATATATTTTGCGCAGCTTCACAAAAAATAACCTGATGTCGTAATGTCCACTCCCTAATATTCTCCATGCGCTATACGTTAATTTAAGTTTAAATTTCATGCCGGGGATATCACGATGTCACGTAATTTTACTGTTTCAGCCTGTCAGTATATTGTTACCGAAATAAACACTTTTGAAGATTTCATAACAAAGGTAAGGATACTTCTTAATAAAAGTCAGGGGGCTGATGTCGTTATCTTCCCGGAGCTATTTACCATTGAGTTATTTACATTATTGAAAAAATGGCAAGAAAGACCCATTTCACACCTAACTTTAATTGATCAGTTTACGGATGCCTATAAGCAGCTTTTTCAACAGGAAGCGAAAGAAAGAGGACAGTTCATTATTGCTGGCTCTCATCTGGAGCAGACTGGAGCAGATCGCTATGAGAATGTTGCGCATATATGGGGACCCGATGGCGAACATTATGCTCACAGTAAGACGCATATCTTCCCGGCTGAACGGGGTTGGTATACTCAGGAAGGCGATAAAATGGCTGTTTTTCAACTGCCATTTGCAAAGGTGGGTTTTAATATTTGTTATGAAGCAGAAATACCGGAGTGTGCCGCGACGCTGGCGGAACAGGGTGCGGAGTTAATTTTAACGCCTTCCGCTACGTTTACTGAACAGGGATTTTGGCGAGTCAGGCATTGTTGCCACGCACGTTGTATTGAAAATCAAATTTATCTTGTTCACTGTTGCCTGGGCGGAAACCCGGGCGGGCCACTGCCTGGCTGCTGGGCCCGAAGTTCAATTTTAAGCCCCTGTGATGTCGTGTGGAAAAATCCACAAGGTATTATCGCAGAGGCGCACGTCAATCAAGAGGATGTCATTTCAGGAGAAATTAACCTCGATGTTCTATATGAAAATAGACTTGGGGGGGCAGCAACAACGTTCAAGGACAGACGCAGAAAAGCAGGCATATATAATATCTGGCCATCACACATTAAATAACAGAATGTGTCCCTTCTATGTATTAGCTGGAGGTCGTTATGGGATATTTAAAATTACCTGAGGGTAAAAGGATTGCGGTCAATCTTGGTGTCGATGTAGATGCTCAGTCTTTATGGCTGGGCGGATTTAATCGACCATCGCCATCCTTTATGTCACGAGGAGAGTTTGGTGCACAAGTTGGCGTACCAAGGCTTCTGAAATTGTTCAAAGAAAATAATATCAAAACCACCTTTTTTATTCCCGGACACACTGTAGACACCTTCCCGGAAATCAGTAAAGCGATTTTTGATGCCGGGCATGAAATCGCTCACCATGGCTACTATCATGAAAATCCGACTCTGGTGAATCGTGATACAGAACGCCGACTTATGGATCTGGCGTTCGCCTGTTATAAAAGACATTTTGGCATACGCCCTGTGGGATACCGTTCTCCCTATTGGGATTATAGCGAGAATACGCTGGATCTTCTGGAGGAAGCCAGTTTTCTCTATGACAGTAGCCTGATGGCGAGAGATCTTGTGCCTTACCATCCTCAACGTTGGCAGGTGAATTGGGAAACGGGAAATATCGCAGGCCCGGCCAGCGCGATTCTGGAAATTCCTGTTAGCTGGTATCTGGATGATTTTCCCGCACTGGCGTATACCGGCAACCAGGAGGGGATGAGCGATACTGACGGTGTTCTGCGACGCTGGAAGGATATTTTTACCTATGCTTATAACCATCAGGAAAACGGCTTATATGCGATGGCTCTTCATCCGCAGATAATCGGTCATGGGCATCATATGATGATGTTGTCACGTTTGATTGAACATATTAAAGGGCATGATGGCGTATGGTTTGCAACCTGTGAAGAGATAGCCAGTGTCTGGGTGGATGACGAAGAGGATCGACAAAAAATGCTCCGTCCTGATGTTCGTGGCGTAGCGCCGGTTCCGGATGATTATGGCTGGCCAGGCAAATGATATCACCTCATGACAATGTTAATATCAGTCGGGTAACGGATTACCCGGGCAGAAGTTACCTGTTTGCCCGCTCGTTAATGCATATTGTCCATCAGAAAGGGAGACTATCCCGGGACGTATAAAATCTTTTTTATTTCGGTCAAAACGTTAATCAACGAGAATAGTTTGTTTTTTGATTTAAATCATTTTTTAGTGTTCACAGGAAAATAAGCAAATAGTATTTATAATGTGAGTATTAAGAAAAATAAAATTTCCATAGTGATTAATTTTTATTTAACGCTTTGATTTTTAATGTTTTTGTATGTGTTAATTGATGTAAATCAATTTGTATTTTTTTATTAAATAAGTAAAAATTAAGTTGATATTTGCTTTTTGATGTGTTTTTTATATATAGCTGATTATTATTCTGAAATGTCAATTTTTGAATAACGACGCTGTGATACCGGCACCAGGGATACTTTGCGATAAAAGGGATTGAATATGGCAGAGAGCGTTCAGTATAACCTCAATTGTATTTGGCCACAGCGGGCCAAAACCTTCTATTGCATTGCAACCAGCGGAATAACGTTCATCAGACGTGGGTAAACGTTGGCAAAATCCCTGCAAACCTGGCGTTTTTCACGCTGTGTTTTTTGGTAGTTGCGCTTTTAATAAGAGTCACAAGCGTTGGCCGCTGGTATTCGTCTGGCTGCTGAACTGCCACTTGATCAACAAGGAGATAAATCATGGATGCGATTTTTTTAAAGCTCGACAATATCAAAGGCGAAAGCCAGGTTGAAGGCTTTGAAGATCAGATAGAGATCATGTCTTATAGCCACAATGTGGCAATGCAGGTAAATAACGATATTAGCCTCACCGAGCGGACTTCCGGGCGTGCGCATGTTGGTGAAATGTCGCTCACCAAATTTGTCGACCTCGCCACGCCTGTGCTCAATGAGTACTGCTGTAGCGGGAGGCTTATTAGAACCGCGGTGCTGACGTTGTGCCGCAATGACGACGGCAAAATGCGGTCGCTTATCGTTTATACCCTGACAAACGTGCTGATATCACAACTCAGTGTTAGCGGCGGCGCCGGCGGTAAGCCGGTGGAAACGATGTCGCTGAACTTCACGAAAATCAAATGGCAAATCACTGCCGAGAAATCAGACAGCGCTCAACAGGAGTCCAGAACGTCAGTATGGGATCTGGCGATGGACCAGATAGGGAAATGATGATGACGCCAACCATTCCGGTCGCGCTATTCGACAGGCTCTTGGTTGAGGGGATAAGCCCACATGAATTGGTACGCTGCAAGTTAATGTGTTTATTCAACTCTTGCGCCGTGCCTGGTGGCGAGACATTACCGCCGCTGCTCACTCGGGGTATGCCGGAATGGCACGAGGTGAATGTGGGTGACAAACGGGTTCTCAACTGGTTTTGCCGTGAGCTTCGCGCTGCTATTTTACGTTATGAACCGAGCATCAACATGCTGAAAGTCAGTGTAAAAGATGCCTATCATCAGACGCTGGCGTTGTCTTTGGAAGCGATGTTACAGGATGAGTCTGAACCGTTAAGGCTGGAGATAGCCTACTCTAACGGTAGATGGCGCTAGTAATGCAGGAAGGAACGCCGGGCCGGGCGTTTAACATTACCCACAAGCAATAAAACGCAGCGAGCGAACCTGATAATCAGGCAGACAGTCCTCCTTTCGGTATGGTTGATCTGCCTGCATCATTTTCAGGATGGTTAATAACGGACCATGACCGATTTAAGTTCGGTATAGTCATCAATAAACGCGCTGCCAAATTCACGACCAATGCCCGATCCTTTCATCCCTCCAAAGGGTACCGCGGGATCGAGGAAGGTATGCATATTGACCCACACCATGCCAGCATCAATATCTTCAGCGTAGCGTAATGCCTTAGACATATTTTCCGACCACACACTTGCAGCAAGGCCGAATGGCGAAGCGTTGATATGCGAAAGCGCCTCTTTTTCATTCTGATAACCGATAAAGCTACAGACAGGGCCAAAGGTCTCCTCGTGCATCAGCGTACTGTTTTTACTACGCACTTTTACCGCCGTCGGCTGTAAAAAGTACCCTTCGCCGGGTAAAGTTTCACCGCCGTAAACAATAGTATCCCCTTCTTCCCGTGCGCGTTGAATCAGATGCAGCACTTTTTCAAGCTGAACCTGATTCGCCAGCGGGCCCATCACCGTTTTTTCATCTAAAGGCGAGCCGGGCACGATCTCCGATAACCGTTGCCTGAGGAGCGTCATGACCGTATCCAGTTTTTCCTGGGGCAGATAAAAACGCTCTGCGGCAGCACAAATCTGTCCTTGATTCAGATAACCGGCTTCAAGAATACCGTTGACCATGGCTTGTGCCGAGAGATCATTGAGAAACAGCGCCGCATTTTTCCCTCCTAGTTCGAGGGTAACGCGTTTTCCTGACGATGTTGCCGAACGCCGGACTTTCTCACCTGTCGCAACTGACCCGGTGAAACTCACTTTGGCGCAATCTGGATGCGCGATCAGCTGTTGCGCTATCTCACCGCCAGCACCGTTTACCACGTTAATTACGCCATCAGGGAAACCTGCCTCTTTAGCCAGCTCAGCGACTCGCAGCAGTGTCAGCGGGGTATATTCACTTGGTTTAATGACGATGGTGCAGCCACATACCAGCGCTGCGGCCAGTTTCCAGATAGCAATCATAATTGAGAAATTCCACGGCACAATACCGACGACCACACCAATGGGTTGGCGTTGGGTAAACGCGGTGTATCTCTCTTCTCCCATTGATGGCAGGGAGACATTCAGCGTTTCACCGGTTATTTTTCCTGCCCAACCGGCAAAGTAACGCAGGAAGGCCACTGACTGATCGAGTTCAAGACCGCGCGACAGCAGAATCGTTTTACCTGAACAGACGCTTTCCAGTTGAGCCAACTCTTCACGATGAGCGGCAAGAGTATCAGCCAGTTTCAGCAGTAATGCGCCGCGTTGTAACGTTGGCATTTTACGCCAGACATCAAACGCCCGTCTGGCGCTCTGCATGGCCTGTTCTGCCTGCGCAGGGGTTGCCGATACAACGTCGGCGATGATTTTGCCGGTGGCTGGGTTAGTGACCGAAAAGTTCGTGCCGTTTCCGGCCTGACGTTCACCTGCAATAAATTGTCCGTGTCGTTGGCGTAAAAAAGTCGTTACTTCGGCAAGTAATGTCACATCGCTCATCAGAAGTGCCTGTAGGTCAGGAATGTACGTTTTTCCATCCCAACATACTTTTTCGGAACTGAATATCGTTCCAAAGAACGTCATTCTTCCGGACGATATTTTGTAAAACGTTACCGTGCTGTGATAGCGGTCTTAGTCAAGCGTGATGACAAGGTAACGCGATGAATACAAAACTCGATGCGTTGAATTACTACGGCGCGACGAAAAAATACCCGTTGCATTTTCCTGCTCTGCAAGAGGATATTGATGCCGATGTGGTGATCATTGGCGGTGGCTTTTCAGGCATCAATACCGCGCTGGAACTGGCGGAGCAGGGGATCACTAATGTTGTCGTTCTGGAAGCCCGCCATCTTGGGTATGGCGGCACCGGACGAAACGGCGGTCAGGTGATGGCCGGTATAGGTCACGACATCGAAGCCGTTAAAAAATATGTAGGCGCAGCGGGAATGGAGACGCTGTTTAAAATCTCGAACCTCGGCGCAGGTATTATTCGGGAGCGAATTCGTAAATACCATATTGATGCTGATTTTGTCCCCGGATATGGTTATCTGGCCTACAACCAGCGGCAGTTAAAAACGCTGCAACAATGGGAAAAAGAATTCAAAGCCGCCACGCCGGAAGACGATATTGAACTCTATACCGGTAAAGACGTGCAGCAGGTTATCGGTTCCGACGTCTACTGCGGTGTTCTCAAGCATATGGGGGGAGGGCATGTCCACTCGCTGAATTTATTGCTGGGCTCCGCTCAGGCTGCGAATTCGCTGGGGGTGAAGATATTCGAATATTCACCTGTGGTTGAGGTCAGTTACGGTAAAACTGTGCGGGTACGTACTGCGATGGGCAGCGTAAAAGCAGCCAAATTGCTGTGGGCCTGTGATAGTTTTCTCAATAATCTGGAACCAGAAATTTATAAGAAAACGCTGGTTACTTATTCTTATCAGGTCTCTACAGAACCTCTCTCCAGCGAGCTTGTTGAGCGGATCAGTCCCTTGCGCGGGGCTTTTAGCGATATCCGCCCGGTGATAAATTACTACCGTCTCACAAAAGAAAACCGTCTGCTGTTTGGCAGCGCCACAAGGTTTCTTGAATATACCCCGCACGATTTTGCTGCCTGGAACCGCACTCTGTTGACGGAGGTCTTCCCTTATTTGAAAGACGTTAAAATCGATTTTGCCTGGGGCGGACCGATGGCCTGTAGCGCGAATCTGTTTCCGCAGATTGGCACGCTTCGTGAGCACAATAATGTTTTTTATGTTCAGGGTTATTCCGGATTTGGCGTCACGCCTTCCCATATTGTATGCAAAATCCTGGCCGAAGGAATAAATGGCGGTTCCGAGCGGTATCGTCTGATGAGTAGCATTCCCCATGCGACAATTTATGGTCGCGACAGTTTACGTCTATTGCTGGTCAGTGCGGGAAAACTGATACATCAAACAGCCGGTTTCTGGAAAGGCCGGAATTAACCAGGAGAACATTAATGCACGCTTTTAAACTCAATCAACCTGTTCCTGAATTACAGCCAGTCGGGAGTGTCAGCCTGTTAGGGGCGTTGCCAACAGAAGGCGATCCCCAGGTCGCCGTTGCGATGATTTACGGTAAACCTGAGGACGTATTTACCTGTGGACTGTTTTCATCGACCCGCGGCGGTTTCACGATGATTTATCCCTTTACCGAGCACGCAACCGTGCTGGAAGGGGAAGTGGAACTCACTGTCGCGGGTCAGGAACCGATACGTTTTTCACCGGGCGATAGTTGGTTTGTTGAACAGGGAACCGAAGTGGCATGGAAAGTTTTAACGCCCCGTTTTGTAAAACATTATCTGGCAAACGTTGAAAGCCATAAACAGGGTTGAATCCTTTAATTGTTCGTCAGTAGCGTTGGCATCACTGGGGAGAATAACGCGCTCCCCACTTGCTATTAGCGCATGCGGGGACGGCGTCACAACGTTATTTACCGTTATCCCTCTTCAGGACGATACCTGTTAGTTACGGTGCCTGCCATAAATAAGCGTTATTCCGGAGCGGTAATTTATTGTTGTAATAATAGTGAAGAGGTTGACCATGTTTAAAAACAGACTTGCCAGCCATCTTGAACGTGGCGTTATTGGTTTCCCCACGACGCTTGCCAGCTCCGTCGGGCTGATTATGGCAAGCCCGGTGATCCTGACCGTGACCAGTGGTTTTGGCTCAGGGGGAGATACCTTTGCCCTTGCGGTATTACTGGCATTTATTATGATGCAAGCGCAGATTACCACCTTTGCCGAAGCGGCAACGCTTATTCCCACGACTGGCTCCGTCTACGACTATATTTCCTGCGGGATGGGGCGTTTTTTCGCTATCACCGGTGCGCTTTGCGCTTACCTGATCGTACACATTTTTGCCGGCACGGCAGAAACGATTCTCGCTGGCGTCATGGCGCTGGTGAACTTTGAGTCCGTTAGCGAACACGTGGCCATGCAGCACAATACATGGATGGTTGGCGTCGGCATGGTAGTGGTTTTCGGGTTACTGAATGCCATTGGTGTTGAAGTATTTGGCAAGGTGGAAGTATTTCTTACTTTCGGTATGTGGACTACCCTGACCATCTTCGGTTTATGCGGGATCCTGTTATCCCCGGTCACTCATCATTCTGGGTGGTTTGGCGCACCGCTTGATGTCAGTAATCTTTCTGGTCTGTTTGGTTATATTGGCATGGCGATGTTTATGTTCGTCGGTTGTGAACTGGTAACGCCAATGGCGCCGGAAATTAAAAAAGCGCATCGTACGATTCCCAGAGCGATGGCGCTTGGCCTTTTAGCGGTGGCAGGTTGTATGTTCCTCTATGGCGCTGCGATTAACCGGCAGGTAAATAATGTGGTGGTCGATGCGGCAAACCATATCTTTTTACTGGATACGCCGATGGCTATTCCCGCCTTTGCCAATCGTGTCATGGGACATGTCGGGCAATACTGGCTGGGCGTGGGGTTGTTGTTAGCGGGATGTGCGACGATTAATACGCTGATGGCGGCAGTACCGCGTATTATATACGGCATGGCGCTGGACGGCGCTTTGCCGCGGTTTCTGACCTGGTTGCACCCCCGCTTTAAAACACCGGTCATCGCCATCGCATTCGGTGTTGCGATTCCCTGTTTACATGCCTGGTATCTGAACGGTGATATCGACCACATTGTTCCGCTGATCCTCGCTGCGGTCTGCGCCTGGGGAGTCGCTTATCTGCTGGTAACGTTATCGGTCGTTATCTTACGTATTCGGCGCCCCGATTTACCACGCGCTTACCGGGCCCCCTGGTTTCCCTTACCTCAGATTATTTCGAGCGTGGGTATTATTATCGCCATTATTAATATCGCGCCTCCAGGAATGAACAGTCGGGATGTACTTATACCATTCGGTATTATGCTTGGATTGACTGCCGCCTATGCCTTATTCTGGACATTATGTGTGCAACGGGTTAATCCTTTCCTCCCGCTTCCGGTAGAAGAGGTCGTGGAACGGGCGATGGGCAATTATGAAAAGCGAAACAATGAAGAGATGACGCCAGATGTCCTCCGTCCCCTGGTTTAAGAGCACATTAATGAACATGGTGTTACGTGATTTGAGCGGCTGGCGTTGTGAAAAATTGACCGAACATAGCGCCGTGCTGCATCTGAATGCATTTACCCAGGTTATCTGCCATGTTCAGCAAAAACGGTTATTCATGGCCAGTATTCAAAGTTGTGAATTCAGGGTGAAAGGCACAATCAATTATCCTTTGCAGGGCAAAATTCGCGCTCATCAGCCCGGATGGCTGAAACGTTATCCCGTCATTTTTACTGGCAGCAAAAGTACCGCCGGGCTGATTAACTATCTTAATCGTTTCCCCAATTTACAACAGGCTCTGAGTGAACTGGATTATCGTCGGTTTACGCTGGTTTTACATCATAAGGAATGGTATTGCGGCATTGAGCTATGGGCTGCTAGCGAAGTGGTTTGTAAAATGCCGCCGCTGCGCCGTTATCTGCGGCTTGAGCGGCACCAGCGTGTTCTTCTGCTTAGTGTGATAAATATGATCAATCAGGCCATGAATCAATGGCTGCAACAGGATACCGACGCCAGATAATATGACATTTTATTGCGGCATCAGCTCAGAGGGTGGTATTAATTCAGGCATATATGACATATGGGGAAAAGACCCGCAATTGACGCGGGTTAAAAAGAACGCTTTCACATATTCAGTGAATGTTGTACCGAGGACATTCTGGTTCGGGAAACCAGTTCCGTGCGATTTATCACTTCTGTTTTAGCAAAAATATTACGTAAATGCGTTTTCACTGTTGAGAGAGAAATATTCAACTGACGGGCAATCAATTTGTTGCTGGCCCCTTCGCAGACCATTCCCACAATTTCACGCTCTTTGGCGGTCAATATTGACGTCAGATTGTTGTCTTCCTGAAGAGAATCATGAATCGCCAGTCCCAGTAATGGTTGTACTGCCTGGGCTCGCAAACGCTCTTCGCTGGAAAAAGGTATATCGCGCATTAATGAAATGCCCGCGATAATACGATGGCCCCGACGAATAAAGATCTCAATCATGTCGCACACATGATTAGGTAGCATAAATTCATGATAATAATGGCGATGACGGGCACAGATACCGGGCGTCATCGTCGCTACGGTAATAACCTGCTGGCCGAACCGGGAAGGCGATAGCGGGTCTAATGGTTGAAAATGCTCCAGATATTGTTGGTGTGTGCTATTAGAAATGTTATGTAAAACATAAGCTTCCGGCTTTAAATAAGCATTAACACGATAAAAAACCGCCGACGACAGAGGAATGAGTTG
This sequence comes from Salmonella sp. SAL03688, assembly GCF_046551895.1. NCBI lineage: Bacteria > Pseudomonadati > Pseudomonadota > Gammaproteobacteria > Enterobacterales > Enterobacteriaceae > Salmonella > Salmonella sp. SAL03688. Next base: position 277,018 of record NZ_JBGDVI010000004.1, read on the forward strand.
CGCAATGCTCTGTAAGCAATGGAGAGTGATCCCGTCATTATGGCCAGTAGTTGATAAGGCTGACATGTTATCTCCTTCCATCCGGATGAGCGCGTCGGGGCGCAGTAAAATAGTGGTATGTTGAAACATACAATTTACATTCGATTAACACAATCATTCACATGTTAATAATGTGATGCGTGTTGCGATATTTTTTATAACCGATTGAAAATAAATGATTTTAATTTAAATCTTGTCTGGATTTATAAAAAATAATTAAAAATTATTAATATAATTTTTTTCTGTCGCGGTTGACTCATCTCCTGAAAATGCCGTGAGTTCTCGTCCTTCAGGACGATATTCTTTTGAGACGCCTGTTCTATGATTTTCTGTAATAGCGCAGGTTAACAGAGACTTAATTTCTGGCTCAGACAGGATTTGCTAAATAACATTTCAATAGCGTCATGCGCTATGCAGAAAACCGGCGTATCAATAGATACAGCCTGCTCTCGGCATTCTGCCCGCAGCGCCAGACGAACGCTATTGCGAAATGTGAGTCATGTCTCCGCATCAGAAATGATAATTACAGGACAGAATAATGTTGAATCTCAACACATTACGGCAACAACAAATCCCCGTAATGACGGAATATCGCGCGCAGATACCCTTTCATATATTGGCAAAACCCATAGGCCCTGCATGTAATCTGGCCTGCCGCTATTGTTATTACCCACAGGGCGAAACGCCCGTAGAAAAAATGAATGAATCAACGCTGGAGGTTTTTATTTGTCGCTATATTGCGGCGCAACCTGCCAGTGCGCGTGAAATTAATTTTGTCTGGCAAGGCGGTGAACCGCTTTTAGCCGGAATCGGTTTTTATAAAAAGGTAATAGCGCTTCAACAACGATATGCGCCTGACGGCGTGACGATCAGTAATAGTCTGCAAACGAATGCGACGTTGTTAAACGATGCCTGGTGCCGTCTGTTTCGCGACAATAATTTTACTATTGGCATCAGTCTTGAGGGCAGTGAAGACTTGCAAAATCATCATCGTCCGGGCAAACGCGGCGAGGCCAGCTATCCGGCGGTGTTGCGGGGAATCACATTGTTACAACACTATCGAGTCGATTTTAATGTACTGATTGTCGTGCATGATGACATGGCTCGCCATGCGGCAGCCATCTACGATCATGTTGTTAGCCTTGGCGCTCGTTATCTGCAATTTCAGCCACTGATGGACGAAGGCAACGCCCTACAGCAACGTTACCAATTGAGTGCGGATAACTGGGGACGTTTCATGATTGATATCTGGCGTCAATGGCGCAAACGCGGTGATATGGGGCGGGTTTTTGTGATCAACATTGAACAGGCATGGGCACAATATTTTACGCATATCAGCGCCACCTGTGTCCATTCCGCCCGCTGCGGCACGAATCTGGTCATGGAGCCGGACGGCAAACTCTATGCCTGCGATCATCTGATTAATAGCCAGCATTACCTGGGACAGCTTTCTAATAATACGTTAGCGCCAGCCGTAGATTCCGCAACCCGGCTTCCCTTTGGTATTAAGAAAAGCCAGCGCCGGGAGTGTCAACGGTGTTCTGTGAAAATAGTCTGCCAGGGAGGCTGCCCCGCACATATCAACAGTGCCGGCTACAACCGACTTTGTAGCGGCTATTACTCTTTTTTCACGGAGATTCTGGCTCCGCTACGCGCCTGGCCCCGGAATCTGAATGGACTGAAGGCCTGGCGTGCTGACGTTATGGGCAGATTTTCGGGCTGATGGTCCCTCTTGCTGCATTTGCCCGCCGCTCTTGTACAACATCCGTAGTCTGAAATGGAGAATAAGCCGTGAAAAAAGAAGTAACACTTGCCACACTCAGCATTATCTTCTCCGGTACGGCACACAGTACGCAAAACGAACGTCCTGATATTATCGTGATTATCGCTGATGATATGGGATATTCTGATATCACTCCCTTCGGTGGGGAAATCCCAACGCCTAATTTGCAGGCGATGGCTGAGAACGGCGTGCGGATGAGTCAATATTACACGTCTCCCATGTCTGCTCCCGCCCGTGCGATGCTATTAACCGGGAACACCAGTCAGCAAGCGGGTATAGGCGGTATGTGGTGGTATGAAAATACCATAGGTAAGGAAGGCTATGAATTGCGCCTGACTGATCGGGTGACGACCATGGCTGAACGCTTTAAAGATGCTGGTTACAATACGCTGATGGCGGGTAAATGGCATCTTGGTTTTACGCCAGGCTCGACGCCAAAAGATCGGGGCTTTCGTCATTCTTTCGCCTTGATGGGGGGAGGCGCCAGTCACTTTGATGATGCCGTGCCGCTGGGAACCGTGGAGATATTTCATACCTATTATACCCGTGACAATCAGCGCATTTCACTGCTCTCCAGTTTTTACTCCAGCGAAGCCTATGCCAGCCAGATTAATCGCTGGATCAGCGAGACGCCACGGGAACAACCTATCTTCGCGTGGTTGGCCTTTACTGCGCCACATGATCCTCTGCAGGCACCGGATGAATGGATTAGTCGTTTTAAAAGTCAGTATGAACAGGGCTATGCAGACGTCTATCGTCAGCGTATTGCTCGTTTGAAGAAACTGGGTTTCCTGCGTGATGACATACCTCTGCCAGGACTGGAACTTGATAAAGAATGGCAGGCGATGACCCCGGAACAGCAGAAATATACGGCGAAGGTGATGCAGGTTTACGCTGCTATGATCGCCAATATGGATGCACAGATTGGTACCGTTATTGAGACGTTAAAAAAGACCGGGCGCGATAAAAACACGATTCTGGTCTTCTTAAGTGATAATGGGGTGAATCCGGCAGAGGGCTTTCACTATGAATCTGAACCAGATTTTTGGAAGCAATTCGATAATCGTTACGAAAATATTGGTCGTAAAAATTCATTTATCTCTTATGGTCCCCACTGGGCTGATGTCAGCAATGCGCCTTATGGTCGCTATCACAAAACGACCAGCGGTCAGGGGGGAATTAATACCAGTTTTATGATTTCCGGTCCTGGTATCATCCATCATGGCGCCATAGATAACGCCACAATGGCGGCGTATGATGTCGCGCCCACGCTCTATGAATTTGCAGGTATTGATGCCAGTAAATCATTATCTGAAAGACCGACACTGCCAATGATCGGCGTGAGTTTTAAACGCTATCTGACCGGTGAAAGTCTGCACGCGCCTCGCACACAATATGGTGTTGAACTCCATAATCAGGCGGCCTGGATAGATGGGGAATGGAAATTGCGTCGTCTTGTCACAGTATTCCCACAGGCGGGTAATGCTCCATGGGAATTATTCAACCTGCAACGTGACCCCCTGGAAACGCATAATCTCGCAGCAGATTATGTGGATAAAGTGAAAATACTGAGCAGTGCATATGAGGCATTTACAAAACAGACAATGGTGCTTTATGCCAAAGGCAAGCTTATCGATTATGTGGGTATCGACAGTAAAACCGGGCGTTATCTGGCTGTCGATCCACAGACATTGCAGCCAGTTCCTGCTCCGTTAGCGATTCCTTTAGACACAAAATCGGACCAATAATTATTGGTTACGTTTCAAATGATTATTCAACGCTCACGTAACTGCATTCAGCCAGTGACTTTCAGGATGAAGTTTCTCAGCGTTGGCGATGTATCGCCGCGCCGGTATGCCAGAGCCAGCTTTGCGACGGGCATCTGGTCTGCAACGGGGCGGTATACTACTCCCTTGACATTAACCTGTTTCATTGAATCTGGAACCATCGACACGCCCATCTCTGCCGACACAAGGTTAATGACTGACGAAATTTGCGGCACGAGTTGACCAATTTTCGGTTCAAAGCCCGCTTTACCGCAGGCCTCGATCACTGCGTCATAAAGCGACAGGCCGATTTCACGTGGGAAGAGTAAAAAAAACTCATCTTTGAGAATCGAGAGTGCAATCTGTTTACACGCCGCAGCAGGATGCGTTTCTGCCAGCACAATAACCATTGGCTCTTCAGACAGTAACCTGAGCTGGAACCGTTCATTGCCTGTAAAACCGGGTCTCAGAAAGGCAACATCCAGCGATCCTTCATTCAATTCATCAGCCAGTTGAGTTGTATTTCCTTCCTCAAGCTGCAAACGAACGTCAGGATAAGCCCGCTTGAAAGTACGGATTGCGCTGGGCACCACACTGTTAAATGCCGCAGAGGCAGTAAAACCCACCCTTAACACGCCCGACTCCCCCCTGGCGACACGCTGCGCCGCCAGCACGGCTCTTGTCGCGGTAGCAGGCATCCCTTTAACAACATCATAAAATGCTTTTCCAGCCTCGGTTAATTCCGCGCCATGAGGCACTCTCCGGAATAGCTGCGCTCCCAGCTCTCTTTCCAGATCCTTAATCTGTTGGCTTAGCGGCGGCTGACCTATGCCTAATTTTGTCGCAGCCCGCGTGAAATGCCGCTCTTCAGCGACGGCGAGAAAATAGCGAATATGGCGCAGTTCCATCCTCATCTCCAAAAGCAATTAAGAATGGCACTATCATATATTGGAAGAATGAAACCAGCGAGCGCATAGTGAGGTTAACAGGAGGTGCAATATGCCCGATATTTCTCATACACCGACACGTAGCTGGCTTTTTACCCCAGCAATTCGACCAGAACGCTTCATAAAAGCAGTTGAAAGTGCGGCGGATATTTCTATTATCGATCTTGAAGATTCCGTCACCCCGAATGACAAGGCGCAGGCCCGGAAAATTGCGATGCAGTTCCTTTCATCCCGACCAAACTCATCGCTGAAAATAGCATTAAGAATTAATGGAATGAATACTCATGCTGGCATTGAAGACCTGCATATGTTACTGGAATGCCGTTTTTTTCCTGATTACATTATTCTTCCAAAAACAGAGTCAGCCGCGCACCTGCAAATCGTGGATAGTCTTATCATGATGGCTGGTTCTGATACTCGCCTTATTGGCATTATTGAGTCAGTTGTTGGGCTTAATGCCGTAGAGTCTATTGCGGACGCCACCCCCAGACTCTGCGGGTTGATGTTTGGCGCCGCAGATATGGCGGCTGACATTGGCGCCACACCCGCCTGGGAGCCTCTTGCGCTGGCGCGGGCCAGAATAGTGGCTGCCTGCGCTATGAAAGGGCTTCTTGCAATAGATGCTCCCTTCTTTGATATAGGCGATTTTTCAGGTCTGAAAGAGGAAACGCTGCAGGCGCTCAGTTTTGGTTTTTCTGCAAAATCGGCTATTCACCCCGCTCAGATTAGTGTAATCAACGCCGCATTTACTCCTACAACGGCAGAAATTAATCATGCTCGTGCAGTACTGACAGAGAATGCCAAAGGCGTCGGGATCGTTAGCGGCATGATGATAGATGCAGCCGTTGCCCGTCAGGCCCGGAGATTACTCGCCCGGGCAGGGATCTTTTCTTGATTTTATTAACAGAGGAATTGATTATGAACACGTTATTACCCGCTTATAAAACCATTAGCGAGGGGCGCTACCGAGAAATTTCGGGTCTTTACTGGGAGGATTTTCATCCCGGTGATGTTTTTGAACATCGTCCCGGCCGGACGGTTCTGGACGCTGATAATGTGTGGTTTACCCTGCTCACTCTCAATGTGCAGCCGGTCCATTTCGATGCGGCTTACGCCAGCAAAACGGAATGGAAAAAGTTACTGGTTGATTCAACGTTCACTCTGGCGCTTTTAACCGGTATGAGCGTGCGTACTGTCAGCGCCAAGGTCGTGGCCAATCTTGGCTGGGATAAGGTACAAGCCGTCCATCCGGTTTTCGCAGGGGATACACTTTATGCTGAAAGCACTGTACTCAGCAAACGCCTGTCAAATAGTCGCCCGGGACAAGGCATCGTTACCGTTCGGACATGTGGTATTAACCAGAATGGTGTAGAGGTCATGCGCTTCGAACGAACAATGTTAGTTTATTGCTGTGGATGTTCGCCTGAAGAAGACGCCGCTTATTGAGAAATCGCCCTGAGGTTTAGAGTCATGATGAATGTTAATGCAGTGTATGCCGAAAAATGCGTGACGCCTGACGAGGCGGTTACTTTAATTACCTCCGGCAGTCACCTCTCTATGGGAATGTTTGCAGCAGAGCCTCCAGCTTTGCTGAATGCGCTGGCAAAGCGAGCGAAAAGGGGAGAAATCAACGATCTGCGGGTTTACTGTTATGAAACAGCCAGCATTGCCGGGAACACTATTTTCCGTTATGAGCTAAGTGACTATATTCATCTCTACAGTATGTTTATTACCGGTATTGAACGGGCTTTAATACGTCAGGGGATTGAGAGTTCCGGGCGAAAAATAGTTAACTATGTACCTTCAAATTTTCATCAGGCGACGCGATTACTGGCTGATGATATTGGTATTGATACCTTTATTCACACCGTGTCCCCTATGGATAAGTATGGCTATTTTAATTTTGGAATTGGAAACGATTATTCCACCCGGATTGCGAGGACAGCTAAAAAGCTTATTGTCGAAGTTAACAAATATATGCCACGCGTTCATGGAGAAGGTGCTGCAATCCATATTTCAGAAATTGACGCCATTGTTGAAAACCATGTCCCTTTAATTGAACTACCAATACGTACTGCCGTAGCCGAAGATATTGCTATCAGTCAGATTATCGCCTCTCTTGTGCCAGATGGCGCTTGTCTCCAGATGGGGGTCGGCGCATTACCGGAGCTCATCTGTAATGCGCTCAAGGAACATAATGATCTGGGGGTCCATACAGAGGCACTGAATCCGGGGTTGGTAAGTTTGATTCAACAAGGCGTCGTTACCAACCAGCGTAAAAATATCGACCGGGGAATGTCTGTATTTACTTTTGCTATGGGACAAAAGGATATGTATGACTATCTCAACGACAACCCCTCTTTTTTTAGTCGGCCTGTCGATTATGTTAACGATCCGGGGATCATTGCGCAAAATGAGAATGTTGTCTCCATTAACGCTACCTTACAAATCGATCTCACTGGTGCCTGTAACTCTGAATATTTGCTTGGACACCAGTACAGCGCTTCAGGAGGGCAATTGGATTTTGTCAGAGGCGCATATGCATCTAAAGGAGGTCGTTCCATTATTACGACCCGCTCAACGGCCGTGAATGATACGATTTCTCGTATTGTTCCCCGCCTTGAGGGGCCTGTAACAACCCCACGAACGGATACGCACTGGATAGTCACTGAATTTGGCTCCGTAAACCTGAAGGGGCTCTCTTCAACCGAGCGTGCGCTCAGCATCATTGAATTGGCACATCCCAATTTTCGGCAGCAACTTAGAGAAGATGCAAAAAAAATGCATCTGATTTAAAAGTAGGTTAATGCTATTTTTTAATGTAGCATCCCTAAAATATAAACATCATGAGTCTATTCAAATGATAATTGACAGAATTGATCACCTTGTATTAACGGTATCTGATATATCAACCACAATAAGATTCTACGAAGAGGTACTTGGTTTTTCTGCGGTAACATTTAAACAAAACAGAAAAGCGTTAATATTTGGAGCGCAAAAAATTAACCTCCATCAGCAAGAAATGGAGTTCGAACCAAAAGCGAGTAGACCAACGCCGGGATCTGCCGATTTATGTTTTATTACATCGACACCGATAAATGATGTTGTGTCTGAGATCTTACAGGCAGGCATTCCCATTGTTGAAGGCCCGGTTGAGAGAACTGGAGCCACAGGCGAGATAATGTCTATCTACATCAGGGACCCTGATGGAAACTTAATTGAAATTTCGCAGTATGTTTAATGTTAAAACTTACTATTACTGCCTTTATTATGATCACGCATCCGTTTATATTGGTCTAATGGAGATCATATGGCAATAATTTCTGGAAAGAGTCTATGTTCAAACTTATTGACTTGAAGACATCGAGGAATTCATAAGAAAGCATAAAAAAGGAAAGGTGGTGCCGGACTCGGAATCATATCTAGGATTAACATGCTGTTTGTTATTGGTTTTGTTGGTATTTCTCGTAAATAGCGCCCCCACTAAAGCCCCCATAAAAAATCACTTTATTTTTGTGATGGTTATCACAAAAAAACGTTGTTTTGCGAGTGGGGCTTTGTTATGTGTGGAGTCAGGTCTACACATAACGGTCTGAGGTCCACATATAGCAGATGGAATTCCACACATAATGGTTCGGGGTCCACACATAGCGGCGCTAAAAAATCCATGCTGCATTACGCAGGCAAAACTTCATCCCTCTTCGCATTGAACATCTTTCAAACTTACATTTGATATGTTGGAACAAAGGTTTTTGAGATAATAAAAATTGGTGTGTTTTCTAATTTATAGATTCTATTAGTATTTTTTCTATACTTTTGAGATGCCTTCATGCACCAGTTGAGATAACTAAACATCATGGCTCAATTTAATCACTTTGAACTCTCGCTTCTGAACCCCAGCTTTGACTCCCCTTTGGTCGATGCGCTGACGGAGCTGGAGTTATTCCGGCACCTGCGGCTGGAAACCGATGTTCACCCTATCCTATTTGCGCAGTTGAAGGCCGTTTTCCACATGCTGGAGAGTCTTGGCTCTGCAAGAATTGAGGGAAATCACACCACGCTTGCCGACTATGTTGAAAGCAAGGTTGAAGGAACGCAGAGTTCGACGGATCAGCTCAAAGAAATCAACAATATTGAAGCCGCGATGGAGTACATCGACGAATACCTGAGCGATGGTGATGAGATAACGGAATATTTTATCCGCGAGTTGCATAGTCTGGCGGTAGCCGGGCTGCAACAGGAAGGCGACAGAACGCCCGACGCATATCGACAACATAATGTCAGCATTGCTCAGTCTGACCATTTGCCGCCGGACCACATTCGCGTTGCTGATTATATGGCGGAACTAACCGCCTTTATTAACCGTGCCGATAAGCCAAAGTACGATCTGATGAAGATTGCGCTGGTGCACCACCGCTTTGGCTGGATACATCCCTTTGGCAACGGTAATGGCCGAACGGTCAGACTGCTGACCTATGCGTTGCTTATCAAGTATGGTTTTAATGTTCAGGCTGGTGGGCGGGTTCTCAATCCGACTGCGGTATTCTGTAATGATCGTGAGCGCTATTACGCCATGCTTTCGTTAGCCGATAAAGGCACTGAGCAGGGGCTGGAAGAATGGTGCTTATATGTGCTTTCGGGGATCTCCTCTGAGCTGAAGAAAGTCGATCAACTGACAAGCCACGCTTTTCTGAGCGAAAAGATCCTGTATCCGGCTATCGATTTTTCGTCGGAGCGAGGGTTGATAAATCCGCTGGAATCGAAGGTACTGAAACGCGCCGTCGAGTTGGGGACGATCAAAGCGGGCGATCTACGTACCGTTTTGCCTGATCTGAAACCGACGCAGGTGACTTATCAGCTTGGTAAGTTGATTGAGCGGGGATTGCTTCAACCAGTAGAAGAGGGGGCGCGTACCTATACGGCGAAGTTTTCTAACTCGTATCTGATACGTGGGGTGATTAAGGTGCTGCGGGAAGAAGGGTTTATTCCTGATTTGTGATCCTCAATCTGGTTTATCTTTTGGTATTCATGTCGTTTTTAAATCGACTTTAGCGATAAAAAATAAACCATTAGAGCAAACCGCCCCTGTTAGCGCAGGGGCAGATTTATAAGTGTGATTCAGGGCAGTGGCGGCAGACCAAGCTCTTTAAGAAAGGCGTTATGCGTATCTCGCGCTTTCGCTATTTCCTGCTCTAACTCGACTAGCTGGCTATTGACTGCTGCCAGATCGATTTTCTCCTCCGGCACGGCGGTGCTGATATAGCGGGAAATATTCAGATTTCGTTAGCCTTGATTTCCTCCAGCGGTACGCGGCGGGAATAGCGATCTTCCTCTTTGCGGAACTGGTAAGTATCGACAATCTTGCTGATGTGCTCTTTATTCAGACGGTTCTGCCGCTTACCTTTCTCGAAGTATTCACTGGCGTTAATAAACAGCACGTCATCCGGCTTTTTGCACTTTTTCAATACCAGAATACACACCGGAATACCGGTTGAGAAAAACAGGTTGGCGGGCAGGCCAATGACGGTATCGATATTGCCGTCTTCGAGCCGCTTACGACGAATACGCTCTTCCGCGCCGCCGCGAAACAGAACGCCGTGCGGCAGGACGATCGCCATCGTACCTTCCGGGGCAAGAAAATGATCACCATCAGGGTTCTGGAGCACCGCAGGAGAACGCCCAGCACCGTTTACAGGAAGCGTGGTGCCTGTGACGAATAATCCGTCAGAGATGCTTAATGTGGGCAGTGAGCAATCTGTACCGTCATTACCTGCACCAGAAAAAGAATTAACCGATCTGGCTTTTTCGCTGTTTGCCCCACAGGAAACTGCCGCGCCAGCAGCCCATACTTTCCAGCCGGAAATACCCTGTGAAGATAACCGTCCTGTTTTGCCTGCCGCTGTACCGGAAAAAGCGGCTGCGGCATTATCCGGTGATATTGATAGTCCCGATTATCCATCGCCTCCACCGTCCCGTCCGGTAGTATCGCAGGCAGACAGCAAAATAACACTCCGGGCAACATTTTTACGACTGGTTGTGTCAGGTGGTGCAGGCACGAAAAATTGTGACGAATGACGTGATGGCTCGCGTGCATATGGTTCAGGGAAAAGTGTTTCTGGTATCGCCTGGTATTTTTCAGCTATATGTTCAGTCGGTTACGGGTGAGACTGGGACGGAGTGGAAAAAAGTACAGCTGAGCTTTCAGCGGCTGGGTCTGCATATACGGGGCGACGACGGGATTAATATTTTTAACTGTGAGGTCAAAGGGCCACGTAAAATTCGTCAGGTAAAAGGCTATCTTCTGGATAAGCCAGAGTATATATTTAGTAGCAATGTACCGGAAGATAACCCCTATTTAACCATCATGACGCAGTAATGGAAACGGTGTGGAGGGGCGCACCTCTTTTTCATATCTAAGGGACGCCGTAGTGGCGTCCATTAATTATTTACATAATCCCTTTTCTGACCAGAGGAGTATTAACCCACTCATGCGCTTCTTTACTTATCTCATCATCCGGATCGCATTGTGCCAGTAGTCCGAAAAGTGAATTACAGTGCTATTTCTGAGATTCGGTTTCTTCGATTTGTTGTAAAGCCAATGCCGAGGTAGCCTGAGAAAAATATGTATATGAATTTTTTCATCAATAATTAACGCATATTAAAACGATCATAATGGAAGGCTTTCTCTGATATCCCGTACTTTTGTAGTCCGGATAATAGACTTTTCGCAAAGCCTGCTGGCCCGCAAAACCAGACGTGAACGTTTTGGCTATTATCGTTTTCCATCATAATATGTTTGGCCTCCAGTTTCATCCCGGCATCGATACGGTGTAAAGTCACACCTGCTGCTGTACATAATAAATCGAGATTTACAGGGTACTGCAAATCATCATGCTGACCAACGCAATACCATAAATCAATAGGGCATAGTTGGTGGTCTGAGTTTTTTAAATATTCCAGCTGAGATATAAAAGGAGTGATACCGATCCCTCCCGCAACCCAGACCTGACGCTCAGATTGAATATTAAAGTCTAAATAACCCCAGGGGCCCTCAACAATCACGTCCTGTCCAGTTTTTAATTCTTTCTTTAGTGAATGTGTATGATCCCCTAATGCTTTAATGGCAAAACGCAAGTGTTTTTTATCCTGGTAATAAGAGGCTATAGTGAATGGGTGTGCCTCTGCATCATGTTGAAATGTTAAAAATGAAAACTGCCCTGGTGTATGCAATAGAGGAGTGTCAGTATGTAGAGTTATTTCTATAATATCATTTGGGTAATAGTCGATGTTTGTGATGATCGCAACGCGTTTGTTTTTATAACCAATCATATTAAATAGTGAAAGGACAGCAGCATAAATACCTGGAATGCTCACAATTACCAGCAGAATACCCGAAGGTGAATTCCACCAATATGTTTTAAATAGAACGGTAAAAATATGGAAAGCAGTAGCCAGGTAAAAAACAGGAAACAGACGATGTATAAAATGGAAAATGTTATAAGGGATTTTTTTTACAAGAGAAACCAGCACCAACCCTATCATCAGGTATGTAGACCATTCAGCAGCTAACAATCCTGCATAGATCAGTTGAGATTGCCATGAGCTTATCTGAACACTTCCCAGTGATCCTGGATGAGCAAGCCAGCCATTTTGCACCAGCCAGTGAGGTATTTTTTCGTCCAGCCAGTGCGCCAGCGTAAAGACTGTCGCGATAATACCAGCTTGTTTGTGTAAACCCCACGATTTATCCAGACCTTTCAGAATTCGATTCAACCAGGGTGAACGCAAAATCAGACACATAGCTAATGTCATAAAACACCATGCGACGCACCCACTAAAAAAGAGAAAGTTTTGCCGAAACAGCCAAAAGATTTTAGATGTTTCGGCGTAGAATATTTCACCTGATAAGACAAAAATAAGACTTGCTGTGAGTAATGTTAAGCTACTCACAAAATACGTTATTTTCATAATGGCCTGTTTTTTTAGCAGGCACGGGCAATTACCCGTGTCCTGGATAATAATTACGATTGATTGTAATTGTGATTATTTATAAAGAATAGCGGTGGCGTGTGATTGATTATCGATATGAAATGAAGTGATTCGATAATAATGAGCACCTGACGCTTCAGTTTTATTCTGAAGGAGTTGTATGATGCTTTCAGGATTTGTATTTATGGATGATACACTAACATGAGCAACTTCTTTCATGTCTGTTTCTGGATGACTAATTTCTGTTGCAGCAATGGATGTCTGCCCAAATAAAGAGAGTAAGAAAAAAGAGGTGACAATTTTTTTACTGATATTCATAAGAATTCCTTTCATATTAATAAACTTATCGATTAAAAGCATGAGCCAGCATACAGGGAATTTGCGCCAGTGAGTTTTTTTCTGCCAGAGATCTGCCTGGTACGGTTTTATCCACTCCTTCGGTGGGCAATATATGGACGTTAGTGATCCCCATCAAATTTAACGTTGACCGCAGATAGCTTTCCTGATGATCCAATTCCCGATGCCTGGTATCTGAATAAATTCCACCACGCGTGGAGACAATAAATGCTGGCCTGTCGGCCAGTAACCCCGTTGCACCCGTAGAGGTAAAACGAAATGTCAGACCAGCCTGGCAAACCTGATCTATCCAGGTTTTCAGACCCGAAGAGACAGAGTGGTTAATCATCGGTGCACCTATTACTAATATATCGCAGAGGCTCAACTCCGCGATCGCGTTTCTGATACCCTCCACTTCACTTTGCGTTTGTGCGTCTGTAGACATTAACTTTCCCCCAAGCACCAGAAATGTCTCTTCGCGTAAGTGGGGTGGCGGTGTCCGTCCGAGATCGCGGTATGTCACGCTGGCATTCGGAAAGCGCTGGCAGATAGCTTTTGTCAGCGCCAGGCTCAGCTTTCGTGAGCTGGAGTTGCAGAGCATAGGGCTGCTGTCAATGTGGAGGATCTTCATGGTGTTCGTCTCATTTAAAACGTGTGGCTAGTTTAACCGTTCTTAAAATGATGTTTAAATAGACAAAATTGAACTTCATTGTTGCGATAAAAGAACAATCATGATTGACTGGAATGATTACTGGTATTTTGCCCTGATTGCAGAAGAAGGAAGCTACAGCCGGGCGGCAATACGTGCGCAAGTGTCCAAATCGGTGCTAAGCCGACGGATGTCGGCATTAGAGGAACAGCTTGGTGTACATCTGATTCAGCGGACAACCCGACGCCTTGCGCTGACCAAAGTCGGCGAGCAATTTGCGCAGGAGTGTCAGACGCTGGTAAATCAAAGTGAGCGAGCCCGCGCTGTTGTTCAGGCGGTACAGGAGTATCCACAGGGGACATTACGGATCAGTGCGCCGGTATTCATGGCAGAAACGTGGCTGGGAGCGCTCATCAACGAATTTATTGCCCGTTGGCCGCTGGCAAATGTGCAGCTCCTTGCTGTCAATCGCCCGGTGGATATGATTGCAGAAGGCATTGATATTGCGCTATCAGTAAGTTCAGGGGCATTGCCTGATTCTTCGTTGCACTATAAAAAAATCAATACGCTATACGATATTTTGGTTGCCAGCCCCCAGTGGGTCGAGCAACATCCTGATTTAAAGACCATTGGAGATCTTCACAGGGCTCCGGCAATGGTGAGACTGGCCGACGGTCGTATGCAATCGTGGCATTTAATCAATGGGAGTCAGGAAATCACCCTGTCACTTTCCCCCCGTTTGTATTCCAATAATCTGCGGGTTCTGTTACAGGCAGTCGCTGGCGGCAATGGTGTGGCTTTATTACCGTTTCCGGCCTGCAAGGAAGAATTGCAAAACGGGGGACTGGTACAACTTTTCCCCGAGTGGTCTGGCCAGCCAAGACAGATTTATGCACTATTCCCAGCGAACAAAGGAATGCCCGCAGTTGCACGCTATTTTATGGACGAGTTAACCATGCGGCAGGAGAAACTAAATTCAGGACATTAAAAAGGTTAATTCATAGCGGCAGGAAACTGTCGCCGTGTTGTTGTAACAAATGACCAAACATGACTGTGGCAGATAATCCCGGCTTAGACATTCTGCAATCAGTTCATAAGTCTTAAATATACGCTATGTTGCCGGGCATAAATATAGGGCGCAACGTCCCCCTCGCGGCTCACGTCCAGATAATCTGACCACCACTGCATCATCTCCATACGCGCCTCCATGTACATACGCCGCCCGCACGCCGTTGCGCTCCTTGACGCTCACTGGCATCAGAGAAGGGCAGATACCCGATACCAGCAGCTTACGCGCGGCATTGCGCTTTTCGCGGGCTTTTGCAAGCGTAACCTGCGGATAGGGGCCGAAAGTCAGACGATTTTCTTTACCGCCGAAGCGATAGCGGAAATACCATAGCTTAGAGCCGTCAGGTACAGAATTTGTGAATCGGTGATTGTGTAGGTTTTTTCGAGGAGGCGCGGCGCAGATCTTGCTATCAGTTAATATGAGGGTTTCTCCGTTCCTCGAACTGAATGAACCCTTAATCTGACCCACAATTTTCCGGATACGTAGGGATAAATCAAAACGCACCTGAAAAGATTTTCACGCTAACTCATTGAATTAAAAAGACAAGGTGATTTATCAGGAAGCATAAAAAGGAAAGGTGGTGCCCGGACTCGGAATCGAACCAAGGACACGGGGATTTTCAATCCCCTGCTCTACCGACTGAGCTATCCGGGCAACGAGGCGCATTAAACCGTAATCGCCTCGCTTCGTCAACGAAATTTCTTCAAATCAACGTAGACTGCACAATCTATCACCACTTTGTTGTTATTGCACGCAGAGTCAGGCAAAAAACATCGCCCATGCGGCGGAAATCGGCATCGCCAGCAACAGCGCCGGGAGCATATTCACTACCGGAAACATTTTGATTCCACATACACGCAAGCCGGTCGCCACCAGCAGCAGTCCGCCCACGGCGCTAAAGTCGCCCATCATTGCCGGCGTGGTCAGTGGAAGAATGAGGGTGGCGCAGGCGGCAAGCGTTAACTGGATAATCAACATCGGTGCGCAAATCGCCGAAACGGCGATGCCAAGCGAACAGGCGAAAATAATGGCAGTGAAAAAATCCAGAAAAGATTTAGCGATCAAAATGTTTGGATCGCCGGTCATCCCTTCATGCATCGCGCCGAAAATACCGGTGCCGCTGGCGCAAAAAAGTACAATGATAGCGACGTAACTTTGAATAAATGAGTCGTGTGTTGGCTTCTTACCCGATGCCATAAATAATTGTTGGATTTTCGCGACTGCGCCATTAATGCCTTTTTCCAGCAAACAAAACTCGCCGATAAGCGCGCCGACCAGCGTCGCCAGCACCATCACCGGAAGATTAGCGCACTTCATCACCAGCAGAATGCCAATACCCAGAGAGCACAGACCAAAAATAGACGTCATTGAGACGCGAATCCGTTCTGGCAGACGCTGACTTAACAGCGCGCCAATAACGCCGCCGAATAAAATTGCGCCAGCGTTAATAAAAGGTCCAATTACCACAATGACTCCTGTTATTTGTCTTTCAAATTGCCTTATTATCACGCGATTAAGCTGTTAATAGCTTGATTATCTGTGACGTATAGAGCGCTGATTTTACCTTGCGCCGTCTGGTGAAAGGTGCCATGATTGCGCGAAATTTCTCCTGCCAGCATGGGGCTCGCCGGGATGAACATAGCGCCTTTATATTGTCTTCACTGTCGCCTGACTGCGCGAGGTTTGCCCCTTTCTTTCCTTTTTTTTGTCATCCCCGCTATGCGGTGAGGGCAGCGCACGCTCACTGCAGGACAACAGTAAAATCAGAAACAGTCTGTTTTTACTGATGTCTGGCGGTCGGAGCTGGTATCCAGTTTGACCCGGCATCTCGTTGGGCAAGGCATCGGGCCTTGTCCGGGGTTACTCTACTCCCGAAACGGGTATTTGCGCTTATGAAATCAATGAATATTGCCGCCAGCGGTGAACTCATCCCCCGTCTCTCCACCCACCGAAACGTAGTGGCGCTGGACAGTACCGACTTTACCGATGTGGCCGCAGTCGTCATTACCACTGCCGACAGCCGTAGCGGTATTCTGGCGTTGCTTAAACGCACCGGTTTTCACCTGCCGGTGTTTATGCTTGCGGATGAACCCGTCAGCGCGCCTGTCGGCGTTACGGCGGTAATAGGCGGGAACGCGCAGGAATGGCTGGAGCTGGAAAACGCAGCCTGTCGCTACGAAGCGGAACTTCTGCCGCCCTTTTATGGCACCCTGACCCAGTATGTCGACATGGGGAATAGTACCTTTGCTTGCCCGGGGCACCAGCATGGCGAGTTTTTTAGAAAACATCCCGCAGGCCGCCATTTTTATGACTTTTTTGGTGAAAACCTGTTTCGTGCGGATATGTGTAACGCCGATGTGAAACTTGGCGATCTGCTAATACATGAAGGTTCTGCCAAACACGCGCAGAAATTTGCGGCAAAAGTGTTTAATGCGGATAAAACCTACTTTGTGCTGAATGGAACTTCGGCGGCGAATAAAGTGGTCACCAACGCCCTGCTGACGCGCGGCGATCTGGTGCTGTTTGATCGTAATAATCACAAATCCAACCACCACGGCGCCCTGATTCAGGCCGGGGCGACGCCAGTCTATCTTGAAGCGGCGCGTAACCCGTTTGGTTTTATCGGTGGCATTGATGCGCACTGTTTTGATGAAACGTACCTGCGCGACCAGATTCGTGACGTGATGCCGGAAAGCGCCGATGCGCTGCGTCCGTTCCGTCTGGCGATCATTCAGCTTGGTACCTATGACGGCACTATTTACAACGCCCGTCAGGTGGTGGATAAAATCGGGCATCTCTGCGATTACATTCTGTTTGACTCCGCGTGGGTAGGCTATGAGCAGTTTATCAATATGATGGCGGATACCTCGCCGTTGCGGCTGGAGCTTAATGAAAACGACCCTGGGATCTTTGTGACCCAATCGGTACATAAGCAACAGGCGGGGTTCTCACAAACCTCGCAGATCCACAAAAAAGATAACCATATTCGCGGCCAGGCGCGTTTTTGCCCGCACAAACGCCTGAACAACGCCTTCATGTTGCATGCTTCAACCAGTCCGTTCTACCCGCTGTTTGCGGCGCTGGATATCAATGCCAAAATCCACGAAGGGGAGAGCGGTCGCCGCCTGTGGGCGGAATGCGTTGCGCTGGGCATTGACGCGCGTAAAGCCATTCTCGCCCGCTGCAAACTGCTTCAGCTCTTTATCCCACTGGTGGTTGACGGCAAGCCGTGGCAGGCATATCCGACGGAGACCATTGCCAGCAATCGTCGTTTCTTCAGTTTTGAACCTGGGGCGAAATGGCATGGCTTTGAGGGTTATGCGGATGACCAGTATTTTGTCGATCCTTGTAAACTGTTACTGACCACGCCAGGTATTGATGCCGATAGTGGGCGGTACACCGAATTCGGCATCCCGGCGACCATTCTCGCCCACTATCTGCGTGAGAACGGTATTGTGCCTGAGAAGTGCGATCTCAACTCGATTCTGTTCTTGCTGACACCCGCCGAGAGCGAAGAGAAACTGGCGCGGCTGGTCGCGATGCTGGCGCAATTTGAACGGCACATTGAAGACGATACGCCGCTTGCGGATGTATTGCCGACGGTTTTTCAGAAATACCCGGTGCGCTACCGCGATTACACCCTGCGTGAGCTATGTCAGGAGATGCACAACCTGTACGTTAGCTTTGACGTTAAGGATCTGCAAAAAGCGATGTTTCGCAAAGAAAGCCTGCCGCATGTGGCGATGAACCCACAGGACGCCAACAGCGCCTTTATTCGCGGCGATGTAGAGCTGGTGCGTATCAGCGAGGCGGACGGGCGTATTGCTGCCGAGGGGGCATTGCCATACCCGCCGGGCGTACTGTGCGTGGTGCCGGGGGAGATTTGGGGCGGCGCGGCGCAGCGTTATTTTTTGGCGCTGGAAGAGGGCATCAATCTATTGCCCGGTTTTTCGCCGGAATTGCAGGGGGTATATAGCGAGACCGATGCCGATGGAATTCAACGTTTGTACGGATATGTTTTAAAGTAACGTTGCCTGCAGGCCGGATAAGGCATTTACACCTTATCCGGCCTGCGAAACAGGGCAAGGATTAATGTGCAACGGGTTGCGAACCCGCCGGAACGCGAACGTGTTTGTATTTGAACAAGGCTACGAACGCAAAAGCCAGCACCAGCGAGTAGCCTGCGAAGATGAGCCACACGGTCTGCCAGTCGGTAATGCCGTTTTGAGTGTAATACTCCACCACTTTACCGCTCACAATGCCGCCCAGGATACAGCCGAAGCCGTTGGTCATCATCAGGAACATCCCCTGCGCGCTGGCGCGGATTTCCGGGCGTACTTCTTTTTCGACAAACACCGAGCCAGAAATGTTGAAGAAGTCGAAGGCGCAGCCGTACACAATCATCGACAATACCAGCAGAACGGTACCGAACGGCGTCGGGTCGCCATAAGCGAACAGGCCGAAACGCAGCATCCACGCCACAATACTGATAAGCATAACGTTCTTAATACCATAACGGCTCAGGAAGAACGGAATGGTCAGGATGAATAACGTTTCAGAAATCTGCGAAATCGACATCATCACCGAGGCGTGCTGCACGATAAAGCTACTGGCGAATAGCGGATCTTTATCAAAGCTATGCAGGAAGGTGTTGCCAAACATGTTGGTGATCTGCAGTTCCGCGCCCAGCATCATGGAGAAGATGAAGAAAATCGCCATCCGCTTATTTTTAAACAGCGCAAAAGCGTCAAGGCCCAGCATTGATGTCCAGCTCTGGTTTTTCTGTTGGTTCGCCACCGGAATGTGCGGCAGGGTAAAGGTAAACAGTACCAGCAGAACGGAAAGCGTCGCGCCGATATAAAGCTGCATATGGCTCAGCTCGAAACCGGAGAAACTCACGCCCCACATCGCCAGAATAAAGCCAATGGTGCCCCAGATACGGATAGGCGGGAAGTCAGTCACAATATCCATGCCGGCAGACTGCAGGCGGTAATACGATATGGTATTGATCAAGCCCAACGTCGGCATATAGGCCAACGAGTTAAGCAGGATCACAAAGAACATCGCCCCAGGCGTAGTGACTTCCGCGGCCATGAATAGCGTGATGGCGCCGACGACATGACACAGGGCATAGACCCATTTCGCGCTCAGCCATTTGTCAGCCACAATGCCTAACAAGGTCGGCATAAAGACGGCGGCAATCCCCAGTGAACTATAAACTGCGCCAATAGATGCGCCGTCAAATTTTAAGGTGACGAACATATACGAGCCCAGGGTAGTGAGCCAGCTTCCCCACAGACAGAACTGCAGAAAAGAGAGTATTTTAAGCTGCAGCTTAAGATTCATGTTAATTTCCTCACACCTGAGAGCGGATGAATGTTTTAAAAGGCACATTTGCCGTTGTGATTTGGTGTGATTCTATCAATGAGAGGCGGGCTTTTTTTGTTACCTGTGACAAATATTTGCAAACAATTTCTGATTGCAAAGCAAAAGGGTGACGGAGTTAACACTTTTACCTTTCCCGCCTCTGTCATTTGCCGGCCAGAGGCGGGATGCGATGGTTTATCGGCGGCGATACGATCGCTGGGCGGAATTCACCTTATACAGATAGCGGCGCGACTCCGCAGATGGATGTCGGGTGGTTAATATCTGGTACACATCCCCCGGCGACATGCGGTTAATCATATTCGCGGCCTGAATCTTATCGTTCGAGAATACGCGTAATACGCTGCCTGCGCCGCCATTGTAGGCGGTAATGACCGCATAGCGCCGCGACGTCGGATTCTCAATACCGCTCAGATAGACATTATTCAACATTGCCAGATACGCTGTGCCGGTATCGATATTGCTGGCGGGGTCGAACAGGAAGTTACGGCTTGGCGTGCCGGACTTACCCTGAGAACGGAAAACATCTTTCCCGGCGCTGTGTTGCACCACCTGCATCAGGCCCAGCGCATCCGCGTGGCTGACCGCATACGGGTTAAACGAGGACTCCGTTTGCATAATCGCCAGAATCAGCGACTCGTCAACGCCGTATTTACGGGAGGCCTGGCGTACCATGCCAATGTATTTATGCGCGCGTTTATCAAGGTGGTTCGGCACCAGATTAATGGTGACGCTGTAAATAATACGCAGGCCGTTACTGCGGCTTTTGAGCCGCGTTTTCAGCAAGTAATCCGCGAATGTCGTGGCGCGGCCTTCCCAGCGAATAGGCTGGCCGGTATTGTCGAGGACCTGACCATACAGGAAGGGTTCTTTAGAAATTTTTATGTCATCGACATCGGAGTAAAGATCGACGGAGGTTGGGTCGTCACCCATGAGCAACGTTTTAATAATGGCCCGGCGCAGATGTGCGGTAGGTTCCGTCCCGGCGATGGTTTCAACGGTAATGGTCCCATCATCAAAGTTGATGTGGCTACGCGTCTGGAACTGATCGGTATATTTGACGTAGTCTTTCGGCCCGGCGATCAGGACTTCCTTATATCCCCACAGATTTTCAATATTGTTGGCAAATTGCCCCATCAAAATATCAAAGCCGTTGGTATCCTTGACCCAGGCTTCATTATACGTCTCGCCTTTTTTGGTCGAACTGGAGCAGGAGATGAGCAACGGCGCAATAACAGCAAGCGCGAGTAATTTTTTCATCATTCCGGGAGTGCATGTTGTGTTGTCGTTATGCCATGTTGCCGGGCAGCGGCGCTAAGGGCTTATCCGGCATAACTCACAGGCCGAATAAGCGCAGCCTCATTCAGCAACGGGCCTATTTTTTATCTTCCGGCGTATAACCTTCGATATGAACGTCTTTGCCTTCGAACAGGAAGCTCACCATCTCCTGTTCCAGCAGTTTACGGTGCTCGGCGTTCATCATGTTGAGCTTTTTCTCGTTAATCAACATGGTCTGCTTATGCTGCCACTGCGCCCACGCGTCCTTAGAGATCTCGTTATAGATACGTTTTCCCAGTTCGCCAGGGTAGAGCTGAAAATCTTGCCCTTCAGCGTCGCGTTGCAGGTAAGTACAAAAAATCGTTCTGCTCATAAGTCATCCTCTTCATCGACCGGGGCGTTAAACTGGCGCTCCGGTACGTAACTGCTGTAACAAGCGCTCCACGGGGGCCGCCAGTCCGACTGACGGCGGTTGCGCTAAGTTATACCAGAGCGCGCTGCCTTCATCCATGCAGGCGTCCAGTGACGACACGGGAAGCCACATAGGTACAATATCCAGGTGGAAATGGCTAAATGTGTGGCGAAACGCGTTAAGCTGGGTCAAATTATCAGCGTTAACATGCCGTTGCGCCAGCCATTCACGTAATTCAGCTTCGCTGGCGAACTGCGGAAAGCAGTAGAGTCCGCCCCATAAACCGCTGGGAGGGCGCTGCGCCAGGAAAATCTCCTGATTATGCTGTAACAATAAAAAGTAACCCGTCCGCTCCGGCAACGTCTGTTTCGGTTTCTTACCCGGATAGCATGACCAGCTTTCATGCGCAGCGGCGATACAACCGTTTTGCAGCGGACACAGGGTGCACTTTGGCTTTGAACGCGTACAAACCATCGCGCCCAGATCCATCATCGCCTGATTAAAACGCTCCACGCCGTGTGCGGGCGTCACTTGCTCGCTCAGCGTCCACAGCGTATTCTCCACCTCTTTTTTTCCAGGCCAGCCGCTAACAGCATAACAGCGAGCCAGCACACGTTTAACGTTTCCATCAAGAATCGGATAATGTTTACCTAACGCGAGGGAGAGAATCGCGCCGGCGGTTGAACGCCCGACGCCGGGTAGCGCGGCGATTTCGGCAAAAGTTTGCGGGAATTCTCCACCGTGAAGCGTCGCCACCTGTTGCGCCGCTTTATGCAAATTACGCGCGCGGGCGTAATAGCCGAGCCCGGTCCATAAATGGAGCACTTCATCCAGCGGCGCATTCGCTAAATCCGTTACCGTGGGAAAGCGCGCCATAAATCGCTCAAAGTAAGGAATCACCGTCGTCACCTGCGTTTGTTGCAACATGACTTCCGAGAGCCATACTTTGTAAGGCGTCTTGTTAATTTGCCAGGGCAGCGTTTTCCGCCCGTATTTGTCGTACCAGTCCAGAACCTGGGCTGAAAATTGAGACGCTTGCATGGAAACTCATTCATTATTGCCGGGGGCAAGATTGCAGCACAGAGGCCGCAGGGTGTAAACCGGAACTTTCCGCAGTGCGCTTCATGCTTGCATCCGGCAACTAACTTTGGATAATGCCCGTTTTCAGAACTCAAACACAGCAGACTACACTTTTATGAAAAACGACGTCATTTCACCGGAATTTGATGAAAACGGTCGCCCTCTGCGCCGTATTCGTAGTTTTGTTCGTCGCCAGGGGCGACTGACAAAGGGGCAAGAGCACGCGCTGGAAAACTACTGGCCGGTGATGGGCGTCGAGTTCAGCGAAGCGCCGGTAGATTTCGCCACGTTGTTTGGTCGCGAAGCGCCGGTGACGCTGGAGATTGGTTTTGGCATGGGGGCGTCTCTCGTGGCGATGGCGAAAGCGCGCCCGGAGCAGGATTTCCTCGGCATTGAAGTGCATTCACCCGGTGTCGGCGCGTGTCTGGCGTCCGCTCATGAAGAGGGCGTTGAAAACCTGCGCGTCATGTGCCACGACGCGGTAGAAGTGTTGCATACAATGATTCCTGACAATTCTTTATCGATGGTTCAGCTCTTTTTCCCTGACCCGTGGCATAAAGCGCGTCATAATAAACGCCGTATCGTTCAGGTGCCGTTTGCTGAACTGGTATTGAGCAAGCTGAAATTGGGCGGCGTTTTCCATATGGCGACCGACTGGGAAGCGTATGCGGAACACATGCTTGAAGTCATGTCTTCTATCGACGGGTACAAAAATCTGTCAGAGAGCAATGATTATGTACCGCGCCCGGAATCGCGCCCGGTAACGAAATTTGAACAACGTGGCCATCGTCTTGGTCATGGCGTATGGGACTTAATGTTCGAGAGGGTGAAATAATGGCAAAGAACCGTAGTCGTCGTCTGCGTAAAAAAATGCACATTGACGAATTCCAGGAATTAGGATTTTCGGTGGCATGGCGTTTTCCGGAAGGTACATCTGAAGAGCAGGTCGATAAGACTGTCGATGACTTTATTAATGACGTTATTGAGCCTAATAAACTGGCGTTTGACGGCAGCGGCTACCTGGCCTGGGAAGGGCTGATTTGTATGCAGGAAATCGGTAAATGTACCGAAGAACATCAGGCGATTGTGCGTAAATGGCTGGAAGCGCGCAACCTTGAAGAAGTCCGAACCAGCGAACTTTTCGACGTTTGGTGGGACTAATAAGTACAGGGTCGGCAAATGCCGGCCCGCTTTGTCTTGAGGGAAAGTTATGATGCGCAAAACGCTGCTGGCGGCAGTGCTAACGTTTACGGCGATGGCCGCTCATGCAGATTACAAATGCAGCGTCACGCCGCGTGACGATGTGATCCTGAGTCCACAAACGGTGCAGGTGAAAGGTGAAAACGGCAACCTGGTGATCACGCCGGACGGCAATGTGATGTACAACGGTAAGCAGTACACCCTTAGCGCCGCGCAGCGCGAGCAAGCGAAAGATTACCAGGCGGAACTGCGAAGCGCGCTGCCGTGGATTGATGAGGGCGCCCGATCGCGCGTCGAAAAAGGCCGCGTGGCGCTGGATAAAATCATCGCTAAAGAGGTGGGCGAAAGCAGCAACATGCGTAGCCGTCTGACGAAGCTTGATGCGCAATTAAAAGCGCAAATGAACCGCATTATCGAACATCGTACGGACGGCCTGACGTTCCACTATAAAGCTATCGACCAGGTGCGTGCCGACGGTCAGCAGTTGGTGAATCAGGCGATGGGCGGTATTTTGCAGGACAGCATTAACGAAATGGGCGCCAAAGCGGTGCTTAAAGGCGGCGGCAATCCTTTACAGGGTGTGATGGGCAGTCTCGGTGGTTTGCAAACCGCTATCCAGAACGAATGGAAAAACCAGGAGAAAGATTTCCAGCAGTTTGGCAAAGATGTCTGTAGCCGCGTAGTGACCTTAGAAGATAGCCGCAAAGCGTTGGTTGGCAGCCTGAAGTAATCTTTCCTTTTTAAACAATGGCGCAGATCGTATCTGCGCCTTTTTTGTCTATGGAAAACCCCCAGCTAGGCTGGGGGTTCCGGAAAGCTTTCAGCTTTAAGCCAGTTATTAAAACCCCTTTTGATTTGTTAAAACATCTTGCG
>NZ_JBGDVI010000005.1:0-262522 GCF_046551895.1 Salmonella sp. SAL03688
TGACATTGTCGCAGTTGGCGATTTATTTTGAAGGGCGGCTGAATAATGTGATGACGCTGTAGAATTTTTAACGTGACACAGAATTCTGAACGCTCTCATGCCGGAGGATATTTATTCCCGACGTCCTGATGGACTCCGTTTTAGAAACAGGAATTATTGTATATTGAGGCTGCTTTTTAATCAGTGACCACTTCTCTATAAGGAGCCTGAATATTTCCCTCAACAACGCTTCCGGTAGAAAATGACGCGCTCTGTTTCCTCAAATCCTAACGCCTGGTGAACTTTCTGGGAAATTGTATTTTCCGGCGAGGTATCGGAGGCCATTTCCCGACACCCTTTATTCGTTCCCCATCGTTGCACCGCTGCAATCAATTGTTTCGCTACGCCGCGTTGACGGAATGAGGGGAGAACAAAAATACCTTCAAGGAAAGCCACGGGCGAACTGTCACAGCCATTGACATAATCGTGGCGGATTGAGGCATCCGCAAAGCCAATCGCCACCCCGTCTGCCATCGCAATAAATGATGCCAGATGATCGGTTTGCAGAATTTCTTCGCCGTCCGCCAGATGGGCGTCATCCGGGTGACCAGGCCAGAGCTGTTTTCGCAATCCGCGCCAGTGCTCCAGATGGGTTCTGTTCATTTGCCTGATGTCCATTAGCGCGCTCCTGATGAGGGGTCTGACATGATGAGACGGCATCCCGCTTGCTGATAACGTCGGGCGATAGCAGACGGGAGCGCACTGTCGCTAAGAATGGTAGTAATACAGGACAGCGTCGCCACCGCATGGGGTTCTACAGTATCAAACTTTGAGTGATCGGCCATCAATATGACCTCGCGTGAGCGCTGAATAATGCGCGTTTTAACGCCCACTTCAAACATCGTAGCGTTGGTGATGCCCGTTTCAATCGACAGCGCATCGCAGGAGATAAAGGCGCGTTCAACGGCAAAGGCGTTAATCATCTCCAGCGCCAGACTCTCGCCCACCGAAAAGTAACCGGGGCGAATCAGTCCGCCAATAATGTAGCTCTCTACGTGTGGGAAGCCACCCAGTTCATTAGCGATTTTGATGTCATTGCAAATGACTTTTACTTTGGCGTCGACCAGACATTTTGCCAGTTCCAGACAGGTGGAGCCGGAGTCGAGAAAAAAGCAGTCTCCATCCTTTATGAACGTGCGGGCGAGGGCAGCGATTTCGCGTTTCGCCTCGCTTTGTAACGTTCGCTTAACGTCGAAAACATATTCTTTATCTTCCGTACTGTCGTCGAAGTCAATACAACCATGGCCGCGAACCATACCGGGATAACGGCTGGCAATATAGTGAAAATCCCGGCGCACGGTTGCCTCTGCATAGCCAAAAAGCTCAATAGCTTGCTGTGTTGAGAGGTGCCTGTGTTGCCAAAGGTAATGCAACATCTGTTTGATACGGTCAGGGCGCTGTTGGCTCATCAGCATATGACTCCTTTATAGCGCGGTGAATTGTGACAACGTCACATCATAGTTCGCCGTCGTGAATAACGCCCGGCCAATCACCAGATGCTGTGCGCCTGCGGCGGCAAGCAGCCGTGCGGCGCGAAGTGTAATACCGCCGTCCGCCCAGCATTCCGCAGCAGGGAAATGCTCTCTGCTTTGGCTCACTTTTTCACACATCGCGGCGATAAATTGCTGCCCGCGCCCGTCGGGTTCGCTGGTCATGATCATCAGCGCATCCAGTTGCAATGCCAGATAACGATAGGGCAATAGCGGCGTTGCCGGGTTAAGCGCCAGTCCTGCTTTCGCCCCGATAGCGCGAATATCCGCCAGAATCTCCGAGGGGTTTTGCACGCTTTCGGCATGAATGAAAATCCAGCCGGGGCGGATAGCTGCAAGCCAGGGTAACCAGCGTTGCGGTGATGAGACCATCAGGTGAAATGAGAGCGGATGGCGAGTGTATTGTGCGACTGCCTGAATGGTTTTCATACCGAAGGTAATATTGTTGATGAAACTGGTATCTTCGATATCCAGATGCAGCGAGCCGAGAGGCACATCGTGTAAAGCGGTCAACGCCTCGGCATAGCGCAGCGGATCGGCGGAGGCCAGTGAAGGGTGCAGGATCATCGGAACCTCCATCAGCGCAATGCGGTTAATTGCGCGAAAAGCGCGGCGTCATTTGGCGCATCTTGCAGCATCGCGACGCTTTCCGGCGAGTCGAGCCACTGGCTGATGCGTTGAATGGTGCGAATATGTGCTTCGGCATCCGTGGCGCTGGCGCAAAGCAACAGCCAGATGGGATCGCAATCCGCATTACCGAAAGCTACTGGCGTTGATAGCGTAGTGACGCTGATTTGATTATGGTTAGCGCCTTGCTCCGGTCTGGCATGAGGCAGCGCAATCCCCGGCGCGATAAGATAATATGGCCCCCATTTAAGGGTGTTCTCAATAATACCGTCCAGGTAGCAGGGGGCCGCCGCGCCGAAGGTAATCAGCGGACGAACGGCGATATCCAGCGCGTGTCGCCAGTCGCTGGCATGGCGTTGCGCCTGAACCCACTTAACATCATTAATCATCGATCGTTGACTCCTTGCCGGTTCGGGTTACTCTGAAACCGATCCCCGGCGTGTCTTTTGGCGAAGGCGACGGAGATCGGCAGAAGAGTTATCGCTCTCTGCAGGGGATAAGCGTTTTGCTTATCCCCATTTTATTGTCGGATATGGCGTACTTTCTCCATAAACTTCGCCACGCGCGCCTGGTCGACAAAGTTGGCGAAGACGCCGTCTTTTTTAAACGTGGTTGCCGTTACGCATCCGTCGGCAATGCAGAGCTGCTCCTCGACGTTTTCCAGACACACCCCGGTATTCGCCAGCACGACCGTGTCGGGAACGGTCTCTTTTACCCGCTTCAGTATGGCGCTATCCGTGCGGGCGCCCGCCGTCAGCCCCGAGACGCACAGGGCATCGGGGTTATTGTTAAATACGGTCGATTTCGCAATTGAACAGACATCCCGGTTTCCCAGATACACCGCCGCTTCCGGCACGATGTTAAACAGCGTTTTCACGTGGCCTGCGCCGATGCGATGCTGATGGCGAATGGTTTCGCCGACATTCGTATCCCAGACGCCAAAATCGCTGGCGTAAGCGCCGGTGAAAATTTCGCGAATAAATTTTGCGTCGGTCGCCATTGCCAAATCAAACGAGGCCACAGGGTCCCACAACACGTTTACCCCAAACGGTACGCGAATTTCACTCATTAACTGACCGATGATTCTTGCCATCGCGGTGGTCGTTTCCGGTCTGACTTTCGTTAAATAAGGCAGACTAAATTCGTTGGAGAACATCACCGCATCCACGCCGCCATTTTGTAGCGCCATTAAATCGTCATGGGCGCGGTCAATTACCCAGTTCATGCCTTTCCTGGTATCGAACCCGGGATCGCCCGGCAACGCCCGTAAATGGCACATGGCGATAACGGCTTTTTCTGTTCCTATTACCTCTTTTAGCCAACTCATTCTGGGTTGCTCCTTATTCCGGTAGTTCACGTTTACGTAAGACAAGTATGATGCTGGCGACAATGCCGACCACAATAACCACGCCAATCATGCCCAGCGACATCAATTCAGATATTGACCAGCCAAACATATTTCCCACCGACAGCGCGGTAATTTGCGCGTTTTCAGCGGCGAAGCTAAAGCCGCCTTTGAGCGCCATATCGGTAAAGTACGGCGCGAACTGGGTGGCGATCAGCAAAATGGTAATCATGACAATGATGCCGCTGAGCAGAGTACGAATCAGATCGCCGCGATGAATAACCGTGGCCATGCAGATAAAAAATGGCGCGACCGGTAAATCAGCCAGCGGCAGGACTTTATTGCCCGGCAGTATGCTCGCCAGAATTAACATGATGGGAATTAACAGCAGTCCAACCGCGATGGTGGTCGGGTGGCCTAACGTCACTGCGGTATCCAGACCGATAAAGACTTCGCGCCCTTTAAAGTGTTTCTGGAAGAACTTACGCGCGCCGTCGGAAATGGGCATTAATCCCTCAACGATAAGGCGAATCATGCGCGGAAACAGCACCATAATCGCCGCTACGGTAATCATTAAGGTTGCGCACCCTTTAAAGCCTTCGCCTGCGGCAAGTCCGAAGATCAGCCCGAGAACAACGCCAATGATCACCGGGTCGCCGACCATCCCATACCGTTTTTGGATCTCCTGAGCATCAATATTGCGTCCTTTCATAAACGGTATTTTTTCGTATATCGCATCCAGCAATACGAACAACGGCACGGAACTGGAGCCATACCCTTGCGGAATAGAAATCCCTTCCAGACCCACAATGTTCTGTACTCGTTTCGCCGTCCAGTCGGCCATTTTCAACGACAAGGCGGCGTGGCAAATCGCGCCCAGTACGCCATAAATCAGACTGCCGGTCATCAACTGGACGACCGTTCCGGTAATGGCGTAGTGCCAGTAGTTATAAATATCAACGTTCATGGTTTTGGTCAGACGAGTCACCAGCATACCGACGTTGAGCAGAAAGATAACGGGAATGATCATCGCGCCGATGGCCGTCGCATAGCCGACGCCGGATGCGGGCCCGGCACCGACGTCAAACACATGCAGCGTCAGGCCAAAACGCTCAATCATCACTTTAATCGGCGGACTGAGACTGTCGATCGCCATGACGATCACCAACCCCATGCCGACAAAACCGATGCCGACCGTCACCCCGGCTTTCACCGCCTGCAGCCAGGGAATACGAAAGATTAAGCCGATGATAATCATAATGATGGGCACAAAAACGGTGCCGCCGAGAGACAGGATGTAATCAAACATAATGCCCCCTTTATTGTGTTAACAGCGCCTTGATTTCTTGTTTTAATGCGTCGTCGTTGATGCCTGTCAGCAGGGCGGCGCCGTTGAGCGTCGGGATGCCATAGTCACTGTGCGTACGCATGGACGTTACGATGAGATCCATACCGTTACAGTTCAACGGGATCTCATTCAGACAACATTGCGCCGTGGTTGCCGCAATGCCTTGCTCCGCAAGAAAGTCCTGCAGTTTTTGTGCAATCATGGTTGATGTCGACATGCCGGTACCACATGCCACAAGGATCTTCTTCATCATGGTCGTGCCTCTTGTGTAGCGCCTGTTTCAGGCTCAATGGGAAACTGTTCTGGCGACATGTTAGCCAGCGCAGTCAGTAAACGGATACAATCAGCCAGGTCGCGCAGGCTGGCGACTTCGGCTGGCGAGTGGGTATAGCGGCAGGGAATAGAAAGACTGGCGCAGGGAATACCGTCCAGTTCAACCTGAATGTAGCCGGTTTCGGTGATGACGCCTGGCGCGACTTCTCGCTGTACGGGAATATTATTTTCGTGCGCGGTGGTCTCCAGCATCCGCAGCAAACGCGGCGGCGTAATCAGTCCCGCCAACGTACCGCGTCCGTGATAGTTCAGACAGGTGATGCCGACGCCGTGGTTGACCCGCACATCAGAGTAATCCTGCAGGTCAGGCGTGTCGCAGGAGGGGGTGATATCAATACCAATCGCCAGGTCGGGGCGCACGCGTCGTAAAACGGGAACAATACCGCGAATATTGAACTCTTCCTGTACCGACGCGACCAGGAATACCGCGATATCGAGCGGTGTGGAGGCGAGGGCCTCGGCGACGCCCAGTAGCGCCGTACACCCCAGCCTGTCATCCAGCGCCTTACTGCACACCAGGTCGTTGCCCAGACAGTGCGGCGGGTTGTAAAGGGTTACTGGCGTCCCCACCTGAATACCCATTCGTTCGGCATCCGCTTTATCTTTTGCGCCGATATCAATCCAGAGTTTATCGAGAGCGGGTGGCTGGGTGCGCTCGTCACCCTTCGCGAAGTGATATGCTTTAATACCGATACAGCCCATGATATCGCCTGAACGTCCGGCAAGCGTCACAATCGAACCGGGCATAGTAATTTGCGCCGGGCCGCCCACGCGTTCAAAACGTAAAAAACCGGAGGGTTCGATCTTGCGTACCATAAAACCCACTTCATCCATATGCGCAAAAATCATCAGGCGAAGCGCGTCGGGTTTATCGCTGCCATAACGGGCGACGACATTGCCTAAGCGATCCCGCCAGACGTCTTTGGCCTGCTGTTCAAACGCGTGCTGCATAACGTTTGCAATACTGCTTTCATGTCCTGAAATCCCGTTTAGCCGCAGTAAAGAAAAAAGCGTTTCCTGCACAGAAAAGGTCATTGGCGTCTCCGTGGTGATAAAACAATCAGTCGTTGAGCGTTTTATAGGCGGAGAATGGTTGGATAAGTGTGAAATGTGTCACGCGGAAATACGCTAAATATGGCCAATAAAAAATAATGTGATGGCGATACAATAAAAACGCTCATATCACCTGCGGGTTATCGGTAAACCAGGCTATTTATGTGATTACGACCAACAACGAAGAAGGGCAACGCGATGGTGGAAATTATTCCTGTTAGCACGACGCTGGAACTGAGAGCGGCAGATGAAAGTCATGTTCCGGCGCTGCACCAACTGGTACTCAAAAACAAAGCGTGGCTACAACAGTCGCTCGACTGGCCGCAATATGTCACGTCGCAGGAGGAAACGCGTAAGCATGTGCAGGGTAATATGCTGTTGCACCAGCGTGGTTACGCCAAAATGTACCTGATTTTCTGCCAGAATGAGATGGCGGGCGTACTCTCATTTAATGCCATCGAACCGATAAACAAAGCCGCCTATATCGGTTACTGGCTGGATGAGTCCCTCCAGGGACAAGGGATAATGTCGCAATCATTACAGGCGCTGATGACACATTATGCCCGGCGCGGCGATATTCGGCGCTTCGTCATTAAATGCCGCGTTGATAATCAGGCCAGTAACGCAGTCGCACGGCGCAACCATTTTACGCTGGAAGGCTGTATGAAGCAGGCGGAATATCTTAACGGCGACTATCACGACGTTAATATGTATGCCCGCATTATTGATGCGGATTAAAGGGAACCGACTAAGGGGGTACGCGTAATACGATCCTCGCCATTGATCACTTTTGGGCCGCGCAGGTGAATAGTATTGCCGTCAAAGGCTATCACCGCCGCCCGTCCGCTAATCTCGACCTGGTGCTCAATCAGAATTTCGCCCTGTATACAGGCATGGCCTTCAATCAGCACGCGGTCGTCCAGTAAAATCGGGCCTCCGCGTACCTCAGCATGTCCGCCTACCAGCACATGATGTTTTAACACACAGTTGCCTTCGATTAACGCATGTTCCGCTACCTGCGAGCTGTAGCGAAGGGTAGGGATCGCATCTTCCTCTGTACCGGCGATAACCCGCGCATGGCCATAGACTTTGGCGCAGTCACAGATCCAGACATTATTGTCTTTGTTGCCTTCGATGAGCGCGAAATCAAAGACCTCCGCCCGGTGCTCAATAAAAGCGTGTGTGATAGTGGCGTCGCCATAAAGCTGTACCTGATGGACAATCCGCGAATGGTTCACGGTGGCGCGATCGTAAATTTGTAAAATCTGCGCATGTTCATGCGTTAGTCCCTGAACGGCGAGAATTTCTGACTGGTTTAACACGCGGGCATCGCCATAAATCGCACACTCTCCGCGCACGGAAGAGGACTGAATGGTGACGTTGTCACTTATCCGCGCGCCATCGCTGATATCAGCGCGATCAATCCAGACGTTATCGCCTATTCGCACGTTATTGTAGAACGTGCATGGCTGCGTGATACGCGCGTTCCCCGTAATTTCCGTGCCCGCAAAGGCCATCGCGTTTTCATCATAAATCCAGCAATCCCCCTGTTGTGACAGCACATTATCGGCATCAACCCAGCCGCCGGAGGTTCCGGCTTTAACATCGTTAAAATCCGTTACGGCAATAACTTGTCGTAATAAGACGCTTTTCTTCTCACCGTCTACCTGATAAGTAAAAGCACGAGGTTCTTCACTCAGTCGATATTTGGTCATAGGGAAATTCCGTGTGAACGATTAAGATAACCGTAGCAAAGGTACTGGCGAAACAACCAGAAATTCCATAAAATGCATTTCAAATATACTTTATAAATTAAACAAAATGCGTAATCACAAGCAGAGCGATCGCGTGCTCAATCTGCCTGCGGGCTATTTTGGCATCGTCCTTGGCACTATCGGTATGGGATTCGCCTGGCGTTATGCCAGCCAGATATGGGCAATAAGCCACTGGCCCGGCGACATCATGGTGATCCTGGCGATGATTATTTGGGCACTCTTGACCCTGGCGTTCCTTAGCCGTCTGGTGCGCTTTCCCCATAGCGTGATGGCTGAAGTGCGACATCCGGTAATGAGCAGTTTTGTCAGCCTGTTTCCCGCCACCACGATGCTGGTCGCGATCGGTTTCGTTCCCTGGTATCGCCCGTTGGCCGTTGCGCTATTCAGCGTGGGGGTCGTCATACAACTGGCGTATGCCGCCTGGCAGACGGCGGGACTTTGGCGCGGAGCGCATCCGGAAGAAGCGACAACCCCAGGACTTTATCTGCCCACGGTAGCGAATAATTTTATCAGCGCTATGGCCTGTGGAGCGCTCGGTTACAATGATGCCGGACTGGTGTTTTTAGGCGCAGGCGTCTTTTCGTGGTTAAGTCTGGAGCCGGTTATTTTGCAGCGACTGCGTAGCTGCGGCGAATTACCGGCGGTGCTGCGTACGTCGCTGGGTATCCAACTGGCGCCCGCGCTGGTCGCCTGTAGCGCCTGGCTGAGCGTCAATGGCGGGGAGGGCGACACGCTGGCGAAAATGCTATTCGGCTACGGTCTGTTACAACTTTTATTTATGCTGCGATTAATGCCCTGGTATTTATCACAACCGTTTAATGCTTCCTTCTGGAGTTTTTCGTTCGGCGTTTCCGCGCTGGCGACCACGGGGTTACATCTTGGTCACGGTAGTGAATCAGGGCTTTTCCATATTCTGGCCGTCCCGCTGTTTATTTTCACTAACGCTATTATCGCCTTATTGCTGGTTCGTACATTTCTATTGCTGGTGCAGGGGACGTTGCTTATTCGCACTGAGCGCGCTGCACTGTTGAAAACGGAGGAAAAAAATGACCGTTCGTGACGAAAATTATTTTACTGAGAAATACGGATTAACCCGCACGCATTCGGATGTGCTGGCGGCGGCAAAGGTTGTCGCGCCGGGCCGAACGCTGGATTTGGGATGTGGCAATGGCCGCAATAGTCTGTATCTGGCCGCGAACGGTTATGACGTTACCGCGTGGGATAAAAATCCGGCCAGTATGGCTAACCTTGAGCGTATTAAAGCGGCAGAGGGGCTGGATAATCTGCAAACCGACATTGTCGATCTGAATACACTGACCTTTGACGGCGAGTACGATTTTATTCTCTCGACAGTGGTTATGATGTTTCTTGAGGCGCAAACCATTCCCGGTTTAATTGCCAATATGCAACGCTGCACAAAAACCGGCGGGTATAATTTGATTGTTGCGGCAATGGATACGCCGGACTTTCCCTGTACGGTGGGATTCCCGTTCGCTTTTAAAGAAGGCGAATTACGCCGCTATTACGAAGGATGGGACATGCTGAAATACAACGAAGATGTCGGCGAGCTTCACCGCACGGACGAAAACGGCAACCGTATCAAACTGCGCTTTGCTACGATGCTGGCGAGAAAAACGGCCTGAGCGATGCAAGTTCTGTAAGTCTCGCAGCGTTCGGCATTTTTTTGTCGGGCGCCGCGTTCAAATTGTGCTGTCGTTACCATTTTTAGTGCATCCAGAATGATTTCGTTTTGCTATTATTTCCTTTGCATCATTGCGAAGACTAAAGGGATCGTTTCATGCGTACTCATACTTTATTTAAAGTTGCAGTGCTTACTGGCTTGCTGGCGTTATCCGGCTGTGCGTCCAAAGTCACACAGCCGGATAAGTATTCTGGATTCTTAAAAAATTATTCGGACCTGCAGGAAACTACCTCCGCCACGGGAAAACCGGTGTTGCGCTGGGTAGATCCACATTTCAATGACTCTAACTATGATAGTATTGTTTACAATCCGATAACATATTATCCCGTCCCCAAACCAACGACCCAGGTCGGGCAGCAAGTTCTTGATAAACTGCTGGCTTATACGAACACTAAAGTAAAATCAGCAATTGAACAGCGCAAACCGCTGGTCACGACGCCAGGGCCGCGCAGTTTGATTTTCCGCGGGGCGATTACGGGCGTGGATACCAGCAAAGAAGGGCTGCAATTCTATGAGGTGATCCCTGTAGCGCTGATTGTGGCGGGCACGCAAATGGCGACAGGCCACCGGACCATGGATACCCACCTCTATTTTGAGGGTGAGCTGATAGATGCCGCGACCAACAAGCCGGTCGTCAAGGTAGTACGTCAGGGTGAAGGTAAAGACCTGAGCAATTCCAGTACGCCAATGGCGTTTGAGACGTTGAAACAGGTCGTGGATGATATGGCGACGGATACCTCTATGTTTGACGTTAACAAAAAATAATTCTGCGGCGCCATCGCAAGATGGCGCAAACCCCGGCAGATTAGCGGTCACCATCAGCCAGACAACGATGGGCGGCGCGTTCTCGTTAATACTGCGTAGCCTATCCCGCCAGCGATCAACCCCCAGAATGCCGATCCGATGCCCATCAGCGTTAGCCCACTGGCGGTGACGAGAAATGCGATAACTGCCGCGTCACGCTCACTTTCGTGAGTAAGCGCCTGATACAGACTACCGCTAATCGTACTTAACAGTGCCAGACCAGCCAGCATTTGCACCCAGCTAACCGGCAGGGCGACCATCAGCGCGGTTATCGAACCGCCAAACCACCCGGCAAGTAAATAAAAAACGCCTGCGGCGGCGGCCGCTAACCAGCGACGCGTTGGATCGGGGTGCGCGTCCGGGCTTTGACAAATGGCGGCTGTAATGGCGGCAATGCAGATAGAATAAACGCCAAATGGCGAAAGCAGCAGCGCCAGCAACCCGGTAAAAATCATTAACGGAGAGACAGGAAGCTGATAGCCAGACGCCTTCATTGTGGCGACGCCGGGGGCGTTTTGCGATGCCATCGTCACCAGGAAGAGCGGTACCGCGACGCTCAGGCTTTGAGCGAATGAAAAGTGGGGGGAAACGAAGGTGGGCCACACCGGCGCGCAATGAATACCGCTCATCGCCACCTTACCCTGGATGAGCGCCACCGTTATTCCCATTACCATGGCAGCAATAACGGCATAGCGGGGCGCGAATACTTTAAAGAGTAGCCACGCCAATAGCATACCGCCGCACATGACAAACTCTCCGTTGAGCGTCCCGAACGCCTGCAGGCCGAAGCGTAGCAGTATTCCCGCCAGCATTGCGGCGGCAAGAGAATGGGGGATTATCCGCATCAAACGCGCAAACAATCCCGTGACGCCGCACAGCACAATCAGGGCATTGGCGACAATGAATATGCCCACCGCGTCTGGCAACGATAATCCCTGAAGCCCTGTTACCAACAGAGCGGCGCCAGGCGTTGACCAGGCGGTTAAAACCGGCGCACGATACCACAAGGTTAACGTTAGTGTGCTTATGCCCATGGCTATACCGAGGGCGGTCATCCAGCCGGCGATCTCTGCGGGTGTTGCGCCAGCGGCAAGCGCCGCCTGCCAGATAATGGCGGCGGAACTTGCATAGCCGACCAGAACGGCGACCAGACCGGATAATACAGTAGGTAACGGCAGTGATAACAGACGCATGATCGCCTCTTGTGCGTTATAACGGTCAGTCAATGTAGCATTGTGCGTTATAGCGTACAAGTGATACGCTATGGCCTTACTGGGGGGGGAAAATGGATAACCTGACACACTATCTGGCGACCACGTTAAGAATGTTACGCCATCAGCGAGGCTGGAGTTTATCGCGTCTGGCGGAGATCTCCGGCGTCTCAAAAGCCATGTTGGGGCAGATAGAGCGTAATGAATCCAGTCCGACAGTCGCAACGCTGTGGAAAATTGCGACGGGCCTGAACGTTCCATTCTCAATGTTTATTTCGCCGCCGCAGGCCGAATTTCCGCCAACCTTCGATCCCCAGCAGCAAGCGATGGTAATTACACCGCTGTTTCCGTGGGACCCTGAACTCTGTTTTGACTATTTTTCTCTATTGCTGGCGCCTGGCGCGTGCAGCGAATCAGCGCCGCATAAAGCCGGTGTTATCGAACATGTGGTGGTGATTCAGGGTCGGCTGGACATGTGTACTGGTGGGGTATGGCAAACCATAGACGCCGGTAAAGGTTTGCGTTTTGCCGGCGATACGGCGCATACCTATCGCAACAGCAGTGACCAGACGGTTCATTTTCACTCGCTGATCCATTACCCGCGTGATTAAGCGGGAAAACTATTTCGTTAGTTTGCGCTTCTGACTACAATAGCCGCCATTTCGCTGCTATTGGATAAGAAAGACTATATGCGCCAGCAACCTCACTATCTCGAATTGTTAAGTCCGGCCCGTGACGCCGCAATTGCTCGCGAAGCGATTTTGCATGGCGCAGATGCCGTCTACATCGGCGGACCCGGTTTTGGCGCACGTCATAACGCCAGTAACAGTCTGCGCGATATCGCCGATCTGGTTCCGTTTGCTCACCGTTACGGCGCCAGGATTTTTGTCACGCTGAATACTATTCTGCATGATGATGAGCTGGAGCCCGCGCAGCGGTTAATCACCGATTTGTACAACACCGGGGTGGATGCGCTGATTGTGCAGGATATGGGCATTCTGGAACTGGATATCCCGCCGATTGAGCTTCACGCCAGTACACAGTGTGATATTCGCAGCGTGGAAAAAGCGAAGTTTCTTGCCGATGTCGGTTTTTCACAGATTGTACTGGCGCGCGAGCTTAATTTGAGTCAGATAGCGGCTATTCATCAGGCTACTGACGCCACGATTGAGTTCTTCATTCATGGCGCGCTGTGTGTCGCTTATTCTGGGCAGTGTTATATCTCTCATGCGCAAACCGGGCGCAGCGCCAATCGGGGCGACTGTTCGCAAGCCTGTCGCTTACCGTATACGTTAAAAGACGATCAGGGGCGGGTGGTCTCTTACGAAAAACATTTGCTATCGATGAAAGATAACGACCAAACGGCTAACCTCGGCGCGTTGATCGATGCAGGCGTACGTTCCTTCAAGATTGAAGGGCGCTATAAAGACATGAGCTATGTCAAAAACATCACCGCGCATTATCGTCAGATGCTGGACGCGATTATCGAGCAACGTGGCGATCTGGCGCGTGCATCGGTTGGTCGGACCGAGCATTTTTTTGTTCCCTCCACGGAAAAAACCTTCCATCGCGGCAGCACCGACTATTTTGTTAACGCGCGTAAAGGTGATATTGGCGCATTTGATTCACCAAAATTTATTGGCTTGCCGGTAGGCGAGGTGCTGAATGTGGCGAAGGATTATCTCGACGTAGAAGCGACGGAGCCGTTGGCGAATGGCGATGGTCTGAACGTGTTGATTAAGCGTGAAGTGGTGGGTTTTCGCGCCAATACGGTGGAGAAAACCGGTCATAACCGCTACCGCGTTTGGCCAAATGATATGCCTGCCGACCTGCATAAAGTCCGTCCGCATCATCCGTTGAATCGTAATCTGGACCATAACTGGCAGCAAGCGCTGACAAAAACCTCCAGTGAGCGCCGTGTGGCGGTTGATATCATGCTGGGCGGCTGGCAGGAACAGCTTATTCTGACGCTGACCAGTGAAGACGGTGTCTGCATCACGCATACGCTTGACGGGGTATTTGAGGAAGCCAACAACTCTGAAAAAGCGTTGAATAACCTAAAAGCCGGACTGGCGAAGCTGGGACAGACGCCTTACTACGCGCGTGATATGCAGGTGACATTACCGGCGGCGTTGTTCGTGCCAAATAGCCTGCTCAATCAGTTCCGTCGGGAGGCGATTGATATGCTTGACGCGGCGCGGCTGGCCCATTATCAACGAGGTCGTCGGAAACCCGTGGCGCAGCCTGCGCCGGTCTATCCGCAAACGCATCTCAGCTTTCTCGCTAATGTCTACAACCACAAAGCACGGGAATTTTATCACCGTTACGGCGTACAATTGATTGATGCGGCCTATGAGGCGCATCAGGAGAAGGGCGAGGTACCGGTCATGATCACCAAACACTGCCTGCGTTTTGCGTTCAACCTTTGTCCAAAGCAGGCGAAAGGAAATATTAAGAGCTGGAAAGCCACGCCGATGCAGTTGGTGCATGGCGATGAGGTACTGACGCTAAAATTCGACTGCCGCCCTTGCGAAATGCATGTCATTGGCAAAATTAAAAACCACATCTTAAAAATGCCCCAGCCCGGCAGCGTTGTCGCTTCAGTGAGCCCTGAAGCGCTGATGAAAACGCTGCCGAAGCGTAGGGGCGTTTAATTAACGAAAATAGCTCTCTGGTTTGCGCGATTTCTGCCAGTTGTGGTGCTCGCGCAAGCCTTCCGCGGATTCTTCCGCTGCCGCCCGTAATTCATCACTGTCGGCTTCGTGTCTAAGCTGGTGCCCTCCCGTCGCAAACCATACGAATGCGTGGTCTTGCTGTTTCGCCAGTAACTGGCCTGAAAACAGCGCACAGGTCAGTAAAACTACTGATAACGTTTTTGTAAGCATCATGCCACCTTCCAGTTACGTCGTGAGGCTATGATGCCAATAATTTCTTTGAGTTATTATTCAACACTTCAAATTAGCGAAAACGGTTTGTCAATAAGTGCGATAAGTTGTATGAGAAAATATACTTATACTCAGTATCTCAATTATAAAAATAACGAGCCAATTCGTTCCATGCGAAATTCATTATTTCCTGGAAGTGTATTTTAAAGGTGTTGTATTAGATGGTTTTGGTATTGCCAGGGGATTGTAAGCCATACTATTTATGGTGTGGTCAACTCTGGTGATGAGCCTCATTTTTTGTTGTTTCAACGAGTGCAGATAAATCTTCAGAAAAAAGGCTGTTATGAACTTGTAACGCTACATATTCAACAAGGTCGTTTAAACATAGCAGGTCATGAGAGGAATTTTCCTCAAGCATATTCATTAATATCTCATTCTTAAACAAACATGAATAAACTAGTTGAGTAACTGAGCTTTGTGTATGATTTGCATGAAATGTTGCATTCTTTAAGTTAGTATTCTTAATAACCTTTGCGGCTATTTTGTTTTTAATAGCGTCGTCAATAGGTGGTACACCTGCCTGGGCGATGCCCAGATTAATCCTGGAGGAGATGGCGGCTTTTCTTTCCTGTTCCTTCCAGTCACATAAATTACCCTTTTCTGCCATGGTGATAAGCGTCTCTTCTATATTTTTTAGGTCAACGGGAAATGTTATACCGCCGGATAGCGAGAGTTGTAACCGCTCAGGGAACAAGCAACATAGCGGTTCACAAACATAAGTGCTAGCTTTTATATTAATATCAGAATATCTTTTCAGGTGGGCAGACTGAGTATCAACACAGAGCACTGTTCTATTCATTATCTCATAATAGTAGTGATCCTGACGTATCATAATGCATAACGGAATATCTTCGCCATCTTTAATACAGAGATTTGTATACTGACACTCAGCATCTTTATAATGCTGAAAATGGAAATTTCCTCTGCATGATGGTGATGATAATTCATATAACGCGCAAAATAAATCAAATAAACGTTGCGCGTCAGGCGGAGAGGCAACATCACATAATTCCTTTATATATTGATCGGCAGCGGATCTTCGCGTGCTACAGAAAAAATCTTTAATCTTTTCCCATAGCAACGTAAAGAAGGAGCGTTGAGAGATGGCACTTTGAGAAAACATCTCACTCTTTAAAAACCCTCTCCCGATAGTAATTGGCATAATGTAGACCACAAGTGATTATATGATACTTCATTACTGGAATAGGTGGTATTCGAAATATTATCCCATGTTGCCCATCGGTTTGCCTGTCGGTGAAACACCTGATTTTTGCTTTGTCCTGAACCGTCAATATTATTGTTCAATTGTTCAAATCGACCCGTAGCTTTAGTCATGCCCACGCCTCCTGGCCATGAAATATGTCAGATAAAACGAATGAAAGTAAAACGGTTTTCTTAATTATCACATCATCATGTACTATGAGTAATGATTAATTACGCACTATATTATTTTTAGAGAAAGTAAATAGTTGCTCAACCGTGTAGAAATTGTCTTATAAGAAGTTAAACTAAAAGTATTATTAGGCTAACAACAATGAGATGTTTAGCGGTAGGGCAGAAGGCCAATACTGATAGTGCTTATGAT
Organism: Salmonella sp. SAL03688; assembly: GCF_046551895.1. Lineage (NCBI taxonomy): Bacteria > Pseudomonadati > Pseudomonadota > Gammaproteobacteria > Enterobacterales > Enterobacteriaceae > Salmonella > Salmonella sp. SAL03688. Next base: position 16,258 of record NZ_JBGDVI010000005.1, read on the forward strand.
ATAAATACCTTACTCTTTAGTTTTTGTCTTAATTATATTTGTTGTAACGATTAGCTGACGGCTTTATTTCCAGTTGGGCGATAAAATTATAAAAACCTGCGAGGAGGCTCAAAATGAAGAAATCAGATGGTGAAATTCACGAAAAGACAGCATCCTGGGGCATTTTGCAGTCAGAATGGCTAAGGAAATGTGGACGGCTATTATTGCTGTTACTTTACCGTTTCGTTATCGGATGGGCTTTTTTTCAGTTACTTGCCATGATCGTGGCAGGGGTATTTTTGTTAGGCATCTTATTATTTCACCCCATAATATTTGTACAGACTATCGCAATTACTGAGAAGTTAAATCATGCTTCGCTTGATTTATGGCATATCCTTAAGTTATGCCTATGGCATTACGGTATCATCGCAGGGTTTATTTTTATGGCGGAGTGTACGTTAAGTAAAAGTATACGGCAGGTTCAGCGCTTGTCCAAAAAATTTGGGGCACAGGATTTTTCTTCACGCCCGTGATCCGCCGCTGCAACCTGCGGTCTTACTGAATAATGGCTATGACCAGCAGACCGAATTATCTCGGTTCGAGGGGGATTCTATGTGTTTGCACAACTGCAGTGAATCGTAATTTCAGTGCATTATCGCCGACAATCGACGTGTTCCTCACTAATTGCCTTCCTGACTATATAGTGGTCTTATCTTTGGCGAAACAATGTTATTTAGTTATGGAAGGCGACAACAACTGTACTACTGATTATCAAATGACCTTTCTGGTCAGGTAGACTCGCCTTTGTGAAAACACATCGTTATCTGTGCTCCTGAGACTCACTCCCTTGCCGCCTTTACGCAACTCGAATTATTTTGGGTATAGAACAGGAGGCGCAGTGGTCGTATAAGCAAAATATAAACTCTCCGTTTGTGATAAGGCACAGATTACAGGGGGAATGATGTTTATTTTAACCATCTGTTTAAGCGGTGTCCGCTAATCTTTACCTGCTCAAATACATAATCACCCCTGTGACTCTCGCGAGGTGTAACATATGGTAAAATGCGTATCTTCTTTCCTCCTGTTCAGCCTGTTGTCCGTTCAGGCAATGTCAGCTGAAAACCATATTGATCTCCACCAGCCAAAAGACTTTGTCGATATTACTACGGTCGCCCCCGACGTACAGGTAGACATGCGATACTTCAGTTCCCATAACTTTATTGGTCGCCCCATTAAAGGCTATAACGCGCCTGTTTGCCTGTTAACACGACCAGCCGCAAACGCAGTGAAGCAGGTCGCCGATCGTTTACGCCCCTTCGGACTTACCTTAAAAATATATGATTGCTACCGTCCGCAAAGCGCAGTGAACGACTTTATCGCGTGGGCCAAAGATCCTTCTCAAAACCAAATGAAAAACGAATTTTATCCGCTGGTAGAGAAAAAGCGTCTGTTTGATGAAGGTTATCTTGCCGCCAGATCCGGCCACAGTCGGGGAAGTACGCTTGATCTAACGATTGTTCCACTTGACAGTAAAATACCAATATACGATCCCGGACGACCACTGGTGAATTGTACTGCGTCCGCGGCGCAACGCTCGCCAGATAATAGTCTGGATTTTGGTACCGGCTTTGACTGTTTTAGTCCGTTATCCCATCCCGATAATGTCATGCTTACTGCTCAGCAACGCGCAAATAGGTTGTTATTACAAACATTGATGCGTGATGCGGGTTTTACGCCACTGGATACCGAATGGTGGCACTTCTCCCTTACTCATGAACCATACCCGAACACCTGGTTTGACTTTCCCGTTAAGCAGAGACCCTGAAACGGCGTTTTGTTGCGAAATCTAATCATTACGCCTGTTGGAAAGCACCATAACAGTTAGCAAATCATTGTTAATTTTAACAACTGATATACACTGCGGTTGCCACCTGCAAGCAGCGCTCAATGAGAACGAATAATGAAAAAATATCAACGTCTGGCGGAGCAAATTAGAGAACAAATCGCCTCTGGCGTTTGGCAACCCGGCGATCGATTACCCTCGCTGAGGGAGCAGGTCGCCAGTAGCGGCATGAGTTTTATGACTGTCGGTCATGCGTACCAGTTGCTGGAAAGTCAGGGACGGATTATCGCCCGTCCGCAATCCGGTTATTATGTCGCGCCGCATCCGGTTTGTCGGTCAGTCGCGACGGCAGCGCACGTTATTCGGGATGAAGCCGTAGATATCAATACCTATATTTTTGAGATGCTGCAGGCCAGCCGTGATACCTCAGTGGTGCCCTTTGCCTCAGCGTTTCCCGATCCGCGTCTGTTTCCCTTGCCGCAATTGAACCGCTCTCTGGCGCAGGTCAGTAAAACCGCGACGGCAATGAGCGTCATCGAAAATTTGCCGCCAGGTAATGCAGAATTGCGCTATGCGATAGCACGCCGTTACGCGCAGCAGGGGATTACCGTTTCTCCTGACGAGATTGTCATTACCGCCGGCGCGCTGGAAGCGTTGAATCTTAGTTTACAGGCGGTGACGGCGCCGGGAGACTGGGTGGTGGTGGAGAACCCCTGTTTCTACGGTGCGCTACAGGCCCTGGAGCGATTGCGCCTGAAAGCGTTGTCGATACCCACCGATGTTAAAGAAGGTATCGATCTTATGGCGCTGGAACAGGCGTTACAGGAATATCCGGTGAAAGCGTGCTGGTTAATGACCAACAGTCAGAATCCATTAGGGTTCACGCTGAGTGCTGAGAAAAAAGCGCGGCTGGTCGCGTTACTCACGCCCCATAACGTGACGCTAATTGAAGACGATGTTTATAGCGAACTCTACTTTGGCCGCGAGAAACCTCTGCCTGCCAAAGCATGGGATCGCGACGATACCGTGTTGCATTGTTCGTCTTTTTCCAAATGTCTGGTTCCCGGTTTTCGCATTGGCTGGGTTGCGGGAGGAAGCCATGCCAGACAAATTCAGCGTTTGCAGTTAATGAGCACATTATCCACCAGTTCCCCCATGCAATTGGCGTTAGTGGATTATCTCTCGACACGTCGATATGACACGCATCTGCGCCGATTGCGAAGGCAGCTTGCCGAACGTAAACAGCAAGCCTGGCAAACCCTTTTGCGCCATCTCCCGGCGGAAGTAAAAATTCACCATAACGATAGCGGTTATTTTCTTTGGCTGGAGCTACCTGAGCAGCTTGATGCCGGTGAACTTAGCGCCAAAGCGCTTGAACACCTTATCAGTATCGCGCCGGGGAAAATGTTTTCAACGTCCGGCGCCTGGACGCGTTTCTTTCGTTTTAACACCGCATGGCATTGGGGAGAACGGGAAGAACAGGCCGTAAAACAGCTTGGCAGCCTGATTCGCGAGATGCTGAGCGCTAAAAGCCTTGTGTGAGGTGGAATGCGTGTCAGCTCACAACCTGACTAAATTTCCCGAGTGTGCCGGGTGAGCATCTGGCGCGCCGTCTATTTTTAGGAAAGCGGCGGCCCGTTCGCCGGAAATCGATTAATGACGATATGGGAAAATGCTATGCAATATCAATTACTGATTAATGGCGTGCTGGTGGACGGCGAGGGAGAAAGGCAGTCTGTTTATAACCCGGCGACAGGCGAGGTCATACTTGAGATTGCGGAAGCGTCGCCCGCGCAGGTTGACGCCGCAGTGCTGGCCGCCGATAGCGCGTTTGCCGAATGGGGGCAGACCACACCCAAAGCACGGGCGGAATGTCTGTTAAAACTGGCGGACAGCATCGAGCAAAACGCCCTTGAGTTCGCCCGGCTTGAATCGCAAAACTGCGGTAAGCCTTTGCACTGCGTAATTAATGATGAAATTCCGGCAATCGTGGATGTCTTTCGCTTTTTTGCCGGCGCGGCCCGTTGTTTGAGTGGGCTGGCGGCGGGCGAATATCTGGAAGGACATACGTCGATGATCCGCCGGGATCCGATTGGCGTGGTTGCCTCTATCGCGCCGTGGAATTATCCGCTCATGATGGCGGCCTGGAAGCTGGCGCCAGCGCTGGCGGCAGGTAACTGCGTGGTGATTAAGCCTTCTGAAATTACGCCGCTGACGGCGCTTAAACTTGCCGCGCTGGCGAAGGATATCTTTCCGCCGGGGGTGCTCAATGTCCTGTTCGGACGAGGGCAGACTGTTGGCGATGTATTGACCGGTCATGAAAAAGTACGCATGGTCTCTTTAACCGGTTCTATCTCGACCGGGGAGCATATTCTGCGCCATACTGCGCCAGCGATAAAACGTACGCATATGGAACTCGGTGGTAAAGCCCCGGTAATTGTTTTTGATGACGCCGATCTGGATGCGGTGGCGCAGGGCGTCCGGACTTTCGGTTTCTATAATGCCGGACAGGATTGTACTGCGGCGTGCCGTATATACGCGCAGCGCGGTATCTATGATGCGCTGGTCGAAAAGCTGGGGAACGCGGTGAGCAGCCTGAAAATGGGCGCGCCGGAGGATGAGTCGACAGAGCTGGGGCCGTTAAGTTCGCTGGCGCACCTGAAGCGCGTCACAGCGGCTGTAGAGGAGGCGAAGGCCCTCAGCCATATCCGTGTGATTACTGGTGGAAGTCAAACGGAAGGTAAAGGTTACTATTTCGCTCCGACGTTGCTGGCAGACGCAAAACAGGAAGATGCCATCGTGCAACGCGAGGTCTTCGGCCCGGTGGTCAGTATAACCGTCTTTGATGATGAAGATCAGGTTCTGAGGTGGGCCAACGATTCTCACTATGGTCTGGCATCCTCCGTCTGGACTCAGGACGTCGGGCGGGCGCACCGGCTTAGCGCCAGATTGCAGTATGGCTGTACCTGGATTAATACCCATTTCATGTTGGTTAGCGAAATGCCGCATGGAGGGCAAAAACAGTCGGGATACGGCAAAGATATGTCATTGTATGGTCTGGAAGACTACACCCTTGTCCGCCACATCATGGTTAAGCATTAAGGATCATTTACTGTTCAGAAAAATCGTGAAAAAATAGGCGGGTGTCGGCGGAGAGGGGGACCTCCCCGCCAACATGCGCAGCAAGTACTCAAAGGTTGAACACCTCAAGCAAACCAGCCGAATCTCAACGAGATCAGACCCAAAAGTCCTGCAGCAGCAAAGACATTAATCAGCACGACGGTTTTACTGGAAACATTCATTTTCGCCACCTTTCATCATAACCCCTATGGGTATAGTACGGGTTGGCGAGATCCGCAATAATACGTAAACAGGATATTCTGTGAGCGGAGCCGTGCATTGAGAACGTTTTGCTGTCAAGGCTGATAAACCTTGATGTGTGTCAAATAAAAAGAGCATATTGCGCGCGTTTTTTCCTCTGGTTGGCGCGGATGCCTGATATGACCCTCTTTCAAAAGATATTAATTTTTTACGCCGTCATGGCGGTGATATCATTCCTGATCACCTGGTTTTTGACTCATGACAAAAAACGAATTCGTTTCCTGAGCGCCTTTTTGGTTGGCGCGACATGGCCGATAAGTTTCCCCGTCGCATTGCTGTTTTCGCTTTTCTGACCTCAAGCCCGATACAGGTTACCGGGCATGGTTTTTCCGCCAGGTCAGGCTATCAGGGCAATTAATTGCGCTCTGTCTACGTCGGTAACGTCCTGCGGATGCCGATATCCTGCGTTCTCATTGGCCAGGGTATACAGCGCAACAAGCCAGTCATAGACATAGCGGCTGGCGGCGTGAACGGGCTGTTCGTCAAGCTTTGTTAGACGCAACATTGTCGAACGCGGCGTTACGGCGAAAATGGCTGCGCCTTTCTGAACGCGGCTGGCCGGGCGTTGGGCCTCCTCGATATTGGCGTAGCCGAGCCAGGCGATGAAGTTACCAATGATGGCATGAAGCTGCGCGCTGCTCACCTCCTCGCGCTGCATGGTTTTCTGTAACTGCTGAGGTAAACCGAGGCGATAGCTGGCGGTAATTAAAATCTCCGCCACGGCGTTGAGCATCTGCGGTTCCAGTCCCAGACGTTGCGCATTATCCCGGCAGTGGGCCCACTGGCGCAGATGATTGATCCACATTTTGTGCGCCTGATAGCCCGTTTCGTGACCTTCTGACGCTGAAGCGCGCGTTGGTTCGTCGGCAAAGAGATCGATCGCGTCATTAAATAAACCGCTGACCTGTTCTTCTCGCGACTGTCGGGTGCGCAGCAACGCTTCGAAGTTCTGTACCGGCGGTAACAGCCCGGCCAGCAGGTCGCCATGTCTGGCGGCCTGGGCCTGAAGACGCCGGATCACGGTTTCAACCGGTAGCCGCGCGTCATCAAACATCGGTAACAGATCGCGCACGCGGCCTCGCAGTTGTTCGCGTAACGCCTGTAAGCGCGCCTGTCGCTGTGGTGCCGATGTCGCCTGCGATAACCACTCCACCAAACGCTGCATACTGTGTTTATCCAGCGCCTGCAACGTTCCCCAATGCACGCCAGGTTTACCCATCAACTGCTGGACGGCCTCATCCAGATTTTGCTGGGTGGCAAATCGGGCATCCTGTGGAGTAATAGCCCAGACGACGCCGGGTAACGCTGATTCATGCTGCGGCTGCGTGGCGTTAACCCACTCCAGTAAGTGACGGGCGGCAGTGGACGTTTGCGAGCGAGATGCCAGAGCATTGCAAATCACCAGAACATCGGGCTGTATCTGCTGACGGCAATGGGCCAGCATCCAGCCTAATTTCGCCCGCCATAACGGATGAGGATGACTGTCTGGCGCGACCGGAATATCCAGTAAATCAACGTTATCCAGTACGCTATTTTCAACGCTTAGCACCAGTTCGCGGGTAAGCAGCGCCAGAGAATCAAGCGAAAGGCTGACCGCATTGAGCAGTCGGCCTTCCTTAACCGGATGCACCACCACATCGCTTTGCGTATCGCTGGCGGTTAGCGCCATTTGCGTCAGGAAGTTTTCCGCCGGTAAGCCAAAATGATCGACCAGCAGGCTGAGCGGCGCCGCCAGTTCCCCGGCATGGCCGGTTTGTTGCAACATATGCGCCAGCGCCAGCCATTGCTGGGTGATCTCCGGCTGCTCTCCCCACAGTAATGCCCAGGCGTGCGCCCGTGTCGTGAGATCCAGTGCAGGCAAGAGCGAGGCAAAGTGTTGCCATGTCGCATCATCAATATGTTGTCTGGCGGACGGCAGGCAAGAGCGCCAGAAACTCGCGATGGTCGCTACCTCTTCAGCGGTAACGCCGGGGACGGGCTGCGGTTGGCGAAGCGATTGCCATTTCTCCAGGCGTGATGTGATAATGGATTTTTCGACCTGGCGACAAATGGGGGACGCGCTGGTCCAGGCAATAAAGATCTGCACCAGTTCGGCTTCACTGATCAAGCGCAGGCGCAACGGCCAGCCGTTCTCGTTTGAAAAAATGTCGCGCGTAAAGCGAATAGCCATATTCGCTGGCGCATGACCCGGATTGATGTGGCTGAAATAATCATAGTCACGGTCCGGCGTGATAATTTCCAGCTTGCCATTCTCGTTACCGCATAGCGTCGTTAGCAGATGCGCTTTTGCGGATTGCGCATACCCGTACAGACCGACGCAGCCATGTGATGCGCAGGCGGCGTTGAGCGCTGACTCATCCGCCGCGGCAAGCGTAAGTTGCGCCAGCAGAGCGTCGGCTTCGTCATCCAGTCGCGTTGCGTAACGGCGCGTGTTGTTAACCCACTCGATAACAGCCTGGGTGGCGTTTAACGGTTTTGTCATTTCAGGTATACACTCCCGCTATCTATCCAGTAGTGGCTGCCGCTGTGGCGACGGTCAGCCAGCGTATTCAATTTTAATGTCAGCGCATCGGCGGCGACCGGCGTCCCGTCCTGGAGCCAGGCATCACTTAATATGAACGATTCCGGGGCGCTATCTTTGCTACTGCCGCGTAATTTCAGTCGCACATTCAGTACGCCGTCGCCAGCGATGGTTTTCGCCAGTTCGGCGGAATTAATGCTCAGGCAATAGAGTGGGGTTGCCGGCCAGCGACTGTTCGCCAGTTGACGAAAGCCCAACGTCACGTTGCCGCGTAGCGGAAAATGCAGGCGAGCGTCCAGCGTCGCGCCGGGTTTATCCAAATCGATCTCGTGATACCAGATGTTTTCATCGCGAAGGGTATTAACGGTATTATCCAGTACGCCAAGATAACGCACAGTCGAATACGCGCCGATATCAGCCGCTTTAAAATTGAAACGCGGCAGACGTAAGTCCAGCGCCAGGCTGCATAACATCGCGCCCACCGCGGCAGTGGATTTTGGATTACCGATACGCCCTTGTTGACTGAAGGGATACCATTCATGTACCTGATACTTATCCATCCACACAATGCGATTAACCGGCACCGGTTGTAAGTGCCGGATGAGCGCCTGTACGCCGGGTAAACAGGTCGGTCTCCCCGTCACCAGCAAGATATCGCAGTGATAGTGGGAGATCGCTTCGCAGACTGCATGAAGCGGCGTTGTCAGCGTAAACTGACCGGCCAGCAGAGCCTCCTGAAGCTGGCTAAACTGGATTTGCAACGGCACATTGAATATATCAAATGTCGGCGAACCAGACGGTAAGGCATGATCGATCGCCTGCTGGATATAGTTCATCACGTTGCTTGTTGGGCGGCGGATCAGCAGATCGCCAAATGTCGCATGTAAACCGGCAAACGGATCGTTAATGTCGCTTTGCTCCCAGGCGGAAAGTACCGCATGGCCCAGCGGCATAAATAATTGCAGCGCCGTTTGCTGGCGCAAAATGGCCTGAGTATCAATTCGTCCCGAATCGCCAAATAAGGTCGCCAGCAGGGCGGCGGCATCCGTAACGCCTGCCCGTTGCAACGCCGTTTGCAGGGAAGGGAGTACGCAACGCTGAATGATATCCAATAGCAGATCGTCCCCGGCGACTTTAAAACCTTCGCGAAACAGGAGCTGAGGCGTAATTTTTACATTGGCCCCCACGCCGTCATCTAACTGATAGTGAACGATCGCCATATCCGTCGTGCCGCCGCCGATATCAATCGATGCCACGCGCAACGCGCGTCCGGGGACGACGCCGGGTTCAGGCTGGCGATCCGGTCTGGCGAGCGCATTAAAAAAGGATTCGGTACGCCCGGCGTAATGCGAAATGGCTTCGTTATAAAGCCATACCAGTTGGCCGCAACTTGCTTCGTCCCATTCCATCTGTATTTCTGGTACCGGCACCACGCTTTTTTCACGCTGCTTAGGCGTGGTGAAATCCTCATCCTGCGGATGCCAGCCCATGGCTTTCCAGACCAGCGCCAGCGCTTCAAACATTCGCTGGCGGAAAATTTCTCGCTCCTGTTTCGGCATGGCGGAAGGCAGCGTTAAAATCAGGGTGCGTAGCTGGCGCGGCGAGGCGGGAAAGCCGAGCCGCAGCCGGGTGGCGACGCTGTTAATTTGCCCCAGCGCCTGAGCCAGAATTTCGCACAACATATGCGTCATCAAGGTGCTACGGCTGTATTGCGGCGAAAAAACCGGTAGCCTTTCTTCATGCGGCAGGCGGAATAACGGCTGTCCGTCATCGTTCATCAGATTCATCAGCGGAAACGCGGTGGCAAGCGGTTCGCGCTGCGTTTTACCGTGGATCTGGCTAAAGCGCCAGTCCTGCAAGGCGGGGGTTTCATCCCACAGGTAGCGGCGCGGGCTGGAGATACCGCTGCTGCCTTCGGTGCCCACACGCTGCATAGCAAGGGCGCGAGCCTCGTCGCCCACACGCACAATGGAAGGCCAGACAAAGGCGTCGTCTCGTCCGCTTTCGACAGAAAAGTGTTGCTTGCCAAAGCGCGCTTCCGAGAATTCTACCCGGCTGGTAAATAAAGGATCGTTCAGATACTGCGGCTCGCTTAAAGAACGCACCTGAAGCTCTGCTGTCTGGCGTAACCCGTCATTCGCATCGCCATGATCCTCGATCAAGACGCCGCAGGTATGCGTATTGCCGACATCCAGAATCAGATCGACCGGGATTGCGGGCGTGCTTAACGTATGTGTCACAAACTTTACTTCCGGCACCGTAAGCTGTTCCCCTAACAGCGTCAGTAAATTCAACCAGTGCGCCTGATACTCAAAGCTACGCAGCGCTTGTTGTATGGCCTGTTCCGAACGGTTTTCCACCTGTGAGGCATACTGAAGAAACGACTCGCGCAGCCAGCCGTCAATCCATGTCTGGTCAAGAAAATCGGCAACTTCTTCATCGCGCCAGGCGAGCGCAAAACGTGTGCCATTGAGCAGATCGTTTTCGCAAGGCGCCAACGCCGCAGGCATATTTTTTGCCAGTTGACTGTCGAAGGCGAGGGTGATGCGGTGTGTGTTTCCGGCGCTATCTGGCTCGCTGAGTTTACGTACCTGAATGCGCGCCCAGTTATCCGGCCCGTCAATAAAGGTACGCGGCGGATTAAAACGCAGGAACGGCAGGGGAAGCCAGATTCCGTCGAGTACATCCAGAGAATAGTGCAGCGTCTGAGTGCTTTCCGGTTTCACGACTTCGGGTTGGCCGCCAGCACGTCCAGGCAACGTGTAGCGCCCGCTGGTCAGATCAAAATCGAGGCGCAGTAGCGGGCCGTTTGCCGTTTTGCGCACAAAACGTCCGTAGTGGGCCGACTCTTGCGGCGTTAAGCCAAAATCAAGAAACTGGACGCCGCTGTTTGCAATGAGCGTGACGCTCTGTTTGTAATCACACAGATTGACCAACATAAAATCAGGCACCTATCTTTTTAAACGTCAACGGAATTGCCGCGTGGTCGCCATAACGGGCGGTACAGGTTGCGACGTCATTGACGCCTGCTTTACAGGTAATTTCCGGCATCGAATAACGTGAGCCGTCGGTGCAGCGCGCATTGCCGCGACTTTTAATCATCAGCTCGCCCGTTTGATGCAGACCAGAGAAAATTTCCGCCCGACAAACCACGTTATCGCCATGTACTACGCGCGCGATACCTTTGTTATTTTGGATCTGATAACGCAGAGAGGGCGGCTTGCCGGTAATCGGATCTTTGACATCCACGCTGACCCGCCAGCTACCGTTTAAAAAGCGCGTGGTTCCAAGCTTCATCTGCGTACTGTCCATCACCAGCGCGTCTTTGGGGATAGCGGCAATGATAACAGGCGCTTCCGGCAGCGGCGCCGCTTTGGGGGCGGGCGTCACCTCAGCGCGATGCAGCGGCAAATGCGCGGTGAGTTCAGGCAAGGGGGTAACGTCAGTTTTCGCGGTAGCGACAGGCGCGGCGCGAACAGGAGAGGACCCGTCAACGGATGAAGATGGCCAGAAAAAAGGCGTGGCGACGGCGGCGATAACCACGGCAGCGACAGGTAAGCTCCACAGCGGTAGACGGTGAGCTCTTTTCGCCTCAGCGACCGGGATGGGTGTGGCCGGCTTCGGCTCGCTAACGATAACGGGCGGCGCAACAGGTTCCTCCGGCATTTTCGGCGGCTCAATGACAGACGTTAACAAAGGTTCATCCGCCTGACTAAATGCCGCCTCTACCAGCGGCTTTGCTTCGGGTTCCGGCTCCGGCTCGACCAGCGGGATGTCAGGGATTGCCTCGGTTATCCGCAGGCAGTCCAGCACATCATCGCGTGTATTTTCGTTGAGATTAACGAATCCCCAGAAGGTGATAACCGGTTTGCCGTTAACCAGGAAAACATGATTTTCGCCGGGAAATTGCGTCGCCTTCTCAAGTAGCGATCCAAATAGCTGAAGCGCTGTTTTACCGGATTGCAGACTTTTGCGACTGAGTGCAGCCGCGCTTTCAAAAGTGCTGGCTAAATAACGTAAAGCCAGAGAACGTGTCTCTTCGTCAGCCGCTTTCCACGCTATCGCCTGACCTTCAATCGGCGAATACCAGTCAACCCGATCGCCATTATCGTTAAGTTGCGGAATCGCCAGACAGTCAACCATCGCCTGCTGTTTACGCAGACGAAGCGTTTCGCGAATTTGCAATGCTGATTCAAATACGGCCTGACCGCCGCCGCCCACGGCCTGATAATCATCCAGATTGCCGCTGCGCAAGAGAGATTTTGCCACGTTGTTATCCCTTAGACTTCTTCACGCGTCTACTTTACGGGGTCTATACGCAAGCAAACGGCGGAAGAAAGGCAAAAAGGCGCGAATTCTCGGTCTATTAAGCCCCGTGTTTCCACTTGACGTAAGTTAAATCAGGGTGGCGGCGGCGAATTACCGCATCGGGCGACAATAACGCGTATAATAGGCGAATCATGCTGTTACAGAATAAAGAGTAGGAGAGCTTATGTCGCACCTGGAGGAAGTGAGCGCCCGCGTGGATGCCGCCATCGCGGAGAGCGTAATTGCCCATATGAATGAATTGCTGATTGCCTTGAGCGATGACGCTGAATTACGTCGCGAAGATCGTTATGTGCAGCAGCAGCGTTTACGCACGGCTATCGCGCATCACGGCAGGCAATATCAAGAAGATCGGGACGCGCGCCGCGAGCAGCTCACCAAAGGCGGCACGATCCTGTAACCCATTAAAACTGGCGCTTCGCAATCAGCCATGCGCCAATGACCAGCAACAGCGCGCCAAACGCCGGCCCGACCATTGCGCGTAACGTGACGCCGTGGCTACGCGCGATATCCAGCGCCAGTCCGCCGATTAACTGGCTGGCGACCAGTACCGCGATAGTCGTCGCGGCGCCAACGTTCTGATACCCGCTAATGCTGGCAAATACAAAAAATGACCCCAGCAGACCGGGGATCAATGTCCACCAGCGCACGCTGGCGACCAGCTCGCCGAAGCCCGTAGCGCCTTGCTTAAACCACAATATCGTCACAAATAAAACGATCCCTACCAGCGAGTTCAACAGCATAGCGATCAGAATCGTCGATGATGTCTGCGTAATACGCACCATAATACTGTTCTGTACCACCAGCCCGACGCCGGCGGCGATCAAAAAGATAAGCGTCAGCGACTGGTTCATCAGCAGGCGTCCGGCGCAGCGTGTTCATCAAGCTGGAGCTGCATAAACGTAAGATCTAACCAACGGCCAAATTTTACGCCGACCTGCGGCATTTGCGCGGTAACGGTAAATCCCAGCGAATGATGCAGGCGTATCGAGGCGGCATTCTGTGACTCAATACCGGCCACCATCACATGCTTGCCGCAGCGTCGGGCTTCGTCGATCAGTCTGCTGAGCAGCTTTCGCCCCAGTCCTTTCCCCAGGTGCGCCGGATGAACATAAACCGAGTGCTCGACGGTATAGCGAAAACCGTCGAAACTGCGCCAATCGCCAAATGATGCATAGCCAGTCACCACGCCATTTTCTTCGCTTACCAGCACCGGATAGCCCAGTAATTGACGGGCCTCATACCAGGCAAGGCGATTATCCGTATCGACCGTCCGATCGTTCCAGATGGCCGCAGTATGTAATACCGCATGGTTATAGATTTCGGTAATCGCGGCGCAGTCTGCTTTATCGGCAAAGCGAATCGTCATAGGGAACCCCAGGGAATGTTTACGATAGTGTTAGAAATACTATTGAAGGCGGCATAAATCAACGAATTAGCGCAAGAATTCATATTTAGCGAGAGGGGAAAGAAAGTCGTTCATAAAAGCGCACAGCCTGATATCTGAGAGTGTTTAACTCCCTCAGAAAGCTAATGTTCGACTATTATTGATGGATTATGCCAGGCATGAGGAGAATAGAATGAAGCAACAGACCAACCGAAATCGTCGTTGGGTTTTGGCCTCGCGTCCCCACGGCACGCCGCAGATGGATAACTTCCGCCTCGAAGAAGATGACGTCGCGACGCCCGGTGAAGGGCAGGTGCTATTGCGTACCGTTTTTTTATCACTCGACCCTTATATGCGTGGCCGCATGAGCGATGAACCCTCTTATGCGCCGCCAGTTGAACCTGGCTGCGTTATGGTTGGCGGTACGGTCAGTCGCGTTGTCGCGTCAAACCATCCTGATTACCGACCAGACGAATGGGTGTTGAGTTACAATGGTTGGCAGGATTATGACATTTCAGATGGCGAAGGGTTGGTAAAGCTGGGTGATAATCCGCAACATCCTTCCTGGTCATTGGGTATTTTAGGAATGCCGGGGTTTACCGCCTATATGGGGTTACTGGATATCGGCCAGCCGAAAGAGGGCGAAACGCTGGTTGTCGCCGCCGCCACCGGCCCCGTAGGCGCAACGGTTGGGCAAATTGGCAAGCTGAAGGGCTGCCGGGTCGTGGGTATTGCCGGCGGCGCGGAAAAATGCCGTCATGCGACAGACGTTTTGGGATTTGATCTGTGCCTTGATCATCACGCTGATAATTTCCCACAACAGCTTGCGCAGGCCTGCCCGCAGGGTATCGATATCTATTATGAGAATGTCGGTGGTAAAGTCTTTGACGCCGTCTTACCGCTACTGAATACGTCGGCGCGGATTCCGCTCTGCGGTCTGGTCAGCGGCTACAATGCGACAACGTTGCCGGACGGTCCAGACAGACTGCCACTGCTGATGGCGACATTACTTAAAAAGCGTATTCGCCTGCAAGGTTTTATCATCAACCAGGACTATGGTCACCGGATACATGAGTTTCAGCAAGAAATGGGGCGTTGGATCAAAGAAGGGAAAATACATTACCGGGAGCAGATTACTGATGGGCTGGAAAATGCGCCAGAAGCGTTTATGGGGCTGCTGGCGGGGAAGAACTTTGGCAAAGTCGTGATACGTTTAGCGGACGATGCGTAAAGAAAAAATGGCGGCATTATGTCGCCATAAAAATGTGCAAATTTTAAAATTCCGGCTTTACTTATATTCATCATTCAGATCGCGGTGGGGCAGCTTATCTCCCTCAGCGGCCTGAACCGGTCAAAAATCTCGATACATGAAGGAATGACGGAGATAAAACGGTTGCCATAAAGAAACCTGTATTGTTGTAAAAGATGAGAATATCACGCAAGTAAATTATCACTTTTATTTATTTGGCCGTTCAGGTCTGGATTATCTTTTTTACAATTAAGTTCCGAAACTTCTTCGGGACTCGATTGCGATGTTGTTCTGCCAAGAGGTGAAGGAAGGAAAATGCCGGGTACGGAAAAAACACAACATATAAGCCTGACCACACAGGTTGAAAATCGGTTAAAGCATCAATTGTCTATTGGCGCATTAAAACCAGGCGCAAGGCTTATCACTAAAAATATCGCTCAAGAGTTAGGCGTCAGTATTACGCCGGTGCGTGAGGCCCTGTTAAGGCTGGTCTCTTCCAGTGCTTTGGCGGTGGCGCCAGCACAGGCGTTTATGGTGCCGGAGATCTCGCTGGAAAGTTTGCTGGAAATTAATACGATTCGTACTGCCCTGGAGGAGATGGCGGTGGTCGCCGCTGCGGGTAAGATTACTCCGGATCGCGAGCAGACGCTGAATGCGCTATTAGATGAATTTCAACAGGCGCTGGAAAGTGGCGTTATGGAGAAAATTCTTTTGGCCAACCGCGCATTCCGCTTTGAGATCTACCACTACGCGGATATGCCAACGCTGTATGCCATGATCGAGCAATTATGGGTACGCCTGGGGCCAAGCCTGCATTTTTTATATGATAATTTTAAACTTGATGATTATCAAAACGGCGTTAATCTGTACAGAAAATTGCTTAATGCGTTAGTGACTGGTGATAAAGAAGCCAGTCGCCACTGCCTACAGAACGTTTTGCAACAAAACGTAGCGACGATTAAAAATCAGTACTTCATGTAACCTTCATGAAACTATGACTTATCAATAGCGGGGATTCCCCGCTATTGCCGGATATTTGCCGGATATTTATTCAAATTGCCATGCCAGATTAATCCCCACGCCATAGTTACGCCCTGGCGCTGGCTCATAATATCGGCCATTAGATTCATTAACGATCACCGAACCGATATATTCTTTATCAAATAGATTATCTACCCGCCCAAAAATATCGACGGTAAGCTGACTGTAATTAAATTTATACCCTGTATTTAGTCCAACAACGGTATACGAAGGCGCTTTGGCGGTATTTTCATCATTGGCCATGATATCGCCCATATACCGAACGTCTGTTCCGGCGTACCACCCCTCATCCGGGATAAAACCTAATGAGGCGAATCCCATATTACGGGCGATGCCGGGCATCCGGTTTCCATCACAGTTTTGCCCCTGACAAACGTTACTGCGATAGGTCGCATCCAGCCAGGTCCATGATGCTTTCACCCGCCAGTCGCCGGCGAAGCGCTGGTCCAACGCGAGCTCTGCGCCCTGGCGGCGCGTTTTGCCCGCGTTTTTGTAGGTAGTGCGTCCTCCCATACTGCTGGCGACAACAATTTCATCATCGGTATCGGTTTGAAATAACGCGGCGGTCAACAAGCCATTGCCAATCCGCGTTTTACTGCCGACTTCCACCGTATCATTGGTCGACGGTTTGAGGTCAAAGTTGAACCCGCTTTGGCCGTCAGCGCGATAAGAAAGTTCATTGATAGTGGGAGTTTCAAATCCGCGACCGGCAGCAAGATAGAGATTCCAGGCGTCAGTTAACGCATATTTTAGCGATCCGGCGGGTAGCCAGTGGTGATAGCTGGCGTCGCCGCTGTCATCGCCATTGCCGGGCGCGATATAGTGATCGTTAGAATCGAACCACACGGAACTGTAGCGCACGCCAGCATCCAGCGAGAGTTTTTGCGTAAGCTGCCACTGGGTTTGCAGATAAGGATCGACATTCCACATCAGGTTACGCTCATCCCGCCGTAAATCGCCTTTATGCCCGAACTCAGGGGTGCCGTTGTTGAGACGGAAATTATTGTAACCCTTGCGGTTTTCGCTCATGTTTTCATAGTTTACTCCGCCAGTGAAGGTAACCGGCACACCTAATTCTCCCCGGTGAGTCCAGCGGGAATCAATGCCCTGATAGTGGCGTTGCAGTGTAATTACGCCGCCAGCCTGAGCCGGTTTTAGCTGTGCCACCAGGGGAATAGACTGGTATTGCGTGGTTTCCCGCTCTCCGGCGTAGGCCATCACGCTGATATCATCCTGCGCGCTGAGCTGACGTTCATAACGCAATCCTGCCTGAGTTTGTTTGATGGTTTTACGCGTATTGTACTGTTCAGCGCGGGGCGCCTGTTGCGGATCGGCTTTCCATTCAAATTCGGTAAGTCCGCCGGGATCGTCCGCCTTAATGTCCACACTATTAAAAATCAGCGAGAGTTTACTGACATCGTCAAGGCGCACGCCCAGTTTGGCATTAGCCAGATTTTTTCGCGCGCCGCTGTGATCGCGGTAGCCGTGGGTGGTGAAACGGGTAGTTGATACCGTGTAATCCACGTCGCCAGGCTGTGTGCCGTCACCCATCGCGCCCGTGGCTTTTAGCCCATAGCGCCAGCTTCCATAACTGCCGTAGTAGCTGCTGGCCTCAAGGGTGGGCGGCTGTCTCCCGGTTTCGGTGGTGACATTTATCACGCCGCCGGAAGCATTGCCGTATAGCGCTGAGAAGGGGCCGCGTAACACTTCAACGTCTTGTATGCTGTTAATATCAATATTCGAAATCTGGCCTTGTCCATCCGGCATGGTGGCGGGAATGCCATCAACATACAGACGAATGCCGCGCACGCCAAAGGCGGAACGCGAGCCAAATCCACGGATAGAGATTTGCAGATCCTGCGCGTAGTTCTGCCGGTTCTGCACCTGCAATCCCGGGACGCTGGTTAAAGTCTCAGATAAATTAACGCGCGGCGTCGCCAGACGCATGTCTTCTCCCTCAATGACGCTAACGGCGGCAGGTGTATCCAGTTCGGATACGGTTTGCGGCGTTGCGGTGACTATCATGGTTTGTTCATTGGGCGCGCTGGCGGCCTGAAGGACCGGGGAGAAGGTCAGAGGCAATAAGAGGGCGGGATAAAGTCGCTGTCTAACGGAAATAATTTTCATGAAAATGCCGGATAAATGTAAGCGTATCAACGGAAAACGTGACATTAAGGGTAGTCAATATGTAAAGTTTTGAAATTTTAATCGCACATTAAGTTAAGAAAATGTGCGGTATTTAAGAGCCATGACATTCGCAGGCGAGGAAAAGCTCCACTTTCTGATAAATAATGATTATTATTCTCAACTTATAATAAGTGCGGAACGAAGATCCCGCGCAGCGAAGTAGTGTGAAGCAGCTATACACGTTTTTATCAAAGGGAGTCGTCATGCACTTACGTCATCTTTTTTCGCCGCGCCTGCGTGGTTCTTTATTGTTAGGTTCGCTCCTCGTCGCATCCTCATTTAGCACGCTGGCGGCGGAAGACATGCTGCGTAAAGCGGTAGGCAAAGGCGCTTATGAGATGGCCTGGAGTCAGCAAGAAAACGCGCTCTGGCTGGCTACATCGCAAAGCCGTAAACTGGATAAAGGCGGCGTAGTTTATCGTCTCGACCCGGTGACGCTGGAAATCACGCAAGCGATTCATAACGATCTCAAGCCGTTCGGCGCCACCATCAATGCCGCGACCCAAACGCTGTGGTTTGGCAATACCATTAACAGCGCTGTTACCGCAATTGATGCCAAAACGGGTGATGTAAAAGGTCGTCTGGTACTTGATGAGCGCAAACGTACTGAAGAGGTTCGTCCGTTACAGCCCCGTGAGCTGGTTGCCGATGCGGCGACCAACACGATCTACATTAGCGGTGTTGGTAAAGAGAGTGCTATTTGGGTAGTGGATGGCGAAACCATCAAACTGAAAACGACGATCGAAAATACCGGCAAAATGAGTACGGGTCTGGCGCTCGACAGTAAAGCGCAACGCCTGTACACCACCAATGCGGATGGTGAATTTATCACCATCGATACCGCCAGCAATAAAATTCTCAGTCGTAAGAAGTTGCTGGATGACGGTAAAGAACACTTCTTTATTAACCTGAGTCTCGATACCGCAGGTCATCGCGCGTTTATCACCGACTCGAAGGCGACTGAAGTCCTGGTTGTCGATACCCGTAATGGCAATATTCTTGCCAAAATCGCGGCGCCTGCCTCTTTGGCCGTCCTGTATAATCCGACACGTAACGAGGCTTACGTGACGCATCGTCAGGCAGGGCAGGTCAGCGTGATCGATGCGAAGACCTATAACGTTGTTAAAACGTTCGATACGCCGACGTACCCGAATAGCCTGGCCCTATCGGCAGATGGTAAAACGCTCTACGTCAGCGTGAAGCAGAAATCGACACGTGAACAGGAAGCGACGCAGCCGGATGATGTTATTCGCATTGCTCTGTAAATAGGGTATGGAGGGGGAAACCCCTCCAGTCATCTCTTTAAACGCACCGATACGCCTCGTTACACCCCGCCGATAGCCTGATGATTCTGTGAGAATTACACTGCCTTTTTGCTGTAGTTAACTCATTATATTCACGAGGAAAATATGAAAAAGTTATTTATATGCTCAGGTTTGGGCATGATGTTTTTTATGCTTGCGGGTTGCACAACCAACTATGTGATGACGACGAAGAATGGGCAAACGATCGTAACTCAGGGTAAGCCACAGTTAGATAAAGAGACGGGGATGACCAGTTATACCGATCAGGAAGGCAACCAGCGGGAAATTAACAGCAATGATGTGGCGCAGTTGATTAAGGCTGACTAAGCATTGGGCGCGATGCGGTGTTGGCGGCAACGCGCATTAAACCCGGCAGGCCTGGGGCTGCCGGGGAGGGGGAATGTTATGTCGCTGCTTCTTCTTTCAATACGACACTCTCTGTCGAATCCGCCGTCACTGGCGCAGTGCGATGGATCTCCGCCACACGACGTCGCACGCCAAACCAGCCGGCGACCAGCAGAATGGCGATCAGCGGCAACGAGGCGATAGTGTAAGTTCCATTCGGGTAGTCAAACGCCATGAGTACCAGCACGCTTAGTAAAAACAGCAGCGTTAGCCAGGAGGTAAAAGGCGCGCCGGGCAGTTTAAAACTGACGTCTGCGGCTTTGCCTTCTTTTATCGCCTGGCGTAAACGCATCTGGCACACCATGATAAACGCCCACGACGCGATAATGCCGAGCGAGGCAAAATTAAGAACGATCTCAAACACGCGGGAGGGGACCAGGTAATTCAGGAACACGCCGACCACGTAAACCACCAGAGTCGCCAGAATACCCGCATAGGGCACATGCTGACGGCTCATTTTCGCCATGAATTTCGGCGCGGAACCCCCCATCGACATTGAACGTAAAATTCTCCCCGTACAGTAAAGCCCGGAGTTCAGGCTGGAAAGCGCGGCGGTTAACACCACGATATTCATAATACTGCCGATATAAGGCACGCCAAGTTTAGAAAAGAAGGTGACAAACGGACTTTGCCCCGCCTGGTAGGCGTTCCACGGCAGCAGCAAAACCAGCAATACGACCGATCCTACATAGAAAAGACCAATACGCCAGATCACGCTATTGATGGCTTTTGGCACCATCGTCTGTGGATCTTTGCACTCCCCAGCGGCGGTACCGACCAGTTCAATCGAAGCAAAAGCGAACACTACGCCCTGAATCAGTACCAGCGCGGGCAACAGACCGTGCGGGAAAAAGCCGCCATTATCTGTAATCAGGTGAAAACCGGTGGCATTACCCTCAAGCGGTTGACCGGTACCGAGAAAAATCGTGCCTACCACCAGGAAGATAACAATGGCGAGTACTTTTATCAGCGCGAACCAGAACTCCATTTCGGCAAACCATTTTACGCCGATCATGTTCATGGTACCGACAATGGTTAACGCACCGAGCGCGAACACCCATTGCGGAACGTCGCCAAATGCGCCCCAGTAGTGCATATATAACGCCACTGCGGTGATATCGACGATCCCGGTCATCGCCCAGTTAATAAAGTACATCCAGCCTGCGACGTAGGCCGCTTTTTCACCCAAAAATTCACGGGCGTAGGAGACGAAGCTCCCGCTGGAAGGACGGTGCAATACCAGTTCGCCCAGCGCGCGTAAAATGAAAAAAGAAAAAATACCGCATATCAGATAGACCAGCGCCAGTGCCGGTCCGGCCATTTGCAATCGGGCGCCTGCACCTAAAAATAAACCGGTGCCAATCGCGCCGCCGATAGCAATCATCTGAACCTGACGATTCCCCATCGCTTTGTGATACCCCTCTTCATGGGCGTTCAGCCAGCGTCGTTTCGCCGCATGTTGTTCTGCGGCGTGCGTAGTCTGTGTTTTCATTACGTTACCTGTTATAGCCTGTCCTGACAGAAAAATTCCTTATGCCGCGACGGGCGCTCACCAATCGATTGCCTGCAATGGCGAATGCCGCTTTTCCCTGATTCTGTGACAGGGATAAAACCGCCGGCGGAGCATCCTACCTGCAATTGTTAAATGACGCAAAACATACGGAAAGAACAAAATGAGGATGTCGAGTTTATTTGTGTGGTCAGATGTGGTGCGGTGTGGTCACGATTCAGCCAGATAAGACGCCAGCACAAATCCGCAGTGATTGCGTTGCGCAATAATTAATCAGCGTTAATCCCTGCGGGGATTTATGGTCATAGATATGACCTCGTACGGTAAACCACCTGACGATATTGAAGCAGCATAAATAAGGCCGTTGCGCCTGTTATTCTCCTTTTCTCCTGAAAATGTATGCCTTTGAGCAATTTTGTTGATTGACATATCGTCATAATGAGAGAGGAGTAGGACATATAAAGCTATTGAGCAAAATTTGAAGGAGCAGGATATGCCACATACATCAGTTTCTACCTATGCCAGAGCTTTATCAGGAAATAAGCTACCTCATGTTGCTGCAGGAGATTATGAAAATAAATTATCAACAAAAATCATGAAAGGCATCTTGTTTGTGCTTACCGCAGGACTGGCCTACGGATTTACGCGAGTAATTGAACATTATTGCAATGTTACGCCTAAAGTTGATGAGTTCTGTGCCAATGCAGGGAATATCCATAATCACCTTGCTGATGCTGTGTGTGATGGGCTGTATACTATAGATGTCGACCTTTCTGATGGTCGGAGGTTAACATTCGAACAACTCTCGCTGATGGCTGGACGTGAGCCAATCGTCAGGATATCGGATGGCGAACATACCGTTGAGGTTAAGGGGTCCTTTGAAGAGATTTGTATGAGACTGGAAGAGGGCTTTTTTGAAGCGCCAGCGTACTATGATTATGATATTGATGAAAAATATAAAACCGTCAGAGAGCGAATGGCAGCATATAATGCCTTACCTCAGGCATTAGGCGCCATTCCGTGTTTAGAATATTATATCGCTCGGGCCAGCAACATGCAGGAGGCGAAAGCGCAATGGGCGGCCGACATAAAAGCTCGCTACCATAACTATTTGGACAATTATTAAAAAGCGTTTATGTTTAGCCAGTTTTGTTAGAAATCAGACTCGCTGAGCCGGCGTTAAAAATTTTAACACGCCGCTATTTTGGCGGCGTGTCGCAAAGAGATTCTCAGAACCCGATTTCCGTTTGTACGCCAAAATTCCACGTACCTCCGGCGCGACAGCCGGCCTGTCTTATTTTTTTCAAAAGTATCCAACGCTATTCCACGGATAGGGTATCCTGTTGCGCAGCGATATCCGCCTCAGCCTGTGTGCCGAACGCAAGCATTAATGTTAATGGAAGCCTCAGATGACCTCTTTTTTACATGCTTATTTTACGCGATTACATTGTCAGCCGTTGGAGGTTCCTACGGTTGAAGCGCTCAGAACGCTTCACTTAGCGCACAACTGCGCGATTCCTTTTGAAAATCTGGATGTGCTACTGCCTCGTGAAATACAGCTCGATGAGACGGCATTAGAGGAGAAACTGCTTTATGCCCGACGCGGTGGATACTGTTTTGAACTGAATGGCCTGTTTGAACGTGCGTTACGCGACATCGGTTTTAACGTCCGAAGCTTATTGGGGCGGGTCATTCTGTCTCATCCTGCCAGTTTACCGCCGCGCACGCACCGTTTGCTGCTGGTTGATGTTGAGGATGAGCAGTGGATCGCTGACGTGGGGTTTGGCGGCCAAACGCTAACCGCGCCGCTTCGTCTGCAGGCTGAAATTGCTCAGCAAACGCCGCATGGCGAATACCGTCTGATGCAGGAGGGGAGCACATGGATTTTACAATTCCGCCACCATGAGCACTGGCAGTCGATGTACTGTTTTGATCTGGGGGTGCAGCAGCAGAGCGATCATGTGATGGGCAATTTCTGGTCGGCTCACTGGCCGCAATCCCATTTTCGTCATCATTTGTTGATGTGCCGCCATTTGCCTGATGGCGGCAAGCTGACATTAACGAATTTCCACTTCACGCGTTACCACCAGGGACATGCCGTTGAACAGGTCAATGTACCGGATGTACCGTCGTTGTATCAGTTACTTCAGCAGCAGTTTGGTCTCGGCGTAAATGATGTAAAGCACGGTTTTACCGAGGCGGAGCTGGCCGCGGTAATGGCTGCATTTGATACCCATCCGGAGGCGGGAAAATAATTTTTTGCCGCGAGGGTTTGCGGGCCTGACAAAGATTAAAAAGTAATGGCCCATTCGGCATGAAACAGAATGACCGCCTGGCCGGAGATGGTGACGTTTTCCGGCTGGTTATCGCGAATGGTGACGGTAACATCAACAGTACCCTCTTTGCCTAAAGCGCGCCCCTGATGGCCTTGAATCTGCAGCGTTTTACCGTCATGCGCCATCAGGCCATGATGGACGAGCCATGCCCCCATCGGGCCATTGGCGTTTCCCGTTACCGGATCTTCCACAATTCCTATCGCCGGGGAAAACATTCGCCCATCGGTTTCGTTTTTTCCCGGACGAATCTGGAAAGGAAAAAAGCCGTTACAGCCAATTTGCTGGCTGATTGCCGTCAGGGCTGCCAGATTCGGAGAAAGGGCATCAATATCAACGTCTGGTTTGAGCAGGATCATCACTTTTTCATGTCCTGTTGAAGCCACCTGAATTGGCGCTCCCGGCACGATATCATCTTCAGTCAGGTTCAGCGCGGTGATAATGGCAGCCCGAATCTCTCCGACTAACGGTGGTTCAAAAGAGGGCTGACCTTGTTCCAGCGTGATGCGATAGTCGTTGTGTTCGGCATGAATTTCAACGCGATGACGGCCCGCTAACGAGGTTTGCCAGACGGTGGTGTTTCCCAACCCCAGTACCGTTGCCCGAACATAATGCGCGGCCACGGTGGCATGACCACAGATGGGGACTTCTACTGTCGGTGTAAAGTAGCGTATGCGCACATCACTCTCTTCGCTTTTTAGCAAAAAGGCGGTTTCCGAGTGACGAAGTTCACGGGCAATCAGCTGCATCTGCGCGTCTCTTAGCGTATCCGCATGTAAGACAACGCCAGCAGAGTTGCCGCGAAAGGGTTCGCTGGTGAAGGCGTCAACATGGTAAATCTGCGGTTTCATTGATGTTCTCCTTTGACTGAAGAATCATCATAGCCTGTGCGTTGCCGAATGACGACGCCCATGTGTTTTCTTTGCCCGGTAAGCGTACCCCCGGGCAAAGAGAATTAGCGGCGGGTACGAACAATCTGGTAGCGACGGGTGAAATACTCAAACGGCGCGCTCCAGACATGAACCAGACGGGTGAACGGGAAGAGCAGGAAAATAGTCATTCCCAGCACCAGATGAACGCGGAAAACAAACGCCACACCACTCAGCATTTCCGAAGACCCGCCGCGGAAGGTGACAATACTTTGCGCCCAGCCCACCAACTTCATCATTTCGCTGCCATCCGGATATTGCGCCGAAAACGGAATAGTGCTCAGGCCAAGCAGGCACTGAATGAGCAAAATGCTCATGATGATAATATCTGGTGTAGTGGATGTCGCCCGCACACGCTGATTGGTCAGACGACGCCACAGTAATCCCGCGCCGCCGATCAACGTTAATACGCCGCACACGCCGCCGAGGATCATCGCCATCTGCTGTTTTACCGCAATCGGCAGGAACCAGGCATACATCCAGTGTGGCGTCAGCATCCCAAACAGATGGCCAAAAAAGATCCCCAGAATGCCAATATGGAACAGATTCGACCATATCACCATCCCACGCTTATCCAGCATCTGGCTGGACGACGCGCGCCAGGTATATTGTCCGTAGTCATAGCGCAGCCAACTGCCGAGGAAGAATACCGTGGCGCAAATATAGGGGTAGATGTCGTAAAAAAAGACGTTCAGGTACTGTATCATTTCGGGCCTCCCGCGCTGACGTCGACGTACTGCGGCGCCGCGTCCTGGCTAAAGCGTCGTTGATAATGGTGTAACGGTGAACTGTCACAGGTCGTGGCGTTATCTTCGATAAACTTCACCTGCTCTTCTTCCCAGACGGCATCCAGTGCCTGACAGGTATCATCCCGCGATTCCTGAACAATTTGCTTGGTGACACTGTCACTTGTAAGCGTACTGCCCGCCAGCGTCAGCAGGGCGTCAAACAGTTGATACCACGGCGCTCCTCGCTGTTTCAGACGACCGCCCAGCAGCGCCAGAATAGGGGCAATATTCTGTAATCCCTCGCGAGCTTCCGCTTCCGGCAACACGCTTAAGTACTCCAGATAGAGCGGCAGGTGATCCGGTAGTTCGCGGCAGTTGAGCTGCAGGCCCACGGTTTCATACTGGCTTAACAAATCGACCATCGCCTGGCCGCGATCGCGGGACTCCGCATGAACATGCTCGAATAACAGCAATGAAGTGGCGCGCCCGCGGTCAAACACTTCGCACCATTCTGCTTGTTTATCCAGTAACGGCGCATAAAGCAGCTCGCGAGTGAAGTCGGCCAGCATTGGCGCATCGTGTTGGATAAGGGCAAGCGCTTCATCCCGACATTCCCACAACTCGTCGTCCGGATACTCCATCAACAGGCCAATCGCTTTGAGGATTTGCATTATTCCCCCTCCGCTTTATCACGTACTTCGGTGATATTGATGGCATCAATACGGCTACTGTTGAACAGGTTGAATTTGGTATCCGACCCGTGGCAACCGTCGCCAAAAGTAAAGCCGCAGCCGTTGCGCTCCGGAAAGGCATCGCGCGCCATTTCCCGGTGGCTGGTGGGAATGACAAAACGATCTTCATAATTGGCAATCGCCAGGTAGCGATACATCTCTTCAACCTGTTGTACGCTCAGACCCACTTCGTCAATGGCGCGGGTATCCGTGACGCCTTCAACCGTCTGCGAGCGCATGTAGTGGCGCATCGCCATCATCCGCTTTAGCGCCCGAATGACCGGACCGGTATCGCCCGCGCTGAGCATATTGGCCAGGTACTGGACCGGAATACGCAGCGTCTCCACCGCCGGCAGAATATTGCCATTGTGCGGCAACCCGCCCGCGTCGGCGTATGACTGGATGGGCGACAGCGGCGGTACGTACCAGACCATCGGCAGGGTACGGTATTCCGGGTGCAGCGGAAGCGCCAGCTTCCAGTCCATCGCCATTTTGTACACCGGCGACCGTTGGGCGGCGTCGATGACGTTTTGCGGGATGCCCTGTTTAAGCGCCTCTTCAATGACCGCCGGATCGTGCGGATTGAGAAACACATCGCACTGACGTTCATACAAATCTGTCTCGTGTTCGGTACTGGCCGCTTCTTCAATCCTGTCGGCGTCGTAGAGCAGAACGCCAAGATAACGGATGCGCCCGACGCAGGTTTCCGAACAAACGGTCGGCTGGCCGGATTCAATACGCGGATAGCAAAATATGCACTTCTCAGACTTGCCGCTCTTCCAGTTAAAGTAGATTTTTTTGTACGGGCAGCCGCTGATACACAAACGCCAGCCCCGGCATTTATCCTGGTCGATTAGCACGATGCCGTCTTCTTCACGCTTATAAATAGCGCCACTTGGGCAGGTGGCGACACAACTGGGGTTCAGGCAGTGTTCGCACAGGCGCGGCAGGTACATCATGAAGGTGTTTTCGAACTGACCGTACATCTCTTTTTGTATGTTGTCGAAGTTACGGTCGCGGGCGCGTTTTTCAAACTCGCCGCCGAGCAGCTCTTCCCAGTTTGGCCCCCAGATCACCTTGTCCATCCGTTTTCCGTCAATCAGTGAACGAGGACGGGCAGTGGGCTGATGCTTACTCTCCGGCGCATGATGTAAATGCTGATAATCGAAGGTAAAGGGTTCGTAGTAATCATCGATTTGCGGAATCACCGGGTTGGCGAAAATTTTGCTAATTACCCCCATTTTGCCGCCCAGACGGGGCCTTATCTTGCCATTAACATCACGAACCCAACCGCCTTGCCACTCCTGCTGGTCTTCCCAGTTTTTGGGATAGCCGATGCCCGGTTTAGTTTCGACGTTATTGAACCATGCGTATTCCATCCCTTCACGTCCGGTCCAGACGTTTTTACAGGTGACGGAGCAGGTGTGACAGCCAATACATTTATCGAGATTCAGTACCATCCCAACCTGTGAGCGTATTTTCATTTTTTCGCCTCCTGTACCTGATCCCGGCCCTCATCATCCAGCCAGTTAATGTTTTTCATCTTCCTGATCATGATGAATTCATCGCGATTCGAACCCACGGTTCCGTAATAGTTGAAGCCGTAAGCCAGTTGCGCATAGCCGCCGATCATATGCGTCGGTTTTGGACAGACCCGGGTCACGGAGTTATGGATCCCGCCGCGCATCCCGGTCACTTCCGAGCCCGGAATATTCATAATTCGCTCCTGGGCGTGGTACATCATGGTCATACC
This sequence comes from Salmonella sp. SAL03688, assembly GCF_046551895.1. Lineage (NCBI taxonomy): Bacteria > Pseudomonadati > Pseudomonadota > Gammaproteobacteria > Enterobacterales > Enterobacteriaceae > Salmonella > Salmonella sp. SAL03688. The sequence goes on from NZ_JBGDVI010000005.1 coordinate 43,865, forward strand.
CGGCGGAACGCGCTGGCTGACCACCGCACGAGCGGTAAGGGCGCCATTAGCGTTGAAGGCTTCAATCCAGTCGTTATCTTCAATACCCAATTCACGGGCATCGGCTTCGCTGATCCAGACAATCGGCCCGCCGCGCGACAAGGTCAGCATCAGCAGGTTTTCGCTGTAGGTGGAGTGAATTCCCCATTTCTGGTGCGGCGTCAGGAAGTTAAGCGCTTTTTCCGGGAAACCGTTGGGCGGAATTTCTCGCATTTTGCTGACGCTGCGGGTATCAATCGGCGGACGATATGCCACCAGGCTTTCGCCAAAAGCGCGCATCCACGCATGATCCTGATAGAGTTGTTGCCGCCCCGACAACGTGCGCCACGGGATCAGTTCATGTACGTTGGTATAGCCGGCGTTATAAGAGACATGTTCGCTTTCCAGTCCTGACCAGGTCGGGCTGGAGATAATTTTGCGCGGTTGCGCCTGGATATCACGAAAGCGAATTTTCTCATCTTCTTTATTGATGGCCAGATGGGTGTGCTCGCGCCCGGTCATCTCGCCCAACGCCTGCCAGGCTTTCACCGCCACCTGGCCGTTAGTTTCCGGCGCTAAGGCAAGAATCACTTCCGAGGCATCCAGCGCGGTGTCGATCCGCGGACGTCCTTTCGCCGGGCCATCGTGTTTGGTGTAATTGAGCTTACCGAGGAAATCGACTTCATCTTGCGTATTCCAGGCAATACCCTTACCGCCGTTGCCCAATTTATCCAGCAGGGGACCCAGCGAGGTAAAACGTTCATAGGTGGCCGGATAATCGCGTTCAACCACGACGATATTGGGGGCGGTTTTGCCCGGAATAAGTTCGCACTCGCCTTTACGCCAGTCGAGAATATCAAATGGCTGCGCCAGTTCCGCCGGGGAATCATGCTGGAGCGGGTGTAACACCACATCGGTTTCCTGTCCGAGGTGTCCGACACACACTTCAGAAAAGGCGCTGGCGATGCCTTTGTAGATCTCCCAGTCGCTTTTGGATTCCCAGGCAGGATCGACCGCGGCGGAAAGGGGGTGGATAAACGGATGCATATCCGAGGTATTCATATCGTCTTTTTCATACCAGGTGGCGGTCGGCAAGACGATATCGGAAAACAGACAGGTACTGGACATACGGAAATCAAGCGTGACCAACAGATCGAGCTTGCCCTCAATCGCGGCGGACTGCCATTCCACCTCTTCAGGCTTAATTCCTTCGCTGGAGCCCAGCGCTTCGCCCTGGATACCGCTGTCTGTGCCCAGCAGATATTTGAGCATGTACTCATGACCTTTCCCGGAGGAGCCGAGCAGGTTAGAGCGCCAGACAAATAAATTTCGCGGGTGATTATGACCACTGTCAGGCTGTTCGCAGGCAAAACGGATAGCGCCTGATTTCAACGCCTGCACGGTATAATCCGCCGCAGACAGCCCGGCTTTATCGGCGCTCGCTTTCACGCTGAGCGGGTTAAGATTAAGCTGCGGCGCCGAGGGTAGCCAGCCCATACGTTCCGCGCGCACGTTGAAATCGATCAGGTGTCCGGAAAATTTAGCCGGATCGGCCAGCGGCGACAGCAACTCTTGCGCAGTCAGTTTTTCATAGCGCCACTGGCTGGCATGGTTGTAGAAAAACGAGGTACTGTTCATCTGACGCGGCGGGCGATTCCAGTCCAGCGCGAAGGCCAGCGGCAGCCAGCCGGTTTGCGGCCGCAGCTTCTCCTGGCCGACATAGTGCGCCCAGCCGCCGCCGGTTTGTCCAACACAGCCGCAGAACACCAGCATGTTAATCATCCCACGGTAATTCATATCCATGTGATACCAGTGATTCACTCCCGCGCCGAGGATGATCATCGAACGACCGTGAGTTTTATGGGCGGTCTCGGCAAATTCACGCGCAATAGTTTCGATATGTCGACGCGGCACGCCGGTAATCTGTTCGCCCCAGGCCGGCGTGTAGGCTTTTACGTCGTTATAATTATTGACGCTATGGCAGTCATCCAGACCACGATCCAGCCCATAATTCGCCAGCACCAGATCGTAAACGCTGACGACCATCCGCTCGCTACCGTCCGCCAGATCCAGGCGTTTCACCGGTAACTGACGTACCAGTACCGGTTCCTGCCGCACGCTGCGAAAATGTGGGTTTTCGTTGCCGCCAAAATAGGGGAAAGCGACACCCGCCACGTCATCATGCTGACCGAGTAAAGAGAGCGACAGTTCAGTTTCGACGCCTGCCGCCACCGGTTCCAGGTTCCATTTTCCCTTTTCTCCCCAGCGAAAACCGATAGAACCGTTGGGCGCGACCAGTTCGCCCGTACTGTTGAACGCGACGGTTTTCCATTCCGGATTATTGGCTTCTCCCAGTCCATCCACCAGATCCGACGCGCGCATCATACGCCCCGGTACATAACTACCGTCTGCGCGCTCATCCAACAGGACCAGCATTGGCATGTCGGTATAACGGCGGCAATAGTTAAGAAAATAGTCGCTGGGATTATCGAGATGAAACTCTTTCAAAATGACGTGACCCATGGCCATCGCCAGCGCGCTGTCGGTACCTTGCTTTGGCGCCAGCCACTGATCGCACAGTTTAGCGACTTCGGAATAGTCCGGGGTGATGGCGATCGTCTTGGTGCCTTTGTAGCGCACTTCGGTAAAGAAGTGGGCGTCCGGGGTACGCGTCTGCGGCACGTTAGAGCCCCAGGCAATAATGTAGGCTGAGTTATACCAGTCGGCGGACTCCGGCACGTCAGTCTGCTCGCCCCAGGTCATTGGCGACGCGGGCGGAAGATCGCAATACCAGTCATAGAAGCTCAGGCAAGTACCGCCAAGCAATGACAGATAACGTGTTCCGGCGGCGTAAGAAACCATCGACATCGCCGGAATAGGTGAAAATCCCGCCACACGATCCGGGCCATAGGTTTTGATTGTCCAGACGTTAGCGGCGGCAATGAGCTGATTCAGCTCTTTCCAGTTCGAACGAATAAAGCCGCCATGTCCGCGCACCTGTTTGTAACTTTGGCATTTTTGCGGGTCGTTCATTATAGATTCCCATGCCAGTACCGGATCGCTGTGCCGGGAAAGGGCCTCGCGCCACAGTTCTATCAGCCGCTTACGCACCAGAGGGTATTTCAGACGATTGGCGCTATAGAGATACCAGGAGTAGCTGGCGCCGCGCGGGCAGCCGCGCGGTTCATGGTTCGGCAAATCAGGACGCGTGCGCGGGTAGTCGGTTTGCTGAGTTTCCCACGTCACCAGACCGTTTTTGACATAAATTTTCCAGCTACAGGAGCCCGTGCAGTTGACGCCGTGGGTTGAGCGCACGATCTTATCAAACTGCCAGCGCTGGCGATAACTGTCTTCCCAATCGCGGTTGGTATACATCACCTGACCATGGCCGTCGGCAAAGGTATCGCCTTTTTGTTTAAAGTAACGAAAGCGATCCAACAGTTTACTCATGACATTTCTCCTGCTTCGATAAATTTTCCGCCATCCTGTCGATTTGGCGTTAAACCATTGCCGGATGGCCGTCCTACAGGTGTGTATGTTGTTATTGTTGTTTAGGCTTACGACGCCCGTAGACCAGCCAGGTCAGCAGGACGCAAGCGATGTAAAACAGCAAAAAGATTTTCATGGCGCCCACCGGCGAGCCGGTCAAGGCCAAAGAGGTGCCAAACGCTTTTGGAATAAAGAAGCCGCCCACAGCGCCAATAGCGGAGATAAAACCGAGCGCGGCGGCGGTATCCGTCACCGCTTCGCGCTGCGCCTGCTCATCGCTCCCGCCGCGCAGTTTGACGTTGTAGAGCGTGATCTGACGGAAGATCACCGCAATCATCTGGAAGGTAGAACCGCTGCCGAGACCCGCTGTCAAAAACAGGCCCATAAAAACAAGATAGAACGCGCTAAAGCTGCCTGCGCCGGAGCCTGGCAGCGTGAGGAATAGCAGGGCGGTAAACAGCGCCATAAAGATAAAATTAATGAGCGTTACGCGAACGCCGCCGAATTTATCGGAGATCACGCCGCCTGCCGATCGCGCCAGCGCGCCGATAAAAGGGCCAAAGAACGCCAGTTGCAGAATGTTTACGTCGGGAAATTGCGTTTTGGCGAGCATGGCGAAACCTGCGGAAAAGCCGATGAATGACCCGAATGTCGCCAGGTACAGCAGGCTAAGCAGCCACAGGTGCAGACGTTTTAGCACCGGCAATTGCGAAGCGACAGACGCTTTTGAACTGCCGATATCGTTCATACCAAACCAGGCGGCAAGCGTCGCGACAGCCAGTAACGGCACCCAGATCCAGGCGGCGTTAGTGAGGGCGAGCAGGGAGCCATCAGGTTGCGGCACGCCCTGGACGCCTAAAAAAGTAAATATCGGCAGAAAAATAACCAGCGGCGCAATCAACTGCATCACACTGACGCCAAGATTTCCCAGTCCGCCGTTAATACCCAACGCGCTACCTTGTCTGGCTTTTGGAAAGAAAAAACTGATGTTGCCCATACTGGACGCGAAGTTTGCCCCCGCAAAACCGCACAACAGAGCGATGAGCATAAATACCCCGAAAGGGGTGGCTGGATTTTGCACGGCGAATCCCAACCAGGCGCAGGGAATAATCAATATTACGGTGCTTAATACGGTCCATTTACGACCACCAAACAGTGGCACCATAAAGGAGTAGGGAACGCGTAATATTGCGCCGGAAAGAGAAGGTAATGCGGTTAATAAAAAGAGTTGGTCGGTGGTAAAATTAAATCCAATTTTATTGAGGTTGACGGCAACAGCACTAAACAACATCCAGACGCAAAATGCCAGGAGCAAACAACTTACTGAAATCCATAAGTTTCTTCTGGCGATGCCTTTCCCTTTATTCTCCCAGAAGGCTGGATTTTCGGGTCGCCAGTCACTCAAGAGATAACGGTTATAATTCTCGTTTTGTCGTGTCATTTTACCCCTCACATGCGCATATCATTTGAAAAAAACACAAAAAAGAGACAGAGCGTCACGCGCTCTTTTGAGAACTTATTGAAGTTTTTTTAGAATATTGAGTGAAAGAATAGATAAAAAACCAGGCCAGCGCGGCGCGAAGAGGAGATATGATGTTTCTTAATTGTTACTATTTGTAAACTAAAAGTGATTTTTATTAAATTATTTGTAACTTTACGCAAAGAGTTCAAGCGTAATCATACGATCCAGATGGTATTTAAACGCGGGATCGGCCATTTCCGGAATACCCAGCACATACATACCGTCCAGCCCGCACACCAGTGCGATAAGCCGCCAGGCGATATCCGTGGCGTTAGCAGTAAACGTAAATTCTCCTGCCTGTTTGCCCTGCTCGATAATTGTGACCGTTTCCTCATGCCACATCTGCATCGTGAGGAGATAAGCATCTCTGATGTGCGGATCCCGATCGGCCAGAATTTGCGCCTCTCGCCACAATTTTATGTAAGGCTCAAAGCCGCCGTCTTCGCTACCCAACATAGCGTGAAGCCGTGCACGCCAGGTGGCAGGCGGCGGAACTTGCCCGGCATCAAGCAGGGTGCGGATCAAATGGACAAAGGCCAGCGCTTTGAGCTCACCCGCCGAGCTGAAGTGGTGATGCACCTGGCCGGCGGCGACATCGGCTTCTGATGCGATTCGTCGCACCGTCATGGCGGCAAACCCCTCTGCCAGCGCCACGCGCATCGCCGCTTGCAGGATCACTTCGCGGCGTTCATCCCGGTTAAGGTAACTCATATTTTCCCCACATTAGCCAATGCGCGCAGTGTAACAAAAAGCTGGACATTCGTTCAACTTACCGTAGGATCCTGAAACTGGACGAGCGTCCAAATTTGAATTTTTGAAGGGAGAGTTATGTTTCGTCAGTGGTTAACGTTAGTCATTATTGTGCTGGTCTATATTCCTGTCGCCATTGATGCCACGGTCTTGCATGTCGCTGCGCCGACACTGAGTATGACACTGGGGGCCAGCGGCAACGAGCTGCTGTGGATCATTGATATTTATTCTTTGGTCATGGCTGGCATGGTGTTGCCGATGGGCGCGCTTGGCGATCGTATCGGTTTTAAACGCCTGCTGATGCTGGGCGGGACGCTCTTTGGCCTGGCGTCACTGGCGGCGGCGTTTTCGCATACCGCCAGTTGGCTTATCGCCACCAGGGTATTACTGGCTATTGGCGCGGCGATGATTGTACCGGCGACGCTGGCCGGGATACGCGCCACCTTTTGTGAAGAGAAGCATCGCAACATGGCGCTGGGCGTCTGGGCAGCGGTAGGTTCAGGCGGAGCGGCGTTTGGGCCGCTCATCGGCGGCATATTATTAGAGCATTTTTACTGGGGATCGGTTTTCCTGATCAACGTGCCGATTGTGCTGGTCGTCATGGGCTTAACCGCCCGCTATGTTCCTCGCCAGGCGGGCCGTCGCGATCAACCGCTCAATCTTGGCCATGCGGTGATGCTGATTATTGCCATTTTGCTGTTGGTCTATAGCGCTAAAACCGCGCTGAAAGGACATCTGTCGCTGTGGGTCATCTCGCTTACCCTGCTTACCGGCGCGCTGCTCCTGGGACTCTTTATCCGCACACAGCTTGCGACATCGCGTCCGATGATTGATATGCGACTATTTACCCATCGCATTATCCTGAGCGGCGTCGTGATGGCGATGACCGCGATGATCACGCTGGTGGGTTTTGAGCTGCTGATGGCGCAAGAGCTGCAGTTTGTTCACGGACTATCGCCTTATGAGGCCGGGGTATTTATGCTGCCGGTGATGGTCGCCAGTGGATTCAGCGGGCCGATTGCGGGCGCGCTGGTCTCGCGTCTGGGACTACGGCTGGTCGCGACGGGCGGCATGGCGTTAAGCGCGCTGAGTTTTTATGGCCTGGCGATGACGGATTTCAGCACCCAACAATGGCAGGCCTGGGGGCTGATGGCGCTGCTGGGATTTAGCGCCGCCAGCGCATTGCTGGCTTCCACGTCGGCAATTATGGCCGCTGCGCCGGCAGAAAAAGCGGCGGCGGCCGGCGCGATAGAAACGATGGCTTATGAACTGGGCGCGGGACTGGGCATTGCCATTTTCGGTCTGTTGTTAAGCCGTAGCTTCTCCGCGTCTATCCGTCTGCCTGCCGGGCTTGAGGCGCAAGAGATTGCCAGAGCGTCATCTTCAATGGGAGAAGCCGTGCAGTTGGCGAATAGCCTACCGCCCACGCAGGGGCAGGCAATACTGGACGCCGCCAGACACGCCTTTATCTGGTCGCATAGCGTGGCGTTAAGCAGCGCCGGGAGTATGCTTCTTTTGCTGGCGGTAGGGATGTGGTTCAGCCTGGCAAAAGCCCAACGCCGATAACATAACGCCTGGTGAGATAAGCGCTTAATGCGCTAGCTGGCAGGGGGAGTCCATTTCCTCAACCTCTTTACCGCTGAGGCGTGCGTATTGCCCCGTCAGTCGCCAGAAGGCAGGCTGGGTTTCGGTATAAATTTCCGCAGCCAGAATCAGCCGACGGCGATCAACTTCGTTCAGTTCCAGTAAGGTCCAGGGAATAAAATAGCGATCGGTATCGGTAAGCCGAAACCACAGCGGACACCCGCAGCCGGAACAGAAGTAGCGTTCGCCGCGCGAAGAGGATGAAAAGTATGGCGGTTCCGGGGAAAGGGGGGCTAGCTGTGGTTGCCCGCAGGCTTCCAGATACATGGCTATTCCACCCGACCATTTTTGACACAGCGTACAATGGCAGGCATAGACATCCAGCATTTCGACGTCAACGGTAAAATGGCTCTGTCCGCAAAGACAACGACCAGTGAACGTCTGCACGGCATACTCCTTATGACCGAGTCTACATCAAGAGAAAAAGCCAGCCCTGAAAGGACTGGCTTTGTATTCAGACTACAACAAAATTAGAACTGGTAGTTCAGACCAACAGCAACGATGTTGTCGGTAGACACTTTAGCCGCTTTGGTGAAGTCGCTGTCGTCCAGCAGGTTGATTTTGTAATCAACGAAGGTGGACATGTTTTTGTTGAAGTAGTAGGTAGCACCGACATCGATGTACTCAACCAGATCCTGGTCGCCGTAAGTACCCAGGTTTTTACCTTTGGATTTCAGGTAAGCGATGGACGGACGCAGACCGAAGTCGAACTGATACTGAGCAACTGCTTCAAAGTTCTGGGTTTTATTCGCGATAAACGCATCACCCGCTGAATCTTCACCAAAGGTGGTCATGTTCAGCGTTTCGGAGTAGGTGGTCGCCAGGTAGATGTTGTTCGCATCATATTTCAGACCAGCAGCCCAGACTTCAGCGTTTTTACCCGCAGCATTCAGGTTGCTCGCTGCTTTCACCTGGTTGTTAGTACGGTCAGACTTCGCATAGGCCGCACCTACGCCAAAACCTTCGTACTCATACGTTGCGGACAGACCGAAACCGTCGCCGTTAGACTCGTACGCGCCGTCACGGTCGTTTTTGCCCTGGTACTGCGCGGCAAAGTTCAGACCTTCAACCAGGCCAAAGAAGTCAGTGTTACGGTAGGTGGCAACACCAGTAGTACGGCCAGTCATGAAGACGTCAGTCTGAGTCCAGGTATCGCCACCAAACTCTGGCAGAACGTCGGTCCATGCGCCGATGTCGTAAGCAACGCCGTAGTTACGACCGTAGTCGAAAGAACCGTAGTCAGCGAATTTCAGACCAGCAAACGCCAGACGGGTTTTGTCTTTGTCAGCGCCCTGGCTTTCAGTACGGTTGCCTTTGAATTCATATTCCCACTGGCCAAAACCGGTTAACTGATCGTTGATCTGCGTTTCGCCTTTAAAGCCCAGACGCGCGTAAGTTTTGTCACCATCACTTCCGTTATCATCAGAGAAATAATGCTGAGCGTGAACTTTACCGTACAGATCCAGTTTATTGCCGTCTTTGTTATATACCTCGGCTGCATTTACAACGCCTGCTGCCAACAGGGAAGTCACTGCCACTGCCACTAACTTAAGTTTCATTTTAATAATCCTTATAATTTTCTTAGCGTGTTTCCTCAACCATTGTTAAACGAGGCGTTTGTCAATGGCAGACTATTTTTAAATGACGGAGTGGCATAAGTTCAATAATAAGTTTCATAAGATTACAAATTATTTTAATTTGTGTGATCGAGATCTCCTTAATACATTTGAGAGTATTAATTCAAATAGGGACTGTCTAATAAGATATATTTTCGGAGGGGACTATTGGGCTGTTTATGGTTTTATTTTTGGTAGTAACCACTGATTATTATATGCACTAATACAGTTGCCAGCTAGCGTTAATTATATATTTGTTAATATGATTATATCATTGCATTAACATATTTAACGATTTTATAAAATCCATTTTTACCAGCGCAATCCTGGTATGGCGCAGGGGGAGCTCGTGAAAATGGAAAATCGTCAAATACACACAGGCGATAGATAAAAGCGTAGTTGTGTTGTGAAGGGTGTCAAGGTACAGCGGGTCGATTTAATATCAATATCGGCCCGCCCGTCGCTATTAGCGCCGCCGCGTTGCCAGCCAACAAAGTAGTGAACCTACGCAAACCATGACTGCGCCTTGCCAGAAGGAGAATGACAGTGGTGAGCTGAGTAACAGCGCTGCCAGAGCAGAGGACATGACGGGGGTAAAATAAGACCCTACGGCCATGATAGTCACATTGCCATGAAGTATGCCCACATTCCATGCGGCGTAGGCAAACCCTAACGTTAATGCCGCGGTAAAAAGTTTAGCAATCACCGGTAGGCTAAATATCATGGCAGGTTGCGGCGTAAGAAAATAGTGTAACCACAGCGCCAGGGCGGTGAGTAACACAAAGACGGTGATACCGTTAAAACCACGCGCATATTTATTGGTGACCGTGCAGTACGTCGCCCATATAAACGCCCCAAAAAATGCCAGTAAATAACTTAGCGGACTGGTGGCGACATTGCTGATAATTTCTCCGGGATTAAGACCATTCTCGCCCCCCAGAACCCAGCAAACGCCAGTAAGTGCAATAAGCAATCCAGGAACAATAAGCCAGTTAGTTTTTTGCCCATTAAAAAGAATGGCAAACAGAATGGTCAGGCTGGGCCATAAATAGTTAACCATGCCGACTTCGATAGCCTGATGGCGAGTGGCGGCATAACCGAGAGAAAGCGCCAGGCATATTTCATAACTGACAAACAGTACGCTGCCTGCGATGAGGTATCGCCCCGGGAAACGGCGGATATCAGGTAATCCGACGGTAAAAATCAGCAGCAGGCCGCTTAATGAATAGATCATGGCTGCGCCGCCTACCGGTCCGAGACCTTCGCTGACGCCGCGAATTAACCCAACCATCGTGCTCCACAGAACGATGGCAACAAGCCCTATTAGCGTTGCTTTTTGTGATGTCATGCTTTGTGACTGTCCTGAATACCGCGCAAAATAAACTGCCACTTATAGCACTTTTTCCGAGGGCGATGCCATGCAGTGTCATTTTTTAGTACCTCCCTGGAGTTATTGCAGTTTAAAAATAGGGCTATTTAATAGCGGAACCGTTTCAATATTGATTTGACGCAAAAAAGTTATCGATTTTGCTGTTAGTTTCCTCGCGAAGTTATACACGCATCCTGGGCTGAGGTTTTGCTGCAGTTCGAAGGAGGCGTGCATCCGTGGAAAAAAGAGGAAAGCAATGGACGTCAGCCGCAGACAATTTTTTAAAATCTGCGCGGGCGGTATGGCGGGAACAACGGTGGCCGCACTGGGTTTTACCCCTAAAATGGCCCTGGCTCAGGCGCGAAACTATAAGCTGTTGCGCGCAAAAGAGATCCGTAACTCCTGCACATACTGTTCCGTAGGTTGCGGGCTATTAATGTATAGCCTGGGAGATGGGGCAAAAAACGCGAAAGAAGCGATTTACCATATTGAAGGCGACCCGGATCATCCGGTAAGCCGTGGCGCGCTGTGCCCGAAAGGGGCCGGTTTGCTGGACTATGTTCACAGTGAAGATCGCCTACGCTATCCGGAATACCGCGCGCCGGGTTCCGACAAGTGGCAGCGCATTAGCTGGGATGACGCTTTCACTCGTATTGCTAAATTAATGAAAGCCGACCGCGACGCCAACTTTATTGAAAAGAATGAGCAGGGCGTCACGGTTAACCGCTGGCTCTCTACCGGGATGCTGTGCGCCTCGGCGGCCAGCAATGAAACGGGTATGCTGACGCAGAAGTTTGCGCGTTCTCTCGGTATGCTGGCGGTAGATAACCAGGCGCGCGTCTGACACGGACCAACGGTAGCAAGTCTTGCTCCAACATTTGGTCGCGGTGCGATGACCAACCACTGGGTGGATATTAAAAACGCCAACGTCGTGATGGTGATGGGCGGCAATGCCGCAGAAGCGCATCCGGTGGGTTTCCGCTGGGCGATGGAAGCGAAAAATAATAACGATGCGACGCTGATTGTCGTTGATCCACGCTTTACGCGTACGGCGTCGGTGGCGGATATCTATGCGCCAATACGTTCCGGTACAGACATTACCTTTCTGTCCGGCGTTTTGCTGTACCTGATCGAAAATAACAAAATCAACGCTGAATACGTTAAGCATTACACCAACGCCAGCCTGCTGGTGCGGGATGATTTTGCCTTTGATGACGGTCTTTTCAGCGGCTATGACGCCCAAAAGCGTCAGTACGATAAATCCTCCTGGAACTACCAGTTCGATGAAAACGGCTATGCCAAACGTGATGAAACGTTGACGCACCCACGCTGTGTGTGGAATCTGCTGAAGCAGCACGTTTCGCGCTATACGCCGGACGTCGTGGAAAACATTTGCGGTACGCCGAAAGCAGACTTCCTGAAGGTGTGTGAGGTGTTGGCCTCTACCAGCGTTCCGGATCGCACTACCACCTTCCTGTATGCGCTGGGCTGGACGCAACATACCGTCGGGGCGCAGAACATCCGTACCATGGCGATGATCCAGTTGCTGCTCGGCAATATGGGGATGGCTGGCGGCGGTGTGAACGCTTTGCGCGGCCACTCTAATATTCAGGGTTTAACGGATTTAGGACTGCTCTCCACCAGCCTGCCGGGCTACCTGACGCTGCCATCGGAAAAACAGGCCGATCTGCAAACTTATCTGGCAGCGAATACCCCCAAAGCGACGCTGGCCGATCAGGTCAACTACTGGGGTAATTATCCTAAGTTCTTCGTCAGCCTGATGAAATCTTTCTATGGCGATGCGGCGCAGAAAGAGAATGACTGGGGCTTTGCCTGGCTGCCTAAGTGGGATCAGTCCTATGACGTGATCAAATATTTCAACATGATGGATAGCGGGAAAGTCACCGGCTATTTCTGTCAGGGCTTTAACCCGGTGGCGTCCTTCCCGGACAAAAACAAAGTGGTGCAAAGCTTAAGCAAACTGAAGTATCTGGTCGTTATCGATCCGCTGGTGACTGAAACGTCAACGTTCTGGCAGAACCACGGCGAATCTAATGATGTCGATCCGACAACGATTCAGACCGAAGTCTTCCGTCTGCCGTCTACCTGTTTTGCGGAAGAGGATGGCTCTATCGCTAACTCCGGTCGCTGGTTACAGTGGCACTGGAAAGGTCAGGACGCGCCGGGCGAAGCGCGTAACGACGGCGAGATTCTGGCCGGTATTTACCATCGTCTGCGTGAAATGTATCGCGCAGAAGGCGGTAAAGGCGCCGAACCACTATTGAAGATGAGCTGGAACTACAAGCAGCCGGATGAACCGCATTCGGAAGAAGTGGCGAAAGAGAACAACGGCTATGCGCTGGAAGATCTCTATGACGCCAACGGTACACTGCTTGCCAGGAAAGGCCAGTTGTTGAGCAGTTTTGCATTACTGCGCGATGACGGTACGACATCCTCCTCCTGCTGGATTTATACCGGTAGCTGGACGGAGCAGGGCAACCAGATGTCCAGACGTGATAACGCCGACCCGTCAGGGCTTGGCAATACACTGGGTTGGGCGTGGGCGTGGCCGCTAAACCGTCGCGTATTGTATAACCGCGCTTCGGCGGACCCGCAGGGTAAACCATGGGATCCAAAACGGATGCTGATCCAGTGGAACGGCGCGAAGTGGACAGGGAACGATATTCCGGACTTTAACAACGCGGCGCCGGGGAGCGGGACCAATCCGTTTATCATGCAGCCGGAAGGGCTGGGACGTCTGTTTGCTATTGATAAAATGGCGGAAGGGCCGTTCCCTGAACACTACGAGCCGATGGAAACGCCGCTGGGCACTAACCCGCTGCACCCGAATGTGGTCTCGAACCCGGCGGCGCGTCTGTATGAAGAAGATGCGCTGCGCATGGGTAAGAAGGAGCAGTTTCCGTACGTGGGCACGACTTACCGCCTCACAGAGCATTTCCATACCTGGACCAAACATGCGCTACTTAACGCTATCGCTCAGCCGGAACAGTTTGTGGAGATCAGTGAGACGCTGGCGGCAGCGAAAGGTATTGCTAACGGCGACTATGTGAAGGTGAGCAGTAAACGCGGGTTTATTCGCGCGGTCGCGGTGGTAACTCGTCGCCTTCGTACCCTGCATGTCAACGGTCAGCAGGTTGAAACGGTGGGGATCCCGATTCACTGGGGCTTTGAGGGTGTCGCGCGCAAAGGCTATATCGCCAATACTCTGACGCCAAATGTCGGTGATGCCAACTCGCAAACGCCGGAATACAAAGCGTTTTTAGTTAACATCGAGAAGGCGTAAGGGAGGCGAACATATGTCTATGGAAACGCAGGACATTATTAAACGGTCCGCAACAAACGCCATCACGCCGCCTCCGCAGGCGCGTGATTACAAAGCCGAAGTCGCGAAACTGATCGACGTCTCCTCCTGTGTCGGCTGTAAAGCCTGCCAGGTAGCCTGTTCTGAATGGAACGATATTCGCGATAACGTTGGTCATTGTGTCGGGGTGTACGATAACCCTGCCGATCTCAGCGCCAAGTCCTGGACGGTGATGCGCTTTACCGAAACCGAGCAGAACGGCAAGCTGGAGTGGCTGATTCGTAAAGATGGTTGTATGCACTGTGAAGATCCAGGCTGTCTTAAAGCCTGTCCATCTGCCGGGGCTATCATCCAGTACGCGAACGGGATTGTTGATTTTCAATCTGAACACTGTATCGGCTGTGGTTACTGTATCGCCGGGTGTCCGTTTAATATTCCGCGCCTCAACAAAGAGGACAACCGCGTTTATAAATGTACGCTCTGCGTCGATCGCGTCAGCGTGGGCCAGGAACCGGCCTGCGTCAAAACTTGTCCGACCGGGGCTATTCACTTCGGCACCAAAAAAGAGATGCTGGAACTGGGTGAGCAACGCGTGGAGAAGTTAAAAGCGCGCGGCTTTGAACATGCCGGTATCTACAACCCGCAGGGCGTTGGCGGTACGCACGTCATGTATGTGCTGCACCATGCCAATCAGCCGGAGTTGTACCACGGCTTGCCGAAAGATCCGCAGATCGATACCTCAATCAATCTGTGGAAAGGGGCGCTAAAACCGCTGGCCGCAGCGGGCTTTATCGCCACTTTCGCCGGTCTGATTTACCACTACATCGGTATTGGCCCGAATAAAGAAACGGACGACGATGAGGAGGATCATCATGAGTAAGTCGAAAATGATTGTGCGCACGAAATTTGTCGACCGCGCCTGTCACTGGACGGTGGTGATCTGCTTCTTCCTGGTAGCGCTGTCGGGGATTTCGTTTTTCTTCCCGACGCTACAATGGCTGACGCAAACCTTTGGCACGCCGCAGATGGGACGTATTTTGCACCCGTTCTTCGGTATTGCCATCTTCATCGCGCTGATGTTTATGTTCGTGCGTTTCGTCCACCACAACATCCCGGATAAAAAAGATATTCCGTGGCTGAAAAATATTGTCGAAGTATTGAAAGGCAATGAGCATAAGGTGGCGGATGTCGGCAAATACAATGCCGGACAGAAGATGATGTTCTGGTCCATTATGAGCATGATTTTTGTGCTGCTGGTGACTGGCGTGATTATCTGGCGTCCGTATTTCGCGCAGTATTTCCCCATGCAGGTGGTGCGTTATAGCCTGTTAATTCATGCGGCGGCGGGCATTATTTTAATGCACGCGATCCTCATCCATATGTATATGGCGTTTTGGGTGAAAGGCTCGATTAAAGGCATGATCGAAGGGAAGGTCAGCCGTCGCTGGGCGAAGAAACATCACCCACGCTGGTATCGTGAAATCGAGAAGGCGGAAGCAAAAAAAGAGAGCGAAAAAGGTATTCAGTAATTCTTTCGCGATCTGATAAACAAGGCGCTATCCTCGTAGCGCCTTGTTTTCATCTGCTGTCTGTTATGAAAACTACTCAGACGACCACAGCAAATCGTTTAACGACGGAAATCGATGACCATACGGCCACGAATTTGTCCCTGTTCCATCTCTTTAAAAATAGCGTTGATATCTTCAAGCGGACGTAAAGCGACTTTTGGCACGACTTTTCCTTCCGCCGCGAACTGGAAGGCTTCGGTCAGATCCTGGCGTGTCCCCACCAACGAACCGACAACCTGAATGCCATCCAGCACCAGGCGAGGGATATCAAGGTTCATGGCTTCTGGCGGTAGCCCGACTGCCACCACGCGGCCTCCGGCGCGAACGGCATCTACTGCGGAATTAAACGCAGCCTTAGCGACCGCGGTAACCACCGCTGCGTGCGCGCCACCGGTTTTTTCCTGCACAATTTTAGCCGCATCTTCCGTACGTGAATTAATGGTCAGATCTGCGCCCATTTCCTCGGCCAGTTTCAGTTGTCCATCATTGACATCAATGGCGATCACTTTCGCATTGAAAACGTTTTTCGCGTACTGCAAGGCCAGATTACCCAGACCGCCCAGACCGTAGATGGCAATCCACTGGCCAGGTTTAATATGAGAAATCTTCACCGCTTTATAGGTGGTAACGCCCGCGCAGGTAATACTACTTGCCGCCGCAGAGTCCAGACCTTCCGGTACTTTCACCGCATAATCCGCGACGACAATACACTCTTCGGCCATGCCGCCATCTACCGTGTAACCGGCATTTTTCACGTTGCGGCATAAGGTTTCATTGCCCGTATTGCAATACTCACAGTGTCCGCATCCTTCATAAAACCACGCGACACTCGCGCGATCGCCGGGTTTCAGCGAGGTGACACCGGGACCGACTTCCGCCACGACGCCAATGCCTTCGTGTCCCAGAATGACGCCGGTTTTGTCACCGAAATCTCCGTTTTTCACGTGTAGATCGGTATGGCATACGCCGCAGCACTCCATTTTTAGCAAAGCTTCACCGTGGCGAAGGGGACGCAGCGTTTTCTCAGTAACATCAACCTGATGATCTTGTGTGACAACAGCAGCTTTCATAACCTTCTCCTTTTATTAATAGTGAACTGCATAGCAGGTAATAGCAGGTAAGGTGCTATTACCTCTTTAGGATTAATATTTCTGATGAGTTATGCAAGGCGGCAGAAATACAATGTAATAGTTTAGCCAGGATTATCCTGATAAATCCCCGTTCAATACATAAAGGTGGCTAATATTAGTAGCTTGACAAATAAGCAGGGAAAGGAATTCAGGTGTGTCGACAGACTCGCCAAAACTAAAGAAGAAAGTGATATCCGGCGGCATTCACCGCCGGGTACGTATTAAATGGAAGTCCGACGGTAGTCGCGGTATTCCGGTTTCCAGAAGTTATCGTCAATCGCCTGTTGCAGCGCTTCCGCAGAGGTTTTCACCGCTACGCCTTGTTGCTGCGCCATTTTGCCTACGGCAAAAGCGATAGCGCGCGACACAACCTGGATGTCTTTAAGCGCTGGCAACACTAATCCTTCGCCGTTATTGACCAGCGGAGAATGTTTCGCCAGCGTCTCACTGGCTGACATCAGCATTTCATCAGTAATGCGCGATGCGCCGGAAGCGATAACCCCCAGACCGATGCCGGGGAAAATATAGGCGTTATTACATTGTGCGATCGGATAAACCTTATCTTTCCAGATGACCGGCGAGAATGGGCTGCCGGTTGCCACCAGCGCGTTGCCTTCCGTCCAGGCGATAATGTCCTGTGGCGTGGCCTCCACGCGAGAGGTGGGATTAGAGAGCGGCATGACGATCGGGCGAGGGCAATGCTTATGCATCTCGCGGATGATCTCTTCAGTAAAGAGCCCGGTCTGGCCGGAAACCCCGATCAGAATATCCGGCTTCACGTTACGCACCACATCCAGCAGCGACAGCACGTCATTTTCGGTATCCCAGTTCTGAAGATTGTCGCATTTCTGCACCAGTTTTGCCTGGAACGGCAATAAATTAGGCATCCGGTCCGTCAACAGGCCGAAGCGATCGACCATAAAAACGTTCTGTCGGGCGGCATCTTCGCTTAAACCTTCACGCTGAGTCTGCGCGATGATTTGTTCAGCAATCCCACATCCGGCGGAACCCGCGCCGAGAAAAACGATTTTCTGCTCGCTAAGCTGACTGCCGGCAGCGCGGCTGGCGGCGATCAACGTACCAACGGTCACGGCTGCGGTGCCCTGAATATCATCGTTAAAGGAGCAAATCTCATCACGATAGCGCGTCAACAGCGGCATTGCGTTTTTCTGCGCGAAATCTTCAAACTGTAGCAGGATATCTGGCCAGCGCTGCTTAACGGCCTGAATAAACTCATCGACAAACGCATAATACTCATCGTCGGTAATGCGCGGATGACGCCAGCCCATGTAAAGCGGATCGTTGAGTAACTGTTGATTGTTGGTGCCGACATCCAGCACAACGGGAAGGGTATAGGCCGGACTAATGCCGCCGCAGGCGGTGTATAATGACAGCTTACCGATAGGGATCCCCATCCCGCCGATGCCCTGATCGCCAAGCCCCAGAATCCGCTCGCCATCCGTCACCACAATAACTTTAATGTTGTGGTTAGGCACATTCTGCAAAATGTCGTCCATATTGTGACGGTTCGGATAAGAGATAAATACGCCGCGCGCCCGGCGATAAATCTCAGAGAAGCGCTCACAGGCCGCGCCCACGGTCGGGGTATAGATAACCGGCATCATCTCTTCAAGATGGTTTTGCACCAGTCGATAAAAGAGCGTTTCGTTGGTATCCTGGATGTTACGCAGGTAAATATGCTTATCAATTTCTGTTTTAAACCCCTGATACTGGAGCCAGGCGCGTTCGGCCTGTTCTTCAATCGACTCGACGACCTCTGGCAGGAGCCCTGACAAATTGAAGTTGCGGCGCTCTTCTACGCTAAAAGCGCTGCCTTTGTTTAACAGGGGGAATTCCAGCAATACAGGGCCAGCGTAAGGGATATAAAGGGAACGTGCTTTCTTGGTTGTAGTTTCCATGTTACTCACTCTTTTTCGAATAACTGTCCCTGGCACCGTCGTTTATCATCATATATTGCCTTCCACCAGGGAACCGACCCTGAGTATAAAGCATTGTGAGACGTTAAGGTCATTCCTATAAACAAAAACACCATTGCAGATGCAATGGTGTTTAACGTCATTTCAGGACTGTACGATTACTTTTGGCTATCGGCGCGGCGCTTTCTGCCGGTTGGGTTATTCACCACGCTGCTGGTGTCGCCTTCAGTAACAACCTTACGCTGGTTGGAAATTCTGTAATCCAGTCCAAGTATATGACGAGCCTGACGGTTCGATTTCATGTTAACTCCTCAATCCTGTTGCTAGTTTTAAGGACAAATTCGCTTACGCGAAAGAAACGTAACCCCTAAGGTTGCCGATACAGCATAGCAGGTTTTACAGAGTCGGGTGCTGCCCGCTTACCACATAGTTGATGGTCTGCTGGTAGATGTCACTGAGGATGTCATTGTCGGAAGCCTCAACCCATTTGGTCAGCTCCATTAAAATATCATCTTCAGTGACAACGCCTAACTCCGCGCGTAATCCTTGCTCAATCGCGTTGACCAGGGCCGGTTGTGCTGCTGAGGTATTTGCTGAGTGATAAGTAAACATATAATGCCTCCGTGAACATGTATTTATTTAGTACGGCTCGCAGAAAATTAATTCGTATTCAGCATGGCAAATAATTTTGCGGCTGTGGTTAAGATTAGTCCTGGAGTTATTTTAACGCAAGGCGGAGCTCTAATTGCTTACCCCAGAAGAAAATATATTACGTTTGCCAATTACATATCCTCATACTAGTAGTGGTCAATTAATATACATTCAAAAGGCTACTTATTGCGATTTTTATCCTTTATTACAACGAGATAAGACAAATCTTAATTTAAATGAAAATATACATAATGGAATACTCCTCCGGAAGAAAAAGTAAGGATAAAAAGAAGGATATATTCTTTAAAGAAAGGGAGGCCTGTTGGTTTAATATTCATCACTGAAAAAGCATACAACTATTTTCTATATCTGAAGTGCGGGTAATCGACAACATGCTACCTCCATCGGCATGGACAACGCAGATTAGCAGCATGGTCTATACTTTATTTTTTGAGCCAACAGGAGAGCAAAAATGACAATCCATAAGAAAGGTCAGGCACACTGGGAAGGCGATATCAAACGAGGTAAAGGCACTGTATCAACAGAAAGCGGCGTGCTTAATCAACAACCGTATGGATTCAATACCCGGTTCGAAGGCGCGCAGGGAACCAACCCGGAAGAGTTAATTGGCGCCGCACATGCGGCCTGTTTCTCCATGGCGCTATCACTCATGCTGGGAGAGGCTGGATTTACGCCGACATCCATTGACACAACCGCTGACGTATCGCTTGATAAGGTGGAGGCGGGCTTCGCCATTACCAAAATTGCGCTACAAAGCAAAGTTGCGGTAGCAGATATTGATGCTTCAACTTTCGATCAAATCATCCAGAAAGCAAAAGCCGGGTGCCCGGTATCGCAGGTTCTGAATGCGGAAATCACCCTCGACTACCAGCTTAACGCCTGATAACCTCGCCAGCCCGGTAACGATGGGTTGATCGGGCTGATGAATATACATTCAGACGGAGGGCTCGCTCCCGGTCTATCTGAATGCCTGCCGCATTTCTATCACCTCAACGCGCCGTAGACCACGTCAGTGGCTATTGTCGTGGCCTACTTTTTCGCCCTAAAATCTGCTCGCCATGTTGCTTTATTCATCAAACATCAAAATCAGTCAACGTAAATATCAATAATAGCCATATCACGGAGGGTGATCTTTATTCCTGAGAGAGGAGGGGTATTATTTTCTGTGTTCTACATTAACGGGTTAACGCGCAGATGTAGAGGTTATTTATATAATTATTGGAGCAACAACAATGAATAAATTCTCCCTTGCTACAGCAGGTATTATCGTGGCAGCGCTGGTAACCAGTGTTAGCGTGAATGCGGCAACAGATACTACTAAAACAAACGTTACGCCTAAAGGTATGAGCTGCCAGGAGTTTGTTGACCTCAATCCGCAGACGATGGCGCCAGTCGCTTTCTGGGTGCTGAATGAAGATGAAGATTTTAAAGGCGGGGACTACGTTGATTTCCAGGAAACTGAGACGACAGCAGTGCCGCTAGCCGTTGAGCTTTGTAAGAAAAACCCGCAGAGTGAATTAAGCAAAATAAAAGACGAAATCAAGAAAGAACTCTCAAAATAAGAGTAAACTGATATCAAAACCCGGCCTGTGTGTCGGGTTTTACTATTTGTGACGCCGTCACAAATAACATCTTCCATTTCTTCTACCAATCACGTGGTATTGCACTATTTTCATTAGAGCCCTTTCACTATATGGAGACCTAATGAAAATTTTACCGCTGGCACTCTTTATCATTCCTTTTCTGGCCGGATGCGGCGCCAATAATACGCCGCCGCAAACGCCTATTCCCGGGGAAAAAACATCTGCCAAATTACGTACCCTGGAAACAGGCGCGGCGGCTATTCAATCCAGACCACCTGTCGATGCCATCAGTACCTACCTTGACGGGTTCCATTTTTATAGCGGTGATAAAAACGGACAGATGGAAGCGCACCATTACGTTACCGTCCTGAACGAAGATGTCATGCAGGCGGTGATTTACGACGGCAATACGAAAAACGCGCGCCTGATGGGGGTGGAGTACATTATCAGCGAACGTTTATTTAAAACGCTTCCTCCCGAGGAGAAAAAACTGTGGCACAGCCACCAGTACGAGGTGAAATCCGGTAGCCTGGTGGCGCCTGGCTTACCGCAGGTCGCTGATAAAGCGTTGATGAGTAAGATTGTTAATACTTATGGCAAGACCTGGCACACCTGGCATACCGACCGGGATAAAACCCTGCCAATGGGTATCCCTGCGCTGATGATGGGCTTTACTGGCGACGGGCAGCTTGACCCCGCGCTGCTGGCCGATCGGGATCGCCGTCTGGGAATTGATACCCAGGCCATTAAACGCGAGCGGCAGGATCTGCCTGAACATCCCATTGTTAAGGGGGCTAACGCCTGGGAGCAGGGGGAGGTTATCCAGCTACAGCGTGTTCAGGGCTCTGGCGAACACGGGCGAGGCGATACCGCGCACTTCGGTACATCTGAGCAATCCCGACAATAATTCCACGGTTTTACACGCAGATATGAAAAAGAATGCCTGTTAAGTGACAGTGTCACGTAAAGATTAGCCCCATAGTCTATGCTTGTTCTTCGGATGTTGTAGAGGTTATGGGTTAAACGGAGCGACAAATGAGTTCAAAAATTTTTTGCAAAAGCTGGGGGGCTGAATATATCGCCGCTGATGTTGTCCGCTTTCGTCTTTGGGCCACCGGTCAGCAAAAGGTTATGCTCAGGCTTGCGGGTAAAGACCAGGAAATGCAGGCGAACGGTGACGGCTGGTTTACGCTGGACGTCTCCGGGGTGACGCCAGGTACGGAGTATAACTTTGTACTCAGCGATGGCATGGTGGTCCCCGATCCGGCTTCCCGCGCCCAAAAAACTGACGTCAACGGTCCGTCATATGTGGTTGATCCAGGCAGCTACGCGTGGCGCAACACCGGGTGGAAAGGTAGCCGTTGGGAGCAGGCCGTGGTGTACGAGATGCATACAGGCACGTTCACTCCGGAAGGCACTTTCCGCGCCGCAATAGCGAAGCTGCCTTATCTCGCTGAACTCGGCGTTACCGTTATTGAAGTGATGCCCGTTGCGCAATTTGGCGGCGAGCGCGGCTGGGGCTATGACGGCGTACTGCTTTACGCGCCGCATTCTGCCTATGGGACGCCGGATGATTTCAAAGCGTTTATTGACGCCGCGCATGGGTATGGTCTTTCCGTCGTCCTGGATATTGTGCTGAACCATTTCGGCCCGGAGGGAAATTATTTACCGCTATTGGCGCCGGCGTTTTTCCACAAAGATCGCATGACGCCGTGGGGAAATGGTATCGCCTATGATGTCGACGCCGTGCGGCGCTATATCATCGAGGCGCCGTTATACTGGCTGACAGAATACCATCTCGACGGCTTACGCTTTGACGCTATCGATCAGATTGAGGACAGTAGCGCCAGGCATGTGCTGGTTGAAATCGCACAACGTATTCGGGAAGACATTACCGACAGACCCATTCATCTGACCACCGAAGATAGCCGCAATATTATTTCTCTGCATCCCCGAGATCAGGATGGCAATGCGCCGCTGTTTACCGCCGAATGGAATGACGATTTTCATAATGCCGTCCACGTTTTTGCGACCGGAGAGACCCAGGCCTACTACAATGATTTTGCTGATGCCCCGGAAAAACACCTCGCAAGAGCGCTGGCCGAAGGATTCGCTTATCAGGGAGAAATTTCACCACAAACCGGCGAACCTCGCGGCGTAAAAAGTACCGGACAACCCCCGGTCGCCTTTGTGGATTTTATTCAGAACCACGATCAGGTCGGTAACCGCGCCCAGGGCGACAGACTGATAACCCTGGCTGGCGCTGAACGAACAAAAGTATTGCTCGCCACGTTGCTGCTTTCACCGCATATTCCGCTGCTTTTTATGGGCGAAGAGTATGGCGAAAGCCGTCCTTTTCTTTTTTTTACCGATTTCCATGGGGATTTAGCCCGCGCCGTTCGTGAAGGTCGCGCAAAAGAGTTTGCCGATCATGCAGGGGAGAATGTTCCGGACCCGAATGCGCCAGAGACCTTTCAACGCTCAAAACTTAACTGGAAGCAACAGCACAGTGAAGAGGGTAAAGCGTGGCTGGCGTTTACCCGCGAACTACTGCTTTTGCGCCAGAAGCATATCGTGCCGCTGTTGTCCGCTGCCCGTGAGAGCTCAGGAACGGTATTGCAAACCGCGCCCGGGTTTATTGCCGTTAGCTGGCGTTTTCCGGGAGGAACACTGTCACTGGCGCTGAATATTAGCGCCACGACGGTATTGCTGCCCGATTTACCGGGTAAGACTCTCTTCGCCTGGCCGAATGAATCCACCGGGTCGCTTTCCCAACATTCTCTTATTGTCCGCTTAGCCCAGGGAGAGTCTGCATCATGATCCCAACTGCAACGTATCGTCTTCAGTTTCGCAATGGCATGACCTTCGATCGCGCTGCGGCGCTGGTGCCTTACCTTAAAAATCTGGGTATCAGCCATCTTTATGCCTCACCCATCTTTACCGCCACCAAAGCGTCAACGCATGGTTATGATGTCACCGATGCGAATGAGATTGAGCCCTCTATTGGCGGGCGCGAAGGATTTGAAAGACTGGTGGCTGAACTTAAAGCGCAAGGTCTGGGATTGATCATCGATATTGTGCCTAATCACATGGCCAGCTCGCTGGAAAACGCCTGGTGGCGCGACGTGCTTGAATATGGCAAGGAGAGCCGTTACGCGCGCCATTTCGATATTGACTGGTCGCGCCGACTGACGCTGCCTTTTTTAGGCGACACGTTTGACGCCGTGCTGGAAAACGGAGAAATTGCGATCAAGCCCGATCCCGCTACGGGTAAACCCGCGTTCGCCTATTATGATAACTATTATCCGCTTGCGCCGGCGACGTGGCAGGGGCGCGAGGCCGAAATACTGGCGCTTACCGATAAAGCCGCCATTGCTGATTTGCATGAGCGCCAGCCGTGGAAATTAATGTCCTGGCGCGATGCCGCTCGCTCGCTTTCATATCGGCGTTTCTTTGAGGTCACAGGGCTGGTGGGAATGCGGGTGGAAGATAAAACCGTCTTCGACGATACACATCGGCTGATTCTGGAGCTGGTCAGAACGGGGGCGGTTGACGGTTTACGTATCGATCATATCGACGGCCTTGCCGATCCGAAAGCCTATCTTGCGCGTTTACGTCAGGAAGTGGGGCCGGCGTGCTATATCACCGTGGAAAAAATTCTCGCTAAAGGCGAGCAACTTCCTGATGACTGGCCGGTTTCCGGCACCACAGGCTATGAATTTATCGCCTCGCTGGCGGAGGTGCTGGTTGACGATGAGCAGATAGACAATCTGCGTCAGGCTTACGAGACCGTTAAAGGCGCGCCAGTGGATATGCGGGCGGAATTACGGGCGGCTAAATTGCTGATGGTCGATCGCAATTTCGAGGGGGAATTTACCCGGCTGCTCGCGCTTGCGCTGTCGATTGCCAGCGAGCTACAGATCGCACAGGAAGAGAGCGTCGTTCGGCAGGCGTTACGCGAGTTATTAATTGCCTTTCCCGTATATCGCACTTACGGCACGGCAGAAGGGCTACCGCCGACCGATATTTGCCTGTTACACCGTATTGTGGAACGGGTAAAGACGCTTGAAAATCCTCCGCAGCCAGAAGCGCTTACATTTCTGAGCCGTCTTCTTACCGGCGATGTTCCCGCCTGCAGCCAGGAGGAGGCGACACAGTTTCGCGTTCGGTTCCAACAACTCACCGGTCCGCTGATGGCGAAATCGGTAGAGGATACGCTTTTCTTTCGTCAAAACATGGGACTGGCGTTAAATGAAGTTGGCGCCGAGCCCGTCACGCATCACTTCTCCATCGAACGCTTTCACCATGAGATGAAAACCCGACAAGCGCAACAGCCTGATGCGTTATCCGGTACGTCGACCCACGATACCAAGCGAGGCGAGGATGCGCGAGCACGCCTGTATACGCTTACCGAAGCGCCGGAACAGTGGAGCGAATGCCTTGCCCGCTGGCGGCAGATGAACCAGACCCATGTCAAATTTTTGAATGATGGCACTGCGCCAAAATCGGCGGATACGTGGATGTTATATCAGGCGCTGACCGGCGTCTGGCCCCCGATGCTACAACCACAGGACGAAACAGGTTTAAACGCGCTGAAAACACGCTTTGAAGCCTTTGTGGAGAAAGCGCTACGCGAAGCGAAGCTACGTACCGATTGGGTGGACAGTAATGAGGCTTACGAAACGGCAATGCTTGATTACGCCCGTTATTTACTGGCACCGGATAACCAGACATTTTTGCAGGATTATTATCGTTCCTTGCAACCCTTCATCCGCGCAGGGCTGGTTAACAGCCTGACGCAGACCGTTATCAAATTAACCGCGCCGGGGGTACCTGATATCTATCAGGGGAGCGAGGCGTTAAATTTTAGTCTTGTCGATCCCGACAACCGCCGCGAACCGGATTTCGCCACGCTGGCGCAGCAGTTAGACCAACTAACGCCGGGAGTTTTCTCGCGCGAAGAGAGTTGGCTGAACGGGCAGGTGAATCAGTATGTCACCGCTGCATTACTGCGTTTGCGTCAGCAGAATCATGAGCTCTTCCGTTTTGGCGACTATATACCGCTGCGGGCTGTTGGTCAGCGTGCCGACAAGGTCATCGCTTACGCCAGAGTCAATCATGATGATGCGCTGATTGTTGTTGCGCCCCGACTGGTGTTCGCCGAATGTGACGGCTTATTGTCACAATCGCATAGCGGTTTCTGGGCAGGAACCGACATTATTATACCCGGACAGCTTAATCAGCATCGTTATCGCAATGTGCTTACCCAGGAGAGGTTAATGGCTGGTGAACACCTGTCGTTGGCCTCACATCAGGGCGGCGTACTGGTTTTAATGAGCGACTGAGTTTATGTGTTGATGTGCCGTGACAGGACAACGTTTACCGTGGGTGGAGAAAGAGAATGACAACAAACAGGGCTTTTGAAATCAGATCAGGATACAACCATACGCTTGGCGCAAATTATGACGGCGAAGGTGTGAATTTCGCTATTTTTTCCGCCCATGCGGAACGCGTCGAGCTTTGCCTTTACGATCCGAGCGGGGAGCATGAAATCGCTCGTCTGGAGTTACCGGAATATACCGACGAAATATGGCACGGCTATGTCCCGAAGTTGCAGCCCGGCGCGCTGTATGGGTACCGCGTTTACGGTCCTTATGACCCGGAAAATGGTCATCGTTTTAACCCCAATAAGCTGCTTATTGACCCTTATGCCCGTGAGCTGGTGGGCGATATTCAGTGGAACGATGCGCATTTCGCGTATCAATTACTTCATGACGATAAAGATTTGACCTTTGATGACCAGGATAGCGCGCCATTTACGCCTAAATGCCGGGTGATTGATCCGGCTGAGGCGAATTGGGAGGATAGACAACGGCCTTCCATACCGTGGTCGAACGCCATTATTTATGAAACGCATGTAAAAGGCTTTACCCAGCTTAATTCCGCGATCCCTGAGCCTCTACGCGGTACGTTTGAGGGCATGGGACATAAAGCCAGCGTGGATTACATTAAAAGTCTGGGTATTACCTCCGTCGAGCTTTTACCCGTTCACTGGTTCCCGGACGATCAGCATCTGCTCGATAAAGGACTGAAAAATTTCTGGGGATACAACTCGCTGGGCTTTTTTGCGCCGGCGACGCGCTACTATGGTCCAAAAGGTATTCAGGGATTCCGCGATATGGTGCGCGCTTTCCATGATGCCGGCATCGAAGTGATACTGGATGTGGTCTATAACCATACGGCAGAAGGGAATGAGCTTGGCCCCACGCTGTCATTTAAAGGTATCGATAACTTCTCTTACTATCGCACCATGCCCGATCAGCATCGCTATTACATTAACGATACAGGGACAGGTAATACCGTCAATACCTCTCATCCACGGGTACTGCAAATGGTGATGGATTCCCTTCGCTATTGGGCGGAGTCAATGCATGTCGACGGCTTTCGTTTTGATTTGGGCACCATTCTTGGTCGTGAGCCGGAAGGCTTTGATCAGAGAGGCGGCTTTTTTGATGCGGTAACGCAAGACCCGGTGCTGGCAAAACTGAAACTGATTGGCGAACCCTGGGATATCGGACCGGGCGGCTATCAGGTTGGCGGCTTTCCACCAGGGTGGGGCGAATGGAATGATAAATACCGCGATACGGTGCGCGAATACTGGAAAGGTGACAACGTCACAAATGATTTCGCCGCACGCCTGCTGGGTTCCGGCGATCTCTATGATTTGCGCGGCCGTCGCCCCTGGTCAAGCGTTAACTTTATTACTGCCCATGACGGCTTCACGCTGAACGATCTGGTGTCTTATAACGACAAACATAATGAAGCCAATGGCGAAGATAATAATGACGGGCATAATGATAACCGCTCCTGTAACTATGGCGCAGAAGGGCCAACCGACGACGAAGGCATCAATGCGATACGCGAGCAACAGAAACGCAATTTCCTGACCACCTTGCTTTTCTCGCACGGCACGCCGATGTTATTAGCGGGCGATGAGTTTGGCCGCAGTCAGATGGGCAATAATAATGGCTACTGTCAGGACAGTGAAATATCGTGGGTCCACTGGGATAATTTGCCGGAAACCGCCAATGCGCTACGGGAGTTTACCCGTCATCTGATTCAACTGCGCGCCACGCAACCGTTGCTGCGCCGGGAGAGCTGGCGTGACGGTCTGGAGATCCGCTGGTTTAACGCCGGCGGAGGGGCGCAGCAATCCGAACAATGGGATGAGGGATCGACCATAGGCGTATGCATTAGTCGTCCCGATCTCCAGCCGGAAGCGGGGATCTGGCATGACGCCTTACTGCTTTTCAATCCGTTTGAAGGCAGCGTACCGTTCCGTATTCCGATGTGGGGAGAAGGCGGCTGGGTACTTGAACTGACGACTGCCGATAACGCGCAGCAGGGAATGCGGATTACCGAAGAAATGGATTTCGATCTGGCCGGGCGCAGCATCGTATTATTCAGACGCCCCTGATAGTAAAACCGCGCTCCGGACCCAACCGGCCTTGATGGCCGGTTTTTTTACTGGCGCTCAGGCGATATCATGTCGCAGAAATAACACCGTTGTCAGTTTACCGCCCGAAAAATTCATCCGCCTGTTGGTATTCCTTTGATTGTCTTCACCGATATTCGCTTCAGGCCGTCTATTGCCATTTCAAGGTAGGTACGTGGACATCCCAGATTTAAACGGATAAATCCGCTGCCCGCCGGGCCAAAGCCGCTGCCCATTGAAGGAGCAATACCCGCGACATCCGCCATTACCCATTTTAGCTGTTCGTCATCCAGTCCCAGTTTTTTACAATCCATCCATAATAAATAGGTTCCCTGCGCCGGGACAATTCTTGCCCAGGGAAGGTGCTCTGTCGCCTGTTCAACAAACCAGCGGCGGTTTTCCGCCAGGTAATCCAGTAGCGAATCCAGCCACTGTCTGCTTTCATTCCATGCGGTAGTCGCCGCCTGAACGGAGAGGGCGTTAAAGACATCCAGCCCATGAGCGTCCAGACGAGACAGGAAACGCTGGCGAAGCGTAGGATCGGGAATGAGAAAATTAGAAATTCGCAACGACGATAAGCCAAACGTTTTGCTGGCCGCAGTGGCGGAGATGACCCGTTTATGCCAGCGCTCCCCTAAATGCAGTACCGAGGTAAAGGTTTCGCCGGGCAGCAATAGATCGGCCCATATTTCATCCGAGATGAGAGTGACATCATAAGCTTCACATAATAAAAGCAGTTGCTCCAGCTCGTTGGCCGACCAGCAACGCCCGGTTGGATTATGTGGATTACACAAAATCATCAGCGGAGGGCGCTCATGGCGAAACAGCCTTTCCAGTTGGCAAAAATCCATCTGGTAGCCGTCGTCCGGCGACTCGCTAAGGGGATTCTCCAGCAGTTTTCTACCATTAAGCGTGATTATTTTGGCGAAGGAGCCATAGTATGGTCCCTGTACCACTACGCCGTCGCCTGGATGCGTCAACATTTGCACTAAGAGCGCCAACCCTGGTACGACGCCTTCCACGCTGCATACCCATTCCTGTTTTAACGTGAGCTGGTGGCGTGACGAAAACCAGTGAAGCAGGGCGTTAAAATAGGCCTCATCACGTTCACTATAGCCAAATACGCCGTGCTCGATTCGCTGATGCAATGCCGCCTGAACCTCAGGCGGGCAGGCAAAATCGAAATCAGAAACCCACATCGGCAGCAGTTTCCCTGCGCCATCGCCAAAGTGACGCTCAATAAAATCCCACTTTACCGAACCAGTATTGTTGCGATTGATAATCTGGTTAAAATCCATCTTGTTTCCTTATTATTCCGTCACTGACGATTGCGGCGACTTTTCTGAGGCGGAGGCAGTTCTGGCAATACCAATTCCGCTAAAACCATAAATTAATGCGAAGAAGATTGCCGCATAGCACTGGATAGCCCAGGGCAGAAGATCAAGCGTGCTAACGCCCAGCGTGGTTGCCATGTAGACGCCAGCCGAGGTCCACGGCAGGAGAGGTTCGATAACGGTACCGGCATCTTCTATCGTCCGTGAAAGGTTTTTAGTATCCAGCCCCATACGACGATAGGCATCTTTAAACAGTTCGGCGGGAACTAACAATGCCAGTTTACCGTCGCTGGTCGCTCCTGTGACCAAAATTGTGGTGCCGATAGTGGCGGCAATGAGCTGACCAACGCTATGAATAATAGTCAGCAGCCGGTTAATGATGATCGTTAACGCGCCGGTTAACGTTAGCGCTCCGGCAAATGAAAAAGCGCAGAAAACTAACAGTATTGTTCCCATCATCGAGAACATTCCGCCCCGGTTTAGCAGTCGCGGAACATCGGCCACGACACCTTCTGCGCCTTGTGGGAACATGGCGATATCAAATCCATCAATGAAAGCGTCCAGTCCCTGTTTGATGCTCAGTCCCTGCATGATGACGCCGAGGAACAAGGCAAGTACGCAGGCGCTTAACATTAATGGGATGACAGGCTTCTTGCGAATTGCGCCCCACAGTACGATCACCGGCGGCAAAATAAGAACAATATTAAAATGGTATAGCGACTCCAGCGAGTGGATGATGTCCGTAACGCGCTGCGGCGTGGCCACCTCGCCCAGCATATTACTGTGTCCGGCGATAAGATAAACCACGGCGGCAAGCAGGAAACTTGGCAGGGTCGTCCAAAGTAAATGCTGAATATGCTCAAACAGAGTAGTGTCTGCGACAATCGCGGCAAAGTTAGTCGAGTCGGACAAGGGTGAGATTTTGTCGCCGAAATAAGCGCCAGAAACGACGGCGCCAGCTGCTGCTGCAAGAGACACGTCCAGCCCGGCGGCAACCCCCATTAACGCAACGCCAACCGTCCCGGCGGATCCCCATGATGTACCGGTACAGACGGAGACCACGCTGGTTAAAAAGAAGGCTGCAATCAAAATATATTCCGGGCTTATGAGTTTTAGCCCCCAGTACACCATGTAGGGAATGGTGCCACTAAACATCCAGGTGCCAATCAAACCGCCCACGCAGATCAGGATCATGATAACCGGCATTGCTTTAGCCAGCTTATCCACCACTGAGTTGATGATGTCTTCCCAACAGTATCCTTGCCACCATGCAATGCCTGCCGCTACCGCCGCAGAGCACAGAAGGAGCGGTTCGATACGTAGCCCCATGATGCCGTAACCGATAATCAACAATAACAACATGGAGATGACTGGGATTAGCGCTAAACCCAATGACAGCGTTTTCTTCTTGTTTTGTGATGCACTCATAATGGAGCTCCGGTCAGTAAGGTAGCTCAAGGGTAGGGGGATACGCTTCTCACTACTGTGATCCATTACTTTCGTCCATGTAACCGATTACATGAGAAGGGTTAATTTGATAGTCATCACAGTTTTTACTGTTGACGACGCATTCATCGTGAAAAATAGGGCGCGACAGAATCGCGGATCACCAGTTCGGCATTGAAATGATTGCTGCTGGGCGGCGGCGTAATGCCCTGGTATAACTGTATCGCCAGTTGCGCAGCACAACGCGCCATTTGTTCGACCGGATAATGCATTGTTGTTAACGCCGGATAAAGATACCGGGCCAGCACCACATCATCAAAGCCGACAATAGAGAGCTGTTGCGGAAGGTGAACGCCGCGTTGATGAAGAATACGCATAATGCCAGCGGCCATCACATCGTTAAACGTGACCGCTGCCGTAAGGGGAAGCCCGCTATTAATAAGTTGATGCGCGGCCCGCTCGCCGCCTTCTTCGTTAAACGGAACGCTAATCACCCAGCGAGGGTCTGGAGAAATACCATATTCTTCCAGCGCCTCACGGTAACCATCAAGGCGTTCCTGACGATCAATAATTGGCAAGTCAGATGTCACACAGGCAATGCGCCGATGCCCGTTCGCCAGGAGATATCGGGTCGCTTCCCTGGCGGCGCTGCGATTTTCCAGCCAGATACACCGGTTGGCCATACCGGCGATATAACGATTCACAACAACCAGCGCTGGAAAGTGGGCTGCGTAGCGCAGCAGCTCTTTATCCGGTAATCGGCTGGCGTGTACAACAATAGCCTCACAACCTTGATTAACCAGAAAATCCAGTCCCGCTTTTTCCATTTCTTCGTCGTGGCCGCCGCTACATACCATCAGGCGATACTGCTGCTTACGAGAAACATCTTCTACGCCGCGAGCAAGGTGGGCAAAAAAAGGATCAGCCAGATTGCCGGTTAACAATCCGAGCATATCGCCGCTACGTTTCGCCAGCGCGATAGCGGCGGCATTCCGGCGATAATTGAGATCGCGCATGGCTTTCTCTACACGTTCGCGCGTGACGGGTTCAACCCACGCGGTCTGGTTAATGACACGTGATACAGTCGCGGTTGATACACCGGCCAAAGATGCAACATCCTTTATTGTCGCCATGTTAAGCTCATATTTGTTCGTTTAAAGGGTATCAAAGCCATTGATTATCATGTTACGTGGAAATCAGTGCAATCACTGCGGCGCAGCCTGAATTTATAAACATTTTTAAAATCATCCTAAATCCTGGTAACTGCAAATATTAGTAGCTACCTCAATGAGTTATTGACCACTGAATTTTCTACGATAACATGACTAACAATATACACATGATAAGAACCACTACACTGGGAAATCGTTGCGTGGTGGTTCGGAGATAGATGATGAGTAGTATTACAAAAAGCATACAGAATGAATATGTTTTATTGATGGAAAACGCTTTTTCTGAAAAATATAAATATGCATTCAGAAATTTAGAACTAAAAGAATTACGTAGATTCATCCTAAAAGAGCTAATTAGCTCTCCCGAGTTAGATAATCAACTTACAAACCTAATCGTGTTGCTAAATAAATTTTGGGATACTCACGCCGCGGCGCTTATAACAGAAGTGCGGGCGTCTAAAAGTTATCGATTATTACTTCCGATTCAACGCTTTGGTTATAACATATCTAATCACCTTAGATCTCTGGGGATTTATTTTGATAGCATCATAATGGTTGATCCATTACATTTTCCTTCTCTTAGCTCTCTGCATTCATTTTTGTCATTGCCACCAGATAATAGTTATGTCCGCATGCGCAGGTTGGTATTACTTGAACATGTTTCCAATCTATTTCGCGCCATCCCATTTATGACTATTGATGATGATTATCCAATTTTTCTAATCGTTCCTGAATTACTGGATTTTGATAAAGAACGCAATCATGAACAATCTGCCGCTTTTCTAAGCCAGCTCTTTTTTAAAGATAGAAAAATGGATTACGCTACTTATTTAGCGTTTCTTGAGCACTTTGGGAGAAATGAAGAAACATTCCAGAAGATCCTAACAAATAAAGAATTATTAAAAACATTGCTTAATAATTTCAATAACATCGAAAAAGAAGTCTGGGTTTACGATACAGATTTAAAGAGTTTTACAACAAGAGAGGTAGATCTTCTGGATTACGATCTGCCGTCAGCTATAGCAACCTTACTGGGTAAGGTTGAAGGTGCAATTTATGCACAACGATCAACTCAATTATCGGCAACACTATTAGGCATTGATCCGGTTATTTATAGTAACCATATGTTTTTACATGAATGGACTACGGAGCAGTTAGTCAAGGATTATGGTAAATTAAATCCTCTTTCTTCTGAAGAGCAAGCGATTACAATGGGCCTTTCAGCCGCGGAAGTAAAATTCCTTACTGCGCTTTCCGATCTGGAATTAAAAAAGATTAGAGAAAGAGGTCAACTGGAATCCTTAAGGCATGAACTAAGAATCTCAAGGCATGACTTGCAAGGAAAAACACCAGATCAAATGCAAGATGCGGCAAATAATTTTTCAAAACATTTAATCAATGTGGTCGAAGAGTATGGAAAGTCGCATGAATCAGCCATTAAGAATTCAAAGAAAAAAAAGATCTCATCTGGATTAATTTTTGCAGGAACAGCCACGTTAGGTATAGCTTCACTTGCCATGCCGCAATTGACATTACTTTCAGCAGCAGCAACGGGAATTGGCCTGGCCTTTGGAGGTAAAAGTCTGGCAGATATTTTTAGTGAACATAAAGCACATAAAAATGAAATCCAGATATTAGAAAAAACACCCGTATCGCTTTTGTATGGGGCATATAAAAAGAAATAGTAATACTGTGTATACCGTCTGGTAGCGGAAGTCTGGCATTTGATAGTTTTTGAAGCAATTGTCGTAAAGTTACTCAAACAATCACATTGTTCAGGAAAGCCTATGAGGAGATGGTTGAGAATAGGGGGTCTTCCGCTGATTCCCCGAACTATCCACCAGTTCATGCAAACGCTGTGCTAACTGGCCACTGTT
Source organism: Salmonella sp. SAL03688 (assembly GCF_046551895.1). NCBI lineage: Bacteria > Pseudomonadati > Pseudomonadota > Gammaproteobacteria > Enterobacterales > Enterobacteriaceae > Salmonella > Salmonella sp. SAL03688. Next base: position 77,809 of record NZ_JBGDVI010000005.1, read on the forward strand.
TTTCCCCGGTTGCTGCTTTGACCGTCAGATTTTCCAGTGTATTGTCAGTATCATAACGACCTGGGTGCCGTCGAAAAATATCGTGCTGATTATCTGAGGAGTAAAAAACATGGCCGCGTATGACATCGAAAAGGACATCGGGCCGCGGGTTCAGATTATCCAGGAGATACACGAATTAATTCTGGCGGGTGAAATGGAAGTCGCCAAAGGGATGCTGCGCACACTGATTAAAGTCACGTTCGGTTATCCTGCGATTTTTGACGAGGTTCGGCAGGAATGCCAAATCAACAATGCGCATGTTGTCGCCGGATGTGGATCCGGGTATCAAAGCGTTTATCGCCGTTGTCAGAGCTGCAGAACATCAGTCAGAAAAAGCAGCGGACCAGGGTAAAACCCACTGAGCCAAAAACCTGCGCGACGAACCGGTCACAGTGGCCGGTTTTTTTATGCCTGCGTGGCGTGTGCTGCGTGAAATCGTGTGCAGGATAAGCGGGTGCAAATCAACAGAATTCGCGCAGCGTCACGGCAGGGAAGGGATCAAACTTATGGGCCAGAAGTTTTTTGACATACACGAATCCAGCCGCTTTAACATGTCTTTTAAATGTTCTGGTGAATTTAACATAATATACATTATGCGCATTAGAATAGCAGAGGGCGAAAAGCAGCCCCCCAGCGTGAATCAGTCATACAACCAGCGACCAGACCTGGCAGACGCAATGAGCATACCTATCGTGAACTCCGGCACCTGAGGAATATCGTTTTTGCGAAACGGATTAAGCAAATGCTTTAGCGGTGGTTCTGGCGGATAGTATGTTGTGATCGAGAAATTCCCTTTATCTACATTGAATGTCGTAAAAAAATCATCCATCAATGCCAGTGCTTCATCATCTTCCAACCGTAAATCTGAATCCAAATCTGTTGACGGTGTCAGTTCTTTTTTCTTAAAGAGGTAAATTCCATCATGGCTTCTTACCAGTTCATAAATCCGCTGTTCAAGAGCATCACTTACCATATTTTATCGCTTCCTCTGGCAATACGGTTGTAATCCCTGCCTGTACGATATGCAATCTGCGACACGTCAGAGGCCAGAATAATCCATCCGACTGTTCAGCAAGGCCACCAAGTAAAATAATATCACCATCTGCAAGGCTGACTTCGGTTGTTACATCACGCTTGATAAGGGTTGGCGAGTTATTAACGCCGGTTTCAGTGGTCACAAGTTAGGTTCTGGACATCTGAAATTAGCCTTGAAAAAACCGTCAGCTGCCCGCATCACTGACCGGGCTGGAGCTGAATCCCCTTCGTGAAGGATGCTTTTATTAGTACTATTAAAGGTGCTATATTTAGTCATCAACCAGGAGGTAAATTATGGCATTTCAAATTTTAACGACTACTGCAGCAAGCATTACAGAACTGAAACGTGATCCAATGGGAACTTTCAATGCCGGAGAGGGCGCTCCAGTTGCCATTCTTAACCGTAATGAACCGGCTTTTTACTGTGTGCCTCCGGCACTTTATGCTCATCTTATGGATATTCTTGAGGATGAAGAACTCGGTCGTATTATCGATGAGCGTGCGAATGAACGCGTCATTGAGGTCAACATTGATGACTTATAAGCTGGCATTTAACGAATCAGCACTAAAAGAGTGGAAAAAACTGGGTCATACCATACAGGAACAGTTTAAAAAAAAGCTAAGGGAACGGCTTGAAAACCCTCGGGTTCCGGCTTCTCAATTACATGGAAGAAAGGATCAGTACAAAATTAAGCTGCGTGGTGCAGGATACAGACTGGTGTACAGCGTCGAAGATGAAATTATCACGGTAACTGTCATTGGTGTTGGAAAGCGTGAAAATGATGCCGTCTACAAAATGACACGACACAGAAGCTAATCACTCAGGAAATGCTCTCTTTCCCGTCAAGCGATACGACAAACAGGCTCAGTTCTTTTATGTGACGGCACCTTGACATATGCCACGTATATGAAACTATGACCTACGTTGTGTATGTGACATTCATTTTATTCCCGCCCGAAGTGTTTACGCTATCTGAGGATAACATTATGACGCAACGTATCGCGGTTTTTCCTGCTGACCGCCATTCTCTGTATGAGGAACATGGGTATTCCGCAGCCATCCGTTCTGGTGATTTACTGTTTATTTCAGGCCAGGTAGGCAGTCACACAGACGGAACGCCGGAGCCTGATTTTCAAAAACAAGTGAGGCTTGCTTTTGAAAACCTGAAAGCAACACTGACTGCAGCAGGATGCACATTCGATGACATAGTGGATGTCACCACCTTCCATACCGATCCAGAGCAACAACTTAACGACGTGATGGCGGTGAAACAGAAGATATTTGCCCATCCCCCTTATCCTAACTGGACCGCTGTTGGCGTTACCTGGCTGGCCGGCTTTGATTTCGAAATAAAGGTTATTGCCCGAATCCCCTGATGCTTATTCTCGGTAAAACCGGTAGCATTGTACCGGTTTTATTTTATTCATCCCTGCCCTTCATCCTGTATGATTAACATGCAATCACCAAACATATCGAACTGACATGACTGGATATCTTCTGAGGCATAGGCCTTCATGAGTAGATCAACCCCAGCAAACTGACCAGTTAACACCATATGCGTCGTTTTTGGCTGATGTAAGTTCGTTAGCAGGCAGTCAACCACTTTCAGTTGATAACCTGGATGTATATAAAGCGCAGTCCAGCCAGAACTTGCTTTGAGGCAATTGTGCTCCCTCGAATACGCGGACTCCAGGCATCGTGTAACGGTAGTTCCTACGGCAAAAATACGTCCGCCATTTTGCTTCGCAGTATTAATGATATCCGCTGTTGCTTGTGGAACCTCGTAGTATTCTTCGTTGATAGTCACTTCCTCTACACATTTTGTTTGTATTTTTCTGTTGGACAACATTTCTGTTGATGCAACATGTAAAGTGATGAAGGATATTAACCCACCTTTATCTTTGATTCTTTGGATAAGATCCCAGGTAAAATGAATGCCGGCAGAAGGTATTTCCAAAGAACCATACTTTTTAGAAAAAACGGAACGGTAAGCATCTGGATATTTATAAAACAAGCTGGAGTCCACATACTCATCAAGACGCTCACCATGACTGGCTAAATAGCAAATTAAGGCCTCATGATTTTCCACGACGGCTCGGTACTGACTCTCTTCGCTAAACTTTTGCTCTACCTTAATGGAAATTTCAGGGTTATCAACCAAATAGAAAACATCATTCGCGTTAAGCCTTTCTTTTAAAAGTCCGGAAATAATTACTCTATTATTTGGTAAAAATCCCTCTAAAACAATTTTAATTAACCTATTCTGTCTTGTTTTACAGATAAACATATGGTTTATTATAGTACTGTCGTTAAAACAGATTACATCACCTTCTTTGATATAATCTGTTAATTTACTAAAGTCTACCTTATGAATTTCCCCTTTACTCCGGTTGAGGACAAGCATTTTACACTTTTCCCTGTATGAATCATTGGCTATCCAATGAGGTCTGAGTGGGATAGTCATCTGATCGGTAATGCGAAAATCATATTTTTCGGTAAGCATATATTTACCCTTTGAAAAACCATTGATACGGCGATTGTTATATAGCCGTATTCTGCAGTATACGTTGGTCTTTCAAAGGGTGAAAATTAACTCAATAAATGTTGTTGTTATATTTACTTTGCTGGCTATTTAATCAATGTCAGATACCGATATTAGCCTGGACGATCGGATTTGACCGCCCTTTTCTTTTGCTTATTCCGGCATTGAAGCATCGCTATCCATTGCATCGGCAAACTTTTGCATTAGCCGAACAAAGACATCAAGTTCATCCTGAGGCCAGTCTTTAAAAACAACTTTGCCCATTTGCTCTCGCGCAGCATCTATACGCTCCGTCATCGCCTTTCCTGTACGGGAGATAACGGCCTCGCGTATACGACGATCGATGGCATTATGCTGCCGTATTATCAACCCCAGCTTCTCCAGTTTGGCGACCTGTCGGCTTACCGTCGTATAATCACGACCGGCACGTTCGGCTAACTCAACAACGCCAATCGGCCCTAAACGTTCGATACTAATAAGGATCGAAAATAGCGCACGATCGAGTTGTATCCCCGCCTCTGCAATTAATTTCTCATCATTACGAGGCCGGTTAAGCGCGCTCACCACGCGAATCAACGCACCGTGAAGCGCCTTCATTTGCTCGGAAATATGTGTATCTTGCACATTTTTATTTTCTGACATAGCATGTCTCCTCTTATGTGCATAATACACATATCGGAGAGACGATGACAAGATACACCACTACAGATGTACTGATCTGCGGCGCTGGCGTTACCGGGCTTACTTTAGCCATCGAACTGGCGCGTCACGGGGTCTCATTTCGCCTGATTGAGAAAAGAACGACGCCTTTTATCGGCTCCCGCGGTAAAGGTATTCAGCCGCGAACGCAAGAAATCTTCGAGGATCTTGGAATACTCAATAAAGTGGTCGCCGCCGGCGGGCTCTATCCCCGACTACGAACCTACCGTCACGACGGAAGCTATGTAGATTCAGATATTGCGCATCATACAAAACCGACCCACGCCGAACCCTACCATCTGCCATTGATGGTTCCACAGAACGTGACAGAAACGATTATGCGCGAGCAATTAAAAGCATGGGGACATCGGGTGGAGTTCGGCTGCGAGTTACGACATTTTGCGCAAACCCCACGCACGGTCACCGCGTATGTTGCCGGGCCGGCTGGAGAAGAGGTCATCATCGCGCATTATTTGATAGGCGCGGATGGCGGCGGAAGCTTTGTCAGAAAAAAATTAGGCGTCAGCTTTCCCGGCCGTACGTTGGGAATCCATGCGCTTGTGGCTGACGCTTCACTTTCCGGTCTGAACCGGGATGTATGGCACCATTTTAACGATGGCGATATGGCGCGGATGATAACGATTTGCCCTCTCGCCGGCACGCAGCTCTTTCAAATCCAGGCGTTGTTGGCCCCGGACGACTCGCAGAATTTCTCAGCCGACGTGCTCACGGCTTTTCTTACTGAGCGAATCGGGCGGACGGATGTTCGCATCCATTCGATTCCCTGGCTATCGAAGTACCAGATGAATGCGCGCATAGCGGAACATTACCGTGTGGGTAAGGTATTTTTAGCCGGTGATGCCGCTCATGTGCATCCGCCGACGGGTGGGCAAGGGTTAAATACCAGCATCCAGGATGCCTATAACCTGGGATGGAAAATGGCAGCCTTGCTGCGGGGCGCAGGAGAAGAGCTTCTCGATAGCTATGAACAGGAACGCCGCCCGGTAGCCGAATCACTGCTCCACCTTTCTACCCGATTACTTGACTCTCAAAAACAGGGTGGCATCAAACGAGAACGCGACGTTCAACAACTTGACATCCAGTATACCAACTCCCCCTTAGCCCACACGTTGCCCGAACGTCAGCATGGGTTACAAGCGGGAGAAAGAGCTCCGGATGCTCCTCTTTTGGGCGCTGGCGGCCAATCATTACGATTATTTCAGTTACTACAAGGTCCGGACTGGAATCTGTTGGCCTACGAAACCCACGGTAAGGTCATCGATGCGCGGCGAGGTCTGCGTATTCATCACATTGGCGAGCAGGACGAGCTCATCGATACCCTGGGGCACTTCCGGGAGTCCTATCATCTGGCCCCGGGTCAATGCGTGCTGATCCGACCCGATGGCTATGTCGGCGCATTCTTTCACGGCAAACAGAGCAACGATATTGAAAATTATCTCTCTCGTTTTGCCATGGGGATCAAAGATGAATACTAATGTCTATGAGAACACCGACAGCGAAACTATCACCCCGCTCAACAAGCGGCGTATTTTGCCTGTTTTCCTGCTTGTCGGCCTTTACGCCGCCAGTACAGCGGCTGTAATGTCGGTACTGCCTTTTTATATCCGCGAGATGGGCGGTTCGCCGCTTATCATTGGAATTATCATCGCCACTGAGGCTTTTAGCCAATTTTGTGCGGCGCCCCTGATTGGCCACCTTTCCGATCGCGTTGGCCGCAAGCGAATACTGATTGTCACTCTGGCTATTGCGGCGATAAGTTTACTATTACTCGCCAACGCGCAATGTATCCTGTTTATCCTGCTCGCCCGCACGCTTTTTGGCATTAGCGCCGGGAATTTGTCAGCCGCCGCAGCCTATATTGCCGATTGTACGCACGTCAGAAATCGGCGCCAGGCAATCGGTATCCTCACAGGCTGTATTGGTTTAGGCGGTATTGTCGGGGCAGGCGTTTCCGGGTGGCTATCGCGTATCAGTCTGGGCGCGCCGATCTACGCCGCCTTTATACTTGTCCTTGGGTCTGCCCTGGTCGCGATTTGGGGGTTAAAAGACCCTTCCACAACATCACGTACCACAGATAAAATAGCGTCGTTCTCTGCCCGCGCTATTTTAAAGATGCCAGTCCTTCGCGTCTTAATCATCGTAATGCTTTGTCATTTCTTCGCCTATGGCATGTACTCTTCACAATTACCTGTTTTTCTTTCTGACACCTTCATCTGGAATGGGCTTCCCTTTGGGCCAAAAGCGTTAAGCTACCTGTTAATGGCGGACGGGGTTATTAATATTTTCGTTCAGCTATTTCTGTTAGGTTGGGTGAGCCAATATTTTTCGGAGCGAAAGCTAATTATCCTCATCTTCGCCCTTCTTTGTACTGGATTTCTCACTGCGGGTATCGCCACGACCATACCTGTGCTTGTTTTTGCTATCGTTTGTATTAGCATCGCTGATGCGCTAGCCAAACCCACTTATCTTGCCGCCTTGTCCGTCCATGTATCGCCTGCCCGACAAGGTATCGTCATCGGAACGGCGCAGGCATTAATCGCAATCGCTGATTTTATATCCCCCGTATTGGGCGGATTTGTCCTGGGTTATGCTCTGTATGGCGTCTGGATCGGTATAGCTATCTCTGTCGCCATTATTGGTCTGGTGACGGCAATGATTTACCTTTCAAAAAGTTCAGTGCTAATAGTGAAACCAGAAACAGAATAATGTGACAACGTCACAAACATTATTGTTCCCTTCTTCCCTTATTTATCAAAAGTATTGTACTTATATTGAATGTTTAAGAGGTATTTATGGAAATTATGCTGGCTGGCATTTGCCCTTGTAACGCGCGGGGAAAGCATGAAAAAAATATATCTCGTTGTTATCGTACTGTTTTTCATTTCTACAAAAGTTTATACACTACTTCATAACAACATCTTCTTTTGTCGAAACAGCCCGGAGTGTGATTTGTCTCATGTTCTCCCCGACTACCGGGAGCAGATTTCAGGCACACCGCTAAAATATACCTTGATTAATACCGCTCCATTAGCACAGGTGGTAGTCAGACACTATGAATTATTATCGCAACACTGGTCGCCAGATGACATGGTAACCCCTGCGCAATGGCGACATAACGTTGATATTTATATCCCTGAAACGGCAAAAGAGCACCATGCTTTGGTGGTTGTAAACAACGGAATTAATTATGATAAAGGCGTACAAATCACTGGTAAACCCGGTGATTTCCCCCAGGAAACACTGGCAAGCATCTCCCGTGATACGAATACCATCGTAATATCAGTGAGTGATATACCTAACCAATATTTAACCTTTCAGGATGATAAAAAACCACTGAAAGAGGACGAAAGCGTTTCCCGAAGCTGGGCATTATTTATGGAAGCGCCGGAGCAACGTAAGTTAATGCCTTTAAATATTCCTATGGTCACTGCCCTATCGCAAGCGATGAGATTAGCAAAAAAGGAGTTAACGCAATGGAATATAAATTCCTTTATCATTACAGGTATTTCAAAGCGTGGGTGGACCACCTGGTTGTCAGCTATCGCCGATCCTGATGTTGAAGCAATTGTTCCCTTCGCCATTGATCTACTTGATATTGATGCTTCACTTGAGCATATTTATCAATCATACGGTGGAAATTGGCCCATTACATTCTACCCCTACTACCAGCAAGGCATAGATGAGAAAATAAAATCCCCCACATTTACCCAACTAAGGCAAATAATAGATCCGTTAAGATATCTCAATACTATTTATCAACCCCGCCTTGCAATACCGAAATATATTATTAATGCAAGTGGCGATGATTTTTTCGTACCAGACAACACTCGCTTTTATTATAGCAAACTTCCTGGCGTAAAATCATTACGTATAGTGCCTAATATGAACCACTACTCAATTAACCAGTTCGCTGAAGAAAGCCTCGTTCCATTTATTAATAGGTTTCAAAGTAAAAAAACATTACCACAGTTGATCGGCCTTATTCACCACCATCTTCTTACGGTCTATTTCTCAGAAGCGCCGGTAAAAGTCGTTCGCTGGACAGCCAACAATCCAAATGCGCGTGATTTTCGTTATGCCTGTGGCATCCGCTATCAGCCGCTTACAATAGATATTCCCGCCAACAATAAGATCAGTATTACGTTAAATGAACCGAAGACAGGTTGGGAAGCTACCTATATCGAAGCCACTTTTAATGATGGCTATGTCGCCACGAGTCAGGTTTATATTACGCCCGATGAAAAATACCCACTGACAGCGCCATCTTCTGTTAACGCTGCATGTCAAACGTTACCGGGGCGTGGATTAGGGGAAAACGATAGTCTCGATTGAATTTTCAAGTAATTGTCTTATTTTAAATAACTTTATCCATCACGCTTGCGATGGATAAAAATCCTCTGCGATAAATTTTTGTTATATTGATCACGTTCTAACCACAAGAGAGGTGATTTGAAAATAACCTTAAAATATTGTGGTCAGGCCGCTAGACCACAATAAGAGGATTAATCATGAAAAGAAAAACAATGGGATGGCTTATCGTTTTTCTTCTATTTATAGTTTACATGCTCAACTATATGGATCGTTCAGCATTGTCGATAACTGCCCCCTTGATCGAAAAGGAGTTAGGATTTAACGCCGCGGAGATGGGAATGATCTTCAGCGCATTTTTTATCGGATACGCCCTGTTTAATTTTATTGGTGGCTGGGCCAGCGATAAAGTTGGGCCAAAAACGGTTTTTCTCATCGCAGCGTTACTATGGTCTGTATTTTGTGGCTTAACTGGTTTGGTCACCGGATTGTGGACAATGCTTATCGTGCGCGTTCTTTTCGGTATGGCTGAAGGACCGGTCAGCGCTGCCGGAAATAAAATCATCAATAACTGGATTTCCCGAAAGGAGTCTGCCACGGCGATCGGAATTTTTAGCGCCGGTTCCCCGCTCGGCGGCGCGGTGTCCGGGCCTATAGTGGGCCTGCTGGCGTTATCCTTAGGCTGGCGCCCCGCATTTGGCATTATTTTCTTATTTGGCCTGGCCTGGGTACTGCTCTGGTACTTTATCGTTAGCGATAAGCCAACAATGAGTAAACGCCTGGCGCCGGAAGAACGCATTGATTTTGAAAATCATGAGGACGTTATTTTATCTGATGATGGCCGGGCTACGCCTTCACTCGGCTATTACATGAAACAACCAATGGTATGGGCGACAACTCTGGCTTTTTTCAGCTACAACTATATTCTTTTTTTCTTCCTGACCTGGTTCCCAAGTTACCTGAACCATTCGTTACATCTCGATATTAAAGAAATTAGTATCGCCACGGTAATTCCCTGGGTCATCGGCGCCATTGGTATGGTGCTCGGCGGCGTCTGTTCTGATGTAATTTATCGGATTACCGGTAATGCTCTGCTCTCACGTCGACTTATTCTGGGCGTATGTCTGGCAGGCGCAGCGGTATGTGTTGCCGTTTCCGGTACTGTTAGCACTATCGGTAGCGCAATTACGCTCATGTCAGTTTCACTCTTCCTGCTCTATTTAACGGGCCCAATTTATTGGGCGGTTATTCAGGATGTTGTTCATAAAGATAAGGTAGGGAGCGTCGGCGGAGCCATGCATGGCCTGGCTAATATATCCGGCATTATCGGTCCGCTTGTCACCGGTTTTATCGTTCAATTTAGCGGTAAATATGACTATGCGTTCTATCTGGCTGGTGCTATCGCTATCGTTTCAAGCCTGTTGGTCTTCGTATTTGTAAAAAGTAAAGGATTCAAAGCCAATGAAAGTCAAAGCTGTGTTCATTAATAAGCCTGGTGAAGTTGAAACCCGCTGGGTGGATTATCCCCATAAGAAAGAAAATGAAGTATTAATTAAGGTTGATGCTGCAGGCATTTGCGGATCGGATATCGGGGCTTTTCGTGGAACGAACCCACTGGTTACTTACCCAAGAATTATTGGGCATGAAGTGACCGGAATTGTTCTTCAGGAAGGTACCGGAATGCCGGGCAATATTAAAAAAGGCGACCGCGTGATTGTTGACCCTTATATTTATTGTGGTCACTGCTACCCTTGCTCTGTCGGCAGAACTAATTGTTGTGAAAATTTAAACGTCATTGGCGTGCATGTCGATGGCGCAATGCAGGAGGTGGTTACTCATCCCGCACATTTAATTCATAAAATACCAGATAATGTGCCTTCTGAAATGGCGCCGCTGGCAGAACCGCTGACCATCGCTCTGCACGCGCTGCACCGGGCAAACGTTAAGGCCGGGGAATATGTTGCCATCATCGGCGCGGGGGCCATTGGTCTTATGGCGGCATTAAGCGCGCGTCATTACAAGGCAACGCCTATTCTGATCGATATTGTGGAAGAAAGGCTACGCTATGCGCAAAAGCTTGGCGTTCCTTATGTACTGAACGCCGCTGACGATCAGGTTATCGATGCTATTAAAAATATCACCCACGGCACCATGGCGCAGGTCGTGATAGAAGCCTCCGGCGCAAATAGCGCTATTCGAAATACGCTTGATTTAGCATCGTTTGCTGGTCGTATTTCGTTTACCGGATGGCCAAAACAGGAAACGTCGCTGCCGACGAACCTGATCACCTACAAAGAACTGGATTTACGCGGCTCCCGCACCAGTGCCGGTGAATTTGATGAGGCATTACGCATGCTGTCAACGCTGGAGATTAATCCGCAAGATGTTGTCAGTAAGGTCGTCAATCTTGATGAGATCCCTGATGCAGTTAAAGAACTTGATCGCTATCCGGAGCGCTACTTAAAGATTAATGCTGTTTTCCATTGATTTACGGCAAGCTCCACCGCATGGCATGACCGCCATGCGGTGTTATTCATCGACAAAATTAGCCGCCGACAATCTTTCTCACATAGCGTAAATGTTCCAGCGATCCCTCATAGGCGCTGTCAGCATCAGACTGTCGCATCGCATCCACTATCGCTTTATGTTGTTTGTTGAGATTAAGTAAAACATTTCTGTCTCCAGACTGCTCATCAAGCCCGGCATAAGGGATATTAATCCGTTGTTCCCATAACATACGGGACATATCGAACAACACCCGGTTACGGCTGGCCTCAGAGATCGCAAGGTGAAACTCTTTATCCAGCGAGTAAAAGCCGTGGACGTTATTATCGTTAATGGCTTGATCCATACGATGATAAATCGCCTCTATTTGATTGATGACGTCAACGTTATCGTTTTGTGCGGCTAAGCGCGCACAATGGCTATCGACCAGCTCGCGAGTAGAGAGAATTTCTTCGATGGTATAGTCGCTGGCAAGGTGTTTTTTATCTGAAACGATAACCCCATTACCGGACTGAATCACGATCCATCCCGAGATCTCCAGTACAATAAGGGCTTCTCGCAAGGAGGCGCGGCTCACGCCAAGCTGTTTTGCCAGTTCGCGTTCTGGCGGTAAAAAAGTTCCCGGTGGAAAAATATTATCATTGATCAGCTTAATGATGAGGTTGGCTATCTTCTGATAGAGCCTCTCCTGCCTGACCTCAGGTATAACCATGCGCCCTCCAATCCATATCCAGGGGATTTTGAATGGATTTAGCATACCATCCTGGCGCTGGTGATCGTGATAATTAATTACCGTGCATGATAAAGAGAAGCAACCGCCGGTAGTCTCTATTACCTTCGCCGAGCCTACCGGGGAAACTAAACCGAGATGAGCTATTTATCCTTTGACGTTGATTTTCTCGAACACGGGCGCAGTCGCGTTCTTAAACTGAGAAAGAGACCAGGTTTTATAGTTGATATCATTGTAGCCGCGCACCATCATCTCACCGTGTGTTAAGTCAGACAGCGTTGTCCAGACCGTATATTCTGAGACCGGTTTGCGGGTGGCGTTGCCTTCCCCTTCACTCCCCATATAATCAACCGTAATATTTTTCGGACGATCGAAACGGCTCATAATATGCGCAAGCGTATTCATTGCATCGTGGGCAGATGTCGCTTGCGGCGCATATGTGGTGTAATAAACGCCGCGTATAAAACGGGAAACCGACGTATCGGACGATGGCAAGTCTGCAATAGCAATCCCGCTATCAGGCTGCATCACTTTTATCCCGCCCAATGTGCCTGAAGAGCGGTCCACATTGGTTAATTGCGTATAATTATTCAGATTTGTCAGATGCCAGGGGAATGCGGGACCATTTGTCATCACGCGAGTGGGATTGTCATAGACATGGAATTTGCCATTTTCCACTTCAACGACAATGCTTCCTCCTTTCTTGTCGTAAAACGCATAATGAAATGGCGATTTCAGATCGCCAAACCGATGCAGTTCCGGTGACCAGAATTTGCCCTCTTTTATTGCCTGTTTTACCTCGCCGACAGTAGCAAAACGGGCCAGCGCCCATTCTCCCAACGAGGTGACAGGAATTGCCTGTTTATATTCACTCGCGGGCAATGGCGGCAACTGCGCATTCATGATCATGTTTTCACTAAATGACAATCCCGCGCTATTCATGCCTTCAAGTATGTCTCTGCTATCGCCATTAGTAATGGTGGAAGTAATGGCCAGTATCGGATACTTCGCCTGATAGCTTATCCCCTGGCTGCCATCCGGCGTTTTTTTATCAAACTGTGTTCCCGCCGGGTAATACGTTAACCATGAGGGTAAATCCTGCATATATTCCAGCGTACGCCCATGAAAAATATCGCCTTGTTTATCCTGAATAGCAAGGGTTGTGCAGGCCTGTGCAGCCATGGCGTATGAAAACAGCGCCGGAGCGATAAATAACATTGCTTTACTTTTTTTCATCATGCTCTCCTTGTTTGTAAAATGGATTGGATGAATATATTAAATTAAACCTATCAATGGTTATGCAGCACGTAATTAATTGTGATCTTATTTTACAAGCTAATAAATTTAACTGACGGGTTTAAAGGAGAGTTAAACACAGCGAACTAACATGAAACGCGTTATCCGTGTGACCATTTTAAAAAATCCCATCATGTTATAAATAAATCTTATCAACATTAACAGATACCATCACAACGCTATATTTACTCAACATCACCAATAACATTAAATTAATTTATGTTTTTGAGTAATGTGAGTAGCACACATGTAATCAGTTGTTACGAATTAGAAACATAATTGCTACTAAAACACGTTGAGAAAGACAAGAAATGCAACATATGATGCCCACACTAACTATAGTGGTTTGGGATAAACGTTATGCAAACACAAGATACATTTTATCAAGTTATGCGTAGACACGGCGTGACAAGGCGTAGCTTCCTCAAGTTTTGCAGCCTTACCGCAACGTCTTTAGGCCTGAGCAGTTCGATGATTCCTCAGATAGCTTATGCCCTGGAGAATAAACCGCGTACGCCAGTGATATGGCTGCATGGTCTTGAATGTACCTGCTGTACCGAATCTTTCATTCGCTCTGCGCACCCGTTGGCAAAAGATGCCATTTTGTCGCTCATTTCCCTGGATTATGACGACACCATTATGGCCGCCGCAGGGCAACAAGCCGAGCAGGCGTTGGCGGATGTGATGCGTGAGTACAAAGGAAATTATATCGTTGCCGTGGAAGGTAACGCGCCGCTGAATGAAGATGGGATGTTTTGCATACTGGCTGGCGAGCCGTTCCTGGAGAAGTTAAAACGCGTCAGCGCGGATGCTAAAGCGATTATCGCCTGGGGGTCCTGCGCATCATGGGGCTGCGTGCAGGCAGCCCGTCCCAACCCAACTAAAGCCACGCCGGTTCACAAATTAATTACCGATAAACCCATTATTAAAGTGCCAGGCTGCCCGCCTATACCTGAAGTGATGTCCGCCGTTATCACCTATATGCTGGCATTTGATCGCATCCCTCCCCTTGATCGTCTTGGACGACCAAAAATGTTTTATGGCCAGCGAATTCATGACAAATGCTACCGACGCGCGCATTTCGACGCCGGTCAGTTTGTGGAAGCGTGGGATGACGAAGGCGCCAGAAAAGGGTATTGCCTGTACAAGATGGGCTGTAAAGGCCCGACCACCTATAACGCCTGTTCAACCGTTCGCTGGAATGATGGTGTTTCTTTTCCTATCCAGTCGGGTCATGGATGCCTCGGATGTTCGGAAGATGGATTCTGGGATTACGGTTCTTTTTACAGCCGGGCAACGGGCATTCCGCAAACCGGCATTGAGGCTACCGCCGATAAAATCGGACTGGGCGTTGCCGGCGTCGCGGGCGCTGCCGCCATCGCTCACGCCACGGTGAGCGCCATAAAACATGCCCGCAATAAAAACAACACGTCATCAGAAAACGCTCCGGAAGAGAAAAAATAATTATGGCATATCCTTATCAGACTCAGGGTTTTACGCTGGACAATAGCGGACGGCGAATTGTGGTCGATCCGGTTACTCGCATCGAAGGGCATATGCGTTGCGAAGTGAATATCGACAGTAATAATGTCATTACTAACGCCGTGTCGACCGGCACCATGTGGCGCGGCCTGGAGGTTATCCTGAAAGGTCGCGATCCGCGAGACGCCTGGGCATTCGTTGAACGCATTTGCGGCGTCTGCACCGGTACACACGCTCTGACCTCAATCCGTGCCGTAGAAAATGCGCTGGGAATCGCGATTCCGGACAACGCAAACTGTATCCGTAATATGATGCAGGCTACGTTACACGTTCACGATCACCTGGTGCATTTTTATCATCTGCACGCGCTGGACTGGGTTGATGTAGTTGCCGCCCTGAAAGCCGACCCGCATCAGACCTCCGCCATCGCGCAAAGCCTTTCCGCATGGCCGCTATCCTCGCCGGGATATTTCCGCGATTTGCAAAATCGACTGAAGCGGTTTATCGAGTCCGGTCAACTTGGCCCTTTCCGTAATGGCTACTGGGGACATCCGGCGATGAAACTTCCGCCGGAAGCCAATTTGCTGGCGGTCGCCCACTATCTTGAAGCGCTCGATTTTCAAAAAGAGATCGTAAAAATTCACACCGTTTTCGGTGGTAAAAACCCGCACCCTAACTGGCTGGTGGGCGGCGTTCCTTGCGCCATCAACCTTGACGAAACGGGCGCGGTCGGCGCAGTGAATATGGAACGCCTGAACCTTGTCAGTTCCATCATCCAAAAAGCTCGCCAGTTCTGCGAACAGGTTTATCTTCCGGACGTCTTGCTGATTGCCAGTTATTACAAAGACTGGGCAAAAATCGGCGGCGGGTTATCGAGCATGAACCTGCTGGCTTATGGCGAGTTTCCGGATAACCCTAACGATTATTCCGCCAGTAATCTTCTGCTTCCGCGTGGGGCTATCATTAACGGTCGTTTCGACGAAATTCATCCTGTCGATTTAACCGCCCCCGATGAAATTCAGGAGTTTGTCACTCACTCCTGGTATACCTATGGTAACGGCAATAACGATAAGGGCCTGCATCCGTGGGATGGTCTGACCGAACCGCAACTGGTCATGGGCGAACACTATAAAGGCACAAAAACCTTTATCGAACAGGTGGATGAGTCCGCTAAATATTCATGGATTAAATCGCCGCGCTGGAAGGGACATGCGATGGAGGTAGGTCCGCTGGCGCGTTATCTGATTGGATATCATCAAAATAAACCGGAATTTAAAGAACCTGTGGATCAACTGCTTAGTGTATTAAAGCTGCCTAAAGAAGCGCTCTTTTCTACATTAGGGCGTACTGCCGCGCGTGCGCTGGAATCCGTATGGGCAGGCAATACGCTGCAATATTTCTTCGATCGTCTGATGCGTAACCTCAAGTCCGGCGATACGGCGACGGCAAACGTCACGCTCTGGGAACCCGATACCTGGCCTACATCGGCAAAAGGCGTTGGTTTCAGCGAGGCGCCGCGCGGCGCGCTGGGGCACTGGATAAAAATTGAAAATCAGAAAATCGACAGCTATCAGTGTGTGGTACCGACAACCTGGAATGCCGGACCACGTGACGATAAAGGTCAAATTGGCGCGTACGAAGCGGCGTTAATGGGGACTAAACTCGCCGTTCCCGATCAACCATTGGAGATTTTACGTACTCTGCACAGCTTCGATCCCTGCCTGGCCTGCTCCACCCATGTTATTGATAATCATGGAGGGGAGCTGGTCAGGGTTCAGGTACGATGACGACGATTCGGAGGTCTCAATGCATCTCAAAGAAATAACCAGCCAGGGGTACTATATCTATGAAGCGCCGGTCCGTTTATGGCACTGGATCACGGCGTTATCCATTGTCGTCCTGGCTGTTACAGGATATTTCATTGGCCGCCCCCTGCCATCGATTCAAGGTGAAGCGACCTTTATGTTTTGGATGGGCTGGATACGACTGATCCATTTTACCACGGCGTATATTTTTACTGTCGCGCTGCTGTTTCGTATTTACTGGGCATGTGTCGGCAATGAGTACGCCAGGGAGATGTTTCTGGTTCCGTTCTGGCGCCGCGCCTGGCGCAAAGGCGTTATCAGCGAAATCCGCTGGTATTTTTTCCTCGAAAAAGAGGCCCATCGTTACTATGGACATAATCCGGTAGCGGGACTGGCGGTAATGTTCTATTTCTGGATGTCCGTACTGATGGTGTGTAGCGGCTTTGCGCTCTATGGCGAAGGGCTTGGAACAGACAGTTGGGCGTATCAATGGTTTGGCTGGATGATTCGCCTGACTGGCAACGATAGCCTCGCGCTACATTTCTGGCACCGGCTGGGCATGTGGTTCATTATCGCCTTCGTCATTGCGCATGTTTATACCGCTATCCGTGAAGACATTATGAGCCGACAAAGCGTGATTTCCGTCATGATAAGCGGCTGGCGCTGGTTCAGGTGATAACAATGGCAGAAGTAACAATCTTAGGGCTTGGCAACCTGCTTTGGGCAGATGAAGGGTTTGGCGTCAGAGCGGCGGAAAAGCTGTTTGAACAGTATGCCGATAACGAGAAAGTTGACGTTGTTGATGGCGGTACGCAGGGGCTGGCACTGCTGCCCTGGCTGCAACAAACCGAAAAACTGTTAATCATGGATGCTATCGATTTTGGTATGGCGCCAGGTTCGCTGGCGATGTTTCGTGATGAACAGGTTCCCGCCTATCTGACGGCGAAAAAACTCAGTTTACATCAGACCAGTTTTTCTGAAGTGCTGGCATTGCTGCAATTAACCGGCGGCCAGTTATCGGAGATTGTGCTGATTGGCGTGCAGCCGGAATGTCTGGATGACTATGGCGGGAGTCTTACGCCGCAGGTAAAGGCGCAACTGATGCCTGCGGTCTGTCTCGCGCAGGAAGTGCTGGCGCAATGGGGTATCACCGCCTCTTCAGCGGCCTTGCCCACTGAAAGACTCAATCATTACAGCCTGTGTATGGAACGCTACGAAGATGAACGGCCAGATGCGCAAAGCGCTTGCCGGGTCGGCGATATTCGGGTGCTACAGAGAGAGAAATCATAATGTGTATCGGCGTTCCTGTGCAGGTTATTTCACCCGGTCAGTGGTTCGCCAAATGCCGCGACCGACACGGCGAGCTTATCGACGTTGATATTCGGCTTGTGGCTCCCCCCTTAGCAGGCGCATGGCTGCTGACATTTGGCGGCGCAGCACGACGAGAAATGGACGAAACGGAAGCCGTTGAGGTACTGGCGGCGCTGGACTCGCTGGAACAGGCCATGCTCACGCAAAGCGATCCGCTGACCGGTTTTGCCGATTTATTGTCTCGCACGCCTGAATTACCGGAGCATTTAAAAAAATGACTATCTCACCCCAAAATCCTGTTTGTCCACTGGCGGATAAAGGCTTTCTGGTTACCGATGCGCAAACGCTCCCGTCGTTGATTAATGCGCATCCGACTCTGCTGGTTTTGCTGCAAAGCGACCCCAACAAACATCCGGAAGTCGCCGACAGTTGGGTCATCATCCCGGAGCTCCTCAAGCAATTTCCGGCGACGTCTTATACCGCGGCATTTGCGGATAGCGAACAGAGTGAACTGATCGCCCGGGAGTATCGCATTCTGAAATATCCGGCGCTGCTTTTCTTTCGCCAGCACCGTTTTGTCGGCAGTCTGGCGGGATTATATAGCTGGCAAGAATACTCTCAGCGGGTGGCCGCATTGCTGACCACACCGGGCTATCGTCAGGATATTCCCGTTATCACGCAATAGAATGAAAGGTAACACACGTGAATCATTCCAGAACTATTCCAGTCGTTAATATTGCCGGACCAGGCTCGCAGCCAGAAGAGGAAGACTTTAACTTTCTTCCTATCCCCGCCGGCATTAATCTCCCACTGACGCCGGTTTTACCGGAACAGGCGCTGCCCGCTGAGCTTCGTGTTGCCAGACACATCCTGACTACGCTTATTCGCGATATGGATAACCCGGTGGCAACGCTCCCCTTTCCCCTGAGCTATAAGCTGAATGCCACTGAGCAACAGAATAGCGGTTTGTTGGATCAACTGCTCGGCGAAGGTGAAATCTCCGCCCGGGTACTATTATCCGATGGAAAAGAACAGCGTATTCAGGAGACGGTTTTTACGGGCGTCTGGCGTGTACGTGAATATAACGCTGACCAGCAACGGGTTGCCGATGAAATTATCATTGGCCCGATCCCGGAGAGCATCTGGCAGACGCATCCGCAGCCGCCGATTACGCCAGAATTGCCGCCGCAACCGGCGGGATTGATGAATGGCGCCTTTATCGCGCATGAAATAGCCGAGCGCGTAAAACAGCCGGTAAAAGAGCCGCATATCATTAACTTAACGCTATTGCCAGTAAACGATGCCGATCGCGAGTATCTGGATCATTTTTTAGGCGAAGGGTGTAGCGCTATTTTTTCACGCGGATATGGTAAATGCCGGATTGTAAGCACGCATTTTCCCGGCGTATGGCGGGTCAATTATTTCAATGATATGAACACATTACTGCAAGATATGATTGAGATAGCGGACATTCCTGATATCGCCGTTGCAGGCATCGACGATATCGAAGATGCCTACGCGGGGCTAAAAAATACGTTGGAATGGTTGAAAGAATACCCAGTCACAGAAAATGAGCCAGTGGTGCGCATGGAGTGCAAAGTATGTTGGTGGGTTTACGACCCTGCGCTGGGCGATGATGTATGGCAAATTCCACCCGGCGTGCCCTTCAGCCAGTTACCTGATTACTGGTGCTGTCCGGTTTGCGAAACCAGTAAGTCCGGGTTTATGGTGATCGATGAAGGTAATAGTTCGTGCAAAGATTGACCGTCTATTCTCACCCGCTACGGATTATCTGGCAGGAGGCGCCGATCGGTCGTTTGTTACAGGGCGCAACGCCGGTATACGCAAAAACGCTTATTTCACGTTTGTTTACGTTGTGCGCTCAGGCGCACAGCGCGGCGGCGGCTTTACTGTTGTTTCCTGAAAAGAAGCCAGATATGCAGGCCGCACAACAAGAGCTGGCGCGAGAAACGCTCCGTCGCGCGTTGACAGACTGGCTCCCCCTGTTTAGCCACCGACAGGCAACCGCTGAAGAATGGGCGTTGTTACGTCGCGGAGAGTTATCCCCGCTGGCAAGCACAATCTTTTTTGACGATGATCCTCAGACCTGGCTTGCCGCTGGCGTAAAGGGCTGGGAAGCCTGGTTTTTGCAAGAGCGTTCTGAAACCGCCCGCTGGCTGGCGGCAGTACAGAATATCATTACACCAACACTACCGATGGCGTCGTCCCCGGACCATACGTTAATAACCCCTGGTCCCCTGGATGTCTCGCCTCTGGCTATCGAATATCCGCTACTGTCAGCCTGTTGTCTTAGCGGAAAAACGACTGCGCTACGTCTGCTGGCCCGCTGCATTACGCTCGCCCGAAGTTTGAGCGCCCTTCCTACCCTGCGCTGGAATCGTTTTGATGATGGCGAATGGAAAATAGCGGTAGTGGAAACCGCGCGAGGATGGTTAGTTCATCAGGCCAGACTGACGACGTCAGGCAATATTCTTGATTACCGTATTATCTCGCCTACCACACGTCACGCCCAATCTGACGGCGTCATTGCTCGCGAACTGGCCACTATTCCACTCTCATTGTGGTCGCAACAGTTACAGGTAATTGATCCTTGTGTCGCCGTAAATATTGTTGAATGAAGGAGCTGGCCCATGCATGAATTAGCCCTGGCGCAAAATATTATCGAATTGCTGGAGGAACAGGCAGTAAATCACCAGTTCAGCAAGGTAAAGCAAGTCTGGCTGGAGATTGGCGTTATGGCCTGTGTTGAGGTGCCGGCGCTGCATTTTGGCCTGGATGTCGCCGCTCGTCATACCCTTGCTGACAATGCGCGTTTCCACATTACTATCGCACCGGCGCAAGGTTGGTGTCTGTCCTGTAATCAACCCTTTACCTCTCAAACATCCACACTCTGTTGTCCCTTTTGTCATTCAGGCAAAGTGCAGATAGATGACAGTAGCAGAATGCGCATTCGCGAGATCGAAGTCGAATAGTCAACGAATAGTCAATAAAAAAGGACGCCAGAAGCGTCCTGAAATAATAAAAGAATAAATTAACAATAATAAAGGTTAAGCAGTGACACAGTTTTGGGAAAAGGAGGGTATCCCTAAACTGTCTTAATCAGCAAGTTTTATCAAAACTCGTAGACTAAGCCGAGCGCCACGGTGTTGTCTGTATTAGGATTCGATGGGTTGCCATCTTTTAGCAGATTGATTTTGTAGTCAACATACGCGGACATATTTTTATTGAAGTAGTAATAGGAACCCACATCAATATATTTCACAAGGTCGAACGAACCCAGTCCATTAACATCATTGGCTCTGGATTGCAGGAACGCCAGTGACGGGCGTAAGCCATTATCAAATTGATATTGCCCTACCATTTCCCAGTTATCGGTTTTATGTGCAAAGCCGCCCAATGTATCGCCCATATAGGTCATATCATAAGTACGGGTATAGTTTGCCGCCAGGTAAATATTATTGGCATCATACTTCACGCCGCCAGTCCAGGCTTCAGCGCGGTCACCATTGTCGTATTTATCTTGCGTCATCTGATCAAGCGTGCGTTTGGAACTGGTATAGGCTGCCCCCAGACTCACCCCCATGCCCAAATCATATGTCGCTGATGCCCCGAAACCATCGCCATTCTGGTATGCGATACTTTTTCTGGCATTATTACTTAAAGGATCGCCTTCTTTCGACAGGCCGTCATTTTTACCCTGATACTGCAACGCAATATTCAGACCATCAACCAGACCAAAGAAATCATTATTGCGATAAGTCAGAACGCCATTCGCGCGTCCGGTCATAAAATTATCGGAAGCTTCATACGAATCATTACCAAATTCAGGCAGTACGTCAGTCCATGAACCAATGTCGTATAACACGCCATAGTTACGACCATAATCAACAGACCCCATATCGGCAAATGCCAAACCAGCAAAACCGAGACGCGTCCAGCTTTGCGGGGAACCGCTGGAGTCACCATCTTCCGGACGATTGGCGTTGACCTGATACTCCCACTGTCCAAAACCGGTTAGTTGATCGGTAATTTGAGTCTCGCCTTTAATACCCATACGGATATAAGATTGATCGCCATCCGTACTATGATTACTGGAAAAATAATGCAGGCCGTCGACCTTGCCATACAAATCCAGCTTATTGCCATCCTTGTTATAGATTTCTGCTGCGTTGGCGGCTCCAGCCATCATTACGGCTGCGGCTACCGCAGATAACACCACTACTTTTTTCATTTTATATGCCTTATTTGTCTTATTTTTGGACTTTCCGCAAAACCTGCTCGCGGAACTGTCCAGGACAATATCACTAACAATTACCGTGCGTTAAGTTTCAAAGTGTAATATTAGCTTGCTATGTATTAGTGATGTTAAAATGCAAGTTAAGCATGACTACATCAATGATATGCCCTGTTTTCTGCTGTAATAACAAGGGGGTTACCAGTAGAGAACTGGCTTACGGTCGGGGATGCCAGGGCGAGAATGGCACTGAACACTCGGCTGACATTCGTTAAGACGGAATCATAATCAAGTCAGTTGAGGCCACAGTCCTTCTTATTTTTGTGTATAATTTGTTACGTTTACATTTATTTCTAAATTAGCGTTATGAAAATATCAGTACTACTGAAATAGCACTTCTTCGCTTCGTGTATTTTTGCTATGGTTAATTATCACATAGCGCAAACGGTCATTTGCATATCACTATTCATAAGATTAACTATTTACCAGCGGTAATAAACATAAAAGTAAGTCAATGGACAACAACAATACTGAAACTCTAAATGTTGATATTTTGAGTCATGTCGTTACAAACAAATACGATATTCTTAATTGCACTACTCCCTTTTCGGGGTAGTTTTATAGAAGGATGTTTTTTATTGTTCGTGAGCCATGCTCCTTTAGTATAAAAGTGAACGTAACAGGAAAGATAAAGCGTCTCAAAAACAGACCATATGGGTATAACTATTATGCAAAAAACGTCACTATTGTTTTCGGCCGCCGCGATAACGTTAACTCTGATGGTGTCATCGGCATCAGCGGCAACGCCAACCGCCGCACAAAATGAAGCTACGTCGACCGTTAAACAAGAAATTACAGAAGGCATTAACCGTTACCTTTATTCAATAGATAAGGCAGACCCAACGTTAGGCAAGCAGCTCTTTTATGTTTCACCGGAAACCAGTTTTATTCATCCACGCGGTCACGAACGCGGATGGTCGCAGATCGCTGAAAATTTTTATGGCACCACTATGGGTAAAACTTTCAGTAAACGCACATTAAAACTGGACGCTCCCCCTGCTATTCATGTGTATGGCAATGCCGCCGTTGCAGAGTTCGACTGGCATTTTACCGCGGTACGCCGTGATAATGGGCAGACTCAACACACGACAGGCCGCGAAAGCCAGGTGTGGGCGAAGATACCAAACACAGGATGGCGAATCGTTCATGTCCACTACTCCGGTCCAGCCAAAACCGGCGTTGGAGAAGGCTATTAAGCTTTGCTCTTCAGGTTATGGCGCAGATGAACATTCTGCGCCAGTTAAGACGATCTCAGGTCAGTTGATAGTGCTTATCCGGTATCCGTTTTGCCGGAATATCCCTTTCATCATTCATTTGCAGTAAATCGATTTCTATCGCATTGCATATCGCATCCAGCGGTAAATCATTATTTTCAGTACCGAACGGATCTTCCAACTCTTCCGCCAACGCATCCAGCGCGATAAACGTATAAGAAATAAGCACCGAAATAAACGGCGTCATATAGTGCAGATCAACCACCAGTGCAAATGGCAACATAATGCAGAAAAGATAAACCGTACGATGCAAAATTAACGTATAGGCAAAAGGCACCGGCGTGTTGGCGATGCGCTCACAGCCGGCCAATACTGACGACATATCATTTAAGCGGTTGTTGAGGCTATGAAATAAAATATCGGAAAGCTTTCCGCTGCGGCGGCGAATCGCCAGCCACTCTCCCATCAGCAATAAGATACGGTTAGCGGGGGAATGGGAAGCGACAACTTTCTGTAACGCCTCCTGGTCAAGATAGTTGCCCAGAACTTGCGTTTGAGGCTGTCGACGCAATGCCATACGCAAACAGTGGGCAAAAGCGATTTGTAACCGAACAAAATCCTCGATACCGCGTTCATCAGGCAAGGTTGTTTTCACCTCACGCAGTATTGAGCGTGAAGCGATCATCAACTGCCCCCACAAATGTCGGGCTTCGACGTAACGCGCATAACAGGCATTATTGCGAAACCCCAGAAAAATGGCGATAGCGACGCCCAGTATGCTAAACGGCGCAAGGGTAAACTTAATACCCAGCATTGTGTACCAGGGCAGCATGATAATAACGGCGATAGAAAGAAGAAAGTTAAGGAGCAGTCGTGAAAAGATTTTAGATAACACGGAACCATGCCAGACAAATATCAGGCGAATCCAGTGCTGTTGTGGTCTAACGATCATGATTATCTTCAGCAGGTAAAAAAGCACTGTCATTAAACGTGATCCAGATCAAGGTTGCAAGCTTCTGGTGATACACGGGTTCCCTGCCCTGTAGAACATTTTTTTGCACGGTGCTGACAGGTATTGAAAAAAAACAACCAAATGTATGTTGTAACTAAAAAGACACTTCAGCACATGAGATATATGACGGTCAACGGCTGCTATCAGCGGTATAGGGTGATTTATCGGGGAAAGCGTCAGCAACGACGCGCTGCTCTACCGCTGATTCATTTGTATGACCAGCCAGTAATGGATAACGCTGACAATATACTGTTGCTGCGCTTCGCTCAGCGGTTCTCCCTGAGGTATCTGGTGCCACTTCGCCAGGCACCCGCGACAGCAGGTTGCCGTCGCATGTTGCGCGATAAATACCGGATGGCCCCGCATCGGCGTTTGCTTACCATCATTCGCCGGGTGAGCTGGCGCCAGTCGCTGGGCGATAAAATCGGCGGCGTGTTTATCAATCACCTCCGCGCCTTTATCCCAGCAATATTGTCTTTCTTTTATCCCGAGACGAAAACGCGAACGAAATGTCGATCGCGCCAGGCGGGCAAAGAGCGGTTCAAGCGCATTCATCAGTATACCGAACGTCCTAACGTTTGTGTTAATTGCTCAAGCGCGGCGATACCTGCCAGAGAGTTTCCCGCAGGATCCAGCTCCGGACTCCAGACGGCAATCGCCATTTCATGCGGCACTATGGCGACAATACCGCCGCCCACGCCGGATTTAGCGGGCAATCCCACCCGCCAGGCAAACTCTCCGGCATTCTGATACATCCCGCTGGTCGCCATTAGCGCATTAATCTGCCGGGCCTGCATGGGGGTAACTACCGGCTCGTCGAGATGAAACGCCTCGCCCTGATTCGCCAGAAAGACAAACGTCCTCGCCAGTTCCATGCAGCTCATTTTCAACGCACAGTAGTGGAAGTAATTTTGCAACACGGTAGGCACATCATGATGAAAATTACCGAATGATTTCATCAGCCAGGCAATAGCGGCGTTACGGGCGGAATGCTCAAATTCAGAACGCGCGACCGTAGCGTCATATGTAATATCCGATACACCGCAAAGCGCGCGCACAACTTCCAGCATTCGCTGACGCGGCGCGCTAAGCCGGCCTTGCAACATGTCGCATACCACCAGCGCGCCCGCATTAATAAATGGATTACGCGGGATGCCTTGTTCCATCTCTAACTGAACCAACGAATTGAATGGCGAGCCGGAAGGATCTTTTCCGACGCGCTGCCAGATCTCCTCTTCCGGATAATGACGCATCGCCACCACCAGACTGAGCACTTTCGAAATAGACTGAATAGAGAAGCGTTCGTGCGCATCGCCCGCCTGATAATGCTGCCCGTCCACGGTACAAATCGCTATCCCCAGCTTTGAACCTTCGACGGACGCTAATGCCGGAATATAGTCAGCGACTTTGCCCTGGCCAATGAGGGGGCGAACGCGCTGTAAAATCGTCTCTAAAATTGCATTATCCATGGCCCTGGCCACAACATGCTCCTTGCTCGCAGGTCTGAAAAGGCCTGCGAGTATAGCAGAGGGCGCCACGCGACGTCAGGGCGATTAGACGCGGTTCTTCCAGACGGTCTGCACATTACAAAATTCGTGTAAACCAAAGTGTGAAAGCTCGCGACCGAAGCCGCTTTTCTTCACCCCGCCGAATGCCACACGCGCATCGCTGGCGCTGTACCCATTAATGAATACCCCGCCGCACTCAAGACGCGCCGCCATCTCCGCGGCCAGCGTATCGTCGGCGGTAAAGATCGTCGCCGACAGGCCAAACTCACTGTCATTCGCCAGCGCGAGGGCGTGCGCCGCATCTCTTGCAACGGTAATGGCGGCAACAGGCCCAAAAAGTTCCTGACGAAATGCCGTCATGTCAGGTGTGACATCCGCCAGAACGGTCGCGGCATAATAGTTGCCCTCCCCGGCGATTTTCTCCCCGCCCAACAGTAGCCGTGCGCCTTCGGCGACGGAAGCCTGCACCTGTTGATGGAGTTCATCACGCAAATCAAAGCGCGCCATCGGCCCCAGGTCATTCTCTTCAACCAGAGGATCACCCATCTTTAATGCTGCGGCAGCCGCCACAAAGCGATCGGTAAACGCCTGCGCAATGCCCTCTTCGACAATAAAACGTTTGGCGGCGGCGCAGACTTGTCCGGTGTTTTGAT
The DNA here is from genome assembly GCF_046551895.1 of Salmonella sp. SAL03688. NCBI lineage: Bacteria > Pseudomonadati > Pseudomonadota > Gammaproteobacteria > Enterobacterales > Enterobacteriaceae > Salmonella > Salmonella sp. SAL03688. The sequence goes on from NZ_JBGDVI010000005.1 coordinate 104,285, forward strand.
AGCGTCCGGCAACCGCGGCTTTTACCGCCAGCTCGAGATCGGCATCATTGAGTACAATAAACGGATCCGAGCCACCCAGTTCCAGTACGCACTTTTTCAGCGCCGCCCCAGCCTGAGCGCCAATCGCCGCGCCGGCGCGCACGCTACCGGTCACCGTCACCGCCGCGATTCGCGGATCGTTAATCATCTGACTCACGCCCTCATTATTGGCGTTCACCCATCCATAGACGCCAGCAGGAGTACCGGCTTCCGTCAAGATTCGGGCTATCATCTGCGCGCAACCCGTGACATTGGGCGCATGTTTTAACAAGTAGCTATTCCCCGCCAACAGTATCGGCACTGCCCCGCGTAACACCTGCCATAAAGGAAAATTCCACGGCATTATCGCCAGGATGACGCCCAGCGGACGGTATTCAATCACCGCCTGCTGATTTTCTACCAGCGTAGGCTCAGGATTCAGCATTGCCGGGCCATGTTCCGCATACCAGTCGCATAACGCGGCGGATTTCGTCACTTCCGCACGCGCCTGCTTTATGGGTTTACCCATTTCACGCGTAATACATTGCGCCATCTCTTCTGCATGAGCGCGAAGCGCCTGACCAATATCGCGTAATGTTTGCGCCCGTTGCGCTACCGATGTCATTTTCCACTTTTTGAAACCGCTCGCCGCCAGACTCAGCGCATGTTCAATCTCTTGCGCGTTAGCCCAGGGCATTGCCGCCAGCGTCTGGCCGGTCGCAGGATTCACGGATAACGCCTGTGTTGCAGTCATCATGGTCATGTTCTTTCTCTCGTTATCAGGGGAGTTGTACCATCATGACGCCCTTTACCCTTTCTGAAAAATGAATAATATTAACCAGACTATTCACGAATTGAGAAAATCATGGACCTGACGCAACTGGAAATGTTTAACGCTGTCGCTCTGACGGGCAGCATCACGCAGGCGGCGGCAAAAGTACACCGCGTTCCGTCCAACCTGACCACGCGTATCCGTCAGCTTGAAGCCGACCTGGGCGTCTCTCTGTTTATTCGCGAAAACCAGCGACTCAGGCTGTCACCAGCCGGGCATAACTTTTTACGTTACAGCCAGCAGATCCTGGCGCTGGTTGATGAAGCCCGTATGGTGGTTGCCGGAGAGGAACCGCAAGGACTGTTTTCACTCGGCGCGTTAGAAAGTACTGCCGCCGTACGTATCCCCGCGCTGCTGGCGGGTTATAACCAGCGTTACCCTAAAATTCAGTTCGCGTTAACGACCGGTCCTTCCGGCGCCATGCTGGATGGCGTGCTCGAAGGAAAGCTGAACGCCGCCTTTATTGATGGCCCGCTAATGCATCCGGGGCTGGAAGGTATACCGGCTTACCAGGAAGAGATGATGATCGTCGCGCCACACGGCCATTCCGTCGTTTCGCGGGCCAGCGAGGTGAATGGTTATAACATCTATGCTTTTCGCGCCAACTGTTCTTACCGACGGCATTTCGAAAGCTGGTTTCATGCCGATGGCGCAACCCCCGGTACGATTCACGAAATGGAGTCATATCATGGAATGTTGGCGTGCGTAATTGCCGGCGCAGGTATTGCGCTGATGCCAGCAAGTATGCTCAACAGTATGCCAGGACATCATCAGGTGGAAGCCTGGCCGTTGGCGGAGAAGTGGCGCTGGCTTAACACATGGCTAATGTGGCGGCGCGGGGCGATGACGCGCCAGCTTGAGGCCTTTATCGAGTTACTTAACGCCCAACTGGCGAGCGTCGACTGAAGACGAAACGGCCTGCGAAGTAAATGAGAAGCAGGTCACAAAATGATTGTCTTTTCGCCAGTAAACGTTTTAAGATCGCGGCCTCACCTTCTCGCAACTAACCCGAAATATTTTTATGACAATCAATCCAGTTTCCCGCAAGGTCGCGTGGCTACGGGTAGTTACGCTTGCTATTGCCGCTTTTATTTTCAATACCACAGAATTTGTGCCGGTTGGTTTGCTGTCAGACATTGCTGAAAGCTTTCATATGCAAACCGCGCAGGTCGGCATCATGCTAACCATTTACGCCTGGGTAGTTGCCGTCATGTCGCTGCCTTTTATGCTTCTTACCAGCCAAATGGAGCGCCGTAAGCTACTCATTTGTTTGTTTGTTTTGTTTATTGCCAGCCATGTGCTCTCCTTCCTGGCATGGAACTTTACCGTGCTGGTCATTAGCCGTATTGGCATCGCTTTCGCCCACGCTATTTTCTGGTCGATAACCGCCTCGCTGGCGATCCGCCTGGCCCCTGCCGGGAAACGCGCGCAGGCATTAAGTCTGATAGCGACCGGCACCGCGTTGGCCATGGTGCTTGGGCTGCCGATAGGTCGCGTTGTTGGTCAGTATTTTGGCTGGCGCACCACCTTTTTTGCCATCGGCATGGGCGCATTAATGACGCTGCTATGTCTGATTAAGCTTCTACCGAAATTGCCGAGCGAGCATTCCGGCTCACTAAAAAGTTTACCTTTGCTATTCCGACGCCCGGCGCTGATGAGCCTCTATGTACTGACCGTCGTTGTGGTGACTGCGCATTACACAGCTTATAGCTATATTGAACCGTTCGTTCAGAATGTCGCCGGGCTCAGTGCGAATTTTGCTACCGTCCTGTTACTGATCCTCGGCGGCGCCGGGATCATCGGCAGCCTCGTGTTTGGTAAACTGGGTAATCGCCATGCCTCGTCGCTCGTCAGTATGGCTATTGCCCTGCTGGTTGTCTGTCTGCTTCTGCTGCTGCCTGCGGCGGATAGCGAAGCGCATCTGGCCATACTGAGCATTTTCTGGGGCATCGCGATTATGGTGATAGGACTCGGTATGCAGGTGAAAGTACTGGCGCTGGCCCCGGACGCGACCGATGTCGCAATGGCGCTATTTTCAGGCATCTTTAATATTGGTATTGGCGCTGGCGCGCTGGTAGGCAATCAGGTGAGTTTGCACTGGTCAATGTCGGCCATCGGCTATATTGGCACCATACCCGCCTGTGCCGCACTGGTATGGGCTGTGCTCATATTCCGCAAATGGCCAGTGACGCTGGAAGAACAACCGTATTAAGACCTTCGTCTGCCGGGAACAGGTTTCCGGCAGACGAAAAATACGCCTTAGTGGTACGTTTTAATAATTTCCAACACGCCGTTGATAATAAATTGCACGCCCATACACACCAGCAGGAATCCCATTAAGCGGGAAATCGCTTCAATCCCCCCTTTACCCACCAGCCGCATAATAGCGCCAGAACTGCGTAAACATCCCCACAGAATCACCGCCACGGCAAGAAAAATAATCGGCGGCGCGACCATAATGACCCAGTCGGGAAACTCACCGCCATGACGTACCGTGGAAGCGGAACTGATGATCATTGCGATGGTCCCCGGTCCTGCGGTGCTTGGCATAGCCAGTGGAACAAACGCAATATTGGCCGTCGGTTCGTCGGCCAGTTCCTCCGATTTGCTTTTCGCTTCCGGCGACTCATGCGCCTTCTGCTGCGGGAAAAGCATTCTGAAGCCGATAAACGCCACGATTAACCCCCCGGCGATCCGTAGCCCAGGGATCGAAATACCGAAGGTGTTCATGACTAACTGCCCGGCATAGTACGCCACCATCATAATAGCGAAGACATAAACCGAAGCCATATAGGACTGCCGGTTGCGTTCCGCACTATTCATATTGCCCGCAAGGCCAAGAAACAGCGCCACGGTGGTCAGCGGATTGGCTAACGGGAGCAGTACGACCAGCCCCAATCCAATCGCTTTAAACAAATCCATCATAATACTATCTCTTACCCATCAGCGTTTCATGAACCGGAAGTATAAAGTGAAATTGCCCAGGCGCGCCATTTCGCCAGTGTGCAAATTAATATCCTCTACAACATATAACCTGTAATTATCAATTAGTTACAAGTTATCACAGCACAATACCCCGGACGCCTTTTAGCAAATCGTGGCATCGGCCAATTCATTTAGTTGACTTATACTTGCCTGGGCAATAGTATCTGACGAAATTAATTACTTGCCGGGGCAACCATTTTGAAAAGCACCAGTGATCTGTTCAATGAAATCATTCCGCTGGGTCGCTTGATCTACATGGTAAATCAAAAAAAAGATCGCCTGTTAAATAACTATTTATCCCCGCTGGATATCACCGCAACACAGTTTAAAGTGCTTTGCTCGATACGCTGCGCGGGATGTATTACCCCGGTTGAACTTAAAAAAGTGCTGTCTGTCGATCTCGGCGCATTGACGCGGATGCTCGACCGCCTGCTGTGCAAAGGCTGGATCGAAAGACTGCCGAATCCTAATGACAAACGCGGCGTACTGGTGAAGCTAACGCCGGACGGCGCGGCAATTTGTGAGCAATGTCATCAACGACCAGGGCAAGACCTGCATCAGGAATTAACAAAAAACTTAACGGCGGACGAAGTGGCAACGCTTGAGTATTTGCTCAAGAAAATTCTGCCGTAGACAAAAAAGAGGTATGACGATGTCCAGACGCAACACTGACGCTATTACTATTCATAGCATTTTGGACTGGATCGAGGATAACCTGGAGTCGCCGCTCTCACTGGAAAAAGTGTCTGAGCGTTCAGGATATTCCAAATGGCACCTGCAACGGATGTTTAAAAAAGAGACCGGTCATTCATTAGGCCAATACATCCGCAGCCGTAAAATGACGGAAATCGCGCAAAAATTAAAAGAGAGCAACGAGCCCATTCTCTATCTGGCGGAACGCTATGGCTTTGAGTCACAGCAAACATTGACCCGGACGTTCAAAAACTATTTTGATGTGCCGCCACACAAATACCGGATCACCAATATGCATGGCGAATCACGGTATATGCTGCCGCTGAACCATGGCAACTGCTAGTTTGTTTATGCGCCACGCGAAGAGCACCATGAAAATGCTGTTTCCCGCCCTGCCGGGTCTGTTACTTATCGCCTCCGGATATGGCATTGCAGAACAAACTTTGTTACCTGTGGCGCAAAATAGCCGCGATGTGATGCTGCTGCCCTGTGTAGGCGATCCGCCAAATGACCTTCACCCCGTGAGCGTGAACAGCGATAAGTCAGATGAATTAGGCGTGCCCTATTATAACGACCAACACCTTTAACCTCTTTGCCCCGTTTTGCGGGGCATTTTTTTAGTACCATCTGGCGATGACAAGTCCGCCGCTATTACCTCGCGGCATGGTCTGAAATTAGCGCTTGTCTTCTTAGTAACATAATGCCTCATCCCCTGACGCGCGCAGTACGGCGCACACGAAATCCAAACACATTGATATAGAGTCCAGCCATAATCAGTACTGCGCCCGCAAGCTGCATCCCGGTCAACGTTTCCCCGAGTAACACCGCGGCGCTCGCCAGCCCGACTACCGGCACCAGCAATGATAACGGCGCCACGCGCCAGGTCTCATAGCGCCCCAGTAACGTGCCCCAGATGCCGTAGCCAAGTATAGTGGCGACAAAAGCCAGATAAAGCAGCGACAATATCGTCGTCATATCGATGGTAATAAGGCTTTGCGTAATGTGATCCGCCCCCTCCAGTAGCAGCGATGACAGCAGGAACGGCAGGATCGGGATCAGCGCGCTCCAGACCACCAGCGACATCACCGCCGGGCGCGGACTATGTTGCATAATTTTTTTATTAAAGATATTGCCGCAGGCCCAGCTAAATGCCGCCGCCAGAGTCAGCATAAATCCCGACATCGCTATATGTTGTCCGTTGAGACTGGCTTCAATCAATACCAGTACACCTATAATCGCCAGGGCGATCCCCGCCAACTGCTTACGTTGTAACCGCTCGCTAAAAACAAACGCCCCCAATGCCATGGTAAAAAAGGCCTGCGCCTGTAATACCAACGACGCCAGTCCTGCGGGCATACCAAACTTTATCGCGCAAAAGAGAAAGGCGAACTGCCCAAAGCTTATCGTTAGCCCATAGCCCAGCAACAGCGTAAGCGGGACTTTAGGCCGGGCGACAAAGAAAATTGCCGGAAACGCCACCAGTAAAAATCGTAATCCTGCCAGCAATAATGGCGGCATATGGTGCAGGCCTACTTTGATGACAACAAAATTGAGCCCCCATACGACAACCACCAGTAACGCCAAAAAACCGTCTTTACGCGACATCATCGGCCCCTGTCATTATTAAAATTTTGTAAAAAGGTAAGTTATCGGAAATCAGTGCGCCATAACAGGACTTTTCTTTTTACCGTGAGCATGGCATTGAACAACACACGATGGGCAAAATCCTGCGTTATGGTATGTTAAGACTACGCTATAGCGTATAAACATCATGCTTTTGCGGGCACGGTAGATTAAAACGTCCCGATACGTAACCTCCATTTCAGGCAGGAAAAATGAATCCAGGATTGAGACGTTCGACGTTGGCTCTACTCGCCTCATCGCTGTTATTGACAATTGGACGCGGTGCCACGCTCCCCTTTATGACCATCTATCTTAACCGTCAGTACGGTTTAGGCGTGGATCTGATTGGCTACGCGCTGACCAGCGCGTTAACGATTGGCGTCGTCTTTAGTCTTGGCTTTGGGATTCTGGCGGACAAGTTTGATAAAAAGCGCTACATGTTACTCGCGATTATCGCCTTCGCCTGCGGATTTATCGCCATCCCAATGGTGCATAATGTCGTACTGGTTGTCCTGCTTTTTGCGCTTATTAACTGCGCCTATTCGGTTTTTTCTACCGTCCTGAAGGCCTGGTTCGCCGATAATCTCACCGCGACAACAAAAACACGGATTTTTTCGCTCAACTATACCGTACTCAATATCGGCTGGACGGTTGGCCCGCCGCTCGGCACGCTGCTGGTGATGCAAAGCATCAATTTACCCTTCTGGCTTGCCGCCATCTGTTCCGCATTCCCGCTGGTCTTTATTCAGGTATGGGTGACACGATCGGTTGCCGCCAGCGAGGGGAAAAATGCCGCTATCTGGTCTCCCTCCGTTCTGCTGCGTGACAAAGCATTATTGTGGTTTACGCTTTCGGCATTTCTGGCCTCCTTTGTGGGGGGCGCCTTTGCGTCCTGTATTTCACAGTACGTTATGGTCGTTGCCGATAGCGGCTTCGCGGAAAAAGTGGTAGCCGTCGTCCTGCCGGTTAATGCGGTTATTGTGGTCAGTTTGCAATACGCCGTGGGCCGTCGACTTACCGCCGTCAATATTCGACCAATGATGACGACCGGCACCGTCTTTTTTATCGCCGGGCTCATCGGATTTATTTTTTCAGGCGACAATCTGTTTTTTTGGGGGCTTTCAGCGGCAGTATTCACGATTGGCGAAATTATTTATGCCCCCGGCGAATATATGTTAATTGACAACATTGCGCCTGCCGGGATGAAAGCCAGCTATTTTTCAGCGCAATCGCTGGGCTGGCTGGGTGCGGCGGTAAACCCGCTGGCCAGCGGCGTCATCCTGACGACGCTTCCCGCCTGGTCGCTTTTCGTTGTCCTGATAATCGCCATTGTGTTCGCCTGGGCACTGATGTTAAAAGGAATGCGGATTACCCCTACGCAACAGGCTATCACCTGCTAATTATCTGCAGCCAGTGATGTGCGCCGTTTCTGGCGCACCGGGTTAACCCTATATATTGCAGGCTAATTATCTGCTGTCACTGCGATAATTCAGGAATATTCCTGGGCGCTGACGAAAATATTCTAATGCTTTACCCTTCCAGTAAAATAAATACGCAATTCAGACTTTGCTTAAGTATAAATTAGTACTATAGTCTGTACGAGGTTTTAAAAAAAGAGGATGCACGCTAAAATAAGGAGAAACGAGATGTTAGGCAATATTAACCTTTTTATCGTTGTATTAGGAATTATTTTATTTTCCGGATTTCTGGCAGCCTGGTTCAGTCACAAATGGGATGATTAATGAACGGAGATAATCCCTCGCAGAGCCGGCCCCTTGCTGCATCGTTGCGCAAGGGGCCGCTTTTGTCTGGATGGCAGGCAAAAAAAACCGCCGGTTCACCAGCGGTAAATGCTTGCATGGATAGATTTGTGTTTTGCTTATACGCTACCGGGCAAATTCTTGCGAGGATAACGGATCGCTAACGACTGTAGCACCGTCAATATCAATGAAGCTTAAACGATACGCAACCAGACCTGAATAAGACATTATGGGACCTTTTGTCCCCCAGGCGCTTTTACAAGACCCATGGTATCAGGCCAGCCGCATGCCCCGTATGGCTGACCTGGATATTGCCGGTTAGCGCGCGTTATTTTTGCAGTCGGTTCACGCGAACAAGCGGTTCCTTCGCTTTCTTGTCCAGACTACCGTTAATGTTGATCATTTGATCCGGCTGAACTTCCCGCCCATCAAATACGGTGGAAGGAATTATCACGTTAATCTCGCCGGATTTATCACGAAATACATAGCGATCGTCGCCTTTATGATCAATAAGGTTGCCGCGCAGCGAAACGGTCGCGCCATCATGCAGGGTTTTTGCCTGTTCGATGGTCATTTTTTCTGCATCATCCGTACCACGATAACCATCCTCAATAGCATGAGGCGGCGGCGGTGCCACGTCTTTTTTTAATCCCCCTTGATCATCCGCTAGCGCGTAAGGCATTATCAGAAAACTTAAAAATGCAGCCACCTGTAGTTTCATGCTCTCTCCTTAATAACGTCTATTTGACGTATTAAGTCTGGCCGCTATTTTTAGTTTTTACAAACATGAATTTACCCACAGAATATTAAGCAATAAAATCAACCCATCCGGATTAATATGCAACCGACATCAGCGCCGGTGAGCGCGAAAGCGTAACGGCGTAATAGAGAACTTGCCACATAGCTGAAGTCATATGCATCAACATCTGGATAGCAATTCAGAATAATCGGCTTTATTTTTTGAGGATAATGGCCTTACGCATAATCAATGACAGTCATCGCCGCAAGAAAGTAAGCAAGTTATGCAACAGCGGGTTTGTTGGTAACTGGATAAAATAATCATTCACTGACAATGTCATAAAATAAATATGCCATACTTGAGAAGAACGAACAGATTTCATTTGTCTCTGTAACGGAAAAATAAACGATGAGATTAGAACAGCACGATATTGTCACCCTTGATGAAGCCGAATCCGTCGATAGCCTGACAAAAAAACTTGGTGATTTACTGGTTAACCAGAAACTCCGTCTGACCACTGCAGAATCCTGCACTGGCGGGAAACTGGCTTCAGCATTGTGCGCAGCAGAAGATACGCCCTCATTTTACGGTGTGGGTTATGTCACCTTTACTGATGAAGCCAAAGCAAAAATCTTACGCGTACAACGCCACAGCCTTGCCGAACATACCGCCGTCAGCGAAGCGGTCGTTACTGAAATGGCACAGGGCGCTAAGGATCAGGCTGAGGTCAATATCAGCATAGCGATCAGCGGCTATGGCGGTCCGGAAGGCGGCGAAGATGGCACGCCGGCGGGCACAGTTTGGTTTGCCTGGAATATTAACAATACAACTTTTACAAGCCGACAACATTTCAACGGAGATTGTCAGGAAGTATTGGAAAAATGCGTACGCTTCGCCCTCGCTGAATTGCTTTTTCTGTTAACGAAGAAAGCATAAACAATAATTTCATCTGACCGGTCAGAATAACTCCCGGTCAGAATAAAAAATGCGAGCCTATGGCCCGCATCGTATGCGCAATATTTCAGAATATATTTACGAAATATCAGGAGTAAAATTAATTGCCGGATTTCCGTCCGCCACTGTGGCTGTTCTGGCCACCTTTTTTACCCGCTTCAGATGCACGCTGTGGGTCGTTTTTAAAGTTCCCACCGCTATGCTGGCCGCCTTTACGACCTGCTTCTGAGGCTTTCTCTTTATCTTCTGCAAAATTACCGGAACCGCCGCGATGTTCTGCCATAATATAATCCTCATGATGATGTTGCGTTTTAAATATGATATGTCTTCTCATATCATGTGATACAGTTCTAAATCTAGTCGCCCTGTGCGCAGTGTCAAATTCATTTCTGCATTATTTACATAATACCACCACATAGCGGAAAATATATTTTTTGAAAACATCAACAGCGAAGCGGTAATAAATCTTTGGCAATCAAGCCACCACGGGGAAATAAGTAGAAAAATCCGAATGCACGCCCTCTTTATATTCAGACAATTTAACCCCATAAATTTAACTGGCTGTCATCAGAAGTGCAGGATTCATTTTCAGGTGGTTGTTCGACAGTGCCGAACAACCGTATCAGCTTACCGATCGAGCCCACGATATTGCAACATGGGGTCAATATGCGGTTCATGTCCACGCCAGGCTGAATAAAGCGTTTCTAAATCAGTACTATTCCCCCGGGAAAGGATAGCATCACGAAAACGTTGCCCGTTTTCACGCGTCAGGCCGCCCTGCTCTACAAACCATTGATAACCGTCATCCGCTAACATTTGCGTCCACAGGTAGGCGTAGTATCCCGCTGCGTAGCCGCCGCCGAAGATATGGGCAAAATAACTGCTGCGATAGCGGGGCGGAACTGCCGGTAAATCAAGATGCTCGGCGGCCAGCGCCTGCTGCTCGAACTCAGCGACAGACTGCTCTGCTACGCTCTCCTCCAGCATATGCCAGCGCATATCCAGCAATGCGGCGCCGAGCAATTCAGTCATATCGTAACCTTTATTAAATAAACTCGCCTTGCGCATTTTTTCCTGTAAATCAGCGGGCATTTTTTCACCGCTGTCGACATGACGCGCGTAGCGTTCGAACACGCGTGGATGGCTCGCCCAATGCTCATTAATCTGGGAGGGAAACTCGACAAAGTCGCGGGGCGTATTGGTACCTGAAAGCGTGGCATAGCGCTGGACGGCAAACAAACCATGTAACGTATGACCAAACTCATGGAAGAGCGTAATAACGTCGTCCCAAAGCAGTAATGCAGGCTGCCCATCAACCGGTTTCTGATAGTTACAAACATTGTATATAACGGGCCGGGTTTCATTGAGTGTGGATTGCTCGACAAAATTCCCCATCCACGCGCCGCCGCTTTTCGAGTCCCGCGCGAAGAAGTCGCCATAAAATAACGCCATGCCGACACCATCGGAATCGAAAATCTCCCATACCCGAACATCAGGGTGATACACCGGAATGTCAAAACGCTCGACGAAGGTGATGCCGAATAGCTGGTTGGCGGTCCAGAAAACCCCTTCTTGCAAGACCGTATTTAAGGCAAAATAGGGCTTCAGTTGCGCTTCATCTAACGCATATTTTTCCCGCCGTACCTGTTCGGCATAGAACATCCAGTCCCAGGCCTGAACGGTGTAGCCGCCCTGCTCACCGTCAATGACGTTCTGAATTTCCGCCTGTTCATTGAGTACACGCTGACGCGCTGGCGGCACAATGCCACGCATAAAGCTCAGTGCGGCTTGCGGCGTTTTCGCCATCTGATCGGCCATTTTCCATGCGGCATAATTGGGGAAACCCAGCAGTTTTGCCTGACAGCGACGAATCTCTACCAGACGCTGAACGATAGCGCGGGTATCGTGGGCATCTCCTTTTTCCGCCCGAGTCCATGACGCTGCGAATAAATTTTCGCGGGTCTGGCGATCGCGCAGCGTAGCAAGCGCAGGCTGTTGCGTCGTATTAAGGAGCGGAATGAACCAGCGCTCCTCCAGGCCTTTTTCACGCGCCGCTTCAGCAGCGACGGTCATTTCTTCCGGGCTTAATCCTGCCAGGCAATGCGCGTCATCGACCGCCAGCCCGCCCGCTTTACTTGCCGCCAGCAGACGCTGATTAAACTGACTCATTAAGGTCGCGGATTCAGTATTCAATACTTTCAGCCGCGCTTTATCCTCTTCGGCAAGCTGCGCGCCTGCCAACACAAAACGCTGATGGATCACATCGACCAACCGTAGCGACTCATCATCCAGCCCCAGTGAGTGACGCTGTTGCCAGACGGCATCCACGCGAGCGAATAACGCGCTATTCAGATAAATATCGTTGGAGAGCGCCGCCAGCTCGGCAGAAAAGACCTCATCCAACCGCTGGAGTTCATCGTTAGTGTGCGCGGCCGTCATCGCGAAAAAAACGCTGGTGACGCGTGACAGAAGCGCCCCGCTTTGCTCCAGCGCCAGAAGCGTATTCGTAAAATCAGGGGCCGCCGGATGATTGACGATGGCCTCGATTTCCACGCGTTTTTGCCGCACGCCCTCATCAAAAGCAGGACGATAATGGCAATCTTTGATCCGATCAAAACGCGGTGCCTGATAAGGCAACATACTCTGGTCTAACAAAGGATTCGTCGACATTTTTCACTCCTGAAAATAGGTTGATCATAAGAGTAAGCTTCCCCCTATGCTGACCGCAACCGTGTTAACCAGGATTACCCTTTCATAAACGCCGCGTGCTATGGTAATACAACACAAAAAGCGTTGAGGAACTGTGTGATGATCGTTTTAGTAACTGGAGCAACCGCAGGGTTTGGCGAGTGCATTGCACGCCGTTTTGTTGAGAATGGACATAAAGTCATTGCCACGGGACGTCGTCATGAACGCCTGCAAGCGTTAAAAGATGAGCTTGGCGAGAACGTATTGACCGCCCAACTGGACGTGCGCAACCGCGCGGCCATCGAAGAGATGATGGCCTCTCTGCCTGCGCAGTGGCGCGATATTGATGTGCTGGTCAATAACGCCGGTCTGGCGCTGGGTCTTGAACCGGCGCATAAAGCCAGCGTAGAAGACTGGGAAACTATGATCGATACTAATAATAAAGGCTTAATTTATATGACCCGCGCCGTGCTGCCAGGAATGGTCGAACGTAATCGCGGTCATATCATTAACATCGGTTCAACCGCCGGCAGTTGGCCTTATGCTGGTGGCAACGTCTATGGCGCGACGAAAGCCTTTGTGCGCCAGTTTAGCCTGAATTTGCGCACGGATTTACACGGCACGGCGGTTCGCGTGACCGACATTGAACCGGGTCTGGTTGGCGGTACCGAGTTTTCCAGCGTCCGTTTCAAAGGCGACGATGAGAAAGCGGGTAAAACCTACGAAAATACCACCGCGCTCACGCCAGAAGACATTACCGAAGCGGTATGGTGGGTGGCCACACTCCCCGCGCATGTGAATATTAATACCGTTGAAATGATGCCTGTTACCCAATCCTTCGCAGGGCTCTGCGTCCACCGTAGCTAAGGGGTTATACCCGGTCTGCGGGCCGGGTAATCCCTGGCAAACGTATCTGCAACCAAGAACATGATCGGTATAGACCACCACGGAAAAGTGGTAGAGTATCCGGGTCAACCGCCTAAAAAGTAAGAATGAATGACCGTCGAAACGCAGCTTAACCCTACACAGCCTGTCAACCAGCAAATTTACCGTATTCTTCGGCGTGATATCGTGCATTGCCTGATCCCGCCTGGCACGCCGCTATCAGAAAAAGAGGTCTCAACCCGTTTTAACGTTTCGCGTCAACCGGTGCGCGAGGCTTTTATAAAGCTGGCGGAAAATGGGTTGATTCAGATCCGCCCTCAGCGCGGTAGTTATGTGAATAAGATTTCGCTTTCTCAGGTACAGAATGGCTGCTTTGTTCGGCAGGCAATCGAATGCGCGGTGGTCCGCCGTGCGGCGGCGATGATCACCGACAACCAGTGCTATCAACTGGCGCAAAACCTGCACCTGCAACATATTGCCATCGAGCGCAAACAGATTGATGATTTTTTCCAGCTTGATGACGATTTCCACCAAAAGCTGGCGCAGATCGCCGATTGCCAGTTAGCGTGGGATACCATTGAAAATATCAAAGCGACAATCGACCGGGTTCGCTATATGAGTCTGGATCATGTTTCTCCGCCGGAGATGTTGTTGCGCCAGCACCATGATATTTTCTCCGCGCTGGAAAATCGTGACGGCAATGCGGTTGAGAGCGCAATGACCCAGCATTTGCAGGAAATTAGCGAATCCGTTCAGCTTATCCGTCAGGAAAACAGCGGCTGGTTTAGCGAAGACTAACCCCCTTTAACGTCAGGGTGAGACGCCTTCTCCGCTTTCTCACCCTGCACATTCCCGCCTAAAAAGCCGTGAGCTTGATCAAAAACAAAAAAAATCCGCAACGATAAGCGTATTTATATGTCGCCCGTCATGCGGGGAAACCTGCGGGCTTTGGCAGTAAGTTTGAAAGGAGAAAACACCATGATGACATACGATCGTAACCGTAACGCAATCACTACCGGTAGCCGGGTCATGATAAGCGGCACGGGTCATACCGGGATTATCAAAGCCATTGAGAGCGAAGGTCTGGATGCAGGTCAAATTCGCCGCGGCAAAACGGTGATTGTCGAAGGTTGTGAAGGTAAATTCGCGCCGGTCGAACTGATTCGTCTTGGCATGAACTGATACCACTGGCCGCTAAGAACCGCTCCGGCCTTCCCGGTAGCATAATGCTACCGGGTCTCTGTTGCGCTACTTCAACCGCTCGGCATATTTCGCCACGCTCGCTTTCGCGCCATATGTCAGTAAACTGTCATAGGCTTCTTGCACTTTTTGCGTAAACCGCGCCGCCTGCGGCAAATCGTTGCCGAAAATTTCAGCCATTCCCAGCAGCGCCTTAACACGACTGGCGCCTTCTTCACTGTTTGCCACGGCGCGCTGAATAACCGGCAATAGCGGATCGCTAATGTCGATGGCCTTGCCCTGTTCATCCACGCCGCCAACGTAACGCATCCACCCCGCCACGCCCAGCGCCAGCAAATCAAAATCGCTATGATTAGCAAGATGCCAGCGAACGGAGTCCAGCATACGCTGCGGAAGTTTCTGGCTACCATCCATCGCAATCTGCCAGGTACGATGACGCAGCGCCGGATTACAGTAACGCGCAATCAACTGATCGGCATAACGCTGTAAATCTACCCCCTGGACTTTCAGCGTTGGCGCCTGCTCGCGTAACATTAACGCCTGCGCGGTCAGACGATAGTTGTCGTCAGCCATGCAGTCATTAATATGCTGATAGCCGGCAAGATACCCCAGATAAGCCAGGAATGAATGACTGCCGTTAAGCATTCGCAGTTTCATCTCTTCAAACGGAACCACGTCGGCGACCAACGTCGCGTCCGCGTTTTCCCACTGCGGACGCCCCGCCACAAACGTATCTTCTATCACCCACTGACGAAACGGTTCGCAGGCGACGCCCGCCGGATCGCGCACGCCGGTCAGTTGTTCGATTTTATCCAGCGTCTCCGGCGTGACCGCAGGGACAATCCGATCAACCATGGTTGACGGAAATGTCACGTTTTGCTCGATCCATATCGCCAGTTCCGCATCCACCTCCCGGGCGTAAGCCGTCACAACCTGACGCGTCACATGCCCATTTTCCGGCATGTTGTCGCAGGACATCACGGTAAATGCCGGTAAGCCTGCGGCTTTACGACGCGCTAACGCTTCGACAATAATACCCGGTGCCGTTAGCGGTTGATGCGGATTTTGCAGGTCGGCGGCAATCATGGGATGTTCCAGCAGAAGTTGGCCCGTGGCTGGCGAATGACAATACCCTTTCTCGGTAATGGTCAGAGACACAATCGCTATTTGCGGTTCGCACATCGCCGCCAGCACACGTTCCAGACCATCAACCTGAACATGCAACGCCGCTTTGACGACGCCCACCACACGCGCCGTCCAGGCTTCCGCCGACATCTCCGCCACTGTATAGAGGTTATCCTGCTGCTTTAGATCGGCAATCTGCTGTTCGCCGCCAATAAGATTAACCTCATAATAGCCCCAGTCGCTATGCTGCTCCGCAGCCAGAATATCTGTATAAACCCCCTGATGCGCGCGATGAAACGCGCCAAAACCGAGATGGACCATCCGCGCCGCCAGCGCCGCGCGATCGTAATCAGGAAGCGTCGCCTTTGCCGATAAAAGCCTGTTTTGCATTTTATAACCTCTATATTCTGAAAGCGGAGCAGTCGCAGGGTAACGCCTGCCCTGGTGCATTTGGATTTACGCTAATTAAACAAAAGTGACCGGACAGCATGGCCGAAACCGCATTAGCGTTCCGGCCATACCGTCGACACGATTTAACTCGTCTGGGTTGCGGAGTGGCGTAACTTCTCTGCCGCTGTCGCTTCCGCCGCATCCTCAGGCAAACTCAGGTCGCGATCTCTGACCTCCGGCATCAACAGCGCAGAAATCAGACCAATACACGAGTAGAGCACCAGCATAATTAAGATGGGCAGCCAGGAATCGGTCATGTTACAAAAGATCCCCGCAAGAACAGGGCCAAAGCCAACCGCCACCAGGCCTCCTGCCTCTTTTGAAATCGCCATCCGGGTGAAGCGATTACGCGATCCGAAAATTTCCGCCATGGTGATGTTTTCCAGCGCAAATAATCCCAGCACGGCAAAGTTATGAATAACAATGAGCGCCGCCATAATTACGCCAGGGCTATACGTTTTATCTACCACAATAGACAGCATCGGCCAGGCGAGAATAATCGCGGAGATATTCAATATTATATACGGCAGCCGACGACCGTATTTATCGGACAACCACCCCAAGAGTGGGATAGTGATAAAACCAATTACGGAACTTATCATTAACGCATCGGTTGGGATAGATTTGTTAAATAATAACGTCTGAACTAAATATCCGGCAAGGAAGGTTTGAATAAGCCCGGAATTCCCCGCCTGCCCAAAACGTAAACCGGTGGCCAGCCAGAAAGATTTGCTGGTAAACATCGCGCCCAATGTATTTTCTGACGCAGGCGTTAACGCTGGCGATTTTTCGCCTTCGCTTACTTTTTCGAATACCGGACTTTCTTTCAGATTCATTCGCAGCCAGATCGCGAATATCATGACAACGACGCTCGCCAGGAAAGGAATACGCCATCCCCAGGCGATCAGTTGTTCGCGTTCAAGCGCAAAGAACATCACCGCCCAGATCGCCGTCGCGCTCAACGTACCGCAGTTGGTGCCCATCGCGACCAGCGAGGAAATGATGCCACGCTTTCCTTTCGGCGCATACTCGGCCAGCATGGTACCCGCGCCGGAAATTTCCGCCCCGGCGCCCAACCCCTGTATAATTCGCAATGTCACCAGTAATACTGGCGCAAAAATGCCGATTTGCGCATACGTCGGCAGTACGCCAATCAGCGTGGTGCAGATCCCCATCATGGTGATGGTAATAAACAATACTTTTTTTCGTCCGATGCGGTCGCCCATTTTACCAAAAACAAAGGCGCCGATAATTCTGGCTATATAACCTGCACCATAGGTGCCCATTGCCAGAATAAGCGCCATCGCGGCAGACTGTTCCGGAAAAAATATCTCATGGAAGACCAGAGCCGCGCCTAGTGAATATAACTGAAAATCCATAAATTCAAGCGCGGTGCCTAACCAGCCAGATACGGCAGCGCGCACTAAATCCTGAGTCGATCGTTCATGCTTTATTTGTGTCATATAGGCAATCTCTAAGAGGTAAGATGCGTACCACTTACTCGCAATTATTTATATTATTTCGCAAACGTGAGTAAGACTTTGCAGCATTGACGCTGGTCTTTCTCGAAAAGCTCAATCGCGTCGGTGACATGTTGATAATCAAATGTATGCGTTATCAGCTTATCCGGATCAATAAGCCCTTTATTCAGCCAGTCAATCACGACCGGGAATTTATTGGCATTAAGACGCGATGAATAAATAGCCAGCTCTTTTCCGGTAATACCCTGCTGTACAATCTCACACGGGTCGCTGGAAAATCCCATCAGGACAATGCGTGCCGCAGGCGATGCAAGGGTAATCGCCTCTTGCAGGATAGCGGGATGACAGGCGGCATCGACAATCAAGGTCGGCTTTAGCGCCTTCTGCTGTAGAAATTCCGCCAGTGAATGTTGACCATTATTGAGGGTCCAGTCAGCGCCGCTCTGCTTCGCCATCGCTAAACGCTCTTCAATGCGATCAACGACTATGACCGTTTTAACCTGATAAACCCCCTTCAGCGCCTGTACGGTCGTCAGTCCCATCGGGCCAGCGCCATAGATAAGCGCCACGTCCTGCTCGGTTGGATTCACCTGCCCCGTCACATTTGCCGCAATGGTAAACGGCTCAACCATGACGGCATGATGATCTGCGATGTTGTCCGGTATGCGATGAGCATTACGGGCCGGCGCCACCGCATACTCGCTGAAACCGCCGTCACGATGCACGCCCAGCACCACCAGCGAGGTACACACATTGGGTTTACCGACTGAACAAGGGTAACAATGCCCGCAACTGATCACCGGATCGACGGATACCCGTTCTCCTATCCGGTCGCGATTGACGTTGTCGCCTACCGCGTCGATGACACCGAAAAATTCATGGCCTATGACACGGGGATATTTTGCAAAGGGATTATGTCCCCGATAAATATGACTGTCGGAACCGCAGATACCCGCCAGTTTCACTTTAATGCGAACTTCACCCGGCGCAGGCTGCGGAAGCGCGCGCGTTTCGATAGTTAATGTATTCGGTTTTTCGATTACGATGCTTTTCATTTTTCGCTCCTTACCAGTTCCACAGTGTGCCGTCTTCCAGGCGGGCCACCGGCAAATAGGCTGGATCGTACGGATATTTCGCCGCCAGTTTTTCATCGAACTCAATGCCCAGTCCTGGCTTGTCGCCCGGATGCATATAGCCGCCCTCGAACGTCCAGTTATGCGGGAAAACCTCCAGCATCTGTTCGGAGTAGCCCATAAACTCCTGCACACCAAAGTTAGGCACCCACAGGTCGAAATGTAATGCAGCGGCCATACAAACCGGCGACAGATCGGACGGCCCATGCGAACCGGTACGCACCTGGTAGAGCGAGGCAAAATCGGCAATGCGGCGCATCCCGGTAATACCACCGGCATGGGTAAGCGTGGTGCGGATATAGTCAATCAATTGCTCTTCAATGAGCTGTTTGCAATCCCAGATACTGTTAAAGACTTCGCCTACGGCAATCGGCGTGACCGTATGCTGGCGGATGAGGCGGAAGCACGCCTGATTTTCAGCCGGCGTCGGATCTTCCATCCAGAACAAACGATAGTCTTCAATACATTTGCCAAAGCGGGCAGCCTCAATAGGCGTCAGTCGGTGATGCATATCGTGCAGAAGATGTTCATTAAAACCGAACGTATTACGCACGGCGTCAAACAGCTTTGGCGTAAAATCGAGATACTTTTCCGTTGACCACAATTGTTCTTCCGGCCACTGGCCTTTTGTCGCGGGCTCATAGGCCAGCCCCTTGCCTTTCGCCATGCCGTAGGTGGTTTTCATCCCCGGAACGCCGCACTGCACGCGGATTGCTTTGAACCCTTGCTCTTTATGACGCGCGTAGTCTTCCAGCACATCGTCGATAGTGTGGCCTGTGGTATGGCAATACACCATGACGCCTTCACGCGAAGCGCCGCCGAGTAACTGATACAACGGCATATTGGCGGCTTTGGCTTTAATATCCCATAGCGCCATATCAACCGCGGAAATGGCGGACATGGTGACAGGGCCACGGCGCCAGTACGCGCCTTTGTAGAAGAACTGCCAGATATCTTCGATGCGGCGAGCATCCCGCCCGATGAGCTGTGGGCACAGGTGATCGGTAAGGTACGAGGCCACCGGGAGCTCGCGTCCGTTCAGGGTGGCATCCCCCAGACCGGTGATCCCGTCTTCCGTGGTTATCTTTAAGGTGACGAAGTTACGCCCTGGACACGTAACAAAAACTTCAGCCCCTACAATCTTCATTTTTATTCCTTACATCGCATTATGGGATGCAGGAAATTTACCCAACTGAGCTACTACCATACAAGTATATTGATGTAAAAAGCGCTGCCAGATCACAAAATGTTCTGGTCCGCGGCAATGTTACGTACGTCCCCATCCGACGACGATAATCAGCATTCCACACAGCGCGATCAGCGCGCCGCACCAGTCATAAACCGTGAGCCGGACGCCATCGACAACACGTAACCACAGGAGCGCAGTACAGACATATACCCCACCGTAAGCCGCATAAACCCGCCCACTCGCCGCCGGATGCAAGGTCAAAAGCCAGACGAATAACGCAAGTGACGCGGCGGCGGGCAGAAGCCACCACACGCTGGCGCCGCGCTTAAGCCATAGCCAGGGAAGAAAACATCCAATGATTTCACAGAGGGCGGTGACAAAGAAAAGCAGAGTCGTCTTTAGCATGAGATTCATTTGGTTACGAAATGATAAGTGATAATACAACAGAATATCGTTACGGTTATCCGGCCATTCTTGTGTATATGCCAGGCATAAGGATTGGTGTAGAATTTACAGGTGGTTTACCGCTTTTTCCCCTCTAATGAAAGGATGTTGTGATGAACAATACGCTGAGCAAACGCCTGTGCCTGACGGCAATGCTTACGTTGGCGGCCGTTGTATATACTACTTCCGCATTCGCTGAAACCAGTAAACTGGTGATTGAATCGGGAGATAGCGCACAAAGTCGTCAGGAAGCGGCGATGGAAAAGGAACAATGGAACGACACTCGCAGTCTGCGTCAGAAAGTGAATACCCGCGCAGAAAAAGAGTGGGACAAAGCCGATGCCGCCTTTGATAACCGCGATAAATGCGAGCAAAGCGCCAACATCAACGCCTATTGGGAACCCAATACGCTGCGGTGTCTGGATCGTCGTACAGGTCGCGTTATTACGCCCTGATGCAGGATAACTAAAAGGAAGTGTAAGGATACAGTATGACAAGTGACTACAAGGTCAGACTGCGCCCGCTTGAGCGTGAAGATTTACGATTTGTCCACCAGCTTGATAATAATGCCAGCGTTATGCGTTACTGGTTTGAAGAGCCGTATGAGGCTTTTGTCGAACTGTCGGATCTCTACGACAAACACATCCACGACCAAAGCGAACGGCGCTTTGTCGTCGAATGCGATGGTGAAAACGCCGGGCTGGTAGAACTGGTGGAAATTAACCATGTGCATCGGCGGGCGGAATTTCAGATTATTATTTCGCCGGAGTACCAGGGAAAAGGCCTGGCGTCACGCGCGGCCAAACTGGCGATGGATTACGGATTTACCGTACTCAATCTCTATAAATTGTATTTGATCGTCGATAAAGAGAATGAAAAAGCGATTCACATCTACCGTAAACTCGGGTTTAGAGTAGAAGGCGAGCTGATTCATGAGTTCTTCATTAACGGAGAATACCGTAACACCATCCGCATGTGTATCTTCCAGCAGCAGTATCTGGATGAACATAAAACGTCCGGTTCTACGCTCCTGAAACCCACCGCGCAGTAAACGCGGCGCGGCAGTCACGGAGAATCGCACCGCGCCCGGTTTAGTAGTAATCGATACGATTTTTAATGGTGTAATGGTGGGACACTGCCGGCTTAACGCTCTCATCGACGATAACAAGCCGGCAGTCAACAGGGTTCGCGTACGCATCATATTCGCAGTTCTGTGTGACGTTGCCGACCTGTCGATCATCCACCCGGCTGACTGCCGTGTAATCCAGCTTTTTACGCGGGTCTGCGGAGGGTTTTGCCGTCACAGAGAGCGTATTCTGCGAGTTTATGGTTGTCTTACCTAACGGATAGCCTTCGCTATCATAGCGGTACTCGACCTTCATCTCTTTGCCCGTCGCCGATACCACAAAACCGTTGTCGTCCGTTTCCCAGGTCACGCCCGCCGAAGGCAACGCCGCCAGCTGGCACTTCCCCTGTAACTGCACTTTTTTTTCCAGCGTCTGAGCATCCCGGTAATAATTGGCATCCAGCACAAGCGCCAGCCCCGTATTATTCTCCAGATCGTGTAACTCAAGCGTATCAAAACAGCCTTCCTGTGAAAGCGTACCGGTGACCTGCTTCGCCACTTCGCCATTCTCACTCATCAATGTCTGGCTGAAATCCTTTACCGGACCACGTAATGGATCAAAATCAAATTCGTTCGAAAAACTGGCCATTTCCGGCGTAAAAGACTCAAGGGATTTCGGATTATCACAACCTGCCAGTATCATGCACAATAACGTCAGTAAAAGGGGTTTCTTCACACGTATCACCAGGATGAAAAGATATTCATCATCATATTAGCAAATACAGTTATTTACACGAAAAATGCTAAGCTTAGAACATCGTCATTAATCACAGGAGTTCATGATGAAAATCGCAACTGCAATAGCCGCTCTGGCGTTAGTCAGCGCCCCCTCGCTGGTGATGGCGGCACCGGGATCGTGCGAGAGAGTAAAAAGCGATATTGAACAACGTATCATCAATAACGGCGTGCCGGCGGATAATTTTACGCTCACTATCGTTCCTAACGACCAGGCCGATCAGCCGGACTCACAGGTGGTGGGCCATTGCGCGAACGATACGCATAAAATTCTTTATACCCGCACCAGCAGCGGCAATGCGCCAGCCAATACCTCTCCCGCTCAGGACGGTTCATCCGCCGAACCGCAATAACCTCCTCCTGCCCTCCGGGTCCGGAGGGTAACGCTCTTTGACATGGATTAATAATCCTTACTCCCAAAGGGGTAAACTCATTACATCATTAGCATGTTAATAATTTCGTTATAGTTATCAATATATAGCGAAATAATAACGACAATGGAGTGAGTGATGCCCGGAGAAAAGCAACAAACAGGCGTTAGCCGCAGGACGTTAGTGAAATCAGCGGCGCTTGGCTCACTGGCGCTGGCTGCCGGAGGCGTATCTTTACCGTTTGGGATGCGTACCGCGACCGCGGCGGTGCAGCAGGCCATGCGCAACGAAGAAGATAAAATCGTCTGGGGCGCCTGTTCGGTCAACTGCGGCAGTCGCTGCGCCCTGCGTCTGCATGTAAAAGATAATGAAGTCTGGTGGGTTGAAACTGATAATACTGGCGACGATGTCTACGGCAATCATCAGGTTCGCGCCTGTCTGCGGGGCCGTTCAATCCGTCGGCGCATTAACCATCCGGATCGCCTTAACTATCCCATGAAACGCGTTGGCCGCCGCGGCGAAGGCAAATTTGAACGCATTAGCTGGCAGGAAGCACTGGACACCATTAGCGCCAGCCTGAAAAAGACCGTAGAGACCTACGGCAATGAAGCCGTTTATATCCACTATTCATCCGGCATCGTAGGCGGCAACATAACCCGCTCGTCGCCTGCCGCCTCGCCGGTGAAGCGTTTGATGAACTGCTACGGCGGTTCGTTGAATCAATACGGCTCATACAGTACCGCGCAAATTTCTTGCGCCATGCCCTACACCTATGGCTCCAACGACGGCAACAGCACATCTGATATCGAAAACAGTAAACTGGTGGTCATGTTCGGCAATAATCCGGCTGAAACACGCATGAGCGGCGGCGGCATTACCTGGTTTCTGGAGCAAGCGCGTGAACGCTCAAATGCGCGCATGATCGTGATAGATCCGCGCTATACCGATACCGCTGCCGGACGTGAAGACGAGTGGATACCTATTCGCCCCGGCACCGACGCCGCGCTGGTGGCGGGAATTGCCTGGGTATTGATTAACGAAAATCTCGTTGACCAGCCTTTTCTCGACAACTATTGCATCGGCTACGATGAAAAGACCCTTCCGGCTGACGCGCCCCCCAATGGTCATTATAAGGCTTATATTTTGGGCCAGGGCGAGGACGGTATCGCCAAAACGCCGCAGTGGGCGTCACACATTACCGGCATCCCCGCCGATCGAATTATCAAACTGGCGCGCGAGATAGGTAGCGTCAAGCCGGCCTACATCTGTCAGGGTTGGGGCCCGCAGCGTCAGGCGAACGGCGAACAAACCGCTCGCGCCATCGCCATGTTACCGATTCTGACCGGCAACGTCGGCATTCATGGCGGTAATAGCGGCGCACGCGAATCCACTTACACCATTACCATTGAACGTCTGCCGGTCCTGGAGAATCCCGTTAAAACCGCCATCTCCTGCTTTAGCTGGACGGACGCCATTGCGCGCGGCCCGGAAATGACCGCCCTGCGCGACGGCGTACGCGGCAAAGATAAGCTGGATGTCCCGATCAAATTTCTATGGAACTACGCTGGCAACACCCTGATTAATCAGCATTCGGATATTAATAAAACCCATGAAATTCTTCAGGATGAAGCGAAATGCGAAATGATTGTGGTCATCGACAACTTTATGACCTCTTCCGCGAAGTACGCCGATATTTTACTGCCGGATCTCATGACCGTCGAACAGGAAGATATCATCCCCAATGATTACGCCGGCAATATGGGATATCTGATTTTTATCCAACCGGCGACGACGCCTAAGTTCGAGCGCAAGCCCATCTACTGGGTACTCAGCGAAATCGCCAGACGCCTCGGCGACGATGTGTATCAGCGGTTTACCGAAGGCCGTACCCAGGCGCAATGGCTGCAATATCTGTACGCCAAAATGCAGGCAAGAGATCCGGCATTGCCCGCGTATGACGAGCTGAAAAAAATGGGCATCTATAAACGCAAAGATCCCAACGGCCATTTTGTCGCCTATAAAAAATTTCGTGAAGATCCGCAGGCCAATCCGTTAAAAACGCCGTCCGGTAAAATCGAAATCTACTCAAGCAAACTCGCTCATATCGCCAGTACCTGGGAGCTGGCGGAAGGCGACGTGATAAGCCCACTGCCGATTTATACCCCTACTTTTGAAGGATGGGACGATCCGAAGCGGAACACCTTCCCGCTACAGCTGTTTGGCTTTCACTATAAATCCCGTACCCATTCAAGCTACGGCAATATTGATGTTCTGCAGGCCGCCTGTCGCCAGGAGGTGTGGATAAATCCGCTCGATGCGCAAAAACGCGGTATCGCGAATGGCGATAAGGTTCGCGTCTTTAACGATCGTGGAGAGGTGCGTCTACCCGCCAAAGTCACGCCGCGTATTCTGCCGGGCGTCAGCGCGATGGGTCAGGGCGCATGGCATAATGCGGATATGGCTGGCGATAAAATTGACCACGGCGCCTGCATCAATACGCTCACGACGCTGCGTCCTTCCCCCCTGGCAAAAGGGAATCCTCAACATACAAATCTGGTGGAAATCGAAAAAATCTAAGCCGCCTGCTCCGGGACGTTTTTACGCGCCCGGAGCTCCCCGTTTTGCGAACACAACGACATTTAAAACTCTTTTTTGGATGAGCATAGTGAGCTGTTATGAAAATCACCAACCCTGAGGCATTAATGGCGGCCAGTATCAGCCGACGAAGCCTGGTGAAAACCTCCGCTATCGGTAGCCTTGCGCTTGCCAGTAGCGCTTTCACCCTTCCGTTCTCCCGCATCGCCCACGCCGCAGCAGATCTCGCATCTGGCAATGTGGCAGAAAAAGCGGTCTGGAGTTCATGTACCGTTAACTGCGGCAGCCGCTGCCTGCTGCGCCTGCACGTAAAAGATGACACCGTATATTGGGTTGAATCAGATACCACGGGCAACGATGAATATGGCAACCATCAGGTACGCGCCTGCCTGCGCGGTCGTTCTATTCGTCGCCGGATGAATCATCCCGATCGCCTGAAATATCCGATGAAACGCGTTGGTAAACGAGGAGAAGGCAAATTCGAACGTATCAGTTGGGATGAAGCGTTGGATACCATCGGCGATAACCTGAAACGTATCCTCAAGGACTACGGCAACGAAGCGGTACATGTGCTTTACGGTACCGGCGTGGACGGCGGCAATATTACCAATTCTAACGTACCGTATCGCCTGATGAATGCCTGCGGCGGCTATCTCAGCCGTTACGGTAGCTACAGCACCGCCCAAATCAGCGCGGCCATGAGCTATATGTTCGGCGGCAACGACGGCAACAGTCCGGATGATATCGCCAATACAAAACTGGTGGTGATGTTTGGCAATAACCCCGCGGAAACACGTATGAGCGGCGGCGGCGTGACATACTATGTCGAACAGGCGCGCGAGCGCTCCAACGCCAGGATGATCGTGATTGACCCGCGTTATAACGACACTGCTGCCGGCCGCGAAGACGAGTGGCTGCCGATTCGCCCGGGTACCGATGGCGCGCTGGCGGCGGCAATCGCCTGGGTGCTGATTACCGAAGATCTTATTGATAAACCGTTTCTGGATAAATACTGCATCGGCTACGACGAAACCACTCTGCCCGCCTCGGCCCCGCGTAACGCGCACTATAAAGCCTATATTTTGGGTCAGGGCGAAGACGGTATTGCTAAAACGCCGCAATGGGCCGCGCAGATTACCAGTATTCCGGCGGAAAAAATCATTCAACTGGCGCGGGAAATCGGCTCGGCGAAACCGGCTTACATTTGCCAGGGCTGGGGACCGCAACGCCACTCTAACGGGGAGCAGACCGCACGCGCAATCGCCATGCTGTCTGTACTCACCGGTAACGTCGGCATAAATGGCGGTAATTCCGGCGTGCGCGAAGGCACCTGGGATCTGGGCGTCGAATGGTTTTCTATGCTGGAGAACCCGGTAAAAACCCAGATTTCGGTCTTTACCTGGACCGACGCTATCGATCATGGTGCGGAAATGACCGCCACACGCGACGGCGTGCGGGGAAAAGACAAGCTCGACGTGCCGATCAAATTTTTGTGGTGCTACGCCAGTAATACGCTGATCAATCAGCATGGCGATATCGCCCACACCCACGAGGTGCTTCAGGACGACAGTAAATGTGAAATGATCGTCGGCATCGAGCACTTTATGACCGCATCGGCAAAATATTGCGACATTCTGCTGCCTGATTTAATGCCGACCGAGCAGGAAGATCTGATTTCCCACGAATCCGCAGGCAATATGGGCTATGTCATTCTTGGTCAGCCCGCCACCTCGCCGAAATTTGAAAGAAAGCCCATTTACTGGACGCTCAGTGAAGTGGCTAAACGGCTTGGTCCGGACGTATACCAGACCTTCACAGAAGGCCGCACGCAGCATGAGTGGGTCAAATACCTGCACGCAAAAACCAAAGCGCGTAACCCGGAAATGCCGGATTACGAAGAGATGAAACAAACAGGGATTTTCAAGAAAAAATGCCCGGAGGAGCACTACGTCGCTTTCCGCGCCTTCCGCGAAGACCCTGCCGCCAACCCACTGAAAACGCCGTCCGGTAAAATCGAAATCTATTCCGAGCGTCTGGCAACCCTCGCCAACACGTGGGAGCTGAAGAAAGATGAGATTATCCATCCTTTACCCGCCTATACGCCAGGCTTTGACGGTTGGGACGATCCGCTTCGTCAGCGCTACCCGCTACAGCTAACCGGCTTCCACTATAAAGCGCGTACCCACTCCAGCTACGGCAATATCGACGTCCTGCAACAGGCATGTCCGCAGGAGATCTGGATCAACCCGATTGATGCGCAAGCACGCGGCATTCAGCACGGCGACACCGTGCGGGTCTTTAACCAGAACGGAGAGATGCTCATTCCGGCAAAAGTCACGCCGCGCATATTGCCTGGCGTCACCGCTATCGGCCAGGGCGCCTGGTTAAATGCCGACATGTTTGGCGACAAAGTCGATCGCGGCGGCTCCATTAACATTCTGACGTCGCACCGGCCTTCCCCACTGGCGAAAGGTAATCCGTCACACAGTAATCTTGTTCAGGTTGAAAAGGCGTAAGGAGTAACCGATGACAACCCAGTATGGATTTTTTATTGATTCCAGCCGTTGCACCGGTTGCAAAACCTGCGAACTGGCCTGCAAGGACTACAAAGATCTCACTCCCGACGTCAGCTTCCGCCGCATTTATGAGTATGCGGGCGGTGACTGGCAGGAAGATAACGGCGTCTGGCACCAGAACGTCTTTGCCTATTATCTCTCCATTTCATGCAACCACTGCGAAGACCCGGCCTGTACCAAAGTCTGCCCGAGCGGCGCGATGCACAAGCGCGATGACGGTTTTGTGGTGGTGAACGAAGAGGTCTGTATCGGCTGTCGCTACTGCCACATGGCCTGCCCGTACGGCGCGCCGCAGTACAACGCCGCCAAAGGTCATATGACTAAGTGCGACGGCTGTCATGATCGCGTCGCCGACGGCAAAAAGCCGATTTGCGTGGAGTCCTGCCCGCTGCGGGCGCTGGACTTTGGCCCGATAGACGAACTGCGTAAAAAACACGGAGAGCTGGCTGCCGTCGCGCCGTTGCCGCGCGCGCATTTCACGAAGCCGAATATTGTGATTAAACCCAACGCCAACAGCCGCCCGACCGGGGACACTACCGGTTATCTGGCCAATCCGAAGGAGGTATAAGATGGGAAGTGGATGGCATGAATGGCCGTTGATGATCTTCACGGTCTTTGGTCAGTGCGTGGTCGGCGCGTTAATCGTTAGCGGACTGGGCTGGCTGACGGCAAAAGACGATACCATCGCCCGTCAGCGCATCGTGCGCAGCATGTTTTTTCTGTGGCTAGTGATGGGACTGGGATTCCTCGCGTCGATTATGCATCTCGGCTCGCCGATGCGCGCGTTTAACTCGCTTAACCGCGTAGGCGCTTCCGCACTGAGTAATGAAATCGCCGCAGGATCGGTGTTCTTTGCCGTAGGCGGCATCTGGTGGCTGGTGGCGGTACTCGGTAAAATGCCCCCGGCGCTGGGTAAAGCGTGGCTGCTGGTCAGTATGGCGCTCGGCGTTGCATTCATCTGGGCAATGACGCTCGTTTATCAGATAGATACCGTGCCAACCTGGTATAATGGCTACACCACGCTGGCCTTTTTCCTCACGGCATTCCTGTGCGGCCCGGTGTTTGCGGCGTTACTGCTACGCATCGCGCGCGTCCCATTTTGCAGCGTGACGTTTGCCAGTATTAGCGGCCTGGCATTGGTGGTGTGCGTGACGGTCATCGTACTACAAGGACTGTCTCTCTCAACCATTCACAGTTCCGTGCAACAGGCCAGCCATCTCGCACCGGATTACGGTATGCTACAGGTCTGGCGCATTGTCTTGCTTGCTGCCGGATTAGGCTGCTGGCTATGTCCGCTAATCCGTCGCCGCGAACCGCATACCGTTGGTTTGCTGCTCGGTGTCGTGCTGGTGCTGGCAGGCGAAATTATTGGCCGCGGACTTTTTTATGGCCTGCATATGACCGTAGGTATGGCCGTCGCAGATTAATTTATGCGTGCGGGGCGACCCGCACCTTTCGGGATTGTTTGAATGACCACTTTTTTACAACGTGATGATTTTGCAGTAACGGCGCGTGTTCTTGGCGCGTTGTTTTATTATTCGCCGGAAAGCCACGAAACCGCTCCTCTGGTCCAGGCGCTATTAAACGACGACTGGCAGGCGCAGTGGCCGCTTGATGCCGAGGCGCTTGCGCCTGTGGCGGCTATGTTTAAGACCCACAGCGAAGAGTCGTTGCCACAGGCCTGGCAGCGTCTGTTTATCGGCCCTTACGCTCTGCCGTCTCCGCCGTGGGGTTCCGTCTGGCTGGATCGTGAGAGCGTATTATTTGGCGATTCTACATTGGCGCTACGTCAGTGGATGCGCGAAAACGGAATTCAGTTTGAAATGCAGCAAAACGAGCCAGAAGATCATTTTGGGTCGCTGTTGCTGCTGGCGGCCTGGCTTGCCGAGAATGGCCGTCATCATGAATGCGAACAACTCCTGGCCTGGCATCTGTTTCCGTGGTCGTCCCGCTTTCTGGACGTATTTATCGATCATGCCGGGCATCCGTTTTATCAGGCGTTGGGGCAACTGGCGCGTCTGACGCTGGCGCAATGGCAAGCTCAACTCATTATTCCCGTCGCTGTAAAACCGTTATTCCGTTAATCCCCACAAAAGGCAGGATTTTACCTGCCTTTTCTCCCATTGCGGCCTATTTTTATCTACAAAAAGTGACAACGTCACACTACGCATCTGTTTTTAAGATAATTCTTTATCGTGAATGTTTACGCTAAGCCGCATAAGGGCAAAGCATAATTGTTAATAGATGTTTAATAGTGTTAAACATCACGCTTCGCTGGAATCCTTCCCAACCTGTTGCTATAGCTCAAAGTACCCTGCCGGAACATGGCATAACAACACGCGACTCTTAACGTCGCCATAACACATGCAAACAGGGAGACACACCGCAATGCACACCCACACCCTAAAACGCGTACTTGGGTTCACTATCGTCATTCTGCTGTTACTGGCGCTGTTTATCTGGGGAATCGGTCTGGAGACGCTGAAAGCGCGTCAGGTCGATCTGCTGTATCTCGGACAACGGCATTTGATGCTGGTCTTTACGTCCATGTTTTTTGCTTTACTGGTCGGTATCCCGAGTGGGATTTTACTCAGCCGTCCTGCGGCAAAGGGATTTGCTGAATATGTCATGCAAATCTTTAATGTTGGTAATACCTTGCCGCCGCTGGCCGTCCTGGCCTTAGCGATGGTGATTATCGGGATCGGCGATACGCCCGCCATTGTCGCGCTATTTCTGGCCTCCCTTCTGCCTATCGTCCGCAATACCTATGCGGGCCTCTGTTCCGTTCCCGCCTCACTGATTGAAGCGGCGAACGGGATTGGGATGACAAAATGGCAGCGGCTTCGCCAGGTAGAGCTACCTAATGCGTGGCCAGTGATGCTGTCCGGTATTCGCATCGCGACCGCCATCAATGTCGGCACCGCGCCGCTGGCCTTTCTGATCGGCGCCAGCAGCTACGGCGAGCTGATTTTCCCGGGAATTTATCTCAACGATTTTCCGACGTTGATCCTCGGCGCAACGGCCACGGCGTTATTCGCGTTGATTCTTGACACTCTGCTTGCCTGGTTTGGGCGACGCCTTAGCCCTCATACCGTCTGAACGCATAAATAACAATAAGGAGCGTTAAATGAGATTCAAAAAACACCTGTTGGGATGGCTTGCCGCAACGCTGTTGTTCAGTAGCCAGACGCAGGCCGCGCCGCTGGTTCTCGCCACCAAAAGCTTTACCGAGCAGCATATTCTTTCCGCTATGACCGTTCAGTATTTGCAGAAGAAAGGCTTTCAGGTTCAGCCGCAAACCAATATCGCCGCGGTGATTTCACGTAATGCGATGGTGAATAAACAAATTGATATTACCTGGGAATACACCGGTACATCGCTGATTATTTTCAACCGTATCGATAAGCGCATGAGTCCACAGGAAACCTACGACACGGTAAAACGCCTGGATGCGAAGCTGGGCCTGGTATGGCTCAAACCGGCTGACATGAACAATACTTACGCGTTCGCGATGCAGCGCAAACGCGCCGAGTCGGAAAATATCACCACCATCTCGCAAATGGTGGCAAAAATCGAACAGGTCCGGCAGAACGATCCTGACCACAACTGGATGCTCGGCCTCGATCTGGAATTTGCCGGGCGCAGCGACGGAATGAAGCCCCTTCAGCAAGCCTACCAGATGCAGCTTGATCGCCCGCAAATACGACAGATGGACCCAGGGCTGGTCTATAACGCCGTTCGGGATGGGCTGGTTGACGCCGGGCTGGTCTATACCACCGACGGACGGGTGAAAGGGTTTGATCTGAAAGTGCTGGAAGATGATAAAGGCTTCTTCCCAAGTTACGCTGTCACGCCCGTAGTGCGTAAAGAGGTGCTGGAAGCCAATCCTGGCCTTGATGACGCCTTAAACACCCTTTCCGGCCTGCTCAATAACGATGTGATATCGACCCTAAACGCCCAGGTCGATATCGAGCATCGTACGCCGCAACAGGTAGCCCATCAATTTTTGCAGGACAAAGGTCTGCTGTAAGGAGCGCCTATGGATACGATACATTATATGCTGGATAACGCAGGCTATCTCGCCAGCCTTACCTTTCAGCATCTCTGGCTGGTCGCGCTGGCCGTCGGTCTGGCGATTATCATCGGCGTACCGTTAGGCGTTTTGATTGTACGCCACAAATGGCTGGCAACGCCGGTATTGGGCGCCGCCACGCTACTTCTTACCATTCCGTCTATCGCGCTGTTTGGATTAATGATCCCGCTCTTTTCGCTGATCGGACATGGTATTGGCGTTCTGCCCGCCGTGACGGCTGTTTTTCTCTACTCTTTACTGCCGATTGTCCGGAATACCCATACTGCGCTTGATAGTTTGCCGCCCGGTCTGCGTGAAGCGGGACGCGGCATCGGTATGACTTTCTGGCAACGGCTGCGCTGGGTCGAAATCCCAATGGCCCTACCGGTTATTTTCGGGGGTATCCGCACCGCGGTAGTGATGAATATCGGCGTGATGGCGATTGCCGCGGTGATCGGCGCCGGCGGTCTGGGGCTGCTACTGTTAAACGGCATTAGCGGCAGCGATATTCGCATGTTAATTGCCGGCGCGCTGATGATCTGTCTACTGGCAATTGTACTTGACTGGCTGTTGCATCGTCTGCAAGTCGTACTGACACCTAAGGGGATACGATAATGATAAAACTGGAAAATCTCACCAAACAATTTGTACAGAAAAAGGGTCAGCCGCTAAAAGCCGTCGACAACGTCAACCTGAACGTGCCGGAAGGCGAAATGTGCGTCTTGCTCGGTCCCTCCGGCTGCGGCAAAACCACCACGTTAAAGATGATCAATCGGCTGATCGCGCCCAGCAGCGGTAATATTCTTATCAACGGCGAGAATACCAACGATATGGATACGGTAACGCTACGCCGCAATATTGGGTATGTTATCCAACAGATCGGCCTGTTTCCTAATATGACGATTGAAGAAAATATTACCGTTGTGCCGCGCATGTTGGGTTGGGACAAAGCGCGCTGCAAGCAACGCGCCGAAGAGTTGATGGACATGGTGGCGCTGGATGCCAGAAAATTTCTGCATCGCTATCCAAAGGAGATGTCCGGGGGACAGCAACAGCGTATTGGCGTGATCCGCGCTCTGGCCGCCGATCCGCCGGTACTGCTGATGGATGAGCCCTTCGGCGCGGTGGACCCCATTAACCGCGAAGTGATCCAGAACCAGTTTCTGGATATGCAGCGTAAGCTAAAAAAGACCGTAATGCTGGTCAGCCATGATATCGACGAAGCGCTAAAGCTCGGCGACCGTATCGCCGTGTTCCGTCAGGGGCGAATTGTACAGTGCGCCAGTCCTGATGAACTGCTGGCCAAACCGGCTAACGAGTTTGTCGGGTCGTTTGTCGGTCAGGACAGAACGTTAAAGCGTTTGCTACTGGTCTCCGCAGGCGATGTGACCGACCAACAGCCAACCATTACCGCGCGGCCTTCCACGCCGTTAAGCGAGGCGTTCGGCATTATGGATGATCACGATATTCGCGCCATTACCGTCATTGACAACGACGGTAAGCCACTGGGATTTGTGAAGCGCCGGGAGGCTCGGAACGCCAGCGGAATCTGCGCCGATATCACCCATCCTTTCCGTATTACGGGCAAAGCGGAAGATAATCTGCGTATTGTGCTGTCCAGATTGTACGAAAGTAATACCAGCTGGATGCCGATCGTTGATGAAGACGGGCGCTATAATGGTGAAATCTCTCAGGATTACATCGCCGACTATCTCAGCTCAGGCCGCACGCGTCGGGCGCTAAATATTCACGAAAACAGCTAACGCTACCGCCGGATGGCCTCTCGCTATCCGGCAGTATCATTATTGTACGCAATATTATATCGCACATAGTGCTTTTGCGTCTGACGCCATTTCCCCGCAGAATAGGCTATCCTGAAACTCCCTGTTTACCCGCTCATGCATCGTTTACACGCTTACCCGGATCTGCGCGCGATGTTTCGTCGCCTGCTGATCGCTACGCTCATCGGTATTCTCGCGGCGCTGGCTGTCGCCGCCTTCCGTCATGCGATGCAATTGCTGGAGTGGATTTTCCTGAGTAATGACACCGGCAGTCTGGTGAATGCGGCTGAGGGGCTTTCGCCCTGGCGAAGGCTGATTACGCCGGCGCTTGGCGGCCTGGCCGCTGGTCTGTTGCTGTGGGGGTGGCAAAAAATGAACCAACAGCGCCCCCATGCGCCCACTGACTATATGGAAGCATTGCAAACCGACGGGCAATTTGACGTTGGCGCCAGTCTGGTGAAATCGCTGGCCTCGCTGCTGGTCGTGGTCAGCGGCAGCGCAATTGGTCGCGAAGGCGCAATGATCCTCCTCGCCGCGCTGGCGGCATTCAGCTTTGCCCGACGCTTCACGCCGCGTGAGGAATGGAAATTATGGATCGCCAGCGGCGCCGCTGCGGGCATGGCGGGCGCTTACCATGCGCCGCTGGCGGGCAGCCTGTTTATCGCGGAAATCCTGTTCGGTACCTTAATGCTGGCTTCCCTCGGCCCGGTTGTCGTTTCCGCCGTCGTTGCCCTGCTAACCACCCATGTATTAAACGGTAGCGATTCACTACTCTATACCGTGCATCTGACCGTTGATCTCCACGCGCGGGAGTACGTCATGATAGTCAGTACCGGCCTGGTCGCCGGTCTATGCGGCCCATTGCTGATGTGGCTGATGACGGCCAGCCATAATAGTTTCTTACGTTTAAAACTGTCCCCGCCCTGGCAACTGGCGTTGGGCGGGCTTATTGTCGGATTACTGTCGTTACTCACGCCCACGGTATGGGGAAACGGCTATAGCGTCGTACAATCATTTTTGCTCTCTCCGCCGCTATTCTCGCTGATTGGCGGAATTTTTGTGTGCAAAATCCTGGCGGTGCTCGCCAGCAGCGGGTCTGGCGCGCCGGGCGGCGTCTTTACGCCAACATTATTTGTCGGATTATCCATTGGAATGTTTCTGGGTCGGATATGGGGATTCTGGCTGCCAGGCTCGAATGAAATAGCGATTTTATTGGGGCTGGCGGGTATGGCGACGCTACTGGCGGCGACAACCCATGCGCCGATAATGTCCACCCTGATGATTTGTGAAATGACCGGCGAGTATCAGTTACTCCCCGGTCTGCTGATTGCCTGTGTAGTCGCGTCAGTGCTCTCGCGAACATTACGCCATGATTCTATCTACCGCCAGCACGCTGCCGAGCATTGACAAACGAATATACTGCCCCAGCTCACGCTGCTCGGCGCGCGGCAGGTACGGTAACTCGCCAATCAGCGGCGCTGGCAGTTTTTTCCCAAGCACATCAATAATTTCAGCATAATGCGCCAGCCCAGGATTGATACGATTCGCCACCCAGCCAATTAATGGCAGTCCATCGTTAGCGACAGCTTGCGCAGTCAGTAGCGCATGATTAATGCACCCCTCCTGAATCCCTACCACCATCAATACCGGTAACTGTTCCTGTACCACCCATTCGGACAATGGACGTAAATCATTCATCAAACTACGCCAGCCGCCAGTACCCTCCACAACCACGTGGTCCACTTTATCGCTCAGGCTCGCCAGACCGTTGGACAGCAAGGTGTAATTTATAGGACAGCTATGCGCGACGCTGCTTTCTTCTTCGCTTAACGCGATCGGATTAATCGCCTCATACGGCAACTCCAGCGAAGAGACGCTTTGCAATACCAGAGCGTCTTTGTTGCGCATCCCTTCTGCAGTCTCTTTGCTCCCTTTAGCGACAGGTTTATACCCTGCAACGCTCTTACCACCCGACGCTAACGCTTGTAGTAATGCGCGGGAAACCACCGTCTTCCCAACAGAAGTGTCTGTACCTGTAATAAAGAAACGCTTCAGCATCACTAACTCCACCGTTATGCTTCGAAAATATAAGCCAGGAAAATAATACAGTGGAGAAAGTCTAAGATATGGCAAGGGCAATCAGCTTGAGTTAGCGCAAATTTTTGTACAACAGTTAAAAAATGTTAACCCTGTAATAGACGAATCAACAAAGAGCCGTTATACATCGCGTCTTTTACCAACGCCGCCCCGGCCATCGTGCCCTGGTTGGTAAACTGCGTGCTTTCCACTACCGTATTCCTACTGTAGGCGGGCAGCGCCTGCTGACGGATACTGTCAGCAATGGCCGGAAAAAGGATATCAGCTGCTTTACTTAGCGGCGAACCAATAAGAATTTTTTGCGGATTAAATAAATTCACCATGATAGCCAGAATGCGTCCGACATGCGCGCCAACGCCGCTAATAATATCTTTTGCTAATAGATCTCCCTGCATCGCCGCCTGACACAGTGAATCTACCGTTAACGGCTGGCCGTGCAACATTGAACTCATCGATTGATTAAGCCGAAGCTGCGTAAGTTCCAGCACGCTATCGACGCTGGCGATGGTCTCCAGACAGCCATGATTACCGCAATAACAGCGCTTACCATAAGGATCGACCTGGGTATGCCCAATCTCTACCAGACTGCTACTGCCCGCATGAAGCAAATGACCGTCGGTGATAACGCCCGCCCCCACATTATGATCAATCACCACCTGGATAACGTCGCGCGCGCCGCGTGAAGCGCCAAAAAGCGCCTCTGCCATCGTCCAGGCGCTAATATCATGCTGAATGTAAACCGGTACGCCAGTGTGCCGCTCCAGCGCATCTCCCAAAGGCATCTCTTTGACATCTTCATAATACGGCATCCGGTGCACAACGCCGTTTTCGGTATCGATAATGCCCGGTAACGTAATGGCAATGGAGGTCAGACGCTCCAGTTTCTGCTGATGGCGGGTAAAAAACCGATCAACGTGCGTAATAATTCGCTCAAGCAACGGCGTGGCTTCGGTTAACGGCAGCGGCAGACACTCTTCTACCACCAGTTTGCTGCTAAGATCGCGCAGTGCAAGGAAAATTTCGCCACGGCTAATACGAATAGATAAATAGTGCCAGGCTTCCGTTTCCACCATCAGTCCGACGGCGGGACGTCCACGACTGCCCGCCTCTTTAATTTCAAGTTCCTGAACCAAATGCGCTTCCAGCATTTCGCGAACAATTTTCGTAATACTGGCAGGCGCCAACTGCGCCAGACGAGACAGGTCAATTCGCGATACCGGTCCGAGCTGATCAATCAGGCGATACACTGCGCCAGCATTGGTCTGCTTAATTTGATCGATATGCCCAGGCTGACTATCAGCAACCACCGCTCACTCCCTTTATTTTCGCGCTCCGAAATAATCTGTGTGCTATGGTGAAACACTTCAATACTCGCCGTCAACTTTTTGCTTAGCCGTGTGATTAACTGCACATTTTCACCCTTTTTAAGCGTAATTAATCCCGTCGGGCAGCCAGTAATAGCAGTTGGCAAAACCGCTGTACGGCATGACTCTGTTCATGATGCTTTGGCCATACCAGCCACATTTCAGATACGGCGTCCTCTTCTGCCAGGGGAACCCAGCGCATCTCGCTCATCTGTACACGCTTAAAGGATGCCGGCAGAATCGAGACGCCCAGTCCCGCCGCCACCAGA
This sequence comes from Salmonella sp. SAL03688, assembly GCF_046551895.1. NCBI lineage: Bacteria > Pseudomonadati > Pseudomonadota > Gammaproteobacteria > Enterobacterales > Enterobacteriaceae > Salmonella > Salmonella sp. SAL03688. The sequence continues at coordinate 141,470 of NZ_JBGDVI010000005.1, forward strand.
CCGATAATAGTCATTGCCTCGCCAACCTCCTGCGTGATGGTCGGCGACAGGTTATAGCGCCGCATCAAGCCGAGAATATCGTCGTAGAGGCCCGTCCCGACATGCGGATCGAAAAAGACGAAAGGTTCTTCCGCCAGTTCTGTCAGACTGACGACCGGCTTTTGCGCCAGCCGATGTTCGCGCGGGATCATGGCCATAAGCGGCTCATGCAAAATCACCTCGCGATTAAGTGTGTCGGGCAGCGGCGTATTCCGCAGCAAGCCAATATCCAGTACGCCTTCGTTGAGCGGCGCGATTTGCTCACGCGTATTCATTTCACGCGTTTGCATATGCACCCCCGGATAGGACTGGCGGAACAGCGAAAAGGTATGCGATACCGCCCGAATAAAAGGCGCTGAAGACGTAAAGCCAATACGGATTTCTCCCGCTTCGCCCTGATGCAGCCGCTCGGCGCGAGCGGCGGCGTCGTTTACCAGACTCAGGATGTGTCGGCTGTCCACCAGAAACTGTCGCCCGGCGGCCGTTAACGCTACGCTGCGGTTGGTCCGCGCCAGTAATCGCGCGCCGACCTGCTGCTCCAGAATTTGTATCTGCTGACTCAGCGGCGGCTGCGAGATATTGAGGCGCGCGGCGGCGCGACCAAAATGCAGCTCTTCTGCTACCGCCACAAAGTAACGTAAATGACGTAATTCGATATTCATATTTTTAACGTCTTATTTGAGACAATTAATATATTAGACAGAATATTTTGCTTTTTCTATGCTTTACATGTCGGTTATACCCGTCTCCTGTTGACGGAGATGTAAAGCAAGGATTTAACGTGAGTCGTACAACTATTCTCGATGACGCCACGGCGAGCGATATCGATGAACAACGCCATTCTCAGCCGGTTCAATTTATTAAACGCGGTACAGCGCCTTTCATGCGCGTCACGCTGGCTCTTTTTTCCGCGGGCCTGGCGACTTTCGCGCTCCTTTATTGCGTTCAGCCTATACTACCGGTACTTTCCCAGGAGTTTGGCGTCTCCCCCGCCAGCAGCAGCGTTTCACTTTCTATTTCTACCGCCATGCTGGCTATCGGCTTACTTTTTACCGGCCCGCTTTCTGATGCGATAGGCCGTAAACCGGTGATGGTCACCGCGTTGTTATTAGCCTCCTGCTGCACATTGTTATCAACCATGATGACCAGTTGGCATGGTATTCTGATTATGCGCGCGCTGATCGGTCTGTCGTTAAGCGGCGTCGCCGCGGTGGGAATGACCTACCTGAGCGAAGAAATCCATCCCAGCTTTGTCGCTTTCTCTATGGGGCTCTATATTAGCGGTAATTCCATCGGCGGGATGAGCGGGCGTTTATTAAGCGGCGTCATGACCGACTTTTTTAACTGGCGCATCGCGCTGGCGGCCATCGGATGCTTTGCGCTGGCGTCCGCGCTGATGTTCTGGAAGATTTTACCCGCCTCTCAACATTTCCGTCCCACGTCGCTACGGCCTAAAACGCTATTTATTAATTTCCGTCTCCACTGGCGCGATCGGGGGTTACCTCTGCTGTTTGCGGAAGGCTTTTTACTGATGGGCGCGTTCGTCACCCTGTTTAACTACATTGGCTATCGCCTGATGCTCTCCCCCTGGGAATTAAGCCAGGCCGTGGTCGGACTGTTATCCGTAGCCTATCTCACCGGCACATGGAGCTCGCCGAAAGCTGGCGCAATGACCTCACGCTATGGCCGGGGGCCGGTGATGCTGTTCTCTACCGCAGTAATGCTGGGTGGGCTTTTACTGACGCTTTTTACCTCGCTTTGGCTGATTTTTGCCGGGATGCTGCTTTTTTCCGCCGGTTTTTTCGCCGCGCACTCCGTGGCCAGTAGCTGGATTGGCCCGCGTGCGCGCCGGGCGAAGGGACAGGCCTCGTCACTTTATCTTTTCAGCTATTATCTGGGGTCCAGCATCGCCGGGACGCTAGGCGGCGTATTCTGGCATAGTTACGGCTGGAACGGCGTAGGCGGTTTTATCGCGCTAATGCTGGTGCTGGCCATCCTGGTCGGGACGCGGTTACATCATCGTCTTCACGCCTGAAAAGAAATAATCCGGCGATAGCAACGTGCGCTATCGCCGGGCTGGTTTCACGCCACGACTCACTGTTCACCATAGACCTGTCAGGCTTGATACGCCCATAACTTCTCTGATTGCATCCAGCGCCAGAAGCGTAAATACCACCCAGATTATCGGATTCATATACGGTGTGCCTGTTATTCTGGAGGGCGGATATTACCGACTCTGCGACCAAAAATAACGGCCGGTAACGTAAAGCTACCTATTATGGTGGGGGCTTACATCGCGTTACCGGAGGATTGTACATAGCGTTACATGCCGAAACCAATCACTCACGGAAGCCTTTTGATAACAGCGATATAGTCATTTCACCGGCCCCGCAGTGGGGTTGAATGAAAACCAAATCGAGGGTATCAAAATGAAAAAAGTATTAGCTCTGGTTGTTGCCGCTGCAATGGGTCTCTCTTCCGCAGCATTCGCGGCTGAGACTGCAACGCCTGCGAAAACCGCAGCGCCTGCCAAAACAACCCAGACCACCCAGCACCACAAAAAACAGCATAAAAAAACCGTTGAGCAAAAAGCGCAGGCAGCTAAAAAGCACCAGAAAAAAGGTGGTAAAGCGCCAGCCAAAACCACGTCAAAACCAACTACTCAACCGGCTGCGTAAGTCGTAACATGCTGCGGCGCGCCCCCGCGCCCGTTTTTACGGCGCTAAATTGTTCTGGTTTAGCGCCGCCTTCCGGGAGGGCAAAAAGTGTCTCGCTACCGCTTTGAGCTCATTCTTATCGTGCTTATTTTATGCGCCGTTATTGCCACGCATTTCTATCTTTCCTGAGTGTAGTTATCTGATTTTACTCCCACTTTCTTACCGTCACGTCTATAGTAGTACTGAGGGTTTGTTGTTAATAATCATAATTACCCACCAGAGTGTGATATGCATAAAACCATTGCTGTATTACTGGGCATAGTGTGTTTTTTACCGGTTATGGCGAAAGCCAGGGGGGCTGAAACAGACGCCACGGATGCCAGCGACGTCAAAACGCTTTTTTTTAACCATGACGATCGGGTGCCCGTCGCCGATCCTACCCAATCGCCGTGGGATGCCATCGGGCAACTAGAGACCGCCAGCGGTAATTTGTGTACGGCAACACTTATCTCCCCGCATATCGCCCTGACAGCAGGTCACTGCCTGCTAACGCCTCCGAAAGGAAAACCAGACAAAGCGGTTGCGCTGCGTTTTGTGGCGCGAAAAGGAGTATGGCGCTATGAAATCCACGGCATTGAAGGCCGCGTTGAACCGTCGCTGGGCCGACGCCTGAAAGCGGATGGCGATGGCTGGATTGTGCCGCCTGCCGCGGCAAGCTGGGATTTTGGTCTGATAATATTGCGCTACCCACCTTCCGGTATCACGCCGGTGCCTTTATTTACCGGCGATAAAGCGGCGCTCACTGCGGCGTTGAAAGCCGCAGACCGAAAAGTCACGCAGTCTGGTTATCCGGAAGATCATCTGAATGCGCTCTATTCCCATCAGGATTGCGTCGTGACCGGCTGGGCGCAGAATGCCGTACTCTCACACCAGTGCGACACGTTACCTGGCGACAGCGGCTCGCCGTTATTATTGCACACGGATAGCGGATGGCAGCTCATTGGCGTACAAAGCTCCGCCCCTGCGGCTAAAGATCGCTGGCGCGCCGATAACCGCGCTATATCCGTCACCGGCTTTCGCGATAAGCTGAAAGCCCTGGCGCAGGACTAATACGCGAATCGCTGCCTGACCGGCAGCGATCGTCTCAGGCAAATTTTATCATGACCATTCCGGCGAGCAGCAATATCACGCCAACCCAGCCTTTGGGATTTAAGCGCTGGCCGAAGAGCACCCAGCCCGCCGCCAGCGTGGCGGCAATACCAAAACCGCCCCATAGCGCATACGCCACCGACAGGTCTATCCCTTTTACCGCCTGGGAAAGCGCGCTGAAGGCGGCCAGAACAGCGGCAAGCGATAAGATGCCATAGCATTTACGGCGAAAGCCGTCCGAAAATTTCAACAGTACGTTAGCCGCGATTTCCAGCATTATTGCCAACCCAAGCCAGGCGCCGTGTATCCATTCAAATTGTTGCACGAGTCGCCTCCTTCACCGGTTTGCCGGGTTTACGCGTCCCTGATTTGATCAATACGATGCCGGCGACCAGCGTCAGCAAGCCGGCAATCTTCATGGTTGATAATGCTTCATCAAATAGCAGCACGCTAAAAATGGTAATAAATAAAATGCCGATCCCTTCCCATAAGGCATACGCTACACCCAGGGCAATCTTTTTTACCGCAAAAGAAAGAAATATATATGACAGCGTGATCATCACCAGCATTAAAATAAAACCCGCATTGCCATTACCCACGCTAGCCCATTTCATTGAGAGCGTGCCGGTAATTTCAGTCGCGATAGCCAGAGCTAATAAAATCCAGTAAAACATGACACTTCTCCTGCATGAGAATATACTCTTTCGAGTCTGCTGCACGCAGCAAACTAAAAAATAAAATCAGTTAGCACAGCGCATTGCGCCAGCTCAGGCAGAAGTGAGAGACTAAAGCGCGTTACGCCAGTGCTGCTCGCCGATAAGCAGGAAAAAGGAGGTAGAGTGAAGATGCGTTTGCGTGGAGAAAAAAGCGCTGAACATATTGTCCATAATATTACAATTATCCGCAGTGTTGCTTCTCGTCATCGCGGATGATAATTGTCCTCGGTAGTTGAACACGCCTGATTTGTATCATAAGCCAGGAATTAACTCAAAATATTTTCACTTCTTTACCTGAAGTGTTTGATTTTAACCAGAACAGGTCGACCGACATCACATTATTATTCGTGTCGGCATCAGAAAACAGGGACTGATATGGCAAAACCGATCATCACGCTCAATGGTCTAAAAATCGTCATTATGCTGGGAATGCTGGTGGTTATTCTGAGCGGTATCCGCTTCGCCGCAGATATCATTGTTCCCTTTATTTTGGCGTTATTTATTGCAGTCGTTCTCAATCCCGTTGTGCAACGGATGACCCGATGCCGAATTCCGCGCGTTATCGCAGTATCATTGCTCATTGTGATTATTGTTATGTTAATGGTACTGCTACTGGCCTATTTGGGGACATCATTAAATGAACTGGCTCGTACCCTACCGCAATATCGCTCCTCATTGGTGATACCGTTGCAACGTATTGAACCGTGGTTACAGCGAGCAGGCATTGGCGTGTCGGTTGATGAGCTGGCGAAATATATCGATCCAAACGCCGCCATGACTCTGGTAACGAACCTGCTCACCCAACTGTCCAATGCCATGTCGTCCATCTTTTTATTGTTATTGACCGTGGTATTTATGCTGCTGGAGGTTCCACAATTGCCTGAAAAACTGCAGCAGATGATGAGCCGTCCGGCGGAAGGCATGGCGGCAATTCAACGCGCGCTTGATAGCGTTTCCCATTATCTGGTGTTAAAAACAGCGATCAGTATCGTGACGGGGCTGGTCGCATGGGGAATGCTGGCCGCACTGGATGTCCGCTTCGCCTTTGTCTGGGGTCTACTGGCCTTCGCGCTGAACTATATCCCTAATATTGGATCGGTGCTCGCTGCCCTGCCGCCCATTATTCAGGTGCTGGTATTTAACGGGTTTTATGATGCGCTGCTGGTGCTGGCAGGCTATCTGCTGATTAATCTGGTCTTCGGCAATATCCTTGAGCCACGAATTATGGGACGTGGTTTAGGCCTTTCAACCTTAGTGGTATTTTTGTCGTTAATTTTCTGGGGCTGGCTATTAGGTCCGGTGGGCATGTTGCTCTCCGTTCCGTTAACCATCATTGTCAAAATCGCCCTCGAACAGACCACCGGCGGGCAGAGTATCGCCGTTCTGCTTAGCGATTTAAACAAAAGATAAAATGCAATATATACACAAAATCATTCAAGATGCCTCGCGGCGGCAAGGGAAGAAATCCCCGGGAGCATAGATAACGATGTGTCCGGGGTTTCTGAGTGCAGCCAACAAAGAGGCAGCTTAAAGGATGAAGTGTATAAAAACGGCCTCCGAAGAGGCCGCCGCACGTTTAAAAGATTAAAGCGCTTTCAGAATTGCATCCACGCTGGCTTTTGCATCGCCAAACAGCATTTGCGTATTCTCTTTAAAGAACAGCGGGTTCTGCACACCAGCATAACCGGTATTCATTGAACGCTTAAAGACCACGACATTCTGTGCTTTCCACACTTCGAGAACCGGCATACCGGCGATCGGGCTGCGGGGATCGTCTTGCGCCGCCGGGTTCACCGTATCGTTCGCGCCAATCACCAGCACGGTATCGGTATCGGCGAAATCATCGTTGATCTCATCCATTTCCAGCACGATGTCATAAGGCACTTTCGCCTCCGCCAACAGCACGTTCATATGCCCCGGCAGGCGACCCGCCACCGGATGAATGCCGAAACGCACGTTGATACCGCGTGCACGCAGTTTTTCGGTGATTTCCGCCACCGGATACTGCGCCTGCGCCACCGCCATCCCGTACCCCGGCGTAATAATGACGGAGTGGGAGTTTTTCAGCATCTCAGCGGTCTCTTCCGCCGTGATTTCGCGATGTTCGCCAGCTTCCTGATCGTCGCCCGTTGAGGAGCCGTCAGTACCGAACCCACCAGCAATAACGCTGATGAAAGAGCGGTTCATCGCTTTACACATAATGTAAGACAGGATCGCGCCTGACGAACCGACCAGCGCGCCGGTCACAATCAGCAAATCGTTGCTCAACATGAAGCCAGCCGCCGCGGCAGCCCAACCGGAATAGGAGTTCAGCATTGAAACAACCACCGGCATGTCCGCCCCGCCGATAGAAGCGACCAGATGCCAACCAAACGCCAGCGCGATAATGGTCATCAGCAGCAGCGCCAGAACCTGTAGACCCACGCTTTCGGTACGAACAAAAACCAGCAGCAACAGGAAAGAAACAACCAGCGCCGCCAGGTTCATTTTGTGACGGTTAGGCAACATCAACGGCTTAGAAGAGATTTTGCCGCGCAGTTTACCAAACGCTACGATCGATCCAGTGAAAGTGACTGCGCCAATAAAGATACCGAGGAAGACTTCGGTCAGATGGATATTCACCAGCACCGGCGCCAGACTGGCGTCATGGTACAGATAGCTGTTAAAACCAACCAGTACCGCCGCCAGGCCCACGAAACTGTGCAGAATCGCGACCAGCTCCGGCATCTCGGTCATCTCAACTTTTTTCGCCATGCGGATGCCAATCGCGCCGCCAATAATCATGGCGACCAGAATCCATGCTACGTTGCCGGTATCCGGCCCGAAAATGGTCGCCAGCAACGCGATCGCCATCCCGGCAATACCGAAGTTATTCCCCTGGCGGGACGTTTCATGCTTTGAAAGCCCGGCAAGACTGAAAATAAACAGGATCGCGGCAACAATGTATGCAGCTGTAACTAATCCTCCAGACATGTGTTACCCCTTAGTTTTTCCGGAACATTTTCAGCATACGCTGAGTCACGGTGAAGCCACCGAAAATATTAATGCTGGCGATAAGCACCGCGATAAAGCTCAGGAAGCTGACCCAGCCGCCCTGACCAATTTGCAATAATGCCCCGACAACAATAATCCCTGAAATTGCGTTGGTCACCGACATTAATGGCGTATGAAGCGCATGAGACACGTTCCACACCACGTAATAACCAACCACGCAGGCGAGCGCAAACACGGTAAAATGGCCGAGGAACTCTTTTGGCGCGACATCGGCCAGCCAGCCAAAAAGAATGATCGCCAGCGCCATTAACGCATACTTCCGCCAGGGTGAAGCGGGCTTTTCCGGCTCTTTTGGCGCAGGTGCTGCTTTAGGCGCGGCCTGTGGCTGCGCGGAAACCTGGATTGGCGGCGCAGGCCAGGTAATGTCGCCGTCGCGAATCACCGTCACGCCACGGATCACGACATCGTCAAAATCCACGTCAATATTGCCGTCTTTCTCTTTGCACAGCAGCTTCAGCAGGTTAACCAGGTTGGTGCCATAAAGCTGGGATGACTGCGTCGGCAAACGCCCCGGTAGATCGGTGTAGCCAATCACTTTTACGCCATTGTCCGTCGTCACAACCTGATTGGCGACGGTATATTCGCAGTTACCGCCATTCTGCGCGGCCAGGTCGACAATCACGCTGCCAGCCTTCATAGAATCGACCATATCGCGGGTAATCAGCTTCGGCGCTGGTTTGCCCGGAATCAACGCGGTGGTAACGATGATATCGACCTCTTTGGCCTGGGCGGCAAAGAGCGCCATTTCCGCTTTGATAAACGCCTCGGACATCACTTTGGCGTAACCATCGCCGCTACCGGCTTCCTCTTTAAAATCCAGTTCGAGGAACTCAGCCCCCATACTCTGGACCTGCTCTTTGACTTCAGGACGAGTGTCAAACGCGCGGACAATCGCCCCCAGGCTGTTTGCCGCGCCGATAGCCGCAAGACCGGCTACGCCCGCGCCAATCACCATCACCTTCGCCGGCGGCACTTTCCCGGCGGCAGTGATTTGGCCGGTAAAGAAGCGCCCAAATTCATGCGCGGCCTCTACAATGGCGCGATAACCCGCGATATTCGCCATTGAGCTTAACGCGTCGAGCGATTGCGCGCGGGAAATACGCGGCACGGAGTCCATCGCCATCACCGTAACCTTACGTTCGGCAAGTTTCTCCATTAACCCAGGATTTTGCGCAGGCCAGATAAAACTGACCAGCGTAGTCCCGGGGTTCAGTAAAGCGATTTCCTCTTCTTCAGGCGCATTAACCTTGAGAATAATTTCCGACTGCCAGATAGCATTGCCGTCTACAATATCCGCGCCAGCCTGCGCAAACGCTTTGTCGTCAAAACTTGCCAGTTGACCCGCCCCGCTTTCGATAGCGACGCTAAACCCCAGCTTCAGTAGCTGCTCTACCGTTTTCGGCGTCGCAGCGACACGGGTTTCATTGGGTAACCGCTCTTTTGGTATGCCAATTCGCATAAATGTTCCCTTCCATCGGTATTTTTGATGATGGTTTGTCAGTAAGCGCGAGAAGCGTACGCCTGCCCGCGTTTGAGGTAAATGTTACCCCAGCAGAATAAAACCGTTACAAACTCTCTATAACCTACTGAAAATAACGCCTGTGATCTAGCGCCAAAAAACAGAATTTTTTATCAAATTTGCAAAACATGAACGATTCAGCCGCTAAGCAGCCATAATGCCTTGAAAATGGCCTGCGAGGGCTGATAATTCGCTCAAATTTGACAGCAAAACATCATTAAACCCCTGGTGAGATCAAGAAATTAACATTAAATTAACTTATTAAATTTATGCGCTTCATTAGCTTAGCCGCCCGGACGCCGTTTTTTTCGACATATCGGCAAATGTTATCATCAAAGATAGGATACATGACACGATGCGTGAAAAATCCCGCAGACATCCATATGGTTTAAATGCAATAATCAGCCACGTTTCTAGTCAATAACAATACCAGTACCTGGTTTGCGCAAGGCGAAGGATTATTTTTATGAAGCTTAAGAACACTCTCCTGGCGTCGGCTCTGCTTTCTGCGGCTGCTTTTTCTGTCCATGCAGCAACAGAACTGACGCCGGAGCAAGCGGCTGCACTAAAACCTTATGACCGCATCGTTATTACCGGTCGTTTTAATGCTATTGGCGATGCGGTCTCCGCCGTGTCCCGCCGCGCAGATAAAGAAGGCGCAGCCTCCTTCTATGTTGTCGACACCTCGGAGTTCGGCAACAGTGGTAACTGGCGTGTTGTGGCGGACGTGTATAAAGCCGACGCGCCGAAAGCCGACGCGCCCAAAAATCGTGTCATTAATGGCATCGTGGAATTACCGAAAGACCAGGCCGTACAATTAGAACCGTATGACACCGTCACCGTTCAGGGCTTCTACCGTAGCCAGCCGGAAGTTAACGATGCCATTACGAAAGCGGCGAAACAAAAAGGCGCATACGCTTTCTATATTGTTCGTCAGATAGATGCGAATCAGGGCGGAAACCAGCGCATCACTGCATTTATCTATAAACAAGATGCGAAAAAACGCATCGTCCAGAGCCCGGACGCTATTCCGGCAGACTCTGAAGCTGGCCGCGCCGCGCTGGCTCAGGGCGGCGAAGCTGCGAAGAAAGTCGAAATTCCAGGCGTCGCCACGTCAGCCTCGCCGAGCGCCGAAGTAGGCCGTTTCTTCGAAACGCAATCCTCCAAAGGCGGACGTTACACTGTCACACTTCCGGATGGCACAAAAGTTGAGGAGCTGAATAAAGCGACGGCTGCGATGATGGTGCCTTTCGACAGCGTTAAGTTCACCGGCAACTACGGCAATATGACAGAAATCTCCTATCAGGTCGCCAAACGCGCGGCGAAGAAAGGCGCTAAGTATTATCATATTACGCGTCAGTGGCAGGAGCGCGGCAATAACATCACCATCAGCGCCGACCTCTATAAATAAGGCGCGCGTCGCCATCAGGCTTTCTCGCCGGATGGCGGCATACCTGCCTTATCAGGCCTACACTATCGTTCAACGGCAGGCCTGATAAGCCGCCATCCGGCACTTTCTCGCGGGATGCCAGTTCCGTCAAATATCGCGATGAATCTCACTTTTCGCTTTTTTGGCGATAAATCTTATCCAGGCCGTTGCATGCGGTCCCTTCTCTCCGTAAAATCCCGCGCCTTAGTGGCTTTCACCATTTTTATGCGTTTTGCCATAATAATTATTCTTCCAATTTCATTTTTATAGCTGGATACCAATGGAAAAAAAACTGGGACTGAGCGCGCTGACCGCGCTGGTTTTAAGCTCAATGCTTGGCGCAGGTGTTTTCAGCCTGCCCCAGAATATGGCCGCCGTTGCCAGTCCGGCTGCGTTGTTAATTGGCTGGGCCATTACCGGCGTGGGGATACTCTTACTGGCATTCGCCATGTTAATCCTTACACGCATTCGCTCCGAGCTTGACGGCGGTATATTTACTTACGCCCGCGAAGGCTTCGGCGAACTGATTGGCTTTTGTTCTGCCTGGGGCTATTGGCTGTGCGCGGTCATCGCCAACGTATCCTATTTGGTTATCGTCTTTTCAGCGCTGAGTTTCTTTACCGATACGCCTGCGCTGCGTCTGTTTGGCGACGGTAATACCTGGCAGGCTATTGTCGGCGCTTCAGTCCTGCTCTGGATTGTCCATTTCCTCATCCTGCGCGGCGTACAAACGGCAGCCAGCATCAATCTGGTCGCGACTCTGGCGAAACTGTTGCCGCTCGGCGCGTTTATTGTGCTGGCTATCATGATGTTCAAACTGGATACCTTCACACTGGACTTCACCGGTGTTGAACTCGGTATTCCCGTATGGGAACAGGTCAAGAACACCATGCTTATTACGCTGTGGGTGTTTATTGGCGTTGAAGGCGCCGTCGTCGTCTCGGCCCGAGCGAAAAATAAACGCGATGTAGGCCGCGCCACGCTACTGGCAGTACTCGCAGCGCTGGGAATATATCTCCTGGTCACGCTGCTTTCTCTTGGCGTTCTTGCGCGTCCGGAACTGGCGGAGATGCGCAACCCGTCGATGGCCGGTCTGATGGTGAAAATGATGGGGCCGTGGGGAGAAATTATTATTGCAGCGGGACTGATTGTGTCTGTCTGCGGGGCTTATCTAAGCTGGACTATCATGGCGGCAGAGGTGCCGTTTCTGGCGGCAGCCTATAAATCCTTCCCGGGCATCTTCGCGCGACAAAATGCGCAAGGCGCGCCTTCTGCATCGTTATGGCTCACCAATATCTGTGTACAAATCTGTCTGATGCTGATCTGGCTGACCGGTTCGGACTACAACACGCTATTGACGATTGCGTCAGAAATGATTCTGGTGCCCTACTTTCTGGTCGGCGCATTTCTGCTGAAGATTGCAACGCGTCCCCTCCATCGGGCGGTCGGTATCGGAGCCTGTATTTATGGCTTATGGTTATTATATGCGTCGGGCCCTATGCACCTGCTGCTGTCCGTCGTACTGTACGCGCCTGGATTACTGGTTTTCCTGTATGCGCGTCGGACGCACAAGCATGACAATGTATTAAATCGTCAGGAAGTCGTGCTGATTGGTTTATTGCTGGTCGCGGCGGTTCCGGCTACGTGGATGCTGGTGGGTTAACAACCTCCCCATCGTAATATCCGTCTGTATTACGATGGGGAAACCACGGTCTTTGCCAATATTAATGCCATTTAATCCAGCAAAAAATCAGCAGCCACGCGCTTAGCCCCCAGCAGACCACCGCACCGCCAAGCGCGACGGGCAGGCGCATCACGCCGCTGAAATACCATAGCGTTGCAAGATAAATGAAATAAGGAATGATCGACCACATGCTAAAGACGATGGTGGTACGCATCGCGTCGATGCCCCGCTCGCTGGCCACGATATAGTGCGCGATAAGCGCAAACGTTGGAAACAGAGGAATTAATCCGGCGATATAATAATTTTTCGTTTTTGACAGCAGACCAATCAATACGACGACCAGCGCCCCCAGGGCAGCTTTAATCACGAGTCCCATTACCTTGCCTTAACACGCTAATAACAACAGCGTGTAGCATAACGGAACCGCTCTCGTTTAGAAAAGATTTATGGAAGGGAAAACAGAGGCGGTGTATGTTGGCGTTTTCTATTCTCCATTTATAATATGAACCGCATTGTATTTGTTGAAGATGACGCTGAAGTGGGTTCTCTCATTGCCGCTTATCTGGCGAAACATGATATTGATGTCATTGTTGAGCCGCGTGGTGACCGGGCGGAGGATCTTATCCTCACCACTCAGCCCGATCTGGTTTTACTGGATATTATGCTTCCAGGTAAAGATGGCATGACGATATGCCGCGATTTACGCCACCGCTGGCAAGGCCCGATTGTCCTGCTCACCTCGCTGGACAGTGATATGAATCATATTCTGGCGCTGGAGATGGGCGCCTGCGACTACATCCTCAAAACCACGCCTCCGGCCGTTTTGCTGGCGCGTCTGCGCTTACATCTGCGGCAAAGCGAACAAACGCAACAGGCAAAAAGTCTTCAGGAGAGCGCGCTTACGCCGCATAAAGCGCTGCGTTTTGGCGCGTTAACCATCGATCCCCTTAACCGGGCGGTCCAGCTCAATGGCGATTTCATATCGCTCTCCACCGCCGATTTTGAATTGCTCTGGGAACTGGCGACACACGCCGGACAAATTATGGATCGCGACGCGTTGCTAAAAACGCTGCGCGGCGTCAATTATGATGGTCTGGATCGCAGCGTGGATGTGGCGATTTCCCGCCTGCGTAAGAAACTGCTGGATAGCGCTGCTGAGCCCTATCGTATAAAGACCATTCGCAATAAAGGCTATCTTTTTGCCCCTCATGCCTGGGACGAAACGACGGGATAAGTTAGCCGACAGATTTTACCTGCCTTTATTAAGTCATAGTGGCGATGCTCATCACCGCCACTGTTCAAAAAACAGACATTGTATACATGAATGCTATTTTTATTAGTCGGAACAGCCCCTTTATTACCGTTTTCTCTGCGTTTCGGTTCATCATTACGTCTTTTTCGCTCAAGAAAATTAAATTAAAAAAACTCGAAGCCAGTTCACAAAATTGATAACAGAATGTCTGCCCGCCGCTATATTGCCATCTTTTTTCGCAAATTGTGAAATAAAACAAATCACAACCATGAATATATAATAACAAATATATTCACCATAAATATATGCGTTTCCGATAGTAACTTTTGTATTAATTAATAACATATAAGAAAAGTTAGCATTTGCTGAAATAATATTATTCAGATTAGGATGCCTTTGATTCAACGAATCTGTAGAAGTTCAATCTTTTGCAAATAAGTTAAGTTTTTAAGGATAAAAAAATGAAAAGAAAAGTATTGGCACTTGTCATCCCGGCTCTGCTGGCTGCTGGCGCAGCACACGCCGCTGAAATTTATAACAAAGACGGCAATAAGCTGGACCTTTACGGGAAAGTAGACGGCCTGCACTATTTCTCTGATGACTCTTCTAAAGATGGCGATCAGACCTATATGCGTGTCGGCTTTAAAGGCGAAACGCAGATTAACGACCAACTGACCGGTTACGGCCAGTGGGAATATAACGTTCAGGCTAACACTACCGAAGGCGAAGGTGCTAATTCCTGGACTCGTCTGGCATTCGCCGGCCTGAAATTCGGCGACTACGGCTCATTCGACTATGGTCGTAACTACGGCGTCCTGTACGACGTAGAAGGCTGGACCGATATGCTGCCTGAGTTTGGCGGCGACTCCTATACTTACGCTGACAACTACATGACCGGTCGTGCTAACGGCGTGGCCACCTACCGTAACACTGATTTCTTCGGTCTGGTAGACGGTCTGAACTTCGCGTTGCAATATCAGGGTAAAAATGAAAGCCAAAGCGCTGACGATGTAAATATCGGTACCAATAACCGTAATAATGGCGACGATATTCGTTACGATAACGGTGATGGCTTCGGTATTTCTACTACCTATGATATTGGCATGGGCTTCAGCGCAGGCGCTGCGTATACCACTTCCGATCGTACTAATGAGCAAGTCAATGCTGGCGGCACGATTGCTGGCGGCGACAAAGCGGATGCATGGACAGCTGGCTTGAAATATGATGCCAACAACATCTATTTAGCGACTATGTATTCTGAAACCCGTAATATGACGCCTTATGGTAAAACGGATGCGGGTTATGCTGGCGGCGTAGCAAACAAAACGCAAAACTTCGAAGTTACAGCCCAATATCAATTTGATTTCGGTCTGCGCCCGGCGGTTTCTTTCCTGATGTCTAAAGGTAAAGATTTGACCTATAACAACGTTAATGGCGATGATAAAGACCTGGTTAAATATGCTGATGTAGGTGCTACCTACTATTTCAACAAAAACTTCTCCACCTATGTTGATTATAAAATCAACCTGCTGGATGATGACGACCAGTTCTATAAAGATGCCGGTATCAGCACTGATGATATCGTCGCGCTGGGTATGGTTTACCAGTTCTAATTATTCATTAATTCTTCTCAAGCCCGCCGTTTCGGCGGGCTTTTCTTTTTTCATCACCACCGTTCTAAAAACAGAACGCACTGTTCCCTGGGCACAGATTGAACAATTCTTGTTCGCTCTCTATGGTTTGCTTATCGCCCGACAAAAGGAACATGCTAATGATCAGTCTCGTCCCGTCTCTGCTTTCCAGAACCGCGCTTCTCTTTCTGCTCACGGCCACAGGCGCAGCCACCGCCGCCCGCCCGACAGCGGATATTATTTTGCATAACGGTAATATCATCACTCTGAATGATGCCCAGCCGCAGGCCAGCGCGCTGGCGATTTCCGGCTCGCGGATTATGGCGATTGGCGATGATACGGCGACAAATGAATGGCGCGGCGACCATACCCGTACCATCGATTTACAGGGTAAAACCGTGATACCCGGCCTGACCGATACCCATATCCACGCCATTCGCGGCGGACAAACCTGGACATTCGAAACCTACTGGTACGACAGCCCTTCGCTTAAAGACGCGCTGGATAAATTACGCGCCGACGCTAACCGTCGTCCCCATGATCAATGGGTAGCCGTAGTGGGATCGTGGATACCGGCGCAATTTGCAGAAAACCGGGCGCCGACGGTAGCCGAATTGAGTCACGCCCTTCCCGATCATCCGGCTTATATTCAGTATCTGTACGACTATGCGTTAGTGAATCAGCGCGGTATAGACGCACTTGGCCTTAACAACACCCCTCCTCCTGATTTAGCGGGAATCCGCGTAGAGCGCGACGCAAAAGGTAGCGCCACGGGGAAATTATTTGGTGATATCGCCGCGTTCAATCAGCTTTTTGCCAGCATAAGTAGTAACGCCGATCGCGAGGGTGGTCTGCGGCAATTTTTCGCTGATATGAACGCTCGCGGCGTGACCGGTATCATTGACCCCTCTGCCGGGCCTGCCGCCGCTTATGAGCCTTTATTTGCAATGCGAAACCAGGGGGATTTACCGCTGCGCGTGGGGTATCGCATTCCGGTACAGCCAGAAGCGAAAGGTCATGAAGCGCAGTGGTTCAGCAACCTGATGGCCTTTCGCCCGGCGCGTGCCGATGACGGGCAACTGGCTTTTCTGGGTCTGGGGGAAAGCCTGGTGGCCGGAATGAATGACGGCGTGCGGATGGCCCCAGGTTTTTCTTCCTCAGAGCAAGACAAAACCGCGCTTCGCCAGGTCGCGACGTTTGCGGCAAAACGGGGAATACCGCTTGAGATCCACGCCTATACCGATGACAGCGCCGACGCGATATTGACGATTTTTGAGCAGGTAGCGCAGCAGTACGATCTGCGCCCTCTCCGCTGGTCTATTGCGCATCTGAATACCGGTTCGCCACAGACGCTTGAGCGAATGCGTAAGCTGGGCCTGGCATACACTGTGCAAATGGGGCCTTACTTTGAGGGACTTGCCATCCGTGACGCCAATCCACCCGGCGCGACGGACAATTCGCCGCCGGTTCGACTGGCGCTGGATAAAGGGCTTGTCGTAGCTGGCGGCACCGATTCGACGCGTATTGGCATTGCCGGTGTCTGGCACGCTATCGAATATCATATCACCGGTATAGCGTCAGGCGGTTCCGTGCGTAAACCCGCCAGCGAGCGGCTCACGCGTCTGGAAGCGCTAGCGTTATATACACGTCATGCCGCCTGGCTCGCCTTTGCCGAACAACACCGGGGCCAGCTTAGCGTCGGAAAACAGGCCGATCTGGCGGTACTCAATCAGCCATTTATGACGATGCCCGAAGACAGTATTGATACCATTCGCGCTGTTTTGACGCTTGTCGATGGACGCATTGTTCACGAAAGTCCGGACCTTAACGCCGGACAATGAGGTTGTCAGTTGACGCAAAGCCTGCTTTTATAACCCACCAGCGGCGCTGACGGGAAATCTTTTTCGTCAGCGCGCGATAGAGCTAATGTATTGAGATCCGGTGGGCGTTGATGAAAAAGCTGTTTGTGCAGTTTTACCTTTTGCTGTTCGTCTGTTTTCTGGTCATGACCTTATTGGTCGGACTGGTGTACAAATTCACCGCCGAACGCGCGGGCAGACAATCGCTCGACGATCTGATGAAAAGTTCGCTCTATCTGATGCGCAGCGAACTGCGGGAAATTCCGCCGCGTGAATGGGGGAAAACGTTAAAAGAGATGGACCTGAACCTCTCTTTCGATTTACGCGTTGAACCGTTAAATCACTATAAGCTTGATGCCGCCACCACGCAGCGACTGCGTGAAGGCGATATTGTCGCGCTTGACGATCAATACACCTTTATTCAGCGTATCCCGCGCAGCCATTACGTCCTGGCGGTTGGCCCGGTTCCCTACCTCTATTTCCTGCATCAAATGCGACTGCTGGATATCGCTTTAATGGCGCTCATTGCCTTTTCTCTCGCCTTTCCTGTGTTTATCTGGATGCGCCCGCACTGGCAAGAAATGCTCAGGCTCGAATCCGCCGCGCAGCGCTTTGGCGAGGGTCATTTGACTGAACGCCTGCACTTCGATAATGGCTCCAGTTTCGAACGTCTGGGTGTAGCGTTCAACCAGATGGCGGATAACATTAATGCTCTGATCGCCAGTAAAAAACAGCTGATTGACGGTATCGCCCATGAGCTTCGCACGCCGCTGGTACGTTTACGCTATCGGCTTGAAATGAGTGAAAATCTGACACCGCCGGAATCACAGGCGCTCAATCGCGATATTGGTCAACTGGAAGCGCTGATTGAAGAACTGCTCACCTATGCGCGCCTTGACCGACCGCAAAATGAACTGATGTTGACCGAACCCGACCTCCCCGCCTGGTTGCTCGCGCATTTGCAGGATGTGCAGAGCGTGACCCCGGAACGCGCCGTAAACCTTGTCACATGTGTAATCGGCGATTATGGCGCGCTTGATATGCGGTTAATGTCGCGAGTGCTGGATAACCTGCTGAATAATGCGTTGCGCTACAGTCGTACCACCGTTCAGGTCAGTCTGTTACTCGACGGCAGTCAGGCAACGCTGATAGTCGAAGATGATGGCCCCGGCATTGAAGCGGATGCGCGTGAGCGCATATTTGAACCTTTTGTCAGACTCGACCCCAGTAGAGACCGGGCGACAGGCGGCTGCGGGCTTGGACTCGCCATCGTACACTCTATCGCCCTGGCGATGGGCGGTAGCGTCGTCTGTGACGAGAGCGAACTGGGCGGCGCAAAATTTAGCTTTCGCTGGCCGGTCTGGCACGCGATGCCCGACATGACCGCTGCCTGACGCATTTTGCACGCTGGTTGAGCGGCGGGAACTGTGCTATACAGATAGTATGTTGTAACTAAAGTGAATGATACCATGTCCCGCTACGATCTCGTTGAACGCCTGAATGGCACTTTTCGCCAGATAGAACAACACCTGGCGGCGCTGACGGATAATCTACAACAGCATTCGCTACTTATTGCCCGTGTCTTTTCACTGCCGCAGGTGACCAAAGAGGCGGAACATGCGCCGCTGGATACTATCGAGGTAACGCAACATCTGGGGAAAGAGGCCGAAGCGCTGGCGCTACGTCACTATCGCCATTTGTTTATTCAACAGCAGTCCGAAAACCGCAGCAGTAAAGCCGCCGTCCGCCTGCCTGGCGTTTTATGCTATCAAGTGGATAATGCGACACAGCTAGATCTGGAAAATCAGGTACAGCGCATTAACCAGTTGAAAACCACCTTCGAGCAGATGGTTACGGTAGAGTCCGGTCTTCCCTCAGCGGCACGTTTTGAGTGGGTGCATCGGCATCTACCCGGCTTAATTACGCTGAACGCTTACCGCACGCTGACGCTTATCAATAACCCCGCCACCATACGTTTCGGTTGGGCAAATAAACATATTATTAAAAATTTAAGCCGGGATGAGGTTCTGAGCCAGTTGAAAAAAAGCCTCGCGTCGCCGCGCAGCGTCCCGCCGTGGACGCGCGAACAATGGCAATTCAAGCTGGAACGGGAATATCAGGATATCGCTGCCTTACCACAGCAGGCCCGACTCAAGATTAAGCGTCCGGTTAAAGTACAGCCGATCGCCCGCATCTGGTATAAAGGCCAGCAGAAACAGGTGCAACACGCCTGCCCCACGCCGATTATCGCATTAATCAACACGGACAACGGCGCTGGCGTGCCGGATATTGGCGGGCTGGAAAACTATGATGCCGACAATATTCAGCACCGTTTTAAACCACAGGCGCAGCCGCTGCGACTGATTATTCCGCGACTGCACCTGTATGTGGCGGATTAACGTCCCGGCGTCATACTGCCAACCATCAACTCCGGACGTACCCAGGCGTCGAACTCCTCGTCGCTAAGGTATCCTAATGCCACGGCTGAGGCTTTGAGCGTCAGCCCTTCTTTATGCGCCTTCTTCGCAATCTCCGCCGCTTTATCGTAACCGATGTGCGTATTGAGCGCAGTGACCAGCATCAGCGACTCATTCAGCAACTGCGTAATACGCTCGCGGTTTGGCTCGATTCCTGACGCACAGTGTTGATTGAAGCTCGCCATGCCATCGGCCAGCAGGCGCACCGTTTGCAGAAAATTATGGATAACCATCGGACGATAGACGTTGAGCTCAAAGTTGCCCGATGCGCCCCCCATATTGATGGCCACATCGTTACCCATCACCTGGCAACATAGCATCGTTACCGCTTCACACTGGGTCGGGTTCACTTTACCAGGCATAATGGAACTGCCTGGCTCATTCTCCGGGATAGCAATCTCGCCAATGCCGCAGCGCGGGCCGGACGCCAGCCAGCGAACATCGTTGGCGATTTTCATCAGCGAGGCCGCCAGTCCTTTTAATGCGCCATGCGCCTGTACCAACGCGTCACAGGTCGCCAGCGCTTCGAATTTATTCGGGGCGGTAACAAACGGCGCCGCGGTAATCGTCGCCAGTTCCTCGGCCACGCGCCGGGCATATTCCGGGTGGGTATTAAGCCCTGTCCCTACTGCGGTTCCGCCGAGCGCCAGTTCCGCGACGTGCGGTAAACTGTGCTCAATGTGTCTGAGGTTATGTTCCAGCATGGCTACCCAACCGGAAATCTCCTGGCCTAAGGTGAGCGGCGTCGCGTCCTGCAGGTGAGTACGGCCAATTTTGACAATATCGGCGAAAGCGTGGGATTTATCGCGAAGCGTATCCGTTAATGCAGATAATTGCGGGATGAGGTGTTCGCGTAACGCCAGTAACGCCGCCACGTGCATGGCGGTTGGGAACACATCGTTTGAGCTTTGACTCTTATTGACGTCATCATTGGGATGCACCTTGCGTTCCATACCGCGAACGCCGCCCAAAATTTCACTGGCGCGGTTCGCTAACACTTCATTCATATTCATGTTGCTTTGCGTACCGGACCCGGTCTGCCAAATCGCCAGCGGAAACTCATCAGCATGTTTTCCCGCCAGCACTTCATCAGCCGCCTGGATAATCGCGCTGGCTTTTTCCGCCGCCAACAACCCTAAGTCCTGGTTGACCTTCGCAGCAGCGCGCTTGGTCAACGCCAGAGCGTGAATGAGCGAGACGGGCATTTTCTCCGTGGAAATCCGAAAATGCTCCAGCGAACGTTGAGTCTGCGCTCCCCACAGTTTATCTGCCGGGACTTCAATCGCGCCCATTGAATCTTTCTCGCGGCGTACCGTTACCATTACCTGCTCCTTACTCAAGTTGATGAGATCATGTGTCGACATTGCTCACATGTTTGCGGTCTTATGAGTATTAACGATAACAACACAACGGTGTAGACCGGATAAGGCGCTTGCGCCGTTCTCCGGCAAAATAGCAAATCATGTTACCGCCCCGCAGGGCGGCGACATTACTTAACGCAGCGTGCGCACTGCGATGACTGAATCTGCTGGAAGAAATCGTTGCCTTTATCATCCACCAGAATAAAGGCCGGAAAATCCTCCACTTCAATTTTCCAGATAGCCTCCATACCCAGTTCAGGATATTCCACGCACTCCAGGCGCTTGATACTACCCTGCGCCAGAACGGCTGCCGGGCCGCCGATACTGCCCAGGTAGAAGCCGCCATGTTTCTTACAGGCATCGGTCACCTGCTGGCTGCGGTTGCCTTTCGCCAGCATGATCATACTGCCGCCCTGCGACTGGAGCTGATCAACATAAGAGTCCATCCGTCCTGCGGTAGTCGGCCCAAGCGACCCGGAGGCGTACCCTTCCGGCGTTTTTGCCGGCCCCGCATAATAGATAGGATGATCTTTGATGTACTGCGGCAAACCTTCGCCGCTGTCCATCCGTTCTTTCAGTTTAGCGTGCGCGATGTCGCGGCCCACAATAATTGTGCCGTTCAGCGACAGGCGCGTTGATACCGGATACTGCGACAGTTGTTGCAGTATCTCGCTCATGGGACGGTTAAGATCAACGCGCACCGCCTCGCCCTCTCCCGCCTGGCGCAGCGCCTCTGGAATATATTTACCGGGATTGCGCTCCAGCTTCTCGATCCAGATCCCTTCCCGGTTGATCTTCGCTTTAATGTTTCGATCCGCGGAGCAGGACACGCCCATACCTACCGGACACGATGCCCCGTGGCGCGGCAATCGGATGACACGAATATCGTGAGCGAAATATTTGCCGCCGAACTGCGCGCCCAAGCCAAGATTTTGCGCCTCAAGCAACAATTCTTTTTCCAGCTCAATATCGCGGAAGGCCTGCCCGTGTTCATTGCCTTCGGTTGGTAGCGCATCATAGTATTTTGCCGAGGCCAGCTTAACGGTCTTCAGGTTCGCTTCCGCCGAGGTGCCGCCAATGACAAACGCAATGTGATACGGCGGACAGGCGGCGGTGCCCAGCGTACGCATTTTATCAACGAGATAATTTTTGAGCTTACCCGGCGTCAGAAGCGCTTTTGTCTCCTGATAGAGGTAGGTTTTATTCGCCGATCCGCCGCCTTTAGCGATACAGAGGAATTTATATTCATCGCCATCGACGCTGTAGAGATCGATCTGCGCTGGCAGGTTAGTACCGGTATTGACCTCTTTGTACATATCCAGCGCCGCGTTTTGCGAATAGCGCAGGTTATCTTCGATATAGGTGTTATATACGCCGCGAGCCAGCGCCGCTTCATCACCTCCGCCAGTCCAGACGCGTTGGCCTTTTTTGCCGACAATAATGGCCGTACCGGTATCCTGGCAGGTGGGCAACACGCCCTTGGCCGCGATATCGGAGTTTCGCAGGAATTGCAGCGCGACATATTTGTCGTTTTCACTGGCCTGCGGATCGCGCAGAATATCCGCCACCTGCTGCTGATGCGCGGGACGTAACATAAAAGACGCATCGTGGAAGGCCTGACGCGCCAACAGCGTTAGCGCTTCCGGCGCGACTTTCAGGATCTCTTGTCCTTCGAATTCGGCGACGGAAACATGTTCGCTGGTCAACAAGTAGTACTCGGTATCGTCCTTTTTGAGGGGAAAAGGGTCTTGATAAAAGAAGGGTTTGTTTGACATTGTGCTCTCACTTACCGCTCGGTATGGTTATTCTCTGGGCAGGTGTTCCATTGCCCGACTAAAAGCGAGTAACACTATCCTACACAATTTTTTAACAAAAACTGAGACAAGTACGACTTTTTACGCCCGGAGGTTACTTCATGCGGGTTTCTTGGTTTAATACCTCCCATTGATCTCCACATTGAAACAGGGCTTGATAATGCAAAAACTCATTAACTCAGTGCAAAACTATGCCTGGGGAAGTAAAACTGCGTTAACGGAACTTTATGGCATCGCCAATCCGCAGCAGCAGCCAATGGCTGAACTCTGGATGGGCGCGCATCCCAAAAGCAGCTCGCGAATCACCACCGCCAACGGCGAAACCGTCTCCCTGCGTGACGCCATCGAAAAGAATAAAACCGCCATGCTGGGCGAAGCGGTAGCCAACCGTTTCGGCGAACTGCCGTTTCTGTTTAAAGTACTGTGCGCCGCACAACCGCTCTCTATTCAGGTGCACCCGAATAAACGCAACTCCGAAATCGGTTTCGCGAAAGAAAATGCGGCGGGTATCCCCATGGATGCCGCAGAGCGGAACTATAAAGATCCTAACCATAAACCAGAGCTGGTTTTTGCCCTGACGCCTTTCCTGGCGATGAACGCGTTCCGCGAATTTTCTGACATTGTCTCTTTACTGCAACCTGTCGCCGGCGCGCATTCCGCTATCGCCCACTTTTTGCAGGCGCCGAATGCTGAACGTCTGAGCCAGCTTTTCGCCAGCCTGTTGAATATGCAAGGCGAAGAAAAATCCCGCGCGTTAGCCGTACTCAAAGCGGCGCTTAACAGCCAGCAAGGCGAACCGTGGCAAACGATCCGCGTGATTTCAGAGTATTATCCTGACGACAGCGGGCTTTTCTCTCCTTTGTTGCTGAATGTGGTCAAACTGAATCCCGGCGAGGCGATGTTCCTGTTTGCCGAAACGCCTCATGCTTATCTGCAGGGCGTTGCGCTGGAAGTCATGGCGAACTCCGATAACGTTCTGCGCGCTGGCCTTACGCCAAAATATATCGACATCCCTGAGCTGGTCGCGAACGTGAAGTTCGAACCTAAGCCTGCCGGCAAGTTGCTGACTGCCCCGGTGAAAAGCGGCGCGGAGCTGGACTTCCCAATTCCGGTTGACGATTTTGCTTTTTCACTGCACGACCTGGCGCTTCAGGAGACGAGCATCGGCCAACACAGCGCCGCGATTCTGTTCTGCGTTGAGGGTGAGGCGGTGTTACGTAAAGATGAACAGCGTCTGGTACTGAAGCCGGGTGAATCGGCCTTTATCGGCGCGGATGAGTCTCCGGTTAACGCCAGCGGCACGGGCCGTTTAGCGCGTGTTTATAACAAGCTGTAGCAACGTACTGAATTTTTTAACAACTCTTGCTAAGCTTATAACAGACGTAAAACTCCTCCAGGCGGTTTAATCCGCCTGGTTTCATTTTTATGGACAATTGATATGAAAAAAACACTGGTAGCTGCAGGTGTAGTAATTGCACTTGGCATCGTCTGGACAGGCGGCGCCTGGTATACGGGGAAAAAGCTGGAGAACCATCTTGCAGAAATGGTGACTCAGGCCAATGAACAGCTCAAGCGTACTGCGCCGGAGGCCGGTGTCGAATTAAGTTATCAAAACTACCAGCGTGGCGTGTTCAGTAGCCATCTGCAACTGGTTGTCAAACCGGTTGCCGGCGCAGACACTACCTGGTTGAAACCCGGGCAAAGCATTGTGCTGGACGAGTCCGTTTCACATGGCCCCTTCCCGCTCGCCCAGCTCAAAACGCTCAATCTGATCCCTTCTATGGCGTCGGTAAAAACCACCCTGGTGAATAACGATGCGGCAAAACCCCTCTTTGATATCGCGAAAGGCGACACGCCCTTTGTTATCAATACCCGCATTGGTTATGGCGGCGATACCCGCTCCGATATCTCTCTCAAGCCGTTAAACTACGAGAATGCCGGTGAAAAGGTCGCCTTTAGCGGCGGCGAGCTCCAGCTTAACGCCGATAAAGACGGTAATGTGGTTTCGCTGTCGGGCGAAGCGCAGAGCGGCCTGGTCGATGCCGTTAACGAATATAACCAGAAGGTCCAACTCACCTTTAATAATTTGAAAACCGACGGTACCAGTAAGCTGGCAAGCTTTGGCGAGCGTGTAGGCGACCAAAAGTTAACGCTGGATAAACTGTCCATCGCCATTGAGGGTAAAGAGATGGCGGTGCTGGAAGGGATGGAAATTGCCGGCAAGTCCGATCTCGTCAACGACGGAAAAACCATTAACAGCCAGTTGGATTACTCGCTTAACAGCCTGAAAGTGCAGAATCAGGATTTAGGCAGCGGTAAATTAACGCTGAAAGTCGGTCAAATCGACGGCGAAGCCTGGCACCAGTTTAGTCAGCAATATCATGCGCAAACGCAGGCGCTGTTGAATCAGCCGGACGTGGCGCAGAATCCTGAGCTTTATCAGCAAAAAGTCACTGAAGCGTTCTTTAGCGCTCTCCCCGTGCTGTTAAAAGGCGATCCGGTACTGACCCTGGCGCCGCTTAGCTGGAAAAACGCCAAAGGGGAAACCACGCTGAATCTGTCGCTGTTCCTCAAAGATCCGGCAACCACAACGGCACAACCGCAAACGCTGGCGCAGGAAGTCGACCGCTCCGTGAAATCGCTGGATGCGAAACTGGCAATTCCGATGGACATGGCGGTCGAGTTTATGACGCAGATAGCAAAGCTGGAAGGCTATCAGCAGGATGATGCGGAAAAACTGGCAAAACAGCAGGTTCAGGGGCTGTCCGCAATGGGTCAGATGTTCCGACTGACAACGCTGAAGGATAATACTATCGCCTCCAGTTTGCAGTACGCCAATGGCCAGATCACGCTCAACGGACAAAAAATGCCGTTGGAAGACTTTGTCGGCCTGTTTGGAATGCCAGCGCTTTCCGTACCGGACGTTCCGGCGCTGCCTCAACAATAATCGCCTTGCCGGGTGTCGCGACACTGCACCCGGTCTGCGCCGAACGACGCGCAGCCTCTACTTTTGCGTTACCAGGCGAGCGGCTATCGTTTGACTCCGCACATGGTGCTCGTCGTGAGCAATACGCTGCAATATTCGTTCGGCCAGGGTATAGCCTATTTCTCGCGCCGGCGTACTGGCCCAGATAATCGGCAGGTCGTCGAGGGCGTTCTCCGCCACATCAGCAAACGCCGCCAGCGACACCTGCTGCTCGAAATAACGATCGACACCGCTCTCGCCACTCTGTCGTCCGGCTCTCAGCAGGCCAAACCACGCCCCCATCGCAATGGTTTCGTTGTAACAAACGACAGCGCTAATGGTCGGATTGTATCGCAACAGCGCGGTAATGCTTTCTGCTGCCTGTTTCTGACTGGAAGCGCATTCCACGACCCACTCGCTGTGAAACGGTAGACCGTATTTTAACAACGTCGCGCAATAGCCGCCCACGCGCTCCGCGCGGGTTAAAGATGCGCTTTGTCCTCCCAGCCAGGCGATGCGCTGATGGCCCTGACGAATAAGGTACTCCGTCAGGAGTTGCGCCGCCTGCATGTTGTCAGGCCGAACGGTATCCGCATCATCAAGATAGCTGGCGCGTGACGCAAACACCACCGGAATTCCTTGTGCGTCGGCCTGCGCTCTTCTTCGCCAGCGGTGCTCTCGCTCACGGCGCATATTGCCGCGTATCAGCACGGCGCGCCGTGGCTGGATGCGTTACGCGCCTCGCTGGCGGCTAATATGCGCTATATTGAGCAGGCGCTGAATGGCGCCTTTCCGACGTTGAACTGGCAAGCGCCGCCATCGACCTATCTGGCCTGGATTGATCTCCGTCCACTCGGCATTGACGATCAAAAATTACAGCACACGCTCATTCATCAGGAGAAAGTCGCCATTATGCCCGGCGATACCTATGGCGCAGAAGGCCGGGGATTTGTGCGTCTGAATGCCGGATGCCCTCGCCTGAAACTTGAAAAAGGCGTCAACGGATTGATTAACGCTATCCGCACCGTTCGCTGATACTGTCTACAGGCGGGGGGTTGACCCTTTATCCTGAGAGGCGATAATAGAGACGGCCCCCGTGAGCTGACCGGGGGCGCGTTAAAGAGAATGATACAAAATTTCTCCCGCGCTCTCGCGAAGTTGCAACGTAATGACTCCGTTTTTGCAAAATTTCCAGAGCATTATCAATCTGTAGTATAATGGTGCGCACTTTTATTAAAAATTGAGTGCGCCCATGATTGATATTACGCTTCCTTTGACTGACATCCACCGCCACCTTGATGGCAACATTCGCGCCCAAACAATTCTGGATCTTGGTCGGCAGTTCAACATCGCCCTTCCCGCCCAAACGCTGGAAACGCTGATTCCGCATGTCCAGGTCACCTCAACCGAACCCGATTTAGTGAGCTTTCTCACGAAGCTCGATTGGGGGGTAAAAGTCCTGGCATCGCTTGACGCCTGCCGCCGTGTGGCCTTTGAAAATATTGAAGATGCCGCACGTAACGGCCTGCATTACGTCGAGCTTCGCTTTTCGCCCGGCTATATGGCGATGGCGCATCAGTTACCGATCGCAGGCGTGGTTGAAGCCGTTATCGACGGTGTACGCGACGGCTGTAACACGTTTGGCGTCGAGGCACGACTCATTGGCATTATGAGCCGTACCTTCGGCGAGGCGGCATGTTTACAGGAGCTTGATGCGCTGCTGGCGCACAGAGAGAAAATCACCGCGCTGGATTTAGCCGGTGATGAGCTGGGCTTTCCCGGCAGTCTGTTTTTGTCGCACTTTAATCGGGCGCGCGATGCGGGCTGGCATATTACCGTTCACGCTGGCGAAGCCGCAGGGCCGGAAAGTATCTGGCAGGCGATTCGCGAACTGGGGGCCGAACGTATCGGACATGGCGTAAAAGCTGTCGAAGATCGCGCGTTAATGGATTTTCTTGCACAGCAGCGTATCGGTATTGAATCCTGTCTGACCTCGAATATTCAGACCAGTACCGTCGCATCGCTGGCAGATCATCCGCTCAAAACCTTCCTTGAGCATGGCGTTCTCGCCAGTCTTAATACGGACGATCCGGCTGTTCAGGGCGTAGATATTATCCATGAATATCACGTCGCCGCGCCAGCGGCAGGATTGAGCCGCGAACAGATTCGCCAGGCGCAGATTAACGGTCTGGAAATCGCCTTTCTGAGCGATAGCGAAAAACGTGCGCTGCGCGAAAAAGTGGCCGCGGCGTAAGATTGCTTTATTGACACTAACGCTCTTCTCCGCCTGCGGTTTAATGCTATCCCAGGCGGAGAAATGCGACATCTCAGGCAAGACACAGCGTCGCGCGATGTTTTGCCGATTCCATGCCCAGTTCAATCAACTCCATAATTTGAATCGCCTGACTTGCCGGCACGGGATTTTCACCGTTACCGTTTAACGCATCGCGGATGGCGGCATAATATGCCGGATAGTTACCCGGCAACGTAAGCCAGTTTTCTTCTTTGCGCGTCTCTCCCTCAACCAGGGTCAATACGCCGTCACGCATGTCGTATCCCCAGTCTTCCTGCGGTAAACGCTCGCCGTTTTTTAACCGTTCTTCCTGGGGATCGAGGCCATATTTTACATAGCTACCGCGCGAACCATGAACGATGTATCGCGCGGATTCCGCCGCGGCCAGCATCGTACCGTGCAAAATCACGCGGCGCTGGGGGTAGGATAAAATCGCGTGGAAATAATCTGTAGATTGCGCGCCCGGACGCAGTTGCGCTAAATCCACCGTCATACTGACCGGCAGGCCAAAAAGTTGAATGGCCTGATCCAACAAGTGCGGCGCCAGATCGTACCAGATACCACTTCCTGGCCCGCCTTGCTCGCGCCAGCGGTCGCGCACCTGGGGACGGAAACGATCAAAGTGGGATTCAAACAAGGACACCTCGCCGAGCACGCCATCCGCCAGTAAGGCCTTCAGCGTCAAAAAATCGCTGTCCCAGCGTCGGTTGTGGAAGACGGAAAGTACCCGACCAGTGCTCCGCGCAAGCGCATCCAATTCTCGCGCCTGTGACAGTGTCACGGTAAAGGGTTTATCAACCACCACATGCTTACCGGCTTCCAGCGCAGCTTTCGCCAGCGGGAAATGGGTATCGTTGGGCGTCGGGATCACGATCAGGTCGATATGCGGATCGTTAAATAAATGTCGGGGCTCAGAGACCACGGAAACCGCCGGCCAATCTGCTTTCACTTTTGTTTCATCGCTGCTGGATACCGCCGCAAGCTCTAGCCCTGGCGTTCCCATAATTAAGGGCGCATGAAAGGTTTTACTGGCGTAGCCATAACCGATTAACCCAACGCGGATTTTGTCATTCATCTCACTGCCTCCGGTTTTAGATATCGCTATTCCACACCATCGTGCGATTAGCCGCAATAGCGTCCTGACCATCAACATAGCATCAAATGATTAACTTGTTACAGAACAGAGGCTGAAATCGTTTCCCTCCCTCTTGCCGACCGTTCGCCAGGAAAGTAACATTTACCCCCTGTGTTTATGGATAAATCAAAGCAAATGTCGTCAATAATGAATCGTCTTATTGAATTAACTGGGTGGATAGTTCTCGTTATCTCAGTCATTCTTTTAGGTATTGCCAACCATATTGACAATTACCAACCACCAGAGCCCACGGCTTCCGTCCAGAAGAAGTAAGCGTCAGATAATGTAAAGGCATTTTCGCGTGGTACGGTAAGCGGCGCCCCGGGGGGTGCAAAGAAAAGTCAAAAACCGGCAAAAAAAACGAAATATGTCCTATCTGGTCTGACGTTTATTGCCTGTTGTAGGAAAGCGCGTTAACCTTTCGCCCCAGGCGCCATGTGGCGCCTGACTCTTTACCGGTAAGAATATTCCCTTTTTACCTGCACCCCTGACCTCTCACTGGTGCGGTTTTGTTTATTTTTTATCAGTGACTACTCCGTTGGCATTATATTTAATATGGATCAACTTTATATGACTGTTCAGGATTATCTATTAAAATTCCGCAAAATTAGTTCGCTCGAAAGTCTGGAAAAACTGTTCGACCACCTTAACTATACCCTTACTGATGACATGGACATTGTTAATATGTATCGCGCTGCAGATCACCGCCGTGCCGAACTGGTTTCCGGAGGACGCCTGTTTGATGTAGGTCAGGTTCCGCAATCCGTCTGGCGCTATGTGCAATAAAGAAAGTAGCGTTTAACATCAAAAACCTTATAATATTTGCCCCAAAATGAGCGGCATGACCGTTAATGCGCGTAACCCCGGAGAAGATATGACTACAACACCGCCACAACGAATTGGAGGCTGGCTTCTTGGCCCGTTAGCCTGGCTGTTAGTCGCGTTGTTGAGCGCCTCGCTGGCGTTATTACTCTACGTTATGGCGCTTGCCACACCGCAAACGTTCAAGACGCTTAGCGGACAGGAAACCGGTAATTTACTGCTATGGGGCATTTCATTTATTACCGCTATCGCCATGTGGTACTATACCCTGTGGTTGACAATCGCATTCTTCAAACGCAGACGCTGCGTGCCGAAGCATTACATTATCTGGCTGCTGGTGTCGGTGTTACTGGCGGTTAAAGCATTTGCCTTTTCGCCCGTCTCAGATGCCTTTGCCGTGCGTCAGTTACTCTTCCCACTGTTGGCGACGGCGCTCATTGTGCCTTATCTCAAACGTTCAGCTCGCGTTAAAACAACGTTTGTTAATCCGTAATAACCCTACAGTTAACCTGTTGTCGCCTGTGGTAGTTTGACAGATAATAGGCGGCTTTTTTATTTCAGGCCGAAACATGACTGATTACCTGCTGCTCTTTGTCGGAACTGTACTGGTCAATAACTTTGTACTGGTCAAATTCCTGGGCCTTTGTCCCTTTATGGGCGTATCCAAAAAACTGGAAACCGCCATGGGGATGGGCCTCGCGACGACCTTTGTCATGACGCTGGCGTCGATATGCGCCTGGCTTATCGACACCTGGATACTTATTCCGCTGGATCTGATTTATCTGCGGACGCTGGCCTTTATCCTCGTCATTGCTGTGGTCGTGCAATTTACCGAAATGGTTGTGCGGAAAACCAGCCCGGCGTTATACCGCTTGTTAGGCATCTTCTTACCACTGATTACCACTAACTGTGCGGTTCTGGGCGTAGCGTTACTGAATATTAATCTCGGTCATCACTTTCTTCAGTCGGCGCTGTACGGATTTTCCGCCGCCGTCGGTTTTTCATTAGTGATGGTTCTGTTTGCCGCCATCCGCGAACGCCTTGCCGTGGCGGATGTGCCCGCCCCTTTTCGTGGTAACGCGATAGCATTGATTACCGCAGGATTAATGTCTTTGGCCTTTATGGGCTTTAGTGGTTTGGTGAAGTTGTAATGAATACTATCTGGATTGCCGTTGGCGCCCTGACCCTTCTGGGTCTGGTGTTCGGCGCCATTCTGGGTTATGCCTCCCGCCGATTCGCGGTTGAAGATGATCCGGTTGTTGAAAAAATCGATGCGATTTTGCCGCAGAGTCAGTGTGGTCAGTGCGGCTATCCCGGCTGTCGCCCCTACGCCGAAGCCGTGGGTCTCCAGGGCGAGAAAATCAATCGTTGCGCGCCCGGCGGCGAAGCCGTCATGCTGAAAATGGCAGAGCTGCTAAACGTAGAGCCGCAACCATGCGATGGTGAAGAACAGCAGGCCGCGCCAGTACGTATGCTGGCAGTTATTGATGAAAATAACTGCATTGGCTGCACAAAATGCATTCAGGCCTGCCCGGTTGACGCCATCGTTGGCGCAACGCGCGCCATGCACACGGTCATGAGCGATCTCTGTACTGGCTGTAATCTGTGCGTCGATCCGTGTCCGACGCACTGCATCGAATTACGTCCGGTGAATGAGACGCCCGACAGTTGGAAATGGGATTTGAACACCATTCCCGTTCGCATCATTCCCGTGGAACAACATGCTTAAACTATTTTCCGCTTTCAGAAAAGATAAAATCTGGGATTTCGACGGTGGTATTCATCCGCCCGAAATGAAGACCCAGTCAAACGGCACGCCGCTGCGCCAGGTGCCTTTAGCGCCGCGCTTTGTTATCCCTTTAAAACAGCACATTGGCGCTGAGGGCGAGCTGTGCGTTAGCGTCGGCGATCGCGTGCTACGCGGCCAGGCGCTTACCCGTGGACGTGGGAGAATGCTGCCGGTACACGCGCCCACCTCCGGGACGGTTATCGCTATTGCCCCCCACTCGACGGCGCATCCTTCGGCGCTGGCGGAGTTAAGCGTCATCATTGATGCCGACGGCGAGGACCGCTGGATTGAACGCGAGGGCTGGTCTGATTACCGCACCCACAGCCGTGAAGCGCTCATTGAACGCATTCATCAGTATGGCGTTGCCGGGCTTGGCGGCGCAGGGTTTCCCACCGGCGTTAAATTGCAGGGCGGCGGCGATAAAATCACCACGCTTATTATCAATGCCGCAGAGTGCGAACCTTACATTACGGCGGACGATCGTTTGATGCAGGACTGCGCCGCGCAGATTGTGGAAGGTATTCGCATCCTGGCGCATATTCTGCAACCGCGTGAGGTATTAATCGGCATTGAAGATAACAAACCGCAGGCTATTTCCATGCTGCGCGCCGTACTGGCTGACGCCCACGATATTTCGTTACGTGTGATCCCAACCAAATACCCTTCCGGCGGCGCAAAACAGCTCACCCAAATACTGACGGGAAAACAGGTTCCCCACGGCGGGCGCTCCTCTGATATTGGCGTGCTGATGCAAAACGTCGGTACGGCGTATGCCGTTAAACGCGCCGTGATTGACGGCGAACCGATCACAGAACGCGTCGTCACCTTAACGGGTGAAGCGGTAAGCCGTCCGGGTAACGTCTGGGCGCGGCTCGGCACTCCCGTTCGTCATTTGCTTAACGATGCCGGGTTCTGCCCTTCTGCTGACCAGATGGTCATCATGGGCGGCCCGTTGATGGGATTCACCCTTCCCTGGCTTGACGTACCGGTCGTAAAAATCACTAACTGCCTGCTGGCGCCATCCGTGACTGAAATGGGGGCGCCTCAGGAAGAGAAAAGCTGTATTCGTTGCAGCGCTTGCGCTGACGCCTGCCCTGCCGACCTTTTACCGCAGCAGCTTTATTGGTTCAGCAAAGGGCAGCAGCATGACAAGGCTACCGCTCACCATATTGCTGATTGTATAGAATGCGGCGCCTGCGCCTGGGTCTGCCCCAGTAATATTCCGCTCGTCCAATATTTCCGTCAGGAAAAAGCAGAGATTAATGCGATCAGGCTTGAAGAAAAACGCGCCGCCGAAGCCAAAGCACGTTTTGAGGCTCGTCAGGCAAGACTGGAGCGCGAAAAAGCCGCCCGCCTTGCACGTCATAAGAGCGCAGCGGTACAACCAGCGGCAAAAGATCAGGATGCCATTGCCGCTGCGCTGGCGCGGGTAAAAGAGAAACAGGCGCAGGCCACGCAACCGGTGGTTATTCAGGCAGGTAGTCTGCCAGACAATAGCGCCGTCATCGCGGCCCGTGAAGCGCGTAAAGCGCAAGCGCGCGCTAAACAAGCCGCTCATCCGATGGCTGACAGCGCGATACCCGGCGACGACCCGCGTAAAGCTGCAGTGGAGGCGGCCATCGCCCGCGCCAAAGCCCGCAAGCAGGAGCAGCAGGCCGGAAGCGAACCTGCCGAAGCGGTCGACCCGCGCAAAGCCGCGGTGGAAGCGGCTATCGCCCGCGCCAAAGCCCGCAAGCAGGAGCAGCAGGCCGGAGGCGAACCTGCCGAAGCGGTCGATCCGCGCAAAGCCGCGGTGGAAGCGGCTATCGCCCGCGCCAAAGCCCGTAAGCAGGAGCAGCAGGCCGGAAGCGAACCTGCCGAACCGGTCGATCCGCGTAAAGCCGCGGTGGAAGCGGCTATCGCCCGCGCCAAAGCCCGTAAGCAGGAGCAGCAGGCCGGAAGCGAACCTGCCGAACCGGCCGACCCGCGTAAAGCCGCGGTTGCTGCGGCTATCGCCCGCGTTCAGGCAAAAAAAGCAGCACAGCAGCAGGTTGTTAACGAGGATTAAATGGTATTCAGAATCGCAAGCTCGCCTTATACCCATAACCAGCGCCAGACATCGCGAATCATGTTGCTGGTATTAATCGCCGCTCTGCCGGGGATTGCCGCGCAGACGTGGTTTTTTGGTTGGGGAACGCTTTTCCAGATCGTTCTGGCTGCTATCACGGCGCTCGTCGCAGAAGCCATTGTCCTCAGGCTGCGCAAACAATCGGTCGCCAGTCACCTGCAGGATTATTCCGCGTTATTGACGGGGCTTTTGCTGGCGGTCAGCATTCCTCCGCTTGCGCCCTGGTGGATGGTCGTGCTGGGAACCGGATTCGCCATTATTATCGCTAAACAGTTATATGGCGGGCTGGGACAAAACCCCTTTAATCCGGCCATGATCGGCTACGTGGTGCTATTAATTTCCTTTCCGGTGCAAATGACAAGCTGGTTGCCGCCTTATGAAATAGCCGCAACAACGCCCGATATGCTGGACACGTTGCGGATGATTTTTACCGGGCATACCGCCAGCGGCGGCGATATGACGCTGCTACGTATCGGTATTGACGGTATCAGCCAGGCGACGCCACTGGATACGTTTAAAACGTCCTTGCGCGCCGGGCACTCCGTTGAGCAAATCATGCAGTACCCGATATACAGCGGTGCGCTGGCTGGCGTGGGCTGGCAGTGGGTTAACCTCGCCTGGCTTGTCGGCGGCGTATTCCTGCTGTGGCAAAAAGCCATCCGCTGGCATATCCCGGTCAGTTTTCTGCTGACGCTGGCGCTATGCGCCGCGTTAGGCTGGCTTTTCTCGCCCGCTACGCTGGCCTCGCCGCAGCTTCATCTGCTGTCAGGCGCCACCATGCTGGGCGCATTTTTTATCTTGACGGATCCGGTTACCGCCTCCACGACCAACCGTGGACGTTTAATTTTCGGCGCGCTGGCTGGGGTATTAGTGTGGCTGATTCGTAGCTTCGGCGGCTATCCGGACGGCGTTGCTTTTGCTGTCCTGTTGGCGAATATCACGGTTCCTCTGATCGACTACTACACGCGCCCCCGCGTCTATGGACATCGCAAAGGATAAACCATGCTGAAAACGATTCGTAAACACGGTATTACGCTGGCGCTTTTTGCCGCAGGCTCTACGGGATTGACCGCGGTGATTAATCAGATGACAAAATCAACCATCCACGAACAAGCGCTGCAACAACAACATGCCCTGTTCGATCAGGTATTGCCGCCAGATCGTTACAATAATAATCTGCAAGAGAGCTGTTATCTGGTCGATGCGCCCGCCCTCGGCAAAGGCACACACCGTGTTTTTATCGCTCGCAAGGATGATAAACCCGTAGCGGCCATCATTGAGGCCACCGCGCCAGATGGCTATTCCGGCGCTATCCAGCTTATTGTTGGCGCAGATTTCAACGGTACCGTCCTAGGGACGCGTGTGACGGAACATCATGAGACGCCAGGGTTAGGTGATAAAATTGAGCGCCGTTTGTCTGACTGGATTACCCACTTTAGCGGTAAAACCATCAGCGGTGAAAATGATACGCACTGGGCGGTGAAAAAGGATGGCGGTGATTTTGATCAATTTACCGGGGCGACAATAACGCCGCGCGCCGTGGTGAATGCGGTTAAACGCGCCGGGCTGTACGCCGAATCACTGCCCGCTCAGCTCCCCCATTTAACCGCCTGTGGAGAATAACCATGAGCGAAATAAAAGACATTGTTGTTCAGGGGTTATGGAAAAATAACTCTGCTCTGGTGCAGCTACTTGGCCTGTGCCCTTTACTGGCGGTGACGTCTACGGCAACCAACGCTCTGGGGCTGGGTCTGGCCACAACGCTGGTATTAACGCTGACCAACCTTACGGTGTCCGCACTACGTCGCTGGACGCCGGCAGAAATCCGTATCCCGATTTACGTCATGATCATTGCCTCGGTGGTAAGCGCAGTACAGATGCTGATCAATGCGTATGCGTTCGGTTTGTATCAGTCTTTAGGGATTTTTATTCCTCTGATTGTAACGAACTGCATTGTTGTCGGTCGCGCCGAAGCGTTTGCCGCGAAAAAAGGACCGTGGCTTTCCGCGTTGGACGGTTTTTCCATCGGCATGGGCGCGACAGGCGCGATGTTCGTGCTGGGTTCGCTGCGCGAGATCCTCGGGAATGGTACGCTTTTCGATGGCGCGGATAGCCTGCTGGGAGGCTGGGCAAAAGTATTACGGGTCGAGATATTTCACACCGACTCGCCTTTCCTGCTGGCGATGCTGCCGCCAGGCGCGTTTATCGGTCTGGGACTCATGCTGGCGGTAAAATATCTTATTGATGAAAAAATGAAGAAACGCCGCGCCGAAACCGCGCCTTCCGCTGTTCCGGCAGGTGAAACAGGGAAAGTCTGATGAACAAAGCAAAAAGGCTGGAAATTCTGACGCGCCTGCGCGACAACAATCCGCACCCCACAACGGAACTCAATTTCACGTCGCCGTTTGAGTTGCTGATTGCCGTGTTGCTTTCCGCGCAGGCAACCGACGTCAGCGTGAACAAGGCTACCGCCAAACTTTACCCGGTCGCCAATACGCCAGCCGCGATGCTGGAACTGGGCGTAGAAGGCGTGAAATCCTATATCAAAACCATCGGTTTATTTAACAGTAAAGCGGAAAACGTGATTAAGACCTGCCGTATTTTACTGGACAAGCATAATGGCGAAGTGCCGGAGGATCGGGCGGCGCTGGAAGCGCTTCCCGGCGTGGGGCGTAAAACCGCTAACGTAGTACTAAATACCGCCTTCGGCTGGCCGACCATCGCCGTTGATACGCATATATTTCGTGTATGCAACCGAACACAGTTCGCGCCGGGTAAAAATGTCGAGCAGGTAGAAGAGAAGTTGCTGAAAGTGGTGCCGAATGAGTTCAAAGTGGACTGCCATCACTGGTTAATTTTGCATGGCCGCTATACCTGTATCGCCCGAAAACCCCGCTGCGGCTCCTGCCTCATTGAAGATCTTTGCGAATACAAAGAAAAAGTCGATATTTGATATGGTCGGAGTGCGTCCGTCACGCCAGCGCGCTCCCACCTTCGGCCTGGATCTATTTTAGCCATCAATCATTCCAGTCTCTGTCCTTTTTCTGATGTAATGTGCTTTCGTTTTCACTCCACGTCAGGTTAATCATTTTTTTAATCGCAAAAAATTCTATCTATCCGTGATCAGGATCACTTTGATAACTTCATGTAAAATTTAATGACACCTAAGGTTACATTTACAACCGGATAGACTGACGCCCCGTTTTCACTACAAAACATTACTCTGCCATTTTTTCAGATAATGGCCTATATCACTGCCTTTCACCTTAAATAGCAGAAGATATCGCCTTTCACCCAAACTAATGGCCTTTTTGCAGTGTAAAAATCTGCCATTCTTCAAATGAAGAAATTTAACGCTGGATAACATTTCTGACATCGGACGATTCAACCAGAAGAGTTATATGTAACAGATTATTACAAAGCTCTTGTCTGGAGAGGAAAGATAGTGAACATTACCTGCCGTTTCCCCTCCAATATAACAATCGGACGGATGAGTCTGACTCATCACGCGCCAGACAATCCCTGTTAATACGGGGCGTAAAAAAGAGGTAAAAGTGTCTACTGCAAACAAAAAACCAACTGAAAGCGTCAGTTTGAACGCTTTCAAACAACCGAAGGCGTTCTATCTCATCTTCTCGATAGAGTTATGGGAGCGTTTTGGTTATTACGGCCTGCAAGGCATTATGGCCGTCTACCTGGTAAAACAACTGGGTATGTCAGAAGCGGATTCCATCACCCTTTTCTCTTCCTTCAGTGCGCTGGTGTACGGCCTGGTCGCCATTGGCGGTTGGTTAGGTGATAAAATTCTGGGCACCAAACGCGTTATTATGCTGGGTGCCGTGGTGCTGGCTATCGGTTATGCGCTGGTCGCATGGTCTGGTCATGACGCTGGCATCGTCTATATGGGCATGGCGGCTATCGCTGTGGGTAACGGTCTGTTTAAAGCTAACCCGTCTTCCCTGCTGTCTACCTGTTACGCGAAGGACGATCCGCGTCTCGACGGCGCATTTACGATGTATTATATGTCCGTCAACATCGGCTCCTTCTTCTCTATGCTGGCGACGCCGTGGCTGGCGGCGCGTTATGGCTGGAGCACCGCGTTTGCGCTTAGCGTCGTCGGTATGCTGATAACCGTCGTTAACTTTGCTTTCTGCCAGCGCTGGGTGAAAAGCTACGGTTCCAAACCCGACTTTGAACCGATCAACTTCCGTAATCTGCTGCTGACAATCGTCGGTATTGTCGTTCTGATTGCGGTCGCCACCTGGCTGCTGCACAACCAGGATATCGCGCGTATGGTGCTGGGCGTAATCGCTCTTGGCATCGTCATTATCTTCGGTAAAGAAGCGTTTTCCATGCACGGCGCGGCTCGCCGTAAAATGATCGTCGCCTTTATTTTGATGCTGCAGGCGATTATCTTCTTCGTACTGTACAGCCAGATGCCGACGTCGCTGAACTTCTTTGCCATTCGTAACGTCGAGCACTCTATTCTCGGTATCGCGTTCGAACCGGAACAGTATCAGGCGCTGAACCCATTCTGGATCATTATCGGCAGCCCGATTCTGGCCGCTATCTATAACAGGATGGGCGATACGCTGCCGATGCCGATGAAATTCGCCATTGGTATGGTGCTGTGTTCCGGCGCGTTCCTGATTCTGCCGCTGGGCGCCAAATTTGCGAACGATGCCGGCATCGTATCCGTAAACTGGCTGATCGCAAGCTACGGCCTGCAAAGTATCGGTGAGCTGATGATCTCCGGTCTGGGACTGGCAATGGTCGCACAGTTGGTTCCGCAGCGTCTGATGGGTTTCATCATGGGTAGCTGGTTCCTGACAACGGCAGGCGCTAACATCATCGGCGGTTATGTCGCCAACCTGATGGCTGTGCCGAGCGACGTGACTGACCCACTGATGTCCCTGGAAGTCTATGGTCGCGTATTTATGCAGATTGGCATAGCAACCGCCGTTATCGCCGTCCTGATGCTGCTGACAGCGCCTAAGCTGAACCGTATGACCCAGGACGATGATACCGCTGAAAAAGGCTCTAAAGCCGCTACAGTTTAATTTTCCGGGAAACAACATTCAGGCCGCTAACTGTGCGTTAGCGGCTTTTTTTTTGCTCGTCCCCGCACTACCATACTTTAAACCTCAGCAAAAAGGAGTTACCGATGAAACTGTTCTACAAACCGGGTGCCTGCTCTCTTGCTTCCCATATTACCCTGCGCGAAATTGGCAAAGACTTTACGCTTGATGGCGTCGATCTCGCAAAAAAACGCCTGGAAAACGGTGATGATTACCTGGCAGTCAACCCTAAAGGACAGGTTCCGGCTCTGCTGCTGGATGACGGCACACTGTTGACTGAAGGCGTCGCCATTATGCAGTACCTCGCCGACAACGTTCCCGACCGCCAGCTTCTGGCGCCGGTAAGTAGTCTTGCTCGCTATCATACACTGGAATGGCTCAACTATATTGCAACGGAACTGCATAAAGGCTTTACCCCGCTGTTCCGCCCTGACACGCCGGAAACACTCAAACCCGCCGTTCGCGCCGGTCTGGAAAAGAAATTGCAGTATGTGGATGAGTCGCTTTCAGACGACCAGTGGATTTGCGGCCAGCGTTTTACCATTGCAGACGCTTATCTGTTTACCGTATTGCGTTGGGCCTATGGCGTAAAACTGAATATGGACGGGTTAACGCATATTGAAAGTTATATGCAGCGTGTCGCAAAAAGACCGACCGTTGCGGCAGCGCTTAAAGCGGAAGGACTGAATTAATGTCATGTTGCCGGATAGCTCGCTGTACCGCCATCCGGCCTCTTTTTAGCAGCAATAATTACAGCCGCGTTGCGCTGAAGTAATGTTCAGGGTTAGCGATCCTGTCCTGGGCCGCCACGACCTGCAGTTCGTACTCCTGCATCGTTTTGGTGGCGATCATAATCTCATAGACTGCCGCCGTAACGTGCTCCAGCGCCTGCTGCAACGTCGCGCCCTGCAAAAGTTTGACCAGCAATAAACCACTGG
The DNA here is from genome assembly GCF_046551895.1 of Salmonella sp. SAL03688. Classification (NCBI taxonomy): domain Bacteria; kingdom Pseudomonadati; phylum Pseudomonadota; class Gammaproteobacteria; order Enterobacterales; family Enterobacteriaceae; genus Salmonella; species Salmonella sp. SAL03688. The sequence continues at coordinate 181,238 of NZ_JBGDVI010000005.1, forward strand.
TGACATCGCCAACGCCAACCGGCTGACGTGAGCCGAAATCCACCAGCGGACGGCTAATATGCCAGGCTTCCTGCGCTGTCACCAGCAGCATTTCAAAGCGTTCTGAACTGTAACCGGCGCGGGCGAGATGTTTTACCAGTACAATTTCTGGCCCCTGAGCAATCAGTTCGCGCGCCGCCTGCACGGCGTCATCCACACTATTCACGCTATGTTTGCTGAGAATTTCCAGTTCAATCAGGTTAGGCGCGATAATATCGCTGGCGGGTAGCGCATAACGCACATGGAACTCTGCGACGCCAGGCGCCACGATACAGCCCTTTTCCGGATGCCCCATCACGGGATCGCAGAAATATTTTGCCTGCGGATTTGCCGCTTTAACCTGGCGCACAATACCGAGAATGTGTTCTCCCTGCTCGGCAGATCCCAGGTAACCGCTAAGTACGGCGTCGCAGTGCGCTAACTGGCCAATGTCCGCAATCCCCTGGACAATCTCAGTCAGATGGCTGGGCGGCATGACACAGCCGGTCCATTTACCATATTGCGTGTGGTTAGAAAACTGAACGGTATTCAGCGGCCAAACATTCGCGCCAAGACGGCGCATGGGAAATTCGGCGGCGCTGTTGCCCGCATGTCCGAAAACAACATGGGACTGGATAGCGAGGATATTCTTCATTTTTTTACCTGAACATCAAAAATAAGGGAGTGATTTCTCACTCCCTGTTACTTAATGCCTTATTTCCAGCAAATCAGACAATAGTTCTTTTTGCCGCGACGTAATAAGGTATAGCGGCCAAACAGACGGTCCTCATCGTTAAAGATGTATTCAGGATCGGATTGTTTTTCACCATTGATAGTGACAGCGTTGGAGGCGATAGTCTTACGCGCCTGACCACGCGACGGCTGGAGTTCGGCGTCTACCAGCGCCTGCATCAGGTCGGCGCCTTTTTCCATTTCAACCATCGGTACGCCGTCCTGCGCCAACTGCTCAAAGTCAGCTTCGCTCAGCGCGCTCAGTGAACCGCTGAACAGACATTCAGTGATCCGTTTCGCCGCGACCAGCCCCTCTTCACCATGAACCAGGCGCGTCACCTGCTCGGCCAGCACATACTGCGCGCGCGGCGCTTTACCGCTGTTTTTATCTTCTTCTTCCAGGGCATTGATCTCTTCAATGTCCATAAAAGTGAAGAATTTCAGGAAGCGATAAACATCGGCATCTGCGGTGTTAATCCAGAACTGGTAGAATTTGTACGGACTGGTTTTCTTCGGATCCAGCCAGACAGCGCCGCCTTCGGTTTTACCGAATTTCGTGCCGTCAGCTTTGGTGATCAGTGGAACGGTCAAACCAAATACCTGATTCTGGTGCAGGCGACGGGTCAGGTCGATACCGGAAGTGATGTTCCCCCACTGGTCAGAACCGCCAATCTGTAAGGCAACGCCGTGCAGTTTATTCAGACAAGCGAAGTCGTACCCCTGTAGCAGGTTATAAGAGAACTCCGTGAAAGAGATACCCTGATCGTCACGGTTCAGACGCTGCTTCACCGCTTCTTTGTTGATCATCTGATTAACGGAAAAATGTTTACCGATATCGCGCAGGAAAGTCAGCACATTCATGCTGCCGAACCAGTCATAGTTATTGGCCGCGATGGCGGAGTTTTCGCCGCAATCAAAGTCCAGGAATGGGGCAACCTGTTTACGAATTTTCGCCACCCACTCCTGAACGGTCTCTTCAGTGTTCAGTTTACGCTCGGCGGCTTTGAAGCTCGGGTCGCCAATCAGACCGGTCGCGCCGCCTACCAGCGCAACAGGTTTGTGCCCTGCCTGCTGGAAGCGTTTCAGGCATAACAATGGAACCAGATGCCCCAAATGCAAGCTGTCAGCGGTAGGATCGAAGCCGCAATAGAGCGCGATCGGGCCTTGCGCCAGTCGCTCTGCCAACGCGTCTTCGTCCGTCACCTGGGCTACCAGCCCCCGCTCTTGCAATTGTTTAATCAAGTTACTGCTTGCCATCAAAATCTCCATGTATAAAACGACTGCACCTTTGCCGGTACACGACTTTTCGCCAGACGCGAAAGAGACATAGCATAAAACGGCGGATTCATCCGCACCAGTGCTTAAAACAAGATTTTTGCATCTTTAGGGCGCAAGACGGTCGATTTTCCACGCGCCGTCGTCGCGTTGGTATAAAAAGCGATCGTGCAGACGATGTTCGCCGCCCTGCCAGAACTCCATCTGTTCGATACTCACGCGAAAACCACCCCAGAAGCTGGGTAACGGCACTTCGCCCTGTTGAAACTTCTGTTTGAGCTCCAAGAATTTGCTTTCGAGGATACCGCGCGCGGAAATGCGGCTGGATTGTTTAGAGACCCATGCGCCGATCTGGCTGTCGCGCGGACGGCTGTGGAAATACCTCACCACCTCAAGTGTGGAGAGACGCTCGGCTTTGCCTGTCACCATCACCTGGCGTTCAAGCATATGCCAGGGAAATAACAGGCTAATACGCGGATTGTGCTCAATTTGATGCGCCTTGCGGCTTCCCAGGTTGGTATAAAAGACCAGGCCTTTTTCATCATAATGCTTGAGCAATACAATACGCTGGTACGGTTGCCCCTTGTCATCTACGGTCGCCACGACCATTGCCGTCGGATCGGCCAGTCTGGCGTCGCACGCTTGCCCAAGCCAGCGCTCAAATAAGGTTAACGGTTCAGCGGGTAAATCGCGGCGACGCAAGCCGCCTTTCGTGTATTCACGGCGCAGATGCGCGATCTGCTGCAATTGGTCGTTATCAGACATGGCGTTGATCAGAAATAATCAGTGGGTGGCGCTATTGTGCGCCCCCATACTGAAAATCTCAACGCTTCGGATTTTGTAACTGACAGTTATTAAGCACAATTCTGTCTCGTTTATAGACCGTGGCGCTCTCGCCTTGCGACCAGAAAACATAAATCCCGTCGGTATAACGCGCGCCCGAGGCCGAGATTCCTTGCTTCAGGGTCAGCAGCTTATTGTCATAAACAAAACTGACCTCTTCACGCGGGTTATTGACTTTAACGGTAAGCGGCTTCTCATCACACTGGTATTCCAGCGTATCCGTTTGCATACGTTCAACAAATTGTTGATAAACGCTACAGCCGGTCAGCAGCACAGGTAAACACATTATTGCGATCTTTTTCATAGGCATATCCCGAAAGCTCTCCTGCTTCTGGAAGGGCAAACGCCCCTTCCTGACCTTGCTAGTTTACCGATATAGGGTCCGGGAAAAATTCAGTTAACTCTGAGTTATTGGGTTAGCCGGGTAAATAGCGCCTAAAACACTGGCTTCTGTAGCCCCCGTCACGGAAGGTAAATTTCCCGGCAGGCCCGCGAGCGTTCGCCAGGCAAGCCAGGCAAAGGCCAGCGCTTCCATATCATCGCCGCTGATCCCCGCCTTATCGGTGGTCGAAACCTCGATACCGGGCAACAGCGCCGCCAGACGGGCCATCACTAACGGATTCCGGCTTCCGCCGCCACAAACCATCAGCCGCTCGCAGCCGCCATTGAGCAGCACCTGTTGGGCGATGGAGACCGCCGTCAGCTCCGCCAGCGTGGCCTGTACATCGCGCGCGTCTGCGCCAGGGAAAGCCGTAAGATGACGCTCTAACCAGCCATAGTTGAAATATTCGCGTCCTGTACTTTTGGGCGCCGACGCAGCAAAGTACGGATCGCGCAACATCTTTTGCAGCAATGGAAGAATAACCTGACCTTCTTTCGCCCATGCCGCGTCTTTGTCGTAGGGCTGCGCGCATTGTCGCCAAATCCACGCATCCATCAACATATTACCCGGCCCCGTGTCGTACCCGCGCACCGCCTGTCCGGGGAAAAGCAGAGATAAATTGGCGATGCCGCCGATATTCAGGACCATACGTTTTTCCGTCGGATGTCCCAACAGCGCGTGATGGAAAGCGGGCACCAGCGGCGCGCCTTGTCCGCCCAGCGCAATATCCCGCCGCCGAAAATCGCCGACCACTGTAATCCCCGTATGGGCGACGATGTGATTATTATCGCCAATTTGCAGCGTATGCGGGGCCTCGCCGGTCGGTTCATGCCAGACCGTTTGCCCATGACAACCAATGGCGACGATATCCCGCGGCTGCAAACGTTGTTGCGCTAACAGCGCATTAACCGCCTGTGCAAAAAGCCGGCCTAACTGGGTATCCAGCTGGCCGAGTTGCGAGAGCGTAAGCGGTTGTCCCTGGCAAATATCGAGAATGCCTTTTTTCAGATGAACGGGAATGGGCCAGGTGAGACTTGCCTGTTGCGCAACCATGGTTTCATCAATTGCCGCCAGTACAACATCCACGCCATCAAGGCTGGTTCCGGACATAACGCCAATAAAACGGCCCGATTTCATACCTCTTCCTTATTAAGCTGGGTTAAGCCTTAACACTCGGCATAACGTATTTTGCAATGCGATGCCCGCGTCACGTTTTTTGCCGTGCCGTCCACGGATATCAATAACCTATCTTTTCTTGCTTCCCACTTCGTTTAAGATTAGTTAATTAACTTCTGATTATGATTTTTACATTCTTTCGGCAGAAGATATGACCTTAACTGCATAAATGCCATATAATTTAGCTATAGGGATGCTGAAATAGCGTTTCGTGAAGAACAGGAGATGGGTAAATGATTAAACGTGTACTGGCCGTTTCACTGATGGGGTTATCCTTAGCTGGGTGTGTTAACAATGATAGCCTTTCGGGTGATGTTTATACCGCATCCGAGGCTAAACAAGTTCAGAATGTAACGTACGGTACTATCGTTAACGTTCGTCCGGTTCAAATTCAGGGCGGTGATGATTCTAACGTGATTGGCGCTATCGGCGGCGCGGTGTTGGGCGGATTCCTCGGCAACACTATCGGCGGCGGTACGGGTCGTTCACTGGCGACCGCGGCAGGCGCGGTGGCTGGTGGCGTAGCGGGCCAGGGCGTCCAGAGCGCAATGAATAAAACCCAGGGTGTGGAACTGGAAATTCGTAAAGACGATGGCAACACCATTATGGTTGTGCAGAAACAAGGAAATACGCGTTTCTCGGCAGGTCAGCGTGTCGTGCTGGCCAGCAACGGCAGCCAGGTTACTGTCTCTCCACGCTAAACAGGCTTTACGTGTGGTCACATGGCCACACGTATGCCCCTGCACCTCAATCGTGAGAGTGCAATTCCATAATGTTGTGTTCAAGTTTAGCGACAAGTTTAATCAGAAGCTCAATCTCCTCTGAAGAAATCCCAGCCAAAATTTCACCGCGCGTTTTATGAATGACCTCTTCCATCTCAGCGATCAGCGGCTCCGCTTTTTCGGTCAGTTTAATCCGCTTAGCGCGACGATCGCTGGCGCAGGTTTGCCGCGAAATTAGCCCCTTATCTTCAAGTTGATCCAACGTGCGTACCAGCGATGGCTGCTCAATGCCTATCGCTTTAGCCAATTGAATCTGCGACTGGTCAGGCGGCAATTGATGAATATTGTGCAACGTGACCCAATGTGTCTGCGTCAATTCCAGAGGCTTGAGGCGATGGTCAATCAGAGCACGCCAAATGCGCACCAACCGTGCCAGATCAGAACCTAGTGGCGATTCCAATTTCATCTCCTTATAATTAGCTTGCTAAGTTATTATGCTGATTTTAGAATAGTGTGCAGTATTTGTATTCTCAAAACAAATGTATTGCTAAATTTGCTTACCAATAGACATTTTTTCAGACATAGTGCGCACCTGGCACCTGTAGCTTCGGTTTTGGCTAAAACTAAAGCATCGATGTCTGACGCAAAGGAACATTGCTTGTGAAGTGTATACTCAACGCCACAGGATTGCCCTTACAAGATCTCATGTTGGGAGCATCTGTTTACTTTCCGCCATTCTTTAAAGCCTTTGCGCTTGGGTTCGTTATCTGGTTGTTTATTCACCGACTCCTGCGTGACCGGATATACTCTGATGAAATCTGGCATCCCCTGTTAATGGATCTCTCCCTCTTTACGCTTTGCGTATGTCTGGGCCTCGTTTTACTGATCGCGTGGTAAATATGTCGTTAAAAACAATAAAATATTTTTCTACTCTCATTGTCGCCGTTGTCGCCGTTCTGGCCGCGTGGTGGTTATGGAATTACTATATGCAGTCACCGTGGACGCGCGATGGTAAAATCCGCGCGGAACAGGTCAGCGTAACGCCGCAGGTTTCTGGCAGCATTATCCAACTCAATATCAAAGATAATCAGTTCGTCAACGCCGGGGACGTTCTCTTTGTCATTGATAAAACGCCCTTCCATATTGCAGAACTTAACGCGCAGGCGCAGTTGGCCAAAGCGCAGTCCGATCTGGCAAAAGCGAATAATGAAGCCGATCGACGTCGACATTTATCGCGTAACTACATCTCTGCTGAAGATCTGGATAGCGCCAATCTGAATGTTAAAGCGATGCAGGCCAGCGTAGATGTCGCACTGGCGACGTTAAAACAGGCGCAGTGGCAGCTTAGCCAGACGGAAGTAAAAGCGCCGGTATCCGGCTGGGTGACCAACCTTTCCACGCGTACCGGTGATTATGCCAGCACCGGTAAGCCACTTTTCGCCCTGGTAGATAGCCATTCATTTTATGTAATGGGATATTTCGAAGAAACCAAACTACGCCACATCCGCGAAGGTGAGCCTGCATTAATAACACTGTATAGTGGCAATGTTAAGTTACAGGGTCACGTTGGCAGTATCGGGCGCGCTATTTACGACCAAAGCGTGGAAAGTGACTCCGGTTTAGTGCCCGATATTAAACCCAACGTACCGTGGGTACGTCTGGCGCAACGCGTACCGGTACGTATCGAATTTGACGCTTTGCCGCAGGATATCGCGCTCGTCTCCGGCACTACCTGCAGCGTAGCCATTGGACAGCGGTGATGAAACTCTCCCTGCCAGCCCTGCGAAATACGCCCTGGTTTAAAGCGACCTCCGGCCAGTGGCGTTACGCGTTGCGCAATACCATTGCCATGTGTCTCGCGCTGACATTCGCTTATTATCTCAATCTGGATGAGCCCTACTGGGCGATGACTTCGGCCGCAGTGGTGAGCTTTCCGACCGTAGGCGGCGTAATCAGTAAAAGTCTGGGGCGTATTGCCGGGAGTTTACTCGGCGCGACCGCCGCCTTGATTATTGCCGGCCATACGCTGAATGAACCCTGGTTGTTCTTATTTAGCATGGCCGCCTGGATCGGTTTTTGTACCTGGGCCTGCGCGCATTTTACCAATAATGTCGCTTATGCTTTCCAGTTGTCCGGCTACACGGCGGCGATCATCGCGTTCCCGATGGTTAATATTGTAGAAATCACGCAGTTGTGGGATATCGCCCAGGCACGTGTATGTGAAGTTATCGTCGGCATCCTCTGCGGCGGCATGATGATGATGATCCTGCCCAGCACATCGGATGGTACAGCCCTGCTCACCGCGTTGAAAAACATGCATGCGCGCTTGCTGGAACATGCCAGTCTACTTTGGCAGCCGGAGACTACCGACGCCATCCGCTCCGCGCATGAGGGCGTCATTGGGCAAATCCTGACCATGAACCTGCTGCGTATTCAGGCCTTCTGGAGTCACTACCGTTTTCGCCGCCAGAATGCATTGCTAAATGCATTGTTACACCAGCAATTACGGCTAACCAGCGTGATCTCTAGTCTGCGTAGAATGCTTTTAAACTGGCCGACGCCGCCGGAAAACAGCCGCGAAGTCATTGAACAACTCTTAGCTGAGTTGGCAAAACCGCGCGCGGACAGCTACACCGTGGCGCGGATTATTGCGCCGCTACGCCCGCAGGATGAACAGGATTATCGTCACCTCGCGTTCTGGCAGCGATTACGCTATTTTTGCCACTTATATCTGCGCAGCAGCCGTCAGTTATATCTGCTCGAAAGCGGCGCGCCGGTGGATCAAATCCATATCCGCCGCACTCCCGGCCTTGCACGGCATACGGATAACGCAGAGGCCATCTGGAGCGGCGTACGTACCTTTTGCACGCTCACGGTGATTGGCGCCTGGAGTATTGGCGCGCAATGGGAATCCGGGCCCGGCGCATTAACCCTGGCGGCGATCAGTTGCGTTCTCTACTCCATCGTCGCCACTCCGTTTAAGTCGCTCACCTTATTGATGCGTACTTTAGTGCTGCTGTCCTTATGCAGCTTCGTGGTGAAATTTGGCCTGATGGTGCAAATCACCGATCTGTGGCAATTCTTGCTTTTCCTTTTTCCGCTGTTCGTCACGATGCAACTGCTTAAACTGCAGATGCCTAAGCTGGCGGGACTGTGGGGGCAGCTTATCGTTTTTATGGGCTCATTCATCGCCGTGACCAATCCGCCGGTGTACGACTTCGCCGACTTCCTTAACGATAATACCGCCAAGATCGTCGGCGTCGCGATTTCCTGGCTGGCGTTTGCGATTTTGCGCCCCGGTTCCGATGCCGTAAAAAGCCGCCGCCATATCCGCGCGCTACGCCGGGATTTCGTCGATCAGCTTAGCCGTCACCCTTCCCATAGCGAAAGCGAGTTTGAATCGCTGACCTATCATCACGTCAGTCAGCTCAGCAATAGCCAGGATGCGCTGGCGCGCCGGTGGTTATTACGTTGGGGAGTGGTACTGCTGAACTGCTCGCATGTGGTGTGGCAGCTGCGCGCCTGGGAGTCGCGTTCCGATCCGCTTTCCCGGGTGCGGGATATTTGTATATCCCTGCTGCGCGATGTGATGAGCGAGCGCGGCGTGCAGCAACGCCCGCTTGCCGTCACGCTACAGGAACTACAGCGTATCTGCGACACGCTCGCACATCATCATCAACCCGCCGCGCATGAGCTGGCGGCGATTATCTGGCGTTTACACTGTTCGCTGTCGCAGCTGGAACAGGCTCCAGCACAGGGAACGCTGGCTCCAGGTTATTTAATGACGCCGCAGGCGTAACGCATTCCGCCGCCGCCGAGCGGTTTCGGCTGATCGGACATGTTATCGCCGCCCACATGGATCATGAGCGCTTTATCTTTCACTTCATCAAGAGACTTCAGACGCGGCGCAGTAACCGGTTCGGTGGCGATACCATCATTATTAACGACTAACACCGGGAGGTCGCCCAGATGCCCCTGGCCTTCCGGTCCTTCATGCTTGCCGGTATTTTGTGGGTCCAGATGACCACCAGCGGCTTCTGCGGCAACCGCTTTGCCGTCTTTAATCGCGGGCTGGCAGCTACCGTTGGCATGAATGTGAAAACCATGCTCGCCCGGCGGCAACGCTTTAAGGTGTGGGGTAAATTTTAAGCCGCCTTCGGTTTCATCGATGACGACGGTGCCGATAGACTGTCCTACGCCTTGCGCCGTCACCAGGTTCATCTCTACTTTCTCGCTGGCGGCCTGCGCACTCGCACAGGCCAACAGCGTCACCATCGCTAAACTTAATCGCTTCATAAAACCTCCGTTACATGTGGTCGCCTGTTAAGTGTAAACCACTGGCGAAAACATGAACGGAAAGTCAACGAGTTGGCGATTACGGCACGTCATAACCCAGTGCCGCCTTGCGGATTCGGAACCACTGTTGACGCGACAATGACAGCGTTTCCGCTTCTAGTGCGGCGCGTACGCGTTCGATTTTACCCGAGCCAATAATCGGCAGCGGCTGCGACGGCAAACGTAAAATCCAGGCATAGACCACCTGTTCAATAGAACTGGCGTTGAGTTCTTGCGCGATAACGGAAAGTTCCTGGCGCAACGGCTGATAAGCCTCATCATTAAACAGCCGACCGCCGCCAAGACATGACCAGGCCATCGGACGAATACGCAGTTGCTGTAATTGATCTAATGTGCCGTCCAGCAACAAAGGCTGGTGAACCGGCGAGATCTCCACCTGGTTGGTCGCCAGGGTGAACGGCAGGCGCGATTGCAGTAACGTAAATTGCGCTGGCGTAAAATTAGAAACGCCAAAATGGCGCACTTTGCCGCTTTGGTGCAGATGTTGAAACGCCTCGGCGACGTCATCCGCATCCATTAACGGATCGGGACGGTGAATTAACAACATATCCAGATAATCTGTCGCCAGATTTTTTAATGACTGTTCGGCGCTCAGAATAATATGGCGGCGATCGGTAATATAATGACCGAGCCTATTTTCCGCTCTGGCGGTGGTCGCAATACCGCATTTGGTAACGATTTGCAGTTTTTCCCGCAAATGCGGCGCCAGCGTTAGCGCCTCGCCAAACGCCGCTTCGCACTGATAACCGCCATAAATGTCCGCATGGTCAACGGTGGTGACGCCCAAATCCAGATGTTCTTCGATAAAACTCACTAACTGACGCGCGGACATATTCCAGTCCATCAAACGCCAGTAACCCATGACAAAACGCGAAAACTCCGGGCCTTGTGGAGCGATGGTGACACGCTGAACCATAACAGATTCCTCATAGAGAATAATGAGGTTGAGTATACGCAATTCCGCGTTTAAAAGAGTGAAGGTTGTTGAGGATCTTCCGATGGGAGAGGCTTATTTGCGCGTATTTTACGCAAGAAACGCTGGCGACAAAGCCGCAGTACATTTTGTTTCTCGGCATCGCTCATTTTTTGCCAGTTAAACCGTTCGTCGCGGCTGCGCATACATCCCCGACAAAAGCCACGCTCATCAGACTGGCAGATACCGCGACATGGGCTTGCTACAGGAAAAAACTCCAACTGCTCGGCCACATCCCCTCCTCAACGTTTGGCGCTTATGACTATTGAAGACGCTAACTGACATTATGGCAACTCTGCTTGCAGTAGACCGACTGGTCTACTATACTGCCTGCTATGAATAAGCAAACCGAACACCATACCCGCGAACATCTGCTGGCCACCGGCGAGCAGCTTTGTATGCAACGGGGTTTTACCGGCATGGGGCTTAGCGAGTTGCTCAAAACCGCCCAGGTGCCTAAAGGGTCGTTTTATCACTACTTTCGCTCGAAAGAAGCCTTCGGCGTCGCCATGCTTGAGCGACATTACTCCTGCTATCATCAGCGTCTTACGGCGCACTTCACCTCCGGTCCCGGTAATCATCGCGATCGTCTTCTCGCCTGGTATCAGGAAACGTTAAAGCAGTTTTGCCAGCAAGGCGCCATCAGCGGTTGCCTGACGGTGAAACTGTCAGCGGAAGTCTGCGATCTGTCAGAGGATATGCGCTCTACGATGGATAAAGGGGCGCAGGAGATCATGGCACTGCTTGCACGCGCGCTGGAAGATGGCCGTAATAGCCACTGTTTACATTTCACCGGCCAGCCGTTGCCACAGGCGCAGGTACTTTATGCCCTGTGGCTGGGCGCCAATTTGCAGGCCAAAATATCCCGTAGCGCCGCGCCGCTGGAAAATGCGTTGGCGCATGTTAAGACCATCATTGCAACGCCTGAGCAGTAACAGGCGTTTTTATTTCCTTTATTACAAGACGACCGGTCTACTTATATCAGGAGCCACTATGTCATCAGCAAAACTGTTTACCCCCCTCAAGGTGGGTGCCATCACGGCGACAAATCGCGTATTTATGGCGCCTTTGACGCGTTTGCGGAGTATTGAACCGGGCGACATTCCTACGCCGTTAATGGCGGAATATTACCGTCAACGCGCCAGCGCCGGATTGATCATCAGCGAAGCCACACAAATCTCCGCACAGGCGAAAGGCTATGCCGGCGCACCGGGATTACACAGCGATGAGCAGATCGCCGCCTGGAAAAAAATCACTCAGGGAGTCCATGCCCAGGGCGGCCATATGGCGGTGCAACTGTGGCATACGGGCCGTATTTCACACGCCAGCCTGCAACCAGGCGGACAAGCGCCCGTCGCGCCATCCGCTATCAATGCGGGAACCCGCACCTCTTTGCGTGACGAAAACGGCCAGGCCATCCGCGTAGAGACTTCCACGCCGCGCGCGCTGGATACTCACGAGATCCCCGGGATCGTCAACGATTTCCGCCAGGCTATCGCCAATGCCCGAGAGGCAGGCTTCGATCTGGTGGAGCTGCACTCCGCGCACGGTTATCTGCTGCACCAGTTCCTCTCACCGTCTTCTAATCACCGTACCGATCAGTACGGCGGCAGCGTAGAGAGTCGCGCCCGTCTGGTGCTGGAGGTGGTTGATGCCGGCATTAAGGAATGGGGCGCGGACCGTATCGGCATCCGCCTTTCTCCTGTCGGCACTTTCCAGAATGTCGATAACGGCCCGAATGAAGAAGCTGACGCCCTTTATCTGATTGAAGCGTTAGGCAAACGCGGCATCGCTTATCTGCATATGTCTGAACCAGACTGGGCGGGCGGCGAACCGTACAGCGACGCGTTCCGTGAAAAAGTGCGCGCGCGTTTCCACGGTCCCATCATCGGCGCTGGCGCCTATACGCCAGAAAAAGCGGAAGATCTGATCGAAAAAGGGCTGATTGACGCCGTGGCGTTTGGTCGCGATTACATCGCTAACCCGGATCTGGTGGCGCGTCTGCAACGTAAAGCGGAACTTAATCCACAGCATCCCGAAAGTTTTTATGGCGGCGGCGCGGAAGGCTACACTGACTACCCTACTCTGTAATTTCATTGATAGCGGCCTCACATCGCCGCTATACTTTGAATATCTTGACTATTTTAAGGACAACGAAAATGCGTTTATTGCATACTATGCTGCGCGTCGGCGATTTGCAGCGTTCCATCGCTTTTTACACCAACGTTCTGGGCATGAAATTGCTGCGTACCAGTGAGAACCCGGAATACAAATACTCGCTGGCCTTTGTGGGATATGGTCCGGAAACGGAAGAAGCGGTCATCGAACTAACCTATAACTGGGGCGTTGAGAGCTACGACATGGGCAATGCGTATGGGCACATCGCGCTGAGCGTTGACAATGCTGCTGAAGCCTGTGAACGCATTCGTCAGAACGGCGGCAACGTGACCCGTGAAGCGGGGCCGGTAAAAGGCGGTTCGACCATCATCGCCTTCGTTGAAGATCCGGATGGCTATAAAATCGAATTGATTGAAGCTAAAGACGCAGGCCGCGGTCTGGGTAACTGATCCCCCGCCGGGCGCAGGTCACTGCGCCCGTTGTTTTACTGCATCCCGGCGTAAAATTTGCCATAATACGCGCTGCATTTTTTCGTATTAAGAGACTCAGATGTCCGATAACGCTCAACTTTCCGGTCTGTGCGACCGTTTTCGTGGTTTTTATCCTGTCGTCATCGACGTTGAAACTGCAGGATTTAACGCTAAAACCGATGCGCTGCTCGAAATCGCCGCCATCACGCTGAAAATGGATGAACAAGGCTGGCTGATGCCGGACACGACGCTGCATTTCCATGTGGAGCCGTTCGCTGGAGCCAACTTACAGCCGGAAGCGCTCGCGTTTAACGGTATCGATCCCTCTAACCCGCTACGCGGCGCGGTGAGTGAATATGAGGCGCTACACGCTATTTTCAAAATGGTGCGTAAAGGTATCAAAGACAGCGGTTGTAGCCGCGCCATTATGGTCGCGCATAACGCCACTTTTGATCACAGTTTTATGATGGCCGCCGCAGAGCGCGCCTCGCTGAAACGTAACCCGTTTCATCCGTTCGTCACCTTTGATACTGCGGCATTGAGCGGACTGGCGCTGGGACAAACGGTGTTATCAAAAGCGTGCCTGGCGGCAGGTATGGAGTTTGACGGTGAAAAAGCCCATTCCGCTTTGTATGATACCGAGCGGACAGCGGTGCTGTTTTGTGAAATCGTCAATCGCTGGAAGCGCCTGGGCGGCTGGCCGTTACCTTTGCCGACGGACAAATAACGAGGCTAACAACGCCGCTCTTGCTCACGATGGCGGTAAAAAAGCGACCTTTACAGGTCGCTTTCCTCTTTCACAGATTACTCTGCGTCCGGCTCCTGAGTTTTATATTTTGCCGCAGTTTCTTTAATAAGCTGCTGCAGCTCGCCACGCTGATACATTTCAATCACAATATCACACCCGCCGACCAGCTCGCCGTCCACCCACAGTTGTGGGAATGTCGGCCAGTTGGCGTATTTCGGTAATTCAGCGCGAATATCCGGGTTTTGCAGGATATCAACATAGGCAAAACGTTCCCCGCAGGCTGAAAGCGCCTGAACGGCCTGCGCAGAGAAACCACAGCTTGGCAGTTTCGGTGAACCTTTCATATACAGGAGAATCGGGTTTTCAGCGATCTGGCGCTGAATTTTTTCGATAGTGGTGCTCATTGTCTCGCTTCCTTAAACTACTTTTACGACCGAAGCCTGTCATTGTAACGGGTCAGGCTGGCAACGGAAAATAACATTTTCATCATGCCTTATTATTTTACCGTCTGCGGGAATAAGTTGTATACAAAATATCTTTTAAGCGGGTTGCCGCGCAGTGATTTGTAGATAACGCGTTTGTGTTTAGCATTAATTGCTATTTTTTTACATCTGTTAACGAAACATAGCTTCAGAAACCAAAAGCAATTACCAATCTGTGCTTTTGTAGATTAGAATTATCAGGTTTTGTAAATCATACGCAGGCATGAATTGCCTGCCTTTAACAGAGGATTGCTCAGTGGCGCGGATAAACAAAATCTCGATCACGCTCTGTGCTTTACTTTTTACTACTCTCCCCTTTACGCCAATGGCCCATGCTTCCAGGCAAGCCAAAGCGACGCCTGCTGTTTCTCATGTCACGAAAACGGCAGATAAAAAGAAAAGCACAACGAAAAAGATCAGTAAAACCAGCAAAAAAAACGTAAAAAAAACCTCAAAAACCAGCCGTTCTTCTTCCGCTTCTACGCCAAAACGTACCACCGCCTCCACAAAATCTCGTCATACGACGCATCGTCGTAACAGAACCGCGCCCACGTCAATCGCCGCCCTCGACGTAACGGAAAAATGCACGACGCGTAAAGGCCGTAAGCCGCACTGCGTGAAGGGGAAAGGAACATTGCCGGTCTCTATTGCCGATGCGCATCGTGCAAAAGTACAAAAAGCGACGAAAACCGCGATGTCCAAGCTCATGAATCAGATTGGTAAACCGTATCACTGGGGAGGCGCATCGCCGCGCACCGGTTTTGATTGCAGCGGTCTGGTTTATTATGCCTATAAAGATTTAGTGAAGATCCGTATCCCCCGAACGGCGAATGAGATGTATCACCTGCGTGACGCGGCGCCCATTGAGCGTAGCGAGTTGAAAAACGGCGATCTGGTGTTCTTCCGTACGCAGGGGCGCGGCACCGCCGATCACGTTGGCGTCTATGTCGGCAACGGTAAGTTTATTCAGTCCCCGCGCAGCGGTCAGGAAATTAAGATCACCTCACTGAACGAAGAATACTGGCAACGTCATTATGTCGGCGCTCGTCGGGTGATGACGCCTAAAACAATTCGCTAATATTTTATCCTGTCGTTTAACGACAGGATAACTTCTTCTTTTGCGCCACCTCTCAATTTGCTACCCTATCCTTACGCGCACCAGGGTTATTGTGCGTGCGCAATATTAATAATAAGGAGAGAAGCAATGTCGTTCGAATTACCTGCATTACCGTATGCCAAAGATGCTCTGGCGCCGCATATTTCTGCTGAGACGCTGGAATATCACTATGGCAAACATCATCAGACTTACGTGACCAATCTTAACAATTTGATCAAAGGCACGGCGTTTGAAGGCAAATCGCTGGAAGAGATCGTGCGCGCCTCCGAAGGCGGTATCTTTAATAACGCCGCTCAGGTGTGGAACCACACCTTCTACTGGAACTGCCTGGCGCCAAACGCTGGCGGCGAACCGACCGGGAGACTGGCTGAAGCTATCGCGGCATCTTTTGGCAGCTTCGCGGAATTTAAAGCGCAGTTCACCGATGCCGCTATCAAAAACTTTGGTTCCGGATGGACATGGCTGGTAAAAAGCGCTGATGGCAAACTGGCTATCGTTTCTACCTCAAATGCCGGTACGCCGCTGACTACGGATGCAACGCCGTTGCTGACGGTTGATGTGTGGGAACACGCGTATTACATCGACTACCGCAACGCCCGTCCAAACTATCTGGAGCATTTCTGGGCGCTGGTTAACTGGGAATTTGTTGCGAAAAATCTCGCCGCATAAGTCTGAGTACGCAGAAGGTACGCCTTCTGCGTTTTAGAGAGGGATAGAATAGAGGAGACGCCCCCCCTCAGAAGAGAGGAAATCAGTGCAGAGCGGCCGTTAATCCACCTGCGACAATCACGCCCAGAACAATCAGCGTAGTAATCAACGAAAATTTCAGGTCGGTACTCATCAAGTTTTCTCCTTTTTATTTCCACACAAAAAGTGATATAGCGCATTTTTGCACATTCCCGCCCAAAAATCTCTCATGTTTTATATTGATAACTGTTTTTAACGCTTCCCCTTTTCCTCAAGATCAGACAAAATTCCAGGCTTACTGAATTAGCGTAACGGCCATTGACCCCTTCCTGACGTTCCGTGTCGTTTTTCCGGCGTGCCGCAACCCTGATGTTGCGATTAGGGTGTGTGTAGGCAAACGTTTACCTGGCGTTTCTCAGGAGCTTAGCGAGGGTCTGGAGTGAAATGTAATGGCAACAATTAAAGATGTAGCGAAACGAGCAAACGTTTCCACTACAACTGTATCACACGTAATCAACAAAACGCGTTTTGTCGCTGAAGAAACGCGTAACGCGGTCTGGGCGGCAATTAAAGAGCTGCACTACTCTCCCAGCGCCGTCGCGCGTAGCCTGAAGGTTAACCATACCAAGTCGATAGGCTTACTGGCGACCAGCAGCGAAGCGGCCTATTTTGCCGAAATTATCGAGGCGGTTGAAAAAAACTGTTTCCAGAAAGGCTATACGCTGATTTTAGGCAACGCCTGGAATAACCTGGAAAAACAGCGCGCCTACCTGTCCATGATGGCGCAAAAGCGCGTGGATGGCCTGCTGGTGATGTGTTCTGAGTATCCAGAACCTCTGCTTTCCATGCTGGAAGAGTATCGCCATATTCCGATGGTGGTGATGGACTGGGGTGAAGCGAAGGCCGATTTTACCGACACGGTGATTGATAACGCCTTTGCAGGCGGCTATATGGCGGGTCGTTATCTGGTTGAGCGCGGCCACCGGGATATCGGCGTTATTCCCGGCCCGCTGGAGCGCAACACCGGCGCGGGCCGGCTGGCAGGCTTTATGAAAGCCATGGAGGAGGCGCTGATCAACGTGCCGGACAACTGGATTGTTCAGGGCGACTTCGAGCCGGAATCCGGTTACCACGCGATGCAGCAAATTTTATCGCAGTCACATCGCCCTACCGCCGTTTTCTGCGGCGGCGATATTATGGCGATGGGCGCGCTTTGCGCGGCTGACGAAATGGGGCTTCGCGTACCGCAGGACGTTTCGGTGATCGGTTATGACAATGTGCGTAACGCCCGTTTCTTTACCCCGGCGCTGACGACGATTCACCAGCCCAAAGACTCTTTAGGTGAAACCGCATTTAATATGCTATTGGATCGCATCGTCAATAAGCGTGAAGAGTCACAGTCTATTGAAGTTCATCCACGCCTGGTTGAGCGTCGCTCGGTCGCTGACGGCCCGTTCCGCGACTATCGGCGTTAATCCCCACTGTCGGGAGCCTCTTCTGGCTCCCGCAGCCACTCCCGATTCAACGTTTCGCTATCGCCCAAATAGTCCAGCAGCCATGCCAGCGTGGGCGAGGCTTCGTTTTGCTGCCACGTCACGCAACAGGCCGCATCGGGAAACGGATTCTCTAACGTCAGCGCCACCCATTTTCCGCTGTCTATCCACTGTCGGGCAAAATGCGTCGGCACCATTCCCACGCATAGTCCTGCCGACAGGCAGGTTGCCGATGACTCCCAGTCCGGTACGACGACCCTTTTTTGGTTATCCAGCAGCCAGGTAATCCGTTTCGGTAAGGTTCGCGAAGTGTCTTCCCTGACCAGCGACGGCCAGTTGCGCAG
This sequence comes from Salmonella sp. SAL03688, assembly GCF_046551895.1. Taxonomy (NCBI): domain Bacteria; kingdom Pseudomonadati; phylum Pseudomonadota; class Gammaproteobacteria; order Enterobacterales; family Enterobacteriaceae; genus Salmonella; species Salmonella sp. SAL03688. The sequence continues at coordinate 199,174 of NZ_JBGDVI010000005.1, forward strand.
GGTATCATCGCTTAACGGCCCAGGCATCGACGCCAGCGGGTGATCGCTTGCCACTACGCAGCTCCAGCTCAGGGTCCCCATATCCCGAAAAGCGTAACGCCCCCCTACCGGAATCGCCTGCGTCGCCCCAATCGCCAGTTCGACACGCCCGTCGGAGAGCGCGTCCCAGACGCCGTTAAACACCTCCTGAAAAACCAGCAGTTCCACATCGTCAAAATGGCGATAGAAATCGACGATCATCTGCCGGGTACGTTCTGGTCTGACGATATTGTCCACCGCAATAGCTAACTGCCCGCGCCAGCCATTAGCAATTTGCTGACACTGCTGGCGAGTGATCTGCATTTTTTTGATAACAGAACGCCCTTCTTTTAAAAACCAGACGCCAGCAGGCGTCAGTTCAACATCACGGTGACGTCGTACAAAAAGCGGTACGGCCAGCCACTCCTCTAACTGACGAACGGTGTAACTGACTGCTGAAGGCACACGGTGCAGTTCCTGCGCCGCCGCGCTAAAACTGCCATTGCGCGCTACGGCGTCAACCACTTCAAGCGAGTATTCCGACCACATAATTTGCCTACAAAAATTTTGAATTCACTGGACAAATATTAACGTTTCACAACCGTAATTTCACTCCCTACACTCTGCGACAATGTCTGTCTGATAAGAAAGAGAAACAAATATGCAACCTGGAAAAGGTTTTTTAGTCTGGTTAGCCGGTCTTAGCGTGCTGGGATTTCTGGCTACGGACATGTACCTGCCCGCGTTTGCCGCCATACAGGCGGATTTACAAACGCCCGCCGCCGCGGTCAGCGCCAGCCTCAGCCTGTTTTTAGCTGGCTTTGCCGTCGCGCAACTCCTCTGGGGACCGCTATCGGATCGTTATGGCCGTAAACCGATTTTACTGCTGGGGTTATCTATCTTTGCACTCGGAAGTCTGGGGATGCTGTGGGTAGAAAGCGCGGCAGCACTGCTGACGCTGCGCTTTGTGCAGGCCGTCGGCGTTTGCGCGGCAACGGTAATCTGGCAAGCGCTGGTGACCGATTATTATCCTTCGCAAAAAATTAACCGTATCTTCGCCACGATCATGCCACTGGTGGGATTATCCCCGGCGCTTGCGCCCTTACTGGGAAGCTGGATACTGACGCATTTCTCATGGCAGGCGATTTTCGCCACCCTGTTCGTGATTACGTTGTTGCTGATGTTGCCGGCGCTGCGCTTAAAACCATCGGTAAAAGCGCGTACCGAAGGACAGGATAAACTCACTTTCGCGACACTGTTACGCTCTAAAACCTATCGCGGTAATGTGCTGATTTATGCCGCCTGTTCCGCCAGCTTTTTTGCGTGGCTAACAGGGTCGCCGTTTATTCTCAGCGCGATGGGTTACAGCCCGGCAGTGATTGGCCTGAGCTATGTTCCGCAAACCATCGCTTTTCTGATTGGCGGATATGGTTGCCGCGCGGCGCTACAAAAATGGCAGGGCTACCAATTGCTTCCGTGGCTGTTAGGGCTGTATGCGCTGAGCGTTATCGCCACCTGGGGAGCGGGCCTTCTGAATAATGCCTCACTGGTGGAGATCCTGATTCCTTTCTGCGTAATGGCGATTGCTAATGGCGCCATCTACCCTATCGTCGTCGCGCAAGCGTTACGCCCTTTCCCTCAAGCCACGGGACGCGCTGCGGCGCTACAAAATACGCTGCAACTGGGGTTATGTTTCCTGGCAAGCCTGGTGGTTTCATGGCTCATCAGCACGCCGCTGTTGACCACCACCAGCGTAATGCTTTCTACCGTTGTTCTGGCGGCGTTAGGTTACAAAATGCAGTCTCATGCAGATTGCGCTGAGGCCGAATTTCCCCATGCCAATGTCGCCCACGACAAGTCTCACTAAAGACTTGTTAACCGCTGGTAATTAGCACGCTAACAATTTTCGGTTGAATCATCAAAAATTGCGGCCTATACTGATTCCCGGTTGTTTATATTACGATAATTATTAGGCATTAACGGGAACCGGAGCGTTCCCGATTCACCATGGATGGCCTTTTCGGCAAGGGTTCCTCCCTTCCTCTGTTCTACGTCGGATAACTGGCTCACGGAATTGCCCGTGGGATTTCTCACAAAGCCAAAAAAGCGTCTACGCTGTTTTAAGGTTCTGATCACCGTTCAGTGATGGAGAAGCTATGAGTTCATCGTGTATAGAAGAAGTCAGCGTACCGGATGATAACTGGTACCGAATCGCCAACGAATTGTTAAGTCGCGCGGATATTACAATTAATGGTTCCGCCCCGTCTGACATTCGTGTTAAGAATCCCGATTTTTTTAAACGCGTCCTTCAGGAAGGATCGTTGGGGTTAGGTGAGAGTTACATGGATGGCTGGTGGGAATGCGAGCGTCTGGATATTTTCTTCAGCAAAGTCTTACGTGCCGGTCTTGAAAATCAACTCCCCCACCATGTTAAAGATACGCTCCGTATCCTCGGCGCGCGTCTGATTAATCTACAAAGTAAAAAACGCGCCTGGATTGTCGGCAAGGAACATTACGATCTTGGTAATGACCTTTTTTCCCGTATGCTCGATCCCTATATGCAATATTCTTGCGCCTACTGGAAAGATGCCGATACGCTGGAAGCGGCACAGCAAGCCAAGCTGAAATTAATTTGCGAAAAGCTACAGCTACAACCGGGGATGCGTGTGCTGGATATCGGCTGCGGCTGGGGCGGTCTGTCGCAATATATGGCGACCCATTATGGCGTTAGCGTGGTGGGCGTAACGATCTCCGCTGAACAACAAAAAATGGCGCAGACGCGTTGCGAAGGTCTGGATGTCTCCATTCTCCTGGAAGATTATCGCGACCTTAACGATCAGTTTGACCGAATCGTCTCCGTCGGTATGTTCGAACATGTCGGGCCAAAAAACTACAACACCTATTTTGAGGTCGTTGACAGGAATTTAAAACCGGATGGTCTTTTCCTGCTCCATACTATTGGTTCTAAAAAAACCGATCATAATGTCGATCCGTGGATCAATAAGTATATTTTCCCCAACGGTTGTTTGCCGTCTGTTCGTCAAATCGCCGAGGCCAGCGAATCACACTTTGTAATGGAAGACTGGCATAACTTTGGCGCCGACTATGACACGACTCTGATGGCGTGGCATGAGCGCTTTATCAATGCCTGGCCAGAGATTGCGGGCAATTATAACGAGCGCTTTAAACGTATGTTCAGCTATTATCTCAACGCCTGCGCGGGTGCGTTTCGCGCGCGTGATATCCAGCTTTGGCAGGTGGTATTTACGCGCGGCGTTGAAAACGGACTGCGCGTTCCTCGCTAATCATCTCCCCCGCATTTCATGCGGGGGAATCTTATTTTCCGTTAGCCAATGTCGGCCTGATTTCTGACCGCATTTTCTCGCGCAGCCAGTACGCGTTCTACGGTATCGACAACCGCCTGCGTTTGCGGATCGATCTCGATATTCACACGCTCACCCAGTTTTTTTCTGCCAAGCGTAGTACGTTCCAGCGTTTCCGGAATGAGATGCACGCAGAAGCGCGTTGGCGTTACCTCGCCGACGGTCAAACTGATGCCGTCGACGCCGATAAAGCCCTTGTACAGGATATACTTCATCAGGGACGCATCCTGCACTTTAAACCACACCTGATGGTTATTTTCGGAGGTCAGGATTTTCGCGATCTCCGCCGTCGTAATAATATGCCCCGACATCAGATGTCCACCGATTTCATCGCTGAATTTGGCGGCGCGCTCTACGTTGACCTCATCACCTACCCTCAACGCGCCCAGATTGGTGATGCGCAACGTTTCTTTCATCAGATCAAAGCTTATCTGGTTGCCGTTTATTTCAGTCACCGTCAAACAGCATCCGTTATGCGCTACCGACGCCCCCGTCTCCAGCCCCTCCAGCATGTAGTCCGGTAACGTCACCACATGGGTGCGAAAGTTGGGTTTTTCATCAATCGATACCAGTTTCGCGGTACCCTGTACGATCCCCGTAAACATATCTTCAACTCCTGAAATAAATAAAAGCAGAACTGTTCAGCACAATAGCAGGTGGAAAAACAGCTTGCCAGCAATGCGCCGTTAACAACTGTTTTTTCGCTGGAGAAATAGTAATACCCCGCTACAATAGACTGAAATTTCCCCTGCTATTTCTTTTGGCTGCCACTACGGCGGCTTTTTAGTCTTTCATATAACAACAAAATAAAAGGTGAATACGTGCAGAAGTATACCAGTGAAGCGCGTCAGTTATTAGCGTTAGCGATACCGGTGATCCTTGCGCAAGTGGCACAGACCGCAATGGGATTCGTCGATACCGTCATGGCAGGAGGCTATAGCGCTACGGACATGGCTGCCGTCGCTATCGGCACCTCTATCTGGCTTCCCGCCATTTTGTTTGGTCACGGCTTACTGCTGGCCTTGACGCCTGTGATTGCGCAACTCAATGGCTCCGGCCGTCGTGAGCGTATCGCGCATCAGGTTCGACAAGGGTTCTGGCTGGCGGGCTTTGTCTCCGTGCTGGTGATGATCGTCCTGTGGAATGCCGGATACATTATCCGCTCTATGCATAATATTGATCCGGCGCTGGCCGATAAAGCCGTGGGTTATCTTCGCGCTCTACTGTGGGGCGCGCCAGGATACCTTTTCTTTCAGGTAGCGCGAAACCAGTGCGAAGGTCTGGCCAAAACCAAACCGGGTATGGTGATGGGATTTTTGGGCCTGCTGGTGAATATTCCGGTGAACTATATTTTTATCTATGGTCATTTTGGTATGCCTGAACTCGGCGGTATCGGCTGCGGCGTTGCAACCGCGGCGGTCTATTGGGTGATGTTTATCGCCATGCTTTCTTACATTAAACACGCGCGTTCAATGCGTGATATTCGTAATGAAACAGGCTTTGGCAAACCCGATAGCGTCGTCATGAAGCGCCTGATTCAACTGGGGTTGCCGATTGCGCTGGCGCTGTTCTTTGAAGTGACGTTGTTTGCGGTCGTTGCGCTGCTGGTTTCGCCATTAGGTATTGTGGATGTCGCCGGTCATCAGATTGCGCTTAACTTTAGCTCGCTGATGTTCGTGCTGCCGATGTCGCTGGCTGCGGCGGTAACGATTCGAGTGGGTTATCGTCTGGGCCAGGGCTCAACGCTGGATGCGCAAACCGCAGCGCGTACCGGTTTAGGCGTCGGCATTTGTATGGCTGTGGTTACCGCTATTTTTACCGTTACTCTGCGTAAGCATATTGCTTTGCTCTACAATGACAACCCTGAGGTCGTGGCGCTTGCCGCGCAATTAATGCTGCTCGCTGCGGTTTACCAGATTTCCGACTCTATACAGGTTATCGGCAGCGGTATTCTGCGCGGTTATAAAGATACGCGTTCCATCTTTTTTATCACCTTTACCGCCTACTGGGTGTTAGGTTTACCCAGCGGTTATATCCTGGCGTTAACGGATCTGGTGGTGGATCGTATGGGACCGGCGGGCTTCTGGATGGGGTTCATCATCGGCCTGACCTCGGCGGCGGTGTTAATGATGCTACGGATGCGCTATCTACAACGTCAGCCGTCCGCCATCATTTTGCAGCGCGCTGCGCGATAATACGACGATAGCCGTCGCATGGCGGCTATTTTCTCGACATGTTGCATATTTCCACCGCAATCAGGTGATTTCAGGAAGAAAATTGCGATTTCCCTCTTGCCTCATTGCGGTTGTGACGCTAATATTCGTCCCCGTTGTCACCTACAACGTTGCGTTCATAGCTCAGTTGGTTAGAGCACCACCTTGACATGGTGGGGGTCGTTGGTTCGAGTCCAATTGAACGCACCATCATTTTAATGCGTCTGTAGCTCAGTTGGTTAGAGCACCACCTTGACATGGTGGGGGTCGATGGTTCGAGTCCATTCAGACGCACCAATCCATTATCTTGTTTAATTTTAAAATACGCTATCTGGTGCTTGTGCCAGGCTAAAAGCGATTATTTTCAGTCTCTCACCTTTATCGTCAAGCGCTGCTCTATACTGTATTACCCCTCTTAACCTTCGCAGTGGCCTGAAGAAGCATACCAAAAGCATTTATGGTGTTTCGGTAGAATGCGCATAATCTATCTTCATCACCATACGTAACAAGGCTGCAACGGGTTCAAATAACGTTTCAGGAATTTTATCTCCACGTTCCACTTCAAAAAATAATGAGCGGGCCAGCTCAACATTTTCAACAACGGGGATGCAGTTGCGTTCAGCGATGTTAACAATATAGTTAGCTTGAGCATCACTGCCTTTTTCCAGGACGCGTGGTATTGGCATATCGGTGGGATGATAGCCAAGACAAACCGCAATATGCGTTGGATTACGCACTACCGCAACAGATTGTTTAACAGATTGAGCTAAACTCCCACTTTGTATTTCACTCTGCATTTCCCGACGCCGTGTCTTCATTTGAGGGTCGCCCTCCAGATCTTTATGCTCTTGTTTTACGTCATCTTTACTCATTTTTAGATCTTTTCTAATCTTATAATATTGAAAAGAATAGTCCAGTATGCCAACGACGATATAAAAAGCCATCACCCCTACCCATAACCATTTTATTAAAGAAGAAACCACAAGCACGCCACAGGCTAACCCACAGTACGGTAGCGCCCGAAAAGTACTGGCATAATAATAAAAGAAAAAGGCAAAGATAAGAGATAACATGATAACTTTTAGGCTGGATTTACATAATTCTACTACGCTATGTAAAGAGAATATCTGCTTAAAATTACTTACCGGATTTATATGCTCGCTTTTAAAACCTATGGCCTTGCTGGCAATAACCACCCCCACCTGAAGAAACACGCTACCCACAGTAGCAACTATTACCCCAGCGCCCAGAAACAGCAGTGCAGAAGTCAGTGACTCTATTAAAGCATGACTCAATTGCGTTAATGCATAAGAAAATGGTTTATTTACTAATTGTAATGTGAAAGTTATTGACTCAATCAGTATCAAAATCATCTTTTCAGTAAAGAAATGAAAATACAAATAAAGCGCAATCAGCTGAAATAATGATGTTATTTCAATACTTTTGACAACCTGCCCTTCCTTACGGCCATCACGTAATTTCTTTTCTGTAGGCTGTTCTGTTTTCTCGCTCATACAGATGGAAACCAGTCTTTTAGATAAATATAAAATTTATCGCTTTCAACCAAATAGTGATGAAGAGCATAAGGGAATGAGATCAGGAGCGTCAGTAGAACCAATATACTTTTGAGCGGCATTGAGAAGAAAAACACATTCAATTGTTGTGCCGACCGATTTAAAAGACCTAAAGCCAGATCGGCTAATACCATACATATTATGGCAGGAAGAGAGAAGCTGATACATAATTGATAAAGCGTTCTCCACTCTGCCTGGATATATTTTAAAAATTGCTGGTCAAATAATAAAGTACGCCCTGGTGGTAAATATTGATATGACTCATACAGAATGTTTAATATAAACTCCATGCCGCCGCTTATAAAGAAAATAACACACAAGAACTGGCTGAAAAGCAAGCCAAAAAGTGAGGTTTCAGCTTCTATTGTAGAATTGAATATCGTACCCATTGTCGCGCCACGTAAAGTATCAAGCAGAAACCCCGCCATATCAACGGCCCAAAAGGGAACCGCCGCACAAAACCCAATTAAAAAACCAATAATAACCTCTCCGGTGACTAACCCTAACCAACTGTAATCTTTACCAATATGCATCATAATCTTCTGCTGGTAAATGATTGGTAATATGGGAAAGGTAAGTGACATAAGCACGCCATTACGTAAAAGAGCGGCCCCTAAACTGCCACTTTTTAATAGGGGAAGTAATAAAGAAAGGCTTAATGGTCGAATAAAAGCCACAGCCAATGCAATAAGCCACTCATTTACCTGTTGTGCCATTCAACCATGCTCTCCAATTCGTAACATTATCTGCCGGGTATAATTCAACAGGATACCGCTAAGCCATGGGTAGCTGACCATTAAGGTTATTGCAATTGCCAATAATTTAATCATGAACTGTAGCGTTTGGTCCTGTATTTGAGTCAAGGCCTGAACAAGGCTTACGATGACCCCAACTACCGATGCCACCAACACCACCGGCATAGACGTAAAAAGGACGATCCATAAAAGTTGCGTTACAAATTGCGTCAATTCAGAATCATTCATGAAAAGCTCTGTACCAATTGCGCCAGTGTCAGATCCCAACCGCCTGCCAGTAAAAATATTAGCAGCTTAAACGGTAATGAAATGGTCATTGGCGATACCATCATCATCCCCATAGCCAGCAGTATATTTGAAATAAGCAGGTCAATAGCCAGAAAGGGAAGATAAATAAGTAATCCAATCCGAAATGCCTGCGTCAACTGACTCACCGTAAATGCCGGAATTAATATGAGCAAAGAATCAGGTTTTATCTTTCTTTTTATGTCTTCAGGCCAGGTTCGTTTTATCAAACTCCGAAAATAATTGGCTTCCTTCTCTTCAGAGTTTTTTTGCAAAAACTGTCGATAAGGCGCTAATGCTTTACTGTCCCACTCAGACGTCCAGAAAGGAGCGCCAGCGACCTGAACCGGATGCCAGCGCTCTTTTACAGCTAATAGCGTCGGCCCCATAATGAATAAGGAAAGTACAAGCGCAAGGCCATACAGTGCGATATTTGGGGGAACTTGTTGAATACCCAGAGCATTTCGTAAAATCGAAAATACCACCGCCAGTTTAAGGAAAGAAGTTCCCATGACGATAATGAGAGGCAGTATTGAAAGCAGAAACAATATACCAATCAGTTGCAAAGGCGAATCGGGTAAAGACATACTGTATCTCTCATGACACGACCTGGAACGCTATTATATTGTTCGCATATTATTTTTCTTATCAGGTTTACGCTGTATTTTTGCAAAGATACCAACGTGTAATACGCACCATAAATTCATTGCCACAGGCAATCAACTCACCTTGCCCAATAATACGGTCATTTACTCTTATCGTCACCTCTGGCGCAAAACATCCACCTACAGGCAAAACGTCCCCCGTTTTAAGCTGTCGTAATTGTCCAATTTCCAGACTCGCACGTCCGATCTCAAAGAGCACCTGTTGTGGTATCTGCTCAAGTTCTACTGAAGATGTTCCGTCACTCTTTGACATTGGACTCCCTGACGCAAGTAGCGTTTCGATATCCTGGACTAATTCATCAAATTTCATCGTGTTATCCTCTGTCAGCAACACCCTCGCGTAGATCCCCCCAGGTAGTTGAATAGCAAAAAAACCGAGTCTGATGTCGCCAAAGCAATGAATCCGAACGCCCATGCCGATTTCGATAGACTCAAGTTCAATTAACGTAAGCTGGCACCAGCCTGAATATACAGGGACTACTACAGGAGGGGCAGGATAAATCTGTTGTCGCTCAGCAGAAAGCTCTCCGACTATATTGCGCAAAAAACCCGTTGGCCATGTAAAAATAATGCTATGGAACTCATGTTCTTCAACTGTCCATTTAATATGCAACGCTAGCTGATGTGGTAGATTACTGCAGGATGTTGGCGGTTCGTTCTGACAGAGGGTTGCATCACTGGCTTGCAATAACGGCGCCAGCCCCCATTCAGCTATTCCATATAGCAATTCAGGATCGATAGCCGATCGATTAGCGGTGCCAATTAGCCCTTCACACCAGCGCTGCCAGCATTGTTCTGCAATCCACACCCTACCCAGCTCATTATGATAATTTATGGTAAATAATGTCCCTTGCTGTACTGGATATTGTTGCATACTCAATGTCAGCTCACCAATGGTAGCGCCTTGCGTTGGAAGTATCTCCACCCACGGACGCTCTTCATTCGCTATTCTTAACATAGAATATCTCCAGGGAAATTATATACCCCATATGCAGCAACTGAGACTCCAGCCACTGCTTTAGCGCTTTCATCGAACGGTAAATTTCATGATGAGGGACATTGATTCTTAACTGAATTAGCCCCCCTGATTCACAGACTTCACACTCTACACCGTCAAGATAACCGCCACTAACACGATAACGTTGCGTGAAAACCACGTTCTTATTCAATGCTGCAGGAGGATTATTCTCACCAATGGGTAATGCCTGGTGCATGAGTTGTTCAAAGTCCATACGTTCCGCCTCCGCCTCGTTATCATCCTGATAAGACTGGCATGGCAACCCAAGACTTCCCTCAACTTTGGTAATACGCATCGCTTAATACCATAGTAATTTTTTCTTTCTTTTTCATAAGCGCATTAAAATTCTTCTGTAATTCGCTTCGCCGGGAGACAAGCTGCTGATACTGATTCTCTAACTGCTGCCGTTGCGTCAAAAAGCTCTGCGCCTGAGTGAATAACCCGGCCATTTGTTGTTTCTTATCCAACAATAAATGACAAGATAACGTACCTTGCCAGCCCATTAATTCTTTCAGTCTGGTAGACACTGCTAAAGCGCGCGTCTGGCAAATCTGCTGTTCCGTAATAATCGCCTGTTGCTGCTGATCAAGTACGGTAAGTTTGCCGCGTAATTGCTTTTCACGCCGCGCGATTATCTCCAGCAAAGTTTCCATGATCACTCGGTGAGTATTTGGTGTAATTTTTCTATGAGTAGCTCGGGTCCGCATACTTCATCCTTACTTTGTCGCAAAAATGTGCAAATATCCGGATAGGCATCAATGGCTTTGTCAGTATCAGTATCAACTCCTCGCTGGTATTCCCCAATGCGTATTAACAGTTCAACCTCCTGGTAAAGCGCCAGGCACCGTCGCAATATCGCCGCCAGTTGACGATGCTCATGGCTGGTAACGACTGGAAAAACGCGGCTGAGCGTTGCCAACACGTCAATGGCAGGATAATGCCCCCTCTCTGCAAGCCGCCGGGATAGCACAATATGTCCATCAAGTAGTGAACGGACTTCATCCGCCAACGGCTCATTCATATCATCGCCTTCCACCAGTACCGTATAAAATGCGGTAATACTGCCTTTTTCCCCCATTCCTGTACGTTCTAAAAGTCGTGGCAATGCACTAAATACGCCTGGCGGATATTCTCCAGAAACCGCGGTCTCTCCGGCGGCCAGAGCGATTTCCCGTGCGGCCCTGGCATAACGCGTCAGTGAGTCGGCAAGCAAGACGACTCGCTTTCCATTATCGCGAAAAAATTCTGTTATCGTGGTGGCCACAAACAGCGCCCTCACGCGCTCTAAGGCGGGTCTGTCAGAGGTTGCGACAACAATGACACAACGTTTTCGGGTCTCTTCAGACAGTGTAAAATCGATGAACTCGCGGACTTCTCGTCCACGTTCACCAATTAACACCAGAACATTGCAGTCTGCGTCTGGCGCATTACACAGCATCGCCAGAAGCGTGCTTTTCCCCACGCCAGGAGCAGAAAAAATCCCCACTCGTTGCCCTTCGCCACAGGTCGCAACGCTATCAATAGCGCGAATCCCCGTCATTAATGGTTGAGTGATAGGCTGTCGAACCATTGCGGGAGGAGGCATTGCATCATAGTCTTTCCAGCAGACGTCGGGCAGTTCGCGGCCATCAAGGGGACGACCAAAACCATCAATGACTCGCCCTAATAACGCTTCGCCCACGGGAACCTGATGGCGTCGCCTTAAGGCCATCACTTGCTGCCCGCAGTGAAGCCCGATAGTACTCGTAAAAGGAGATAGCAAAGCTTTGCTGCCATTAATCCCCACGACTTCAGCAAGTTCTTCTCCAGGCTTTATACAGCACAACTCGCCCATAAATACCCCAGGCAACCACGCATTTAACAACGTTGCGCTGACATCCTGAATGCGGCCCCATCGACAATAACCATCGGGGGGCGGATATTTCAGCCTCAGACGTTGCATCAATTCATTCTTCATTGTCCGCCAACTCCTCTTCGCTAAGGTCAATACTTTCTACCACTTGTATAAGGCTCTCCTCTCCTAATTCCTGCCATGACAAAATCGGTACGTCGAACAAGGTGGCTTCTGTAATTTTTCGCAAGAAACGTCGGGTGTCGACAGAAGTGACAATGAATAATTTGGCTGACTGCTTCAGCGCCTGCTCGATAAGTTGCAGGATCTGCGTCTTATGACGAGACGACAGCGCAGTATAGGTCCCCATTGCCGTCTGGCGAATGGATTCACGCACGAGGTTCTCAATACCTTCGCCGATCCGCAAAATCGGCAGCGGTTTTCCTTCCGGATTAAGACGACGCAGAATATGACGGCGAAGCGCGATACGGACATATTCTGTCAACATCAGGACATCTTTTTCACGTGGCGCCCAGTCAATTAAGGTGCCGAAAATAAGACGTAAATCTCTAATAGAAACCCGCTCTGATACAAGCCGTTGCAAAGTTTCAGCGATTTTATTAATGGGTAACTGGCGCTGAAGCTCTTTCACCAGCTCAGAGTAGTTTTTTTCCATCGCATTCATTAGATAACGCGTTTCCTGAACACCAATAAACTCTCCCATATGCCGAAGCAGGACACATTTTAATAAGGCAGAGATACGTTGGCTGCCCGCGAAAACGTCCAGTCCAAAACCTTGCGCCTTATGGGCCATGTCTTTTGTAAGCCAACAGATCTGCCCCATCCCGTTCGGTAACGTCTGGCTGTCACCCACGACACTAGCGTCCGCGCCTATCAATAAATAATCCGCCTGGGCGGGAATAGATAAACTAAATACGGGTTCCTGATATAGCAGTACCGTCAATTTTTCGGTGGGTTCAGGCAAAACCTCAATGTTCACCTCAGGGAGAGGGACGCCAGTATCCTCAAATAAAAACCATCTCATGGCGTCAATATCACGAATCAGGTCGGCAGAATGTAACGTCGGGGTAAGACGTAAGATTAGAGGACATGCGCCGGGAACCATACTATCTTTTTCCGGTGCTTCGACGCCATTTGCGGAAACCACAGACTTTTTGCGGCGAATGAGGATAATTGGCAATGCTAACAACGCTGAAAAGAAAGCGAGAGTGATAAAAGGAAAGCCAGGAATTAAAGCGAGGAGCATTAAAACCACAGCGGTTAATATGAGCGACTGAGGTTGTCTGGCAATTTGAGAACTCAACTCTGTCGCCAGGTTCTGGCGTTTCTCACCCGGCACACGGGTGACAATAATTCCCGCGCTAAGGGAAATCAGCAGCGATGGAATTTGCCCACATAAACCATCTCCGATTGACAGTACGCTATAAGTGTGAACAGCCTCACTCATCGACATATCATATTGCACGATAGCGATAATGATACCGCCGATAATGTTCACCAGAACAACAATAATACCGGCAATCGTATCGCCTTTAACGAATTTCATCGCACCGTCCATCGCACCGAGAAAGCGGCTTTCCTGCTGGACGTGCTGTCTTAATGTACGGGCATGGTCTGCATCGATAACTCCGGCACGCAAATCGCCATCGATACTCATTTGTTTGCCTGGCATCCCATCAAGCGAGAAACGTGCGCTAACTTCCGCCACCCTCTCGATACCTTTTGTAATGACAATAAACTGCACGATAGTAATGATGGTAAATACGACCAACCCAACGGTGAGATTTCCTCCTACGACAAACTTACCGAAAGCATCCACAATATTACCGGCGTTATGTTGTAACAGTACCAGCCGTGATGTGCTGATTGTGAGTGACAAACGATATAATGTAGTAATAAGTAATAAAGACGGAAATACCGATAAATCGAGAGGGTCACTAAGATAAATAGCAATTAAGAGCAGGATCACTGAAAACATAAGGTTGATAGTAATCAGGATATCAACCATCCAGGTCGGCAAAGGTAACAGCATCATCACAATAGCGATTAATAACACCGTCGCCAGAACCATATCCTGCCGACCCGCGCATACACTGAGCCACTGTTGCGCCCTGACTCCCTCACCTAACCATGAACGCATTGCGACTCCAGAAATTTTATTTGTCGATGATGTAATCGTAACCAGAGCTCGGCGGAGCTGGAAAGAGGTGGAGAACAACTCATTGCAAGCCCATCGCGCAACAAAAATAATCGTTGAGGAATACCCTGGAACGCTGCGGATTTCCAGTTAGCCAACGCTTTAAAAAGCAGTTCTTCGTCTAAGAAGGTTTGCTTGAGTATCTGACATAAGTGAATACGACCGTTATGATAGTTTAGATAGGTTTCATATTGTCCTTGCCGCCAGAACATATTGGTTGCTAAAGGCCGTTCAGCTAATCCTGCTAATTGAATAAAAAGCTGAATATTACGTTCAGTAATGAGATCCCAATCCATCCTGACGCCTCATGATGAGCCAGAAAGCCAATTTACCTAAATATTGAAAGCCAGGTATCAGAATAAAACCTGATTTATCTTTACTTCACGAAGCGTTTCGAGAATTTGTTCACGTTGATCTTCGTCGTTAAAACAGTTATCGGGTATCAGCATAAACTGCGCATCAAGTTGTTGGAGTAACCGATTGAACATCTTCGATGAAGAAACTATAGCGGTAAGTCTATCAAGCAACCAATCACTGAAAAGCCAGCGCTCACAAATAATATCGAGTAGTAGCGGCAGTAATGTATTAGGCGGCAACTGGCAAATCCACTCCTCACGCTGGCACTCTTTTTCAAGGCCAAGGAATAACAACAAACGACGCAAACGTACTAATGCTGCGGCCAAACGACTTTGCTCCGAAGGTTCGATGCATATGCTAAGTTCAAAGGCTATTGCTCTTAGCAAAATACGGACCCGTTCACAGCGATCCGGCCAGTCTGCCACGCGTCTGAACCACTGCGATAAGGGCATTTCATCGTTGTCTATCGCCTGTTGCATAAAACGCTTCAGCGAGGACAGCGTAGCGGTATCCACTTCGCCAAGTTCCAGTAAACTAAAAACGGCAAGTTCCCATCCCTCCTCCGCTGTAAGCGTATCCAGTTGCGATTGCAAAACGCGTTTTTTCTTTTTTGACAACCCGCCGGCAGTAAGCGCCATTGCAAGAGCGATAATTTGATACGCATTCTGTAAATCAGGATCACTATTCTCTTCGGTAAGCGGACGCAACGTTGCCCCATTATCCTCCTGTATTTGTTTTATCAAACGCAGCAAAGCCTGCTGTCTGCGCTCCAGTTTCTCAGCATCCGTGAATTTATAACTTTCGCGCAGTTTACCACTCAGCGCCATTCCTATTTCTTCCATCGTCTCATAGAGTGCTGCCCCCGTCGTTTCCTGTAACTCCTGGAGAGCTAACATTGAAGGCGAAATAACCTCTTGTTCCTCTATAACCTGACCAGGGGTAAATGCTGTAGGGGGCGTCATTTTTATCTCATTAATTTTAATATTCATCACTACCTCTTTTATCTTCACCATTACGTAACCATTTCAGTAACGCGTTGAAATGACGAGAAAGTGAAAATTCAACGGCATATCGTGTTGAGGAAAGTTCAGCCTGATCGGGAGAGAAACCAGGCTCGATAATCAACGTAAACCGCTTGCCAAAAGTTTCACGCATCAATGCCTCTTTTTCAGGATGAATACGCAAATAAAGCGCTCCCTCTTCCGCCATAGCCGTGGCCTGGCGTGCCAGACGATGGCACATAACACTGTCTACCGACTGTTGGTCGAACCAGGCCAACAGAACCTGTTCTATACTATTTTTAATATGATGCGCTGCTTGATCGACCAATGAACGAAATTGATTTTCATCGTCTTGTAAATGTTTTACATGCTGTTCCAGCCATTCCACTTCCATTTTTTCCAGCGTATTTTTACGCAACCACGCTAGTTCTTGTTGCTGCTCAACTTTCTGTTCACGCTGATAACGATAGGCATCTCGGATGATTTTTTCAGCCTTACGGTAAGCGGAGCTCACAATAGCATGTGAAACTCTCTTAGCTTGTTGCTCTTGTGCAAATAAAGTTAATTGTAATGTTATCCACTGTGACTCAATAATATTTCGAGCGGGTAGCTTATGGTTAATTTCCGTCAGAGGAAGTGAAGTAAAACTCATAGCAAATGCTCCATGAAGATAATCTCGGTAAGAGAAGTCTTCGGCCAAAGTATACGCTGCGGAGGGGGTAATAATACTAATAGCGCATGTAAAACCGCATCGTCATGCGCTTCCCGATTAAGAATGGCGGTACCGATCTGCAATGCAGTTTGTTGCATCACTTGCGGAGGAAGTAATTTGCCATCTCTTTGCCCCAACCAACCATATAGCTGCCAGATCTCATCCTCGCTAAACCACTGTAGAAGCAATTGCCGATACTCTGGTAGCATAAAATAGTCACTACACCTGAGTTTGAATAATCCCAGCCCAAAGGCAAATGCCGATATACGCGGCGCAAGACGAACCTGCCGTTTTTGCCTGTCATTTAAACAGGCTGGAATAACAGAGCTTCCTCTTAGTCTATTTAACGCTCTGTCAAGAAGACGATCCAACTCGGGCCGATCGCCATAACGCCAGCAGTTTGAAAGATGAAAGCCCAGCTTATCCAGCCATTCCGGTACAGCGTAACGAGCAGGTTGCCAGAAATAACGATAAAGTTGCAACACCTCGGGATCAGGTCGGCTCAAAAACGGCGTCTCAGGCAAAAATAGCCGATCAGGATGCCCACTCCTAATAACAGTCCTGTCAACGATAACATCAACTGATAAGGGTATTTCATCAACCACTTCACCACCTTCCCTTTATTGGCGTTGATAACGTCCATAATCCAGAATGTTTGTCTCGCGGGTACGTCAGCTACCATTCTGAATTCAGCAGGCTGCATCAAGATACTAATCTTACTGTATTGCAACCCAGGGATTGACATCTCTATTAAATCCTTAATTTTTACCCGAAAGGCCTCCATATTGACCTGTGGTGAATATTTTATAAATACGGCAACTGAGCTCGGAGAAGCGTTACTTCCCTCATCATAAGTCGGTAGCGCAATGGTCACTTTTGCATTAATCACGCCCTCCATCTGACTCAGCATTCCTTCAATTCTTTGTTCTTTTAAAAAATTAATCTTCTGCTGTTCTTCCTGGGGTGATACCACTAACTGATTAGCCGGAAACATCTTATCCGCCGTTGTAAACTGACGATGCGGATAACCGTTAAGTCTAAGTAGCTCAACCGCATTAATAAACTGCGACTGCTCGACACGTAAGGTAACACCGTCCTCTTCCTGTTTTTTTTCCGCATCAATATGATGCTGCATAAGTAATGCCAGCATTTGATTCGCCTCATCCTCTGGCAATGAGCGATAAAGATCCACATCACATGCCGTAAGAAAGAACGTAAGGACAGTAAGAAATACTATACGATGAACCTTCATGCCATGTTATCCAGCTTATTAAGCGCTTGCGATGCTGCGCCTGATATTCTGGCAAGATAATCGACGCCTACCGTTAACTGCATATAATCCATTTGTCTGGTCAACATAACCTGCGGTAATAAAGCACTGGCGTTACTGGTGGATGCTTCATCTTTCAGCAATTGTTCAAAAAAATTAATTTGCTCCTGGCTCGGTTCTGCAGAGGACTTTACATAAGATTGAGTGCTTACAGGCACTACGCTCATATCAGAAATATTCAATTTTCAAACCCCTCATTTGGTGCAGGAAATAACAGACGCAGCGCCATAGCCTCTGGCAAATCAATATCCGATAAAATTTTCGCGGCTTTTAGCGGCTCATTTAAACCCGCCAACAATAATGCCAGACATACCAACTGTAATTTTTTATCCGGAACAATAACCGTTAGCGCTGGTAACATCGCATGTACCTGGGAAATCAGGCTATGGTTAACGCCCGCAAACATGATTTCCAGCAGCAACCGTCGAACATCGTCGCTAATAACTTCAGATTTTAGCAATGATTCCACTAAGCATATCCTTGATCATTTTGATCAGTGAACTTTCGTAATTAATAAATGTAGAATACTGCTGTAAGGCAAATTGCGCTTTAATCATCGATTCTGGGTTGAGCAAATCATTACCATTCATTTTGTCATTAATGGCCTGGCCTGCCTGGTGCGCCATGTGGGAGAGCATATCCACTAATTGTGCAATATCCATAATGCTTTTCCTTAAAATAAAAACATCGTAAGGATACTGGCAACATAGCAAAATTTAGAAAGCAATGAACATCCGGTATATACCTGAAAACGATTACTCCGGCGCACGTTGTTCTGGCGTCACCTGAGCCAGCAAACGATATAATGGGCTGCTGACCTGCATACCGGTCATTGCCATCCCATCCATACCGAAGCGAGTAAAACCCATTAGTCCGTAGGTAATATCATTAAGACGTTCTAATAAATGAAGCTGTAGTCCCAAACTACCACTCCAGTATGAATGCGTCATTACCGTCGCGGTTAAGGCTAATCTACCGCCCAGGGAGACGGCTTTAGCAATCGCCATACTTTTGCGTTGATTGGCGAAACAATTAGCAATATAAAAAACGGCATTGCCTATACTGTCGTGAGCCATAGGCAAATGATGTTTATGATGGTAGATAAGACAGGCGACATCCGCGATGGCAATAGCAAGGCCAATTCCCGCCAGGGCTAAGAGCGGTGCGCCTCCACCACTTAGCACTGTTAATGCTATTCCAGCGGAACAGCATAAAATCTGTCCGCCCAAAATGACCGTTTGCCAACTAAAAATTTCTTTTGGAAAACACTCTATCACTCGTTTCGCAAGTCCGGCCAATAACCGCTCATTTCCTTGTTGAGGACCTACTCTACCACTCTCCATATTGGTTTCCGGATGTGGCAATGAGGGACATGGAGGTGATTCCTCAGGCGCGTTAACAGGACGTTGCCCTGCTACCTGAGCATTTGGGCTAACAGGTTTCATGGTTCTCCCCGAGATGTATGACCAGAACTGTCCATTAATGCAGGTGTAGTAGCAGATTGGCAGAGCGATGCCATTTGTTCCGCCAATAACGCACTGGGATCGGCATAAAGTTCATCAACAGAATTTTCCTGATCGTCGCCAGAGGGGCGGGCAAGGCAATAATCCAGTACCGCACCTATCGCCGTCAGGCTAACGGAGGTAATTACACTCCCCATGTCCAAAGAGGCCGCTATATTTTCAGCGGCGGGCAGTGGAAACTGTAGTTGTATAACCAACGAAGAAATAGCGATTCCTGAACGTATTAATAAAGAAAGACAATTAGCAAGGGTGTTAGCGCAGTTAAGACTTGCCCCACATTTTAAGGCCAGCGCACTGACCACAAGAGCAACGCTATCACTGGCGGTTTGTAACGGCTCCTTTTGCTGACATATCAATTGATAATTATGATACGCACAGCAAGCATCCCCAATAGCAATCACGAGCGCCGCCCCCGCAAGAATAGCAATGGGTAATCCTGCCCCGCCAGAAATTACCGCTGCAGCAACCGATAATCCAAACACGACTGTCGCACCCAGCGCACGAATAGTGTATTGCATAAAATGTATCGCATAATCCTTCTGCTGCCTTATTTGTTCAGGCGTAAGCAGCACTGGGGCTGCGGGGGTGCCAGGGGCTGGAATTTCAGGGGGAGGAAACGATGCCTCCTTCGCTTGTATATCGGAAGGAGGACTATTACCATCGACTATATTACTTGCCGCTGACGGAATATGAATTTTCATATTTCGTTCTGTTATTTAAGCAATAAGAGTATCAACCATTATTTGCGCATTCTGGCGAATCTCACTCCATGAGGCATCCGCATAACTCATCTTGATTGCGGTTTGAAAAGCCTCTCTCGCCAACCCGGGTTCCCCCATCATTTTGAGACAGACGCCCGTTTGGTAAACCGGTTCTGGATGGCTGGCATCCAGCATCAAGGCATGTCCATAGAAATTAATGGCCGTCGTGTATTCTTTAAGCATCATCCAGGTGCTAGCCAATGCAATATGGGCACGCCAACTCCATGGCTGGGCCATCACCAGCCAACTAAAATCGATTACGGCGCGCGAATAATCCCCCTCCTGCCATGAGGCGTAACCACTGGCATAAACGGTTTCCGGATCAACGGATAATAGCTGTTTCAGAATGTCTTCGGGTATTTTATTTTTCTGATCTTCTTTCATCATCATACCTATTGATTGTTATTTTCACGTGATAATGATTTACGTCAGGAAGGTCATTTAAAAACGTCGCTGGATAAGATGCTCGGCGGATAAAACTGTCCAGTTATCGCCATCAAGCTGTGTAAAGGTCGCTCCCATTACTGTCAGGATGCGCAATAATTTCCTGCGTAGCATGGCTTTTTTTTCATCCAGAACGTCGGTGATTATCAACATCTTTAAACATGTTAACTGCGGGTGATGCACAAATATCCCGCGTAAAAGTCCCAGTAAGTGAAACAATTGCTGTGGTCGAGGTTGCCCGGGCGTCAGGCGCCTGAACTCACAAATAATCATTTCTTTTGCCTCAATACGATAGATCACCAGGTAAGGCGATAATATAAACTGCTGCCCAAGTAATATGGCGGTCTCCCCTAAATATGCAGGCTCAGTAAACACCTGATGCCGACGCAACCATTGCTCTATTTCTTGCACCATGTTTACCTCGTTAATGCCCGGAGTATTTCAGCAAGAACCGCGACCAGTGACGACCCCACGCCCATGATTTGTTGCATAATTTCAGTTGCTTTCTCCATAATTTCCGTCAGGGATTTATTATAAGATTGGGCCCCATTTTGTTGCAGGTCGGCAATCGCTTTATCCTGATCACTTTGACGTTGCGCTACACCAGCCCCCAGGCCCATGACGCCCCCAGCTGTGTGGCCTACGGCTTGACCCGCTATAAGACCGGTTTCCCCGCCTACAGCCCCTAATCCTATCGTCAGCACGCCCGACAATATTGCGCCACCCGCAGTAATCATTGATGCTCTAAACGCTTCATCAATTGTTTTCATTTGCGTCTGTAAAACATTGACTTGCAGTTCCCAGCCCAGCCGTTGTTTTACTACGTTATAGCTGCGCATGATATCGCGCAACTTTTTGGCAAGCTCCATTAGCTTCGTCCAGATATCATCAAATAACAGAAGCATTGATTCAGTACCCATTCCCTCCCCGGAGGGAGCTTGACTGGAAGAAGGCGTTAACAAGGAAGGTGCTGGTAATACCAGTGCTACGTTACTCGCTTCCATATTTTTATCCTCAGATTAAGCGCGACAGCCAGCTATTCTCGCCTGAACGCTACTATAGTGATCAATGGTATCTAATACATCTCTAAGCGCGGCACCGCTACTCTTATAAAGCTCCTCTAAGCGTTTTTGTTCTATCTTTTTTTGGTCTTCCGTTTGTTGCATTATGAAATCCAGAAACCGTTGCTGAGTTATTAATTGCTCTATTTTCTTTTCGAGCTTCGCTTTTTCTGTGTTAACCATGCCAGTATTCATCTGACTGGCGCCCTCGGTTGCACATCTGATAGCCTGTAAGCCTTTAAATGAACAATCACTCAGTAAGGCATACAGGATTTTTTTGAACATATTCCAGAGAACTTTATTACGAAAATTTTTTAACAGAAACTTTCCCCCTTCTTGCGCACATTTTTCCAGGGCTTCTTTTGCCGCTTCTTTTGCCATGGCTTTCACCCCCTCTTTCGTAAAACTTTTTCCCGCATTTTTTGTCATATTATTTTCTACCTTACGAGAAAACTCAGCAGACTCCTCTTCCATCTCGCCCGGCGAAACCATTTCACGTTCAATCGCCTCAAATTGTTTGGAAAACTTTTCGCTCACCTCTTCGCCAAACTTTTCAGCCAACTCCTCTATTTCTGCTTCCCCTGCACCAACCATACGCTCAACCATTTCTTCGCCTAAGCCGGAGTCAAGCACTTTTGCAGCTGCGCCAGATAAGCCTCTCGTCGCCATAAAAGCACGACCAATCTGGAAAACATCCAGTGCCATCGCGACGACTTCACAACCAACTTGAATTTTACTTGCCACGTCAATAATCGCCTGACAGGTATCGTGGTCAGCACCGCACATCATTGCCGTTTCGGCTCCGGCTTTAACCATTCCTGCACAACCTGCGGCTATATAAGCTACGCCGCTAGCCATTTCTGCGGGATTACCGGACAGAAAACCTTCCACAACTTTTAAGGCGCCAATCACGGTTTCAAATATGCCAGTAAGCCAGTCAAAAATAGCGCCAAAAATGCCCGCTTTACGCGCTTTATCCTCCTGCTCTATCGCTTTCTGGATCTGCTCCTGATACTCCTTTACCTGCTTATTACGCAATGCATTTTGCACCTCAGTTGCCCGCTCAAGCTGTTGACATAACGATTGAGCGTTATTACCAAAGACGTTGAGTATTAATGACGTCATCATCATTGATAAAACAGTGGGATTGATATGCAAAAAGTCAGGCAATGATGGACGCTTATCATTTCCGGGTACGGCATCAAGCAGTTGCTTCAACGCATTGCTTGCCTCCTGAAGACTAATTTTCCCTGATAGCAGAGACATGGCGTTGCCATCGCCAAAAGTAGAATTCACACGATGCTGGCGCGTTCCCAGCGAACCCGAGGAAACGCAACTGACATTGCTTAAGTGATGATGTGTTAAGGCGGTTACTCCTGCGGCGCTATCGCTATTACTGTGAATTCGATTCATTTTTAGCTCCTGTCAGAAAGTTGCTGTAACATCTTTTCTGCACGCAATCGGAGGATTTGATGTTCACTGACCTCGCCGCAAATACGCACCACGGCCTTTAACGCTTTTATTGCATAACAAACGTTATCACACGCGAGGTAGCATTCCGCTGCGGCCCATGGCACCTGCGGCGCATCAATCTTAATTTGTGCCGCGCGTCCATAAGCGTATATCGCTTCCCCCCAATGTTTTTGAGCCTGGCAGCATTCCCCTAACCGAAACCAATAGTCAAATGACCAGGCATCATATATCGTCAACAATTGAAAAAGTCGCGCTGCGCCGGCGAACTCTTTTACCTCCATAAGCTGCATGGCATAGCGATACAGAGTATTAAGCGGCTGTGTAACATCGTCATCCAACAACATACGCAGCGAGCCGCCACGCCGGAAAAACCGCATCGTGTCATGTGCCTGTTGTAGGGTCGGGTCTTTTTTCATGAGTACGTTTTCTGCGCTATCATACTGGAAATCTCCCCCCACTTACTGATAAGCCCCGTCAGTTGGGTAAGGACAGCGTTAAGCTCCTGAGACATTTTTTGAATTATTATCTGCCCCTGACTCATAAGATCGGTATTCCGGTTGGCATCGTTATCCAAAGCCGCTTTGACCGCCTGTAGACCACCTTTATCCAGCTTCCCATGATCGCCATATTTAGCCATATATTCATCAATGGTCAGACCATCGATGAGAATACCATTATCACGCATGTATTTAATTACATCCTCAGGTACCTCCTCTTTGGTTTTAGCATCCCCTTTGGCTGCTTTAGCAATCACCTCATCCATCTCATTTGACTTTTCCTGGGTATTTCTGGCACGTTCAGCGTTCTTCTGGACTTCAATAAATTTATCGTTTGCAATAGCCTGAATAACCATAAGGAGAATAAGCAAAACACCATACCCTTCGGCAAACGGATTTTGCTGGGATAAGTCATCCTGCCCCCCGGTATCAGTGTTGCTAACGCCGAAACTATTTTTAAACACAATAGGGTTTTGACTTCCCCATAAGATGTTTCCTGAAGACATTATGCTTTACCTTTTTGTTTTTCCTGACGGTATCTCCACCGGGGCTTGAGCATTAAGTTGTTTCAGTCGTACTTCAAGTTGTTTAAACAAACTTACTATTTTCTTTAAATCCTTCTCGGCCTCCTGGTTAACCCCGGCAACGCCTTGTGGAAATAGGTTATGAAGAATACTCTCTGTCTCTCTGCTTTTTTTGGGGCTCTCTGCCCTTTCAGCAAGCTGTTGACTCACCTTAGCCCGGATTTGGTGAAATTTTTTAAGACAGTGATTTAGCTGCATGTAACTTTGCTCTAAATCACGATATTCACTAAACGCAGCCTTTTTCTTTATCATCATTCCCCTCCATATACACGATAGATAATTAACGTGCTAACTAAGAGCCTATCCCATTAGGGCTATTTTACTTGCCATTTTGGTCCTGGGCAGTGCTCGCCAAAACGCGTTAGCGTTTTGAACGCCGCTAGCGGCGGCCCGAAGGGCGAGCGTAGCGAGTCAAACCTCACGTGCTACGTGTACGCTCCGGTTTTTGCGCGCTGTCCGTGTCCAGGCTGGCTGCGCCAATTAACGCCTGGTGGGATAGGCTCTAAGATATTTTTACTTTACTCTTGCTCACTCACTACAAGTGCGCTGTTATGGTAACGATAATAAATAATGTTGATGATATTTTCGGCCTGCTCGATCGCTTCAAGCAATAAGGTGTTTTGCTGATATTGCTGCGGATCCTGTAACCTACCGTTGTTCTCTTCTAACTGTTTCCGGGCAGCCCTTAATTGTAAAATTATGCCTTTGGCCTCTTCACGCGAATGAAGCAGCAAATCTTCTAACCGGGTCAGAGTTGTCATTTTCCACTCACTTAAAATCTAATGGATAGTTAATCAAAGTATCATAATGTTTAATCGTTACCACATCGGCACTCAGATGGACAATTTCTCCCCCATTGGGTAACAATGCCCCTACACGTAAACGCTCTTTATTCGTCAGTAATAAGTAATTACCATGGCGACTCTGTACAAAGCCAGCCACTGGCGCAGGCAGATACTTGCTTTCATCATGAGAAGGCGCAATATCCTGATAAATTAAAGAAAGAGCGGGGTCCTTTTTCTTTAATGCTGCTAACGTTTCTTGCAAAATGCGTTGATGAGATTCATCCAGTACACCACTGATAACAAAAGAGCGCCGCATTGGCGTAACATTGACAAGGCCCACTAAACCGTTCTCTATTATCGCAGAAATAATATCATCCCCCTGAGACTGATGAGAATGACTAATCTGCCAGTGCAATAACCCGGGAATATCTGCAAGTAATGGTTGAACCTTACGCCATTGCTGATCCATTTGTATATCATCATGAATTAACACGCTCCCCGGCCCTTCGCTGGATACTTCAGCATGCGGGTAACCCATTTTTATCAAAACATCCTGCACTTCTCGTATCAATAAGTCATCACAGATTACACCGTCCCGATACATGACCCCCCATGATTCGAGAGTCGCTCTCACCTTTTGCATCTGTTCGCTTGACGAGCAATAACCGGACAACTGCAGGCTTCCATCTTCTTTCCATTGCGCCCGCACATAATGAATATTGCTTTTGTCTAATAAAAACTTAACCCGCAAAGGTAAGTCATTTACCGTTTCAGGCTGACCACTAATACTTAACAGGACACCCATTCCACCGATGAAAATCAAGAATACGCCAGCCAACCACCAGTAGCCTGATCTGGAAACGGGTATTTGATAATCAGCAAGTTCACAATCCTGTTTACCAAACGCGATAGCCACTCCCGCAACCTGCAAAACCCCACTGGATGGTAGCGGCTTATTTGGATTAAATCTGCGGCCATTAACTCTAACTCTGGCTTTCCCGGCATCAACAAATAAACTATCTGCCTGTTCTCTCAGAATAATTTTTTCATTTATAGCCAGCGGAATACAAATATCGCATCCCTTCTCCCCCAGTGACAGGTTACCTTCATTCAGCCATACTTCCCGGCCTTGTAAAACGTGACCTAAAAAACGTATTTTCCAGGAACTCTTTGGATTAACCATGAGATATGCCATTATTTACTACTGAGGCTTTAATCAAAAAAAGCCTGATTACACTATGTACTTGAGTCGTATCATTGCGAAACAAATGACCTACGACAGGGATATCGCCCAATAAAGGGATTTTGTTTTGCGAGTGGATTTGTTTACCTTGTTTAAACCCTCCCAGCAATAGACTTTGTCCGGCCAATAATGTGGCTTGCGAAGCAATTTCAGAATTTTGCACTTCGGGTAGCGGATCTGTTTCGCTTTGCGTATCACTTTGTTGTCCATCCTGAATATTAAGATTAAGCATTATTTTTTGCGTGCCATTGTCATTTAACAAGCGAGGTGTAACGCGCAACAAAGAACCCGTAGTGATGGATTCAAGTTTAGCCACTTTTTCTCCCTGCAGTTTGGTATAGAAAGTAATATTTTTATCCAGCACAGCCTGGATATTATTTAAAGTCACCACAGATGGCTGGGAAAGTACATAAGCCTGAGAGCTTTTTTCCAGGGCATTCAAACGCACCATAAAGTTTGAGGTATCGCTGATTACCGTTGAAAAACCGCTAGCACCACCGTCATTCAAACCTGTATTGAACGCAATTTTCTTGCCACCCAGCGACACTGCCGTTCCCCAGTCGATGCCTAACTGGTTAATATCTCCAGCATTAACATCGATAATTTTCACCGAAATCTCTATCATCTGCTGGCGTTGATCTAATTCTGTGATGAGTTTCCGATACCCGGCCATATTGGCCGCATAATCACGAACGATCACTGCATTCTGGCGTGGGTCGGCAGCAAACATGGGCAATGCCTGTGTAGCGGGTGAACCATTGGTCGTCGATGACGCCGGTACGCTGGTTTTACTCATCTCACGCAATACACTCACGACCCCTGGAACCACGACGGACTGATCGCGATATTGGTATTGGGTATCCATCGCAGTGGCATACTTAAGCGTGTATATACTTACACTCACCGCACTGTCTTTTCGTTTGATTAACGCATTATCCAGCACTGAAGCTAATTGACTAATACGAGTCAGACAGCTGGGAACACCGCTCACCTCCACAGCTCTGGTACCGGTAATTTCTTTAACCTCGCATCCCGGTGATGAAAGGATATTCTGGCTGCGTAAGTAATGAATGAACCGTCCAGTAGATAAAATGTTGAAAGTGATAACCTGATGTTTTAATAACGATGCAGGATATACATATAACATGCTACCATCAAACCAGGTAAGCAAATCATATTGTGCTGCCAGGTTATTCAAAATATCGACCGGTGGTCCAGGCGGAATTTTCCCACTAAATGTAGCTGTTATCAATGGGCTAATAGTAATAGCCGTATCATAGTTCTCTGAGAGCAGATGTAAAACCTCTGCTAATGGCATTTGTCTGGCATAAAGGGTGAAGTCATTACCTTTCCATGATAACTCATCACTCTTTGCTGTATTGAGTATAAATAGTAAAATTAAGATTAAACGTTTATTTACTACCATTTTATACCCCACCCGAATAAAGTTTATGGTGATTGCGTATTACATTTTTTAAAATGCATGTTAAAGCCAAGTGTTTTTCTATCTCAATAGCAATAAGCTCAGAGCTACTACTTGTGGTATAATAACCGTTTAACCATCCCCCATCCGCTGTGAGCTGTATAGCATAATCATGGACGTCCGGGTGTGCTGCAAGCAGTAGTGTCACATAGGCAAGACAAGGCTTAGGTAAGCTTTCCAGGTCATTTAAGAACAAAGAAATAGAAAATGCTTCTGAGAAAATTTCTCCTCTGGCAGGATGCCCATCAATAGTCATTATCCAGGATCGGCTATTACCTTCGGCCTTGATATCCTGAATTAATGGAATGCCTTTTAAAACTGCCAGCATGAATCCCTCCTCAGACATAAATGGGAGTTTCTATCAAATTCGCTCACAACCACATCCGTAAAAAGCCTGATTCACATTTATTTCGACTATACTCTTCTTGTACAATATCAGGATGCTGTCTACATATACCTTGTCACAGGCGATTCTATCATTCGGATTTTCCGATAAATTCACAATTGCACTTTCAGCGTTGACATAAAAAATTACAATTTGAAAAATTATTTATTAAATAAACTGTTACGATGTTTTTACATCGCCACCTTATTAAAAAGTAATTGTAGTCATCGACTGGGTTATATATGAAGAAATTTATCTTCCTAATGATAACACCATCGATTAATCTTCTGATGAAACTATATGTACTGCGATAGTGATCAAGTGCCAAAGATTTTGCAACAGGCAACTGGAGGAAAGCATTATGAATTTGCTCAATCTCAAGAATACGCTGCAAACATCTTTAGTAATCAGGCTAACTTTTTTATTTTTATTAACAATAATAATTATTTGGCTGCTATCTGTGCTTACCGCAGCTTATATATCAATGGTTCAGAAACGGCAGCATATAATAGAGGATTTATCCGTTCTATCCGAGATGAATATTGTACTAAGCAATCAACGGTTTGAAGAAGCTGAACGTGACGCTAAAAATTTAATGTATCAATGCTCATTAGCGACTGAGATTCATCATAACGATATTTTCCCTGAGGTGAGCCGGCATCTTTCTGTCGGTCCTTCAAATTGCACGCCGACGCTAAACGGAGAGAAGCACCGTCTCTTTCTGCAGTCCTCTGATATCGATGAAAAAAGCTTTCGTCGCGATAGTTTTATTCTTAATCATAAAAATGAGATTTCGTTATTATCTACTGATAACCCTTCAGATTATTCAACTCTACAGCCTTTAACGCGAAAAAGCTTTCCTTTATACCCAACCCATGCCGGGTTTTACTGGAGTGAACCAGAATACATAAACGGCAAAGGATGGCACGCTTCCGTTGCGGTTGCCGATCAGCAAGGCGTATTTTTTGGGGTGACGGTTAAACTTCCCGATCTCATTACCAAGAGCCACCTACCATTAGATGATAGTATTCGAGTATGGCTGGATCAAAACGACCACTTATTGCCGTTTTCATACATCCCGCAAAAAATACGTACACAGTTAGAAAATGTAACGCTGCATGATGGATGGCAGCAAATTCCCGGATTTCTGATATTACGCACAACCTTGCATGGCCCCGGATGGAGTCTGGTTACGCTGTACCCATACGGTAATCTACATAATCGCATCTTAAAAATTATCCTTCAACAAATCCCCTTTACATTAACAGCATTGGTGTTGATGACGTCGGCTTTTTGCTGGTTACTACATCGCTCACTGGCCAAACCGTTATGGCGTTTTGTCGATGTCATTAATAAAACCGCAACTTCACCGCTGAGCACACGTTT
Source organism: Salmonella sp. SAL03688 (assembly GCF_046551895.1). Lineage (NCBI taxonomy): Bacteria > Pseudomonadati > Pseudomonadota > Gammaproteobacteria > Enterobacterales > Enterobacteriaceae > Salmonella > Salmonella sp. SAL03688. The sequence goes on from NZ_JBGDVI010000005.1 coordinate 228,159, forward strand.
ACCAGCACAACGACTGGATGAATTAGATAGTATTGCCGGTGCTTTTAACCAACTGCTTGATGCTCTACAAGTCCAATACGACAATCTGGAAAACAAAGTCGCAGAGCGCACCCAGGCGCTAAATGAAGCAAAAAAACGCGCTGAGCAAGCTAACAAACGTAAAAGCATTCATCTTACGGTAATAAGTCATGAGTTACGTACTCCGATGAATGGCGTACTCGGTGCGATTGAATTATTACAAACCACCCCTTTAAACATAGAGCAGGAAGGATTAGCTGATACCGCCAGGAATTGTACACTGTCTTTGTTAGCTATTATTAATAATCTGCTGGATTTTTCACGCATCGAGTCTGGTCATTTCACATTACATATGGAAGAAACAGCGTTACTGCCGTTACTGGACCAGGCAATGCAAACCATCCAGGGGCCGGCGCAAAGCAAAAAACTGTCATTACGTACTTTTGTCGGTCAACATGTCCCTCTCTATTTTCATACCGACAGTATCCGTTTACGGCAAATTTTGGTTAATTTACTCGGGAACGCGGTAAAATTTACCGAAACCGGAGGGATACGTCTGACGGTCAAGCGTCATGAGGAACAATTAATATTTCTGGTTAGCGATAGCGGTAAAGGGATTGAAATACAGCAGCAGTCTCAAATCTTTACTGCTTTTTATCAAGCAGACACAAATTCGCAAGGTACAGGAATTGGACTGACTATTGCGTCAAGCCTGGCTAAAATGATGGGCGGTAATCTGACACTAAAAAGTGTCCCCGGGGTTGGAACCTGTGTCTCGCTAGTATTACCCTTACAAGAATACCAGCCGCCTCAACCAATTAAAGGGACACTGTCAGCGCCGTTCTGCCTGCATCGGCAACTGGCTTGCTGGGGAATACGCGGCGAGCCACCCCACCAGCAAAATGCGCTTCTCAACGCAGAGCTTTTGTATTTCCCCGGAAAACTCTACGACCTGGCGCAACAGTTAATATTGTGTACACCAAATATACCAGTAATAAATAATTTGTTACCACCCTGGCAGTTGCAGATTCTTTTGGTTGATGATGCCGATATTAATCGGGATATCATCGGCAAAATGCTTGTCAGCCTGGGCCAACACGTCACTATTGCCGCCAGTAGTAACGAGGCTCTGACTTTATCACAACAGCAGCGATTCGATTTAGTACTGATTGACATTAGAATGCCAGAAATAGATGGTATTGAATGTGTACAATTATGGCACGATGAGCCGAATAATTTAGATCCTGACTGCATGTTTGTGGCGCTATCCGCTAGCGTAGCGACAGAAGATATTCATCGTTGTAAAAAAAATGGGATTCATCATTACATTACCAAACCAGTGACATTGGCTACCTTAGCTCGCTATATCAGTATTGCCGCAGAATACCAACTTTTACGAAATATAGAGCTACAGGAGCAGGATCCAAGTCGCTGCTCAGCGCTACTGGCGACAGATGATATGGTCATTAATAGCAAGATTTCCCAATCACTGGACCTCTTGCTGGCTGATATTGAAAATGCCGTATCGGCTGGAAAAAAAATCGATCAGTTAATTCACACATTAAAAGGCTGTTTAGGTCAAATAGGGCAGACTGAATTGGTATGCTATGTCATAGACATTGAGAATCGCGTAAAAATGGGGAAAATCATCGCGCTGGAGGAACTAACCGACTTACGCCAGAAAATACGTATGATCTTCAAAAACTACACCATTACTTAATATTATCTTAATTTTCGCGAGGGCAGCAAAATGAAAGAATATAAGATCTTATTAGTAGACGATCATGAAATCATCATTAACGGCATTATGAATGCCTTACTACCCTGGCCTCATTTTAAAATTGTAGAACATGTTAAAAATGGTCTTGAGGTTTATAATGCCTGTTGCGCATACGAGCCTGACATACTTATCCTTGATCTTAGCTTACCTGGCATCAATGGCCTGGATATCATTCCTCAATTACATCAGCGTTGGCCAGCAATGAATATTCTGGTTTACACAGCATACCAACAAGAGTATATGACCATTAAAACTTTAGCCGCAGGTGCTAATGGCTATGTTTTAAAAAGCAGTAGTCAGCAAGTTCTGTTAGCGGCATTGCAAACAGTAGCAGTAAACAAGCGTTACATTGACCCGACGTTGAATCGGGAAGCTATCCTGGCTGAATTAAAGGCTGACACGACCAATCATCAACTGCTTACTTTGCGCGAGCGTCAGGTTCTTAAACTTATTGACGAGGGATATACCAATCATGGGATCAGCGAAAAGCTACATATCAGTATAAAAACCGTCGAAACACACCGGATGAATATGATGAGAAAGCTACAGGTTCATAAAGTGACAGAGTTACTTAACTGTGCCCGAAGAATGAGGTTAATAGAGTATTAACCAGGGGCGTCCGATGGTATTAAGCATTGGTCATATTTTGATGAGCCTTACGCCACGCAGTATTGCTCATCATCGACAAAATCCATACGGATGCCCTGGTATGCCGCACCATTTATCACTACCTTAGTCTTCATTTGATCATGATATAGTAGAATCCCCTTATTTAACGGGCTTTACCATGTCGTATTCTATCGGCGAATTTGCCAGACTATGCGGTATCAATGCCGCCACGCTAAGGGCATGGCAGCGACGCTATGGTTTATTGAAACCGCAGCGTACTGATGGCGGACATCGCTTATACAGCGATGACGATATTCGACAAGCGCTTAGCATTCTCGACTGGGTGAGAAAAGGCGTACCGATAAGCCAGGTCAAACCCTTACTGTCGCGTCCGGTTATTCGCCTGGGCGATAACTGGATAACGATCCAGGAGACGATGCTTCAACATCTCCACGAAGGGCGAATTGACGCGCTGCGGCAGTTGATTTATGACTGTGGCCGGGAATATCCCCGCGCAGAACTGGTGACCCATTTATTGCGTCCGTTGCGCAGCAAAGTGTCCGCGCATCTTCCCGCCGTGATGACGCTGCGCGAAATACTGGATGGCATCATTATTGCCTACACCTCTTTTTGCCTTGAAGGCGACAGAAAAGCGCCTGGCAACAATGCCTTTATTAGCGGATGGAATCTCTCGGATCACTGTGAAATCTGGCTGGAAGCGTTGACTCGTACCGGACAAGAGCTGCGGCTCAATGTGCTTCCCTCTCCCCCAGTCGTGCTGGCGCCCGAGCTGTTCGCCCAGAGAAAATGGTTCCTGGTGACCACCGGAAAGCTCACTGCCGGGCAGAAAAAACAGCTTGCCCAGTGGCGCAACGTGGTCGCTTCGCTGGAGGTTATCACACTATAAGCGCTGAAATAGATTTCTTCCCCTCATTCTATCTTATTGATATTTAACTACGTCAAAAAAATCTCCGCGAAAACTTAGACAAAAAAACAAAGTTGTGTAAGTTTTAAATCAGCGTGAGATAACATTTTGCACCATTGGCGTCAGTCGTCGTACTTTCAATAAGGGGGAATCATGAATAACAAACCCGTAGTCGGCATTAGCGGATGTCTGACTGGCGCCGCGGTACGCTTTGATGGCGGACATAAGCGTATGGATTTTGTCATGAACTCTCTGGCGCCGTGGGTAGACTACAAACCGATCTGCCCGGAGGTGGCGATCGGCCTGCCCGTGCCCCGCCCTGCGCTGCGTCTTATCCAGACGACCTGTGGCGACATTCGGATGCGCTATAGCCATGCCCCGCACGATGACGTCACCGAGCGAATGAATGCCTTTGCCGATCGGTTTCTGCCAACAATAGGCGAACTGGCGGGGTTTATTGTGTGTGCAAAATCGCCCAGTTGCGGAATGGAGCGCGTTCGCCTGTATGATGAAAAGGGTAACAGGGGCCGCAAAGCTGGCACGGGGCTGTTTACCGCCGCGATGATGGACAAATATCCCTGGCTGCCGATAGAGGAAGATGGTCGCCTGCACGATCCGGTACTACGCGAGAATTTCATCGCACGTATCTTCGCGCTACATGAATTAAATGCGCTACGCGCGCAGGGCTTGAGTCGTCACAGTTTGCTCGCGTTTCATAGCCGATATAAACTTCAGCTTCTCGCCCACCACCAGGCCGGCTACCGCGAAATTGGCCCTTTCGTCGCGCGTCTGCATGAGTGGGACGATCTGGATGCCTTCTTTGTCCGATACAGAGAAAAACTGATGGCTATCCTGCGACACCCCGCTTCACGTAAAAATCACACCAATGTGCTGATGCATATCCAGGGCTATTTTCACCGCGCGTTGAACAGCAGGCAACGCGCGGAATTACGCGAGGTGATTCTCGGCTACCGGGCGGGCCGACTACCTATCCTGGCACCGTTAACGCTGCTGAAGCACTATCTGGCGGAACATCCGGATGACTATCTACGCAGCCAGAATTATTTTGAGCCGTACCCTGATACATTAGGGCTGCGCTTAGCCATCACCTGATAACCCTGCGCATCGCTAACGGCGGGCAACCCGCCCGCCATGGTGACAATCGCGACAATTCAAAGGCGATTTCGTTATTGCCACCCTGATAGCGGCTATGACCGCGCCAGAGCGTTAATCACGGTTTCCATAGCCTGTTTTTCTAACGCGCTACGTTGGATGCGTTGATTCGCCAGCGCGGTTCTTAACACGCCCGCAATAACAATATATTTAGGCTCCTGCCCCAGATCGCGCATTTCCAGCACGACCTTGCCCACCACCCGGCACATCTCGCGGTACAGTTCGTCATCTTTTGTCGGTTTTGTCATACGTTTTACTCGTCGCCAGCTCAAACCAACAGAATATAACAGTCTTCTCAATTAAACAAAATTTGATGCAAATCAAAGAAATAACGCAGTTTATTATTCATGGCTCATACGTTGTTCGTATTCTGGTCTCTGGCGAGGCCATTTTTTCGAAACGCCTAATCAGTTCCGCCAGGCTACCGGCCTGCATTTTTTCCATGACTCTGGCGCGGTGTACCTCTACGGTACGCACCGCGATATTCATCGCTTCCGCAATTTCCCGGTTCATAAATCCTTTTGCCACCAGGCTGGCCAGCTCACGCTCTTTCGGCGTCAACTGCTGATAACACAGTATAATCTCACGGCGCGCCACCGCTGCCGATGAAACCGTCAGCGCACGCTCCAGCGCCGCCTGTAGCGGTTTTACCGATACCGGTTTTTGCAGAAAATCGACGGCGCCGCGTTTCATCTGCTCCACGGCCATCGGTACATCGCCATGCCCGGTAAGAAAAACAACCGCCAGGGTACTTCCGCACTGGCGCAACGCATCATGAACGCCCTGCCCATCCAGTACCGGCATTCGCATATCCAGTAATACGACCCCGGCCTGATACAGACTGGCCTGCGCCAAAAAATCCGCCCCCTGCGTCCAGCATTTTACGTCATATCCCAGACTTTCCAGTAAAAACGCGCACGCGTTAGTGACCGCCGTATCATCATCCAGTAGATGAATTGTCGCCATCCCTGCCCCCATTTTCATGTAAGAAATGTATCGTAACCACCGTTCCCGACAGACCGTCCGGCGCGGTCTGGTTCCTGATGCTGATATCGCCCTGCCCATACCGCACCAGCCGCTGGCAAATCGCCAGTCCTAAGCCCATCCCCTCTTTACGGGTGGTCATAAACGGCTGAAACGCCTGACGTAATAGCGCCTCGTCGATTCCCCCGGCGTTATCCTGTAAAACAATACTGATGCCGTTTTCAGTGCATTCAGCAACGACCCATAAATGGGTGGCGCCCGCCTGAGCCGCATTAAGAATGATATTCGCCAGCACCTGTTCCAGCAGCATTGATGGCAGCGTTACGCGCAGCGCAGCGCTAACCTCGGTATGCAGAGTCACTGTCGGAAACTGTTGCGCCATACGCAACAATTGCCAGACATGATCAATCGCCTCGCGAATGGCTATGGCCTTCCACGCTTCGGTTAGCACCGGGTTGCCCTGCGCCTGGCTGACCCAGTGACGCAGGTTACGCAGAGTATCCGCACCGCGTTGCGCCTGCTGGTCAATCTGCTCCAGCGCCGGCAGCAAGGGATGCTGTTCATCTGCAGCGCGCAGTCGAATCAGGCACCCCTGGGCATAATGTCGAATCGCGGAAAGCGGCTGATTAAGCTCATGGGCAAACCCGGAGGTCATTTCACCCAACACGCTCATTTGCCGGGCGGTTTCCAGCGCCCGCTCATGCTGATGAAGAACTACGCTATTACGTTCCAGTTGCTTTCCACGTCGACGCACCAGCAGCATGACCCAAATATAATTGAGCGTGAGCAACAGGAACGCCAAAATCACGCCGCCGACCATTAGCTGGTGCTGGATTAACCAACTTTTGACATCCAGCCACAGTCGACGCTGCTGAGGGTGCTGACGAACATCACGCAGCAACGCTTCCACCTGACTGGTCGACGCTGGCGCGCCCCAGTGAAATGACGCGGCGGCGGGCGCGTTGAATAGCGCTCGCGTTACGCGATCCGCCAGCGCATCGCTTACCGCAGGTAGCGCCGCGAACGACCAGTCAGGATATAACGGCGTACTGGTTAAGCAAGGCAGGGGCGTCGGTCGGGAAAGCAGCGCGATAAAGTCCTTTTTATTAATCAATCCTTCCTGATCCATATTTTCTAACAGGCACACTGGCACAATTGCCGCCTGCACCGCTTTTTCGCGCAGCATATAGATTAAGGCATCGCCAGGAAATCCGGTAAAACGAAGATGAAAATCGCGCTCCGGGCGTAAGCCCGCGTCGCTGAGCGCTTTATAGCCTAATAAATAGCCGCCAAACGCCTGAGCATCAATCGCGCCGACTGTCTTACCGATGAGATCATGCGCCGTGGTGATGCCGCTATCGCGCCGGGTCAAAATCACGCTGCCAATAACATTACTCACCGCTTTCCCATCGCGCGTGGAGCGCAGGGAAGCTAACCAGCGCAGCGGCGCATGGCTGTTCAGTTGGACAAATTGCGCCGGGTTGGTTATCACAAACTGCACGGTTCCCTGGTTAACGGCTTCCTGCATTTGATGCAGATCCAGCGGCTGGATGTGAAAGGTTTCGCCTGGAAGCTGTTGGCTTAATGTCTTTGCCAACGGTTGCCAGTGGCTACGCGTAGACGCCTCGCCGCGCATGGCCAAAACACCGATATTCCACGTCCCTGCCCACGCGCCATGACAAAGTAGCCCTACTGCCGCCAACACCGCCAGGCGCCTTACGGTTTTACCTCTCACCCCAATATCCCTGTCAATTATGTTGTTTTAGATCAACAACAAGCCGGGTATGTGGTTAACCACAATAGAGCGCACCCCGCCTCGATTTTTACACTGTAAATCATCAACATTTTTTATTCATTACACATGAACCAACATCGTGACAAATGTTTCATTGTTGGCAATGTGGACGGGAGTCAATATGGACAGCAGTAAACGGCAATTTCTCCAGCAGCTCGGCGTCCTGACCGCTGGCGCCTCGCTGGTTCCGCTGGCTGAAGCGAAATTTCCTTTTTCGCCGGAGCGGCATGAAGGCTCTCCCCGACACCGTTACGCCATGCTTATCGACCTGCGGCGTTGTATCGGCTGTCAGTCCTGTACCGTAAGTTGCACTATTGAAAACCAAACGCCGCAGGGCGCGTTTCGTACGACCGTGAACCAATACCAGGTCCAGCGTGAAGGTAGTCAGGAAGTCACGAATGTGCTGTTGCCGCGTCTGTGCAACCATTGCGATAACCCCCCCTGTGTGCCGGTCTGCCCGGTACAAGCCACCTTTCAGCGGGAAGATGGCATTGTGGTGGTGGATAACAAACGCTGCGTCGGCTGCGCCTATTGTGTCCAGGCGTGTCCTTACGACGCCCGATTTATCAATCATGAAACGCAAACTGCCGATAAATGCACGTTTTGCGTCCATCGTCTGGAAGCCGGGCTGTTACCCGCTTGCGTAGAGTCCTGCGTCGGCGGCGCGCGTATTATTGGCGATATCAAAGATCCCCATAGCCGCATCTCCACCATGCTTCATCAACATCGCGACGCTATCAAGGTATTAAAGCCGGAAAACGGCACGTCGCCCCATGTTTTCTACCTGGGTCTGGACGACGCCTTTGTCACCCCATTAATGGGCCGTGCGCAGCCCGCGCTTTGGCAGGAGGTCTGAATGACGCATTCACTCATCATTGAAGAAGTGCTGGCTCACCCGCAGGACATTAGCTGGCTGCCGTGGGCGGTACAATATTTCTTTTTTATTGGCATTGCCGCCTGCGCCGCACTGTTTGCCTGTTATCTTCACTGGCGGAAAAAAGACGCCGCAACAGAAGAAAATCGGGCATTACTGATTGCCATTACCTGTGCGATTACCGCACCGCTGGCGTTGACGGCGGATCTGCACCAGACCGCCCGCGTCTGGCATTTCTATGCCTGGCCGACGCCCTGGTCGTGGATGCCCTGGGGAGCGTTATTCCTGCCGCTGTTTACCGGGTTTCTCGCGCTGTGGTTCCTGGCGCAGCAAATAAAACGATTATTCAATAAAAGTTACAACGTCACTAAATGGTTGGCGTTAGCCAGCGCGCTTTGCGCGGTGGGCCTGTTGATTTATACCGGCCGCGAAGTCTCCGTTGTGCTGGCGCGCCCAATCTGGTTTAGCTACGCCTTCCCCGTGGCGATGTTTCTTAGCGCCTTACAGGCGTTCTTCGCGCTGATGATTGTCGCCGCCCGACGCGACTCGGTAAGGCTGCCAAAAATATTGTGGGGACAACTCTGGACGCTGGCGGCGCTGGGGCTGGTGGTGGCCATGTGGGTTAGCGGCGATACGCTTTCCGGCACGGCAATCCGTCAGTGGATTTCCGTCGCCCTGTCAGCCAAATATTACGCTGTCGGCTGGCTAGCGCTGTGGGTATTCACGCTGCTGTTCTGTAGCCTGGCGCTACGTCATCCGTTATCGCAGCTAAGACGCGTCCTGCTGGTTCTGAGCGCGCTGGCGCTATGTTGGCTGATGCGCTGGACATTGTTGATTCAGGTACAAACCGTACCCAAGTTCAACACGCAATTTAACCCTTACTCGTTACCAGGCGGAACGGATGGCTGGCTGGCTATTCTCGGCACCTTCGGCCTGTGGATAGCGCTACTGATTATTATTCGTGAAACGCTGAACGGACTCACCAGGAGATTACAACATGGCTAATTTAACCCGTCGTCAGTGGCTAAAAGTCGGTCTCGCCGTCGGTGGGATGGTCACTTTTGGTCTGAGCTACCGTGATGTGGCGAAACGCGCAATTGATGGCCTGTTAAACGGGACGTCCGGCAAGGTAACGCGCGACCGCATCTTTGGCAATGCGTTAATTCCGGAGGCGCAGGCGCAAACGCACTGGCAGCAAAATCCACAACAAACCATCGCCATGACGCAATGCTTCGGCTGTTGGACACAGTGCGGTATCCGCGCCCGGGTTAATGCCGATGGCAAAGTGATACGCATCGCCGGCAATCCCTATCACCCCTTGTCGCAGGAACACCCGATTGACTCGTCCGTCCCTTTTAGCGAAGCCATGGAGCAACTGGCGGGAGAAAGCGGTCTTGACGCCCGCTCAACCGCCTGCGCGCGCGGCGCCACGCTGCTGGAAAGCCTGTACAGTCCGCTGCGACTGCTTGAACCAATGAAACGCGTGGGTAAACGCGGCGAAGGGAAATGGCAGCGCATAAGCTTTGAGCAGCTTATTGAAGAAGTCGTGGAAGGCGGCGATCTGTTTGGCGAAGGCCATGTGGACGGACTGCGCGCTATTCATGCGCCGGATACGCCAATTGACGCAAAGCATCCCAGTTTCGGGCCCAAAACCAATCAGTTACTGGTCACGAATACCAGCGACGAAGGCCGCGATGCGTTTCTGCGTCGTTTTGCGCTAAATAGCTTCGGCAGCAAGAATTTCGGCGCGCATGGCGCCTACTGTGGACTGGCTTACCGGGCCGGCTCCGGGGCGCTGATGGGCGATCTGGATAAAAACCCGCATGTCAAACCCGACTGGGAAAACGTGGAGTTTGCGCTCTTTATGGGCACCTCCCCGGCACAGTCCGGTAATCCCTTTAAACGCCAGGCGCGTCAGTTGGCGAGCGCCCGGCTGCGTGAGAATTTTCAATACGTCGTGGTTGCCCCCGCCCTCCCCTTATCAACGGTGCTCGCCGATCCTCGCGGTCGCTGGCAACCGGTCATGCCCGGCAGCGATTCGGCGCTGGCAATGGGGATGATCCGCTGGATCATGGATAATCAACGTTATAATGCTGATTATCTGGCGATTCCCGGCGTACAGGCGATGCAGCAGGCCAGCGAGCAAAGTTGGACCAACGCCACGCACCTGGTCATTGCGGATGAACTGCCGACGCTTGCCGGACAACACCTGACGCTACGCCATCTTACGCCCGATGGCGAAGAGACCCCTGTCGTACTGAATACCGACGGCGAGTTGGTCGATGCCTCCACTTGCCGACAGGCACGGCTTTTCGTGACGCAGTACGTTACGCTCGCCGACGGCCAACGGGTCACGGTGAAGAGCGGGTTGCAACGCCTGAAAGAGGCGGCAGAAAAGCTCTCGTTGGCGCAATACAGCGAACAGTGCGGCGTGCCGGAAGCGCAAATTATCGCGCTGGCGGAAACCTTTACCAGTCACGGACGTAAAGCTGCGGTCATCAGTCACGGCGGCATGATGGCCGGCAATGGGTTTTATAACGCCTGGTCGGTCATGATGCTTAACGCGCTGATCGGCAACCTCAGCTTGTCCGGCGGCGTCTTTGCCGGCGGCGGCAAATTCAACGGCGTTAGCGACGGTCCCCGCTACAACATGAACAGTTTTGCCGGAAAAGTGAAACCGTCAGGGTTAAGTATTGCCCGTAGCAAAACCGCTTATGAAGCATCGGAAGAATACCGCGACAAAATTGCCGGCGGGCAATCCCCTTATCCAGCCAAAGCGCCGTGGTATCCCTTTGTGGCAGGCCAGCTTACCGAACTGTTGACCTCCGCGCTCGAAGGCTATCCTTATCCGCTTAAAGCCTGGATTTCCAATATGAGCAATCCGTTTTACGGTGTTCCCGGTCTACGCGCCGTGGCGGAAGAAAAGCTAAAAGACCCTCGCCGACTGCCGCTCTTTATCGCGATTGACGCCTTTATGAATGAAACGACGGCGCTGGCGGATTACATTATGCCGGATACGCACAATTTTGAGAGCTGGGGCTTTACGGCGCCCTGGGGCGGCGTAGCCAGTAAAGCCACTACCGCCCGCTGGCCGGTTGTCGCCCCCGCCACTCACCGAACGGTGGACGGGCAACCTGTCTCAATGGAAGCATTTTGTATTGCGGTAGCAAAACGGCTCCATCTGCCCGGCTTCGGCGACCAGGCGATAACCGATCCGCAGGGCAATACTTTTCCACTGAACCGGGCGGAAGATTTCTATCTGCGCGTAGCCGCTAATATCGCCTTTATGGGCAAGACGCCGGTCGCGCCGGCAAATCAGGAAGATATTTCGCTTACCGGCGTCAGCCGCATTCTGCCAGCAATTCAGCACACGCTTAAAGCTGATGAGATCGGTCGCGTGGCGTTTATCTACTCGCGTGGCGGCCGGTTTGCGCCCGAGGATAGCGGCTATACGGAGCAACGGTTAGGTAACGCGTGGAAAAAACCCTTACAGATCTGGAATGCAGATGTCGCCGCCCACCGTCACGCCATCACCGGGGAGCGTTTCAGCGGTTGCCCGGTCTGGTATCCGGCGCGTTTGTCAGATGGTCGTGCGATTGACGACCAGTTTCCCATTGGGCAATGGCCGCTGAAACTGATTTCATTTAAATCAAATACCATGTCCAGCTCAACAGCCGTCATCCCGCGCTTACACCATGTGAAGCCAGCAAACCTGGTGGCGCTGAATCCGCAAGACGGCGAGCGTTATGGACTGCAACATGGCGATCGGGTACGGATCATTACGCCGGGCGGTCAGGTCGTGGCGCAAATCAGTTTGTTAAATGGCGTGATGCCAGGCGTCATCGCCATCGAACACGGATATGGTCACCGCGAGATGGGTGCAACGCAGCACTCTCTGGATGGCGTGCCTATGCCGTATGATCCACAAATCAGGGCAGGCATAAATCTTAACGATCTGGGCTTTGCCGATCCGACAAGAACCATTACCAATACCTGGCTCGACTGGGTTTCCGGTGCGGCAGTACGTCAGGGGCTGCCGGCAAAAATCGAGCGTATATAACCCCAGGGCCGGAGAGCGATATCGTCTTATTTCGTCGAGGGTAGCGACTGATAAGCGAACGCTGTCCGGCTGCATATACTCACTGAATCGTGCAAGCCCAACTATTTTACGTTCACCTCGTCATATTACATAGAAAATATATGACAACACTCACAAAACTATTTTCCCCTTCTGTAAGCAATTAATATTTAACACATTGACTGCGCTTCTGATTATTGACATTCATTTGGGGTTACTTCCGGTTGACCGCATAATCTGTGATTGAATTCACCGCATGACAACATTGCCATAAATACAATTCAACTCACTACCCGGAGGCAATATGTTTAAAGAAGAAAGACGTCATGCCATCATTAATTTACTGATAAAGGATAATAGTGTTAGCGTCAGTAAACTTTCAGACCTTTATAAGGTTAGCCAGGAGACTATTCGTTCCGATCTACGCTATTTCCAGAAATCAGGTATGCTTCAGCGTTGCTATGGCGGAGGGATTTTAAACCGTGACGCGCTGAGTAAGCTTATCACTGAAAATAAGATTGATATCTCCAGTACTATCGCCACGCCAATCCATCAGGATGCAAAACTGCGCCGGGAAAACACAAAAAAAGCAGGCAAGGTGTGTGTTTTAGGCTCCTTCAATATTGATGTTTCAGCAACCGTGCCGTGGTTTCCACAAAGCGGAGAATCCATTCTGGCCAGTCAATTTGGATTCTATCCTGGCGGTAAAGGAGCCAACCAGGCTTTAGCGGCAAACAATGCCGGCGCTGCGGCGCATTTTATTTTTAAAGTGGGTAAAGATCAGTTCAGCGCATTTGCTATGAATCATATTATTCAATCAGGCATCACCTCATACAGCGCGTATCAAACAGATAAAGCGCCCACCGGTAGCGCATTGATCTATGTCTCCGCCGTGGATGGCGATAATATTATCGCCATCTACCCTGGCGCCAATATGATGCTCACCACGCAAGAGATTAACGAGCAACACCGTTATATCGCCGAGTCTGACGTTATGTTAATGCAGCTCGAAACGAACATTGAAGCGTTGACTGAATTTATTCGCCTGGGCAAACAAGAAAATAAAATGATCATGCTCAATCCTGCCCCCTATACGAAACAGGTGACGCATTTATTATCTGATATTGACATCATCACGCCGAATGAAACTGAAGCCTCTTTTTTATCCGGCGTAACCATTACTGATATTAATGATGCGAAAAAAGCCGGAAATATTATTCTGCAATCCGGGGTGAAAAAAGTCATCATTACCCTTGGCGCCCGTGGCTCTCTGCTCTGTGAGCACGCCCGCACGTTGTATATTCCTGCGTGGAGCGCCGTGGTAAAAGATGCCGCTGGGGCCGGTGACGCTTTTAATGGCGCCTTAGCCGCCGCGCTGGCGCGACAAGCAGATATGGTCGCAGCCATTCAATATGCCTCCGCTTTCGCTTCTCTGGCGGTGGAACAAGTCGGTGCGTCGAGTATGCCTCAGCACTTGCAGGTTTTACATCGAATGCGAACCCAATCTAATAAAGTCATTCACATTAATTAACAGGTGACATAATGAAAATTTTATTTATTGGCGAATCCTGGCACATTCATATGATTCACTCTAAAGGTTTTGATAGCTTTACATCGAGCAAATACGAAGAAGGCGCAGACTATTTATTATCCTGCTTACGCCAGAGTAATATCGATGTGGACTACATGCCTGCCCATATTGTGCAAACTCGTTTTCCACAAACCGCCGAAGCATTAGCCTGCTATGATGCGATCGTCATCAGTGATATCGGTAGCAATACGTTCCTGCTACAAAACAGAACCTTTTATAATATGGACATTATTCCTGATGCATTACAACTTATCGCCGATTATGTTGCTGAGGGCGGCGGTCTGTTGATGATCGGCGGCTATTTATCCTTTACGGGAATAGAAGCAAAAGCCAATTATAAAAATACGGTTCTGGCGGAGGTATTGCCGGTTGATATGCTGGATGTAGATGACCGCGTAGAACTACCGCAAGGATGTAAAGCAGTAAATACTGCGGTAGAGCATGTTATTACCCAGCCATTTAGCGAATGGCCGCCGCTATTGGGCTATAACAAGCTTATCGCCAAAGAAAATAGTCAGGTCCTTGCTGAAATTAATGGCGATCCACTGTTAGTTATGGGTACTTACCATAAAGGGAAAGTATGTTGCTTTGCCAGTGATTGTTCACCGCACTGGGGAAGCCCGCAGTTTCTGCAATGGGAACATTACGCCACCTTCTGGTGTAATGTTTTACACACAATAAAAAAATAATATTACCCAGACGAATATAAATTTCGCCTGCCCTGCCACACACTGAGTCATTAAGAATATGAATGATACTTATCTCTATGGCGAAATGTTTTCTGAAAACATATTGACAAGCTATCGGATTTATGGAGACAGAAAATCATTACTCACGCCGCTCATTATCCTTCACGGCGGCCCTTCTGGCGGCTTTGATTATTTATTAAATTATCGCCATCTGGCTGATGACGGGCGCATGGTAATATTTTACGATCAATATGGCTGCGGTCGTTCAACGCATTTTCCTCATGCCGACGCGTCTTTCTGGACTATTGCGCGTTATCTCCGTCAATTAACCCAATTAATTAATCACCTGGGTATCGGACAAGGGTATTCGATACTGGGACATTCCTGGGGCGGAATGCTTGCCGCAGAGCACGCCTGCTTACAGCCTGCCGGGCTTCGCGGGACGATACTGGCCAGTTCGCCGGCCAGTATCGCCCTGTGGCAACAGGAAGCCATACGGCTCTTTAACGCTCTGACGCCAATGTCCGATGACGATATCAAAAACGTCATTATGCCCGCCGTCATTTATCAAAACCCACCGGAACAGCTGGTCGCTTATTATGCCAGGCACGTTTATACCCTCGCGGAAGAAGCCGTTCATGTTCAGCGATCTAATGCGCAGTTCGCCGCCGACCCTACGGGTTATCACATTTTATGGGGAACCAATGAACTGGCGGCAAATGGCAAACTTGCCGACTGGGATATTACGCCCCATTTGTGCCAGATACGCTGTCCTGTTCTGGTACTACGCGGCGAAAACGATCAGGCAACCGAGCGCGTCGTCTCTCCGCTGCTCTCTCACATTTCAGACTGCCGCGCGGTCACTATTCCCGGCAGCAGCCATAACCCGCATGAAGAAAATATCGCGCCCTGCCTCGCAGCGGTAAGCGCGTTTTTACGCGATCTGGCATAAGAAGCCATTAAGGTATTTATCATGAAAAAAGTCAAAAAATTGTCTCTTACCGATTTAGTGCTTTATGGTCTGGTGTTTATGGTGCCTATCGCGCCAGTCTCTCTTTATGGCGTCGTTTATAATCTTTCGCACGGTATGGTTGCGCTGGTTTATATTATTGGCGCGATCGCGATGTTTTTTACCGCGTACAGCTACTCTACCTTATCGCAGCATATCTCCTCGTCGGGTTCGGCCTATGCGTATGCTGGCGTATGCATTAATCCCGCCGTAGGGTTTCTGACCGGATGGATATTACTGCTGGATTATCTTTTGTTCCCTACGCTCGTAGCGGTGCTGGGCGGCGTCGCGGTCCACGCTATTTTACCGCAAATCCCGGTCTGGGTCTGGCCGTTGATTTATGTGGCTATTGGCACCGGAGTCAACTATCTCGGGATACAGCAAACGGCGAAATTTGATAAGTTACTGGTCTTTATTCAACTCGGTATTCTGGCGATTTTCGTGCTACTCATTGTCCGTCTAATGATGCAGGACAGTAGTCAGATAACGCTTTCCTTCCGGCCTTTTTTCGATTCACAGTGGTTCACTCCTGGGCTCATCGCGACGGCGATTTCGGTGGCTGCGCTGAATTTTCTCGGCTTTGACGCTATCAGTACATTAAGTGAAGAAAGCGAAGGCGGGGGACGCGCCGTCAGTAAAGCAACGCTGTTGGCGTTAGTTTTGGCGACGGTACTGTTTATTATCGTTGTGGCGTTTGCGGCGTTCGCCACCGGTAATGTCGACCGCTTCGCGGAAGGTAATGCGACGAATGAAGCATTTTTCACCATTGCCGGCAACGTTGGCGGTATCTGGCTCAAAGTGGCGTTTTCCATCATTGTGGCGTTTGTGTGCGCCGTCGGCAACATTATTACCGCGCAAACGGCGGTGTCCAGAGTGCTATTTTCAATGGGGCGCGACCGAATGTTGCCCGCCTTCCTCGCTCACGTCCATACCACGCGTAAAACGCCGGATTATGCCATTCTGTTTACCGGCGGCGTCACCCTACTGCTCAGCTACCTGTTTTCCGGCAAGATTGAATCTATCTCCACGCTGGTGAACTTTGGCGCGCTTTTCGCTTTTTTTGTCGTGAACCTGTGTGTGT
This sequence comes from Salmonella sp. SAL03688, assembly GCF_046551895.1. Classification (NCBI taxonomy): domain Bacteria; kingdom Pseudomonadati; phylum Pseudomonadota; class Gammaproteobacteria; order Enterobacterales; family Enterobacteriaceae; genus Salmonella; species Salmonella sp. SAL03688. Next base: position 244,765 of record NZ_JBGDVI010000005.1, read on the forward strand.
TTATCCTGTTCAATTTCCGGATGAAAGCCCAGCGGCGCATTTTCGCCCATGTCATTTCGCCGATCATGGGGATGATCGTCATCGGCTACGTCTGTTTAAACATGAACATTCACGCTCTGATACTCGGAATTAGCTGGGCGGCGATCGGGATAGCGATACTGTGCTACCGAAAAGCACACAACCAAAACATCGCCATCGACCTGGAAGGCAAAAAGTTGCTCGATTGACATTATGCGCAACAACACCAGCTGTTGCGCAACGCCGCCCCTGTTCGGGCGGCGTCATCGCCAGCGACATCGTAAACAGCGTAATAACAAACCGTTGTGGATCTGCACAGATGTCTTTTGAAACAGGGTTTTCATTTTCCTTTTTTGTAAATTTCAGCGTATAATGCGCGCCAATTGTCTCTTGAATGGTTTCAGCGCATTGGACTGTAAAACTCAACGACTAAAATTATCCCCTTCCCGTTGGGCTGAAACGCGAGCACACATTCCTCTGCACGCTCTTTCGATGTCACCTATCCTTAGAGCGAGGCATCATCACTTTAGCAACACAGGCTTAGCTTCCGGGCCGTGCGCGCCCGAAGCCAGATTTCCATATCCTCCTCAACTTAAAGACTAAGACTGTCATGAAAAAGACGAAAATTGTTTGTACTATCGGTCCGAAAACCGAATCCGAAGAGATGTTAAGCAAAATGCTGGACGCGGGCATGAACGTGATGCGTCTGAACTTCTCTCATGGCGATTATGCAGAACACGGTCAGCGTATCCAGAACTTGCGCAACGTGATGAGCAAAACTGGTAAAAAAGCCGCTATTCTGCTTGATACTAAAGGACCAGAAATCCGCACCATTAAACTGGAAGGCGGTAACGACGTTTCGCTGAAAGCGGGCCAAACCTTTACTTTTACCACCGACAAATCCGTGGTCGGTAATAATGAAATCGTTGCCGTCACCTATGAAGGCTTCACCAGCGACCTGAGCGTTGGCAACACCGTCCTGGTTGACGATGGTCTGATCGGTATGGAAGTGACCGCCATCGAAGGCAATAAAGTCATTTGTAAGGTGCTGAACAACGGCGATCTGGGCGAGAACAAAGGCGTTAACCTGCCGGGCGTTTCTATTGCTCTGCCGGCGCTGGCTGAAAAAGACAAACAGGACCTGATCTTCGGTTGCGAACAGGGCGTTGACTTTGTTGCGGCCTCCTTTATCCGTAAACGTTCTGACGTTGTCGAAATTCGCGAGCATCTGAAAGCCCACGGCGGCGAAAACATCCAGATTATCTCTAAGATCGAAAACCAGGAAGGCCTGAACAACTTCGATGAAATTCTCGAAGCTTCTGACGGCATCATGGTTGCGCGTGGCGACCTGGGCGTAGAAATCCCGGTTGAAGAAGTGATCTTTGCGCAGAAAATGATGATCGAAAAATGTATCCGCGCACGTAAAGTCGTGATCACCGCGACTCAGATGCTGGATTCTATGATCAAAAACCCGCGTCCGACCCGCGCAGAAGCAGGCGACGTTGCGAACGCCATCCTCGACGGTACGGATGCGGTTATGCTGTCCGGCGAATCCGCCAAAGGGAAATACCCGCTGGAAGCCGTTTCTATCATGGCGACCATCTGCGAACGTACCGACCGCGTCATGAACAGCCGTCTGGACTACAACAACGACAGCCGTAAACTGCGCATTACGGAAGCGGTATGCCGCGGTGCGGTAGAAACCGCCGAAAAACTGGAAGCGCCGCTGATCGTGGTAGCGACCCAGGGCGGTAAATCCGCTCGCGCCGTGCGTAAATACTTCCCGGACGCCACCATCCTGGCATTGACCACCAATGAAGTGACCGCCCGTCAGTTAGTACTGAGCAAAGGCGTGGTATCGCAGCTGGTGAAAGAAATCAATTCTACTGATGATTTCTACCGTCTGGGCAAAGATGTCGCCCTGCAAAGCGGCCTCGCCCAGAAAGGCGACGTCGTAGTGATGGTCTCCGGCGCGCTGGTTCCAAGCGGCACCACTAACACCGCCTCTGTTCACGTACTGTAATAATTGTTGTGTGAATTAATTTGTTTAAAAAAGCGCCCTTCCGGCGCTTTTTTTATTTAATCGATAGCCACTATTAATAAAAAAATCAAATCGGATTTTACTATCTAATTGCGGATTATCTAAGAAGAATCCGATGGAAGCCCCCTGTTTTCTTTCGGTTTTTTAGGGACTTTCATGCATTTCGATGCTTCTTTGAGCGAACGATCAAAAATAAGTGCATTCCCATCAAAAAAATATTCTCAACATAAAAAAGTTTGTGTAATACTTGTAACGCTACATGGAGATTAACTCAATCTAGAGGGTATTAATAATGAATCGTACTAAACTGGTACTGGGCGCGGTAATCCTGGGTTCTACTCTGCTGGCTGGTTGCTCCAGCAACGCTAAAATCGATCAGCTGTCTTCTGACGTTCAGACTCTGAACGCTAAAGTTGACCAGCTGAGCAACGACGTGAACGCAATGCGTTCCGACGTTCAGGCTGCTAAAGACGACGCAGCTCGCGCTAACCAGCGTCTGGACAACCAGGCTACTAAATACCGTAAGTAATAGTACCTGCGTAATAAAAATGGCGCACATTGTGCGCCATTTTTTTTACCTATATAACCACACAAAATATAATGTTATCGTTATGACCCGCACTAACAAGCTGATCTTAGGTGCAGTAGTTCTGGGTTCCACGTTACTGGCAGGTTGTTCCAGCAACGCTAAAATCGATCAGTTGTCTTCCGATGCACAGACGCTGAGCGCTAAAGTTGAGCAACTGAGTAATGACGTAAATGCAATGCGTTCTGACGTTCAGGCTGCTAAAGACGATGCTGCTCGCGCGAACCAACGTCTGGACAACAAAGTATTCCGCATCTGTAAATGATTTGACGCACGATATAAAATGGCGCACATCGTGCGCCATTTTTTGTCCGTCGTTTGCGCGAAGGCTACTGCGTCGCGCGCGTTTGCCCCTCTTCCCCGACAAAACCGTTCTGAGCGGATTCGACTGCGGTCGTATTTACCGCTGGCGTCTGCCCGGCGCTCACGCTGACTGGATAACCGGCTCGCCGGTATAGCGCCTTATCGACCAGGCGACTATCCACCCCTTGCGCATTTCTGAACGCGGTAAATTCCGCAGGCAACACGTAGGGCATCGTCTGCACGTTTTGCTCTTCTTCCGGCGATAGCGGCCTGTGTACCTCTACATAACGAATGCCATTCGGCTCGACAGAGAATTTCACCGGCTGGTTAATCACTTTTACCGGCGTCCCCGTTCTGACCTGCGCAAATAACGCTTTGATGTCCGGCGCGTTCATGCGAATGCAACCGGAACTCACGCGCAGACCTACGCTATCCGGCGCGCTGGTGCCATGAATGAGATATTCCCCATTACCGTGCGCCAGACGCAGCGCATAGCGTCCCAGCGGGTTATTTGGCCCGGCAGGGATCACCGGTGGCAGCGTGATCCCCCGCTCAAGCGAACGTTGGCGTATGCCCGCCGTCGGCGTCCACGTCGGGTTGGGGATCTTTTGCCCTATCCGGGTGTCCATGACGGGAGTTTCCAGCCCCTGCAAACCGATGCCGATGGGATACACCTGAACGCGGTTTTCTCCCGGCGGATAATAATACAACCGTAGCTCCGCGAGGTTGACGATAACGCCTTCCCTGGGCGCATCCGGCAATAGCATCTGCGAGGGAATGGTAATTAGCGTACCGGGCTTAGGCACCGGCGCAATCGTATTGTTCGCTTCAAGAATGAGCATCGCCGCCGTATCAAAACGCCGGGCGATAGCCTGCAGGTTTTTATCACCTTCCTGTACGGTATAGGTTTGATTCTGACCAATAAGACGGCTGCCTTCGGGCGGTAATGGATAATCAACCGCCCAGGCTGCCTGTAGCGCGCTATACGCGCCGATAATAGCTAGAGTAATGAAAGACGCACGTTTCATACCAAACCTCCTGTATTCCTGGTGATGTCCTCTGCGACGGCTGATAGCGCTTCGCTTATCAGAACAACAAAATATACGCTCTATCCACTCTGGATAAAGCGACGTCGCCGTCCGACAAAGGATTTGACATCAGGTAGAACGCTGTCTGTACAGTTTAGCTAAGAGTGGCGGCCTTAGCGCGAATTGCGCGAATCATTGCTTCCAGCCCCTGAGAACGAGAAGGCGTGAGGTGCTGCGTAAGCGCCATTTTTTCGAACCATGGCCGTACATCAAAATACACAATATCCTGCGCCGTCATTTGGTGGTACAAAATAAATACCACCGCCATAAGGCCTTTAACGATCGCCGCGTCGCTGTCGCCCTGCAATTCGATGATGCCGTTGGCGTTTCGCCGCATCACGATCCACACCCGGCTCTGACAGCCATGAATCGTATTTTGCGGATTGCGATCCTGCGGATTTAACTCCGCCAGGCGCTGCCCCAGCTCAATAATATATAAATATTTCTCTTCCCAATTAGCGCAACGCGTAAAGTTACGCAGCAATTTTTCTTTATCCGGTAGCGCAGCCATAAAACCTCACTGTTATCCCAATAAGCGGTGGATACGCGTTAATCCTGCCACCAGTCGGTCCACTTCTTCATGGGTGTTATACATCGCCAGCGAAGCCCGGCACATTGCCGGCACGCCATACCAGGCCATGAGCGGCATCGCGCAGTGATGCCCCGTTCGTACCGCGATACCGTAATTATCAAGAAAGCTGCCGACGTCATAAGCATGGTGTTTACCCAGATTAAACGTGATGACGCCCAACCGCTGCGCCGGACCATACAGCGTGATATCAGGCACCTGCGCCAGTTGCTCCAGCGCATAGCGCATCAGCATCTGCTCATAATCGCCAATCTTATCCAGTCCCAGCGACGTCACATAGTCAATTGCCGCGCCCAGACCGATGATGCCGCCAGTATTCGGCGTTCCCGCCTCAAAACGCCAGGGCGCTTTCGCCCATGTCGTTCCCTGCGTCAGGCTGACGGTCGAAATCATCGACCCGCCCCCTTCCCACGGCGGCATTTCTTGCAGCAACGCCTCTTTAACATACAGAATGCCGATGCCGGTCGGCCCGTAAAGTTTATGGCCGGAGAAAACGTAAAAATCGCAGTCCAGCGCCTGGACGTCAACAGCATGGTGCATCACGGCCTGGGCGCCATCCACCAGCACTTTCGCTCCATGCTGGCGCGCCAGCGCAATCATGTCCGGCAGTGGGTTTTCCGTCCCCAGCACATTGGAAACATGGGTAATGGCCAGCAGTCGGGTCCGGTCATCGAACAGCGCAGCTAAGGTCTCCAGCCGCAGCGTACCGTCAGGATGCAATGGGATCACGCGCAGTTCAGCGCCTTTGCGCTCACACAGCATCTGCCAGGGAACGATGTTAGCGTGATGCTCCATCTCGCTGATGATAATGTTATCCCCGGCGCGAATATTTTCCGTTCCCCAACTGTTGGCGACAAGGTTAATGCCCTCCGTCGTACCGCGCACGAACACCAGTTCTTCTGCGGAGCGGGCGTTAATAAACCGCGACGCCTGCTTACGCACATTCTCCATGCTTTCGGTCGCCTGCGCGCTTAACGTATGGATACCTCGATGTACCGCAGCATAGCCGTGACGGTAGAAGGCAGATTCAGCGTCAATCACCTGATTGGGTTTTTGAGCGCTGGCTGCGCTGTCCAGGTAAGCCAGCGGCAGGCCGTTAACTTCACGCTGCAGTATGGGAAAATCCGCCCGTACTTTTTCTACAGGAAATGTCATACCAGGCCTCCGGGCAGTCGCTGGCCGATTCGCGCCAGCACCTGCTGTTTAAGGGCGCTATCATGGATAGCTTCCGTTAACTCTGCAGCAAACGCGTAAAGAATCATGTGCCGCGCCTCCTGCTGCCTGATGCCGCGTGATTGCAGATAAAACATCTGCTCATCGTCAATACGCCCGATCGTCGCGCCGTGGCTGCACTTCACGTCATCGGCATAGATCTCTAATTGCGGTTTGGTATCGACTTCAGCCAGTTTCCCCAACAACAGGTTATTATTGGTCATCTGGCCGTCGGTTTTAATGGCGTGTTGCGCCACGTTGATCAGGCCATTAAAGACCGCGCGTCCTTTGTCGCTGACGATGGTCTTGTGCAACTGGCGGCTGTTACAGTAACCTTTGTTATGTTCCAGCCATGTCCGCGTATCGCAGACTTCATTTTTCACCGGCATCGCCAGACTATTCAGTCGAAGCGTCGCGTTTTCGCCATTCAGTTGTGAGCTGCTGTGGTGACGTAGTACTGCGGCGCCCAGCAGAAAACTGTGGCTAAACGCCGAGGCGTCTGTCGCCAGCAGAAGATCGTTATGCGCAAAGTGATAGCTGGACGCATTTTCAAACGCCAGTTTGATATGACGCAGTTGCGCATTGTCTGCAACGTTCATCGTCAGACGCGCGCCGGTAAAATGTTTTGCCGCTGTAAGGCTGACATAATGCTCAATAACCGTCGCTTCCGCGCCTTCCGCCAGCGCCAGATGGTGGCGATAATGCGCGGTATTCAGCTCGTCGCTATCCACGCCCTGCGTGATATGCATTAACAGTAGCGGCCTGGTCGGACGCTGATTTCGCCGTACCTGTATATACGTGACACATTGCGCCAGGCTTTCCGTCAGATGCAGAAAAACCTCGGGATGTACCGGCGCGGCAAGCGTCTGGCGCTCATCCCTGACGCTAACGTCAAATCCGCTGTTTTGCGTGCTATCACTGAGCTCTGGCATAAACCGACCATCGACAAACACCAGTCGCACGGCATCGATTTGCAGCGCCAGCGCATCACGCTGTGCGGCGCTGATAGTCGCACACTGCTGGATAAACTGGCTATGGGTTAAGCCCTCCAGCGGCGTGTATTTCCAGTCTTCATGTTTACGCGTCGGCAATCCCAGACGTAACATCTGTTGTAAATGTTGTCTTGCTTGCTCAGTTCGACTTTCTCCTTTTTCTTCAAAGAGATGCTGCCATTGCTGTAGCGCTTTACTGCTGTTCGGTAAGCCAGCCATAACCCTGCTCCTCCAGTTGTTTGACCAGAGTAAAATCGCCGGATCGGACAATTCGCCCCTGATAGAGGACATGGACGTAATCAGGCTTGATGTAGTCCAGTATGCGCTGATAGTGGGTCACGATAATAAAAGCGCGTTTATCGTCGCGTAACGCGTTGACGCCTTCCGCCACAATTTTCAACGCATCGATATCCAGTCCGGAGTCAGACTCATCAAGGATGCACAGTTCCGGCTCCAGCACCGCCATTTGCAAAATATCATTGCGCTTTTTCTCCCCGCCGGAAAAACCGACGTTTACCGAACGGGTCAGTAAATCTTCCGGCATTTTCAGCAATGCGATCTTTTCTTCCATCAGATCCTGAAAATCAAAGCGATCCAACGACGCCTGCCCGCGGTAGGCGCGCACGGCATTCAGTGCGGTTTGCAGGAAAAACTGGTTACTGACGCCGGGGATTTCTACCGGGTACTGGAAGGCCATAAAAATCCCTTCGCCCGCCCGTTCTTCCGGCGACAGTTCAAGCAGATCTTTACCTTTGAACGTAACCGAGCCGCCGGTGACCTCATAATCTTCACGTCCCGCCAGGGTGGCGGAGAGCGTGCTTTTCCCGGAACCGTTCGGCCCCATAATGGCGTGAACTTCGCCGGGGCGAATCTCCAGATTCAGGCCACGCAAAATCGCTTTTTCTTCCACACTGACCTGTAAATCTTTAATGCTTAACATGGGTTTTCCTTCATCATTAACCGACGCTGTGCTCAAGGCTAATCGCCAGCAGTTTTTGCGCTTCAACGGCAAACTCCAGCGGCAGTTCCGAGAAAACGTCTTTGCAGAAACCGTTGACGATCATCGAAATAGCGTCTTCTTCGCTGATACCGCGTTGCAGACAATAGAAAAGCTGATCTTCACCGATGCGTGATGTTGTCGCCTCATGCTCCAGCTGCGCGCTGTTATTGCGGCATTCAACATACGGGAACGTATGTGCGCCGCAGTCCGCGCCAATCAACATGGAGTCGCATTGGGTGAAATTTCGGGCGTTGGTTGCCGTCGGCATAATTTTTACCAGCCCACGGTAGCTGTTCTGGCTGTGGCCGGCGGAAATGCCTTTTGAAATAATGGTTGAGCGCGTGTTTTTACCGATATGGATCATTTTGGTGCCGGTGTCAGCCTGCTGATGTCCACTGGTCAGCGCAACGGAATAGAACTCGCCGATAGAATTATCACCGCGCAGAATGCAGCTCGGGTATTTCCAGGTAATCGCCGAACCGGTTTCCGACTGGGTCCACGACATCTTGCTGTTTTCCCCTTCGCACAACGCCCGCTTGGTCACAAAGTTCAAAATGCCGCCCGTGTTGTTGTCGCCCGGGAACCAGTTTTGTACGGTGGAATATTTTACTTCAGCATCTTTATGGATGATGACTTCCACTACCGCGGCGTGTAGCTGATAACTATCGCGTACGGGCGCGGAGCAGCCTTCGATATAACTCACATAGCTGCCTTCATCCGCCACCAGAATCGTGCGCTCAAACTGACCGGTTTTCTCAGCGTTAATGCGAAAATAGGTGGATAACTCCATTGGGCAACGCACGCCTTTGGGAACATAGATAAATGTCCCATCGGAAGCGACTGCCGCATTCAGCGCGGCAAAAAAGTTATCGTTCCCCGGCACGACGGTGCCAAGATATTTCCTGACCAGGTCAGGGTGATCGTGTATCGCTTCGCCAAAAGAACAGAAAATAATGCCCTGTTCCGCCAGTTTTTCACGGTATGTGGTCGCTACGGAGACCGAATCAAAAATCGCATCGACGGCGACCTCTTTCCCTTCGCGAACCGGAACGCCAAGTTGCTCGAAGGCGTCTTCAACCTCTTTACTCAAAAAGGTATTCGCGCCCGTTTGCTGTACGGCTCCCGGCTGGGAAACGCAGCTATCGTCGCAGTTTCCGCATGATGGCGCAGAGTAATAGCTGTAGTCCTGATAGTTCAGTTTATCGTAGTGCGCCTTCAGCCAGTGCGGTTCATCCATGTCCAGCCAGGCTCTATAGGCATTGAGACGAAATTCCAGCATCCACTCAGGTTCGTTACGCTTTGCGGAAATCGCGCGCACCACCTCTTCACTGATGCCTTTTGCCAGTTCATCAGTGGGTAGTTGCGTGAAAAATCCTTCTTTGTAATTAAGGCGTCCGCCTGTCCAGATGCCGACCTCTTCCGTTGCTTCAGTATTACGAGACATAGTACCGCCTATACCCCAAAACTTTCGCCGCAGCCGCATTCATTCTGGGCTTTGGGGTTATGAAATTTAAATAACTGGTTCAGCCCTTCCTGTACGTAATCCACTTCTGTTCCGTCAATAAAAGGCATCGCCTGTAACGGTGCGAAAAGCTTTGCGCCTTCGGCTTCAAAAACCAGATCGTCTTTATCCGGCTCCCGAACGGTATCCAGAACATAGCCAAATCCGGCACATCCCGTCTGTTTTACGCTTAACCGCACGCCCAACATGCCCGGCTGCTTTGCTGCCAGTTCACGTATGTGCGCAGCCGCCGCTGGCGTTAACGTCAGCCCTTGCCAGGGGAAGTCCTCCGGGTTAAACGTGTCTGAATGCAATTCCATAGAGTTACCTCGCGTTCTTAATCACCAGGATATAACAGCATGTTAGTGATAATGATTATCACTTCAACCCCTTAACCGCAGGGGCTTTCCAACAAATGGTTATATTGAGCGCCTTTTATTAAGCATAGACCCTGTCCGCCAGGTCATACGACAGACAAAAAATCGCTTAACATTTTGATAAGTAATGATTTATAAGACATTAACCGTTCTGGCAGGTCAAAAACGAAAAGATGTATAGAAAATGACTATTTAATTAATAGGCTGTCGACATTGCCGGGCGGCGAGGTCAGAACCCCATTTTTTGTATGGATACCTGGCGTTGCGCTCTTTATAATCCGCTGCGGTTCTATAACTCAGTTTGAGCTATAGGTTTATGTAAACTCTTTCCGGCATTTCAGGTGCTGAATGAGGCAAGAGGCTTAAAATATGGTTGTTACGCTCGCGTATATCGCACTTTTTTTGGTTTTCTCGTGGGTCATCTTGAGAATTAATCAAAAAAGCGATTCCCTGTCGAAAAGCGTTTTTATCGCTATCTTTTTAGGGGCTGTTATTGGTTTATCCCTGCATTTTATTTCAGCAAATCACACTAAAACCATTATCGAATGGTACAGCATCGTCGGCAATGGTTACGTCCACCTGCTAAAACTGGTCGCTATACCGCTAATTTTTATTTCTATTCTTTCCGCCATCAATAAACTGGAAAATAGTGCCGGCATCGGAAAAATGTCGCTGACGATCGTCGGATGCATGTTATGCCTGGTGATGGCTGCTGGTTTTATCGGATTACTGACCGCCCATGTACTGGGGCTTGACGCCAGCGCTTTTGTGCACATGCCGTCAATGTTAACTACAGAAGAAGTCAATAAGACTGCCGCGGTGTCGATTCCCCAGTTAGTGACATCGCTGATTCCGACTAATATTTTTCTTGATCTTACGGGGGCCAGAAGTGTTTCCGTTATCGGCATCGTTATCTTCACGCTAATAGCGGGGATCGCCCTGTTAAAGGTCAAAAAAGAGGCGCCGGAAGAAGGTCAGAAATTAAGCGCAGGCATTAACGCTATCCAGATCTGGGTCATGAAGATGGTACGTATCGTTATTGCATTAACGCCCTATGGCGTCATGGCATTAATGACTACCGTATTTTCATCATACCACTTTGAACAATTCGCCAGCTTACTTGGTTTTATCGGCGCCTGTTATATCGCGATTTTCATGATGTTTATCGTGCATGCCATCTTGCTGATCCTCAGCGGTAATAATCCAGCGCGTTATTTCAGAATGGTCTGGCCCGTCTTAACCTTTGCGTTTGTTTCCCGCAGCAGCGCAGCCTCTATCCCGCTGGCCATTTCCGCCCAGGAAAAATTTGGCGTACAAAGCACCATTGCCAATATTTCCGCCTCGTTTGGCTCCAGTATGGGGCAAAATGGCTGCGCCGGGATTTATCCGGCTATTATGGTAGCGATGATTGCGCCCACCATCGGCATCGATCCGCTCTCGCTGCATTTTCTGGCCGCGATGTTGCCTGCCATTGCGCTAGGGTCTATTGGCGTAGCCGGCGTCGGCGGCGGTGGTACGTTCGCGGCGCTGATTGTCCTGTCGACGTTGAATTTTCCCGTTGCGCTGGTCGGTATTTTTATTGCCATCGAACCTATCGTTGATATGGCCCGCACGGCACTGAACGTTAACGGATCGATGATGTCAGGGGTGCTGGCTAACCGTATTTTGAATAATCATACGGCTGACGACATGCCGGCGGTTATTGACAGACCTTAGTTTTTTACGCGCCCGGAAAAGAAAAACCCTTAAGTCTGTTCAATACAGGCTTAAGGGTTCCGGCCCCATCCGGCGCTTATCTCCGGCACTCTTAATGGCTTAGCTCTTGAAGGGGCATAAGAATAATCTCATAAAGAGAGCGCGCCTTTTTAGCACAAATGGCGATCTGTATTTTTTTTAAACAAAATCAAGGGGGTTATCTATTACCTGGGGACAGTGTCTGGTGAGATTGCCTGGTAACATAGCCGGATGGCGGCTAACGCCTTATCCGGCCTACACAGACTTTATTAATGCACGCCCAACCGCCAGGCGAAATAGATCTCTTCTTTCAGTTCGGTTGCAGAGAGGGTGAGGAGATCGGCAAACTCTAACTCCAGCTGTTTTAAACGCTTCAAATACTGCGCGGGAGAAAGTTCGGTTTTATCACGGCGTAAAAATTCAATCGCCAGTTGGGTCGGGTCCAAATCAGTAGACATATCATCCTCGCTTATGTGTAAACGTGCACAGTATATCACCTTTTTCTGCGCACATTTTGACCAAAAGCAATATGCATCACACTTTTATGGTGACAACGTCACACAATCGCTGTAGTAAGACGCGAAGAACAGCACAGACGTCCCTGTTCATCAAAGATCTCTATCTGCCAGACCTGATGCCGAGCCCCGGTATGCAACGCTTTACAGACGCCTCGTACGCGCCCCTGACGCGCCGACCGTACATGGTTGGCATTCACCTCCAGCCCCACCACCTTTTGCTCCCCCTGTGTACACAGATAACCTGCGACCGAGCCGATACTTTCCGCCAGCACCACAGACGCTCCGCCATGCAGCAAGCCGAACGGCTGTTTGGTGCGATGATCGACGGGCATTGTCGCTTCCAGCGTATCGTCCCCAATACGCTCAAAGCGGATATCAAGCAGGCCAACCATATTCCCTTCCCCCATCGCATTAAGCGCATCGAGGGTCACTTCACGTTTCCAGATCAACCTATAATCTCCAGTAATGCCTGCAACGGGTGACGCACGCCCGTACCTTCAATGCGTTTAACCTGGCTTCGGCAGGAATAGCCGGTTGCCAGGCAGCGGTTTCGCGGTAGACGTTGCATCGCCTGATGCCAGGATAGCTCATAAATTCCCAGCGAATTTTTATGATTGGTGAGTTCATGTCCATAAGTACCCGCCATACCGCAGCAGCCTACGCTGACATTTTCCAGCTTCGCGCCAAAATGGGCAAAGATGGCGGTCCACTGCGCAGGCGCGCCGGGTAAAGCCGTGACTTCCGTACAATGACCAAAAAAGTACCACGGTTCGCCGCTCACCTCGACGGACAGTCTTGCATTTATTTCCTGCGCCAGCCATTCATTCACCAGCAACACATGAAAATCGCCGCGCTGTTCGCCCAGCGCCAGTTTGTATTCGTCGCGATAACACAGAACCAGTGCCGGATCGACACCCACCATCGGCATCCCCAACGCGGCGATCCGATTAAGGAACTCAGAGGTTTTTTTCGCCGTTTTCGCAAAGCGATTAAGAAAACCTTTAATATGCTGCGCCTTACCATTCGGCGAGAACGGTAACAATACCGGCCTCCTGCCCAGCTTTTCCGCCAGGCGGATAAAGTCCGCCACGACCCGGGCGTCGTAGTAGCTGGTAAACGGATCCTGAACCACCAGTACCGTTTTCGCTTTTTGCTCGGCGCTCATGCGTTCCAGTTGCTCAAGCGTCATATTGGCAGACGGATGGCCCACCAGTTGCTGTTGCAATGAAGGGGCAGAAAGCAGAGGTAAATCCACCATACCGATATGTTTTTTCGCCAGATTGCGAACCATCGGTTGGTTAATAAAAAAGTTAAAGGTCTTTGGCGCACGCGCCATCAGCGGCGCGTAGGTCTCGACCGTCGCCACCAGATGATCGCGTACCGGACGCAGATAACGCGTATGGTAAAGCTGTAAGAAACGTGAACGAAACTCCGGAACATCGATTTTAATCGGACACTGGGTCGTACAGGCTTTACACGCCAGACAGCCGGACATGGCCTCTTTAACTTCATGGGAAAAGTCATACTCGCCTTTGCGTTTGTGCCAACTATTCCGGGTGCGGGCAATCAGCGTGCGTAAGCTGGCGCGTTTTTCCGGCAACTCCTTTTCCAGCTTCAGCGGATCGACGCCGCGATCGGCCAATAGACGGAGCCATTCCCGTACCAGCGTCGCCCGCCCTTTCGGCGAGTGGATCCGGTTAAGGCTAATTTTCATCGACGGGCACATCGGGCTTTTCGCATCGAAATTAAAGCACAGGCCGTTACCATTACACTCCATAGCGCCGCGCCAGGTCTGCCGTACCGCCAGCGGGATTTGCCGATCCCAGGTGCCGCGTTTTACCGCATCCACCTTCATCATCGGCGCCTCTATCCCTTGCGGCGGACAGATTTTACCCGGGTTAAGTCGATTATGCGGATCAAAAGCCGCTTTTATTTTGCGCAGCTCGCCATACAGGACTTCGCCGAAAAAGGCCGGGCTGTATTCCGCACGGAAACCTTTTCCATGCTCGCCCCACAACAGCCCGCCGTATCTGGCGGTCAGCGCGACGACCTCATCGGAGATCTGTTTCATCAACAGTTCCTGCTGCGGATCGCACATATCCAGCGCCGGACGCACATGCAGCACCCCGGCATCCACGTGGCCGAACATGCCGTAACTTAAGCCATGACCATCCAGCAGGGCGCGAAATTCGGCGATGTAATCGGCCAGATGTTCAGGCGGCACGCAGGTATCTTCCGCAAAAGGAATCGGTTTGGCAGCACCTTTCGCATTACCCAGCAGCCCTACCGCTTTTTTGCGCATCGCGTAAATACGCTCAATACCCGTCAAATCGGTACAAAGTTGCCAGCCGATCACGCCCGCTTCCGCTCGCGCCATCAGACCATCCAGCCGGTGGCACAGCGCCTCGACCTGTCCGTCAATAAGCGCTTCATCGTCACCCGCGAATTCCACGATATTCAGGCCAAGCATTTCTTTATCCGGCACATCGGTAATCAATTCGCTAACGGAGTGCCAGACAATATCTTCCCGCGCGAGGTTAAGGACTTTGGAATCGACCGTCTCGACGGATAAGGCGCGCGCATCAACCATAAAAGGGGCGTTACGCAGCGCGGAATCAAAGGAGTCGTATTTTACATTCACCAGACGGCGGACTTTGGGTATCGGGGTAATATCCAGCCGGGCTTCAGTAATAAACGCCAGCGTCCCTTCCGACCCCGTTAAGATGCGGGTGAGATCGAAGCGGGTCATGTCATCGTTAAAGACGTGGCGTAAATCGTAGCCTGTCAGGAAACGATTGAGCTTTGGAAAGCTATCGAGGATAAGTTGACGGTTTTCCAGGCAGGACTGATAGACGGTCTGATAGATGCGGCCTGGCGTCGTCGTGTTTTCACCCAGCGTCCGGGCAAGCTCTACGGGCATCGATTGTGTGTCAAGGATATCACCCCCCAACAATACGGCCCGTATGCCTAAGACATGATCTGACGTTTTTCCATAGACCAGCGAACCCTGACCAGAGGCATCGGTATTAATCATACCGCCAAGCGTGGCGCGATTACTGGTGGAAAGTTCCGGCGCAAAAAAATAGCCATACGGCTTTAACGCTTGATTAAGCTGATCTTTTATCACTCCCGCCTCTACCCGCACCCATCCCTCTTCAGGATTAATTTCAATAATGCGGTTCATATAGCGGGACATATCAACAATAATGCCCTGGTTTAACGCCTGGCCATTCGTGCCAGTACCGCCGCCTCGCGGGGTAAATATCAGCGACGTAAAGCGCGGCTCCGCCGCCAGACGGGCAAGAAGCGCGACATCCGCCGTAGAACGGGGAAACACAACAGCATCGGGAAGAAGCTGGTAGATACTGTTATCGGTCGACATTGTCAGACGGTCGGCATAGCTGGTTGCCGTATCGCCCGTAAACCCTTGCTGCTCCAGCGCCTGCAAAAAATTGAGCACCAGCTGAACGACGCCGGGTGCCTGAGAAATTTGTGGAATCATTATATTGACCTTTTCCTACGGTCTATGTTGTGAACGGTGGCGCCCAACCCGGCGAGCGCGAGCGGTCTACGCACAGGAAGGGATGCTTAATCGTTTGCGTGTTGCGTTATTTGTTGTATCACATTTTTTTCCTGTGCGCCCAACAGAATTACATGCAGAATCGGCCTGTTAAAAACCGCTGAAATTGCTCATCATTATAGGGTGTGGTTTGCATGTTCACGTCGCGCCAACGTTCTGGCGCAAAGACAAAGGTGAAAAGTATTTATGGTAAATGTTCGTCAGCCCAGGGATATTGCGCAAGTGCTGCTATCGGTGCTGTTTTTAGCCATCATGATTGTGGCCTGTTTGTGGATAGTACAGCCTTTTATTTTGGGGTTTGCATGGGCAGGTACGATTGTTATCGCGACCTGGCCCGTTTTGCTGAAATTACAAAAAATATTGTGGGGCCGCCGCTCGCTTGCCGTACTGGTCATGACGCTGCTGTTAGTGCTGCTCTTCGTTATTCCCGTCGCCTTGCTGGTGAACAGCATTGTCGATGGTAGCGGCCCGCTCATCCATGCAGTGACCGGCGGCGATATGACGCTACCCGATCTGGCATGGTTAAATAATATTCCGTTGGTTGGCGCCAAACTGTATGCCGGATGGCATAGCCTGCTGGATATGGGCGGTAGCGCTATTATGGCGAAAGTGCGGCCTTATATCGGCACAACCACGACCTGGTTTGTCGGTCAGGCGGCGCATATCGGACGCTTTATGATGCACTGCGCCCTGATGCTGTTGTTTAGCGCCCTGCTTTACTGGCGCGGCGAACAAGTGGCGATGGGAATACGCCATTTTGCCTGTCGTCTCGCGGCTAAACGCGGCGATGCGGCGGTTCTGCTGGCTGCCCAGGCGATCCGCGCCGTGGCGCTTGGCGTGGTGGTCACCGCGCTGGTACAGGCGGTACTTGGCGGCATCGGGCTGGCGATTTCCGGCGTGCCTTACGCTACCCTGTTGACGGTAGTGATGATCCTTTCGTGTCTGGTTCAGTTGGGGCCGTTGCCGGTATTGATTCCAGCCATTATCTGGCTTTACTGGACAGGCGACACCACCTGGGGCACCGTGCTGCTGGTTTGGAGCGCCGTCGTCGGCACTCTGGATAACGTGATTCGCCCGGTACTCATCCGCATGGGTGCCGATTTACCGCTGCTTCTGATCCTTTCCGGGGTAATCGGCGGCCTGATTGCATTCGGTATGATTGGTCTGTTTATTGGACCGGTGCTTCTGGCCGTGACCTGGCGTTTGTTCTCCGCATGGGTACATGAAGTTCCGGCGCCGACGAATGAACCAGAGGAGATCCTTGAAGAGCTGGATGACATCGAGGAAGCCAACAAGCAGTCATAATCCCGTCGGGCGGCATTGCCGCCCGATGCTTTAGCGACGTTTATCAATTCAACGCACACCTCATTTTGATTCGCCCGTCTGTTCCCCGCCGCATCTCATTTCTGTCGCAAATCCGTTACAGTTTTTAAACTATTGAGACGAATCTGATCGACGCAAAAAGTGCTCATGCCTACTATTAGCACACGGTTATAAATCAACACATTGATTTATAAGCATGGAAATCCCCTGAGTGAAACAACGAATTGCTGTGTGTAGTCTTTGCCCGTCTCCTACGATGGGCTTTTTTTTTAACTTTTTTCGCTGCATTGTTACATAAGCCAGCTCCCGTTTCCCTTCAACACCGCGATATCTGCAACGAACAAATAATATTGCACAAAATAGTGTGATTCTGTTCAAGTCGAAACGGTGTCGGTGGTGCTATTTATAGCATCACTTTTTTCATATAAAAGCCTAAAAAATGATGAACGCGTTAGAACTACAAGCACTACGGCGTATTTTTGATATGACGATTGAAGAATGCACAATCTATATCACCCAGGATAATAATTCGGCAACCTGGCAACGATGGGAAGCTGGCGACACTCCCATCTCTCCAGAAATCATTGCCAGGTTAAAGGAAATGAAAGCCAGGAGACAGCGACGAATTAACGCCATTGTTGACAAAATAAATAACCGCATCGGCAATAATACAATGCGTTACTTCCCTGATTTATCTTCTTTTCAGTCCATTTATACAGAGGGGGATTTTATCGAGTGGAAAATTTATCAATCTGTTGCTGCCGAACTTTTCGCACATGATCTGGAGCGGCTGTGTTGGGAGTGTTAGAAATTCTGTGTCATTCCAGTAATATACAATCAAAAAGGAATGACACATGTCCCAGCCCTTCGATTTCGATAAAGCGCTTAAGGCACTC